>DAOUJA010000036.1:0-1544 GCA_034423175.1 Dehalococcoidia bacterium
TGTAGGAGTGCGCGAGTGGCACGAACTCCCTGATCCAGCCGGTGATGATGTCGGAAAGACCCAAGGCCCGTCTCCCTAGACCGCGTCGTCGTAGTTGCGCGCGCCGTTGTTGGCAACGGGCAGTGGGGCCTGCTCAGCGGCCCAGTCCGGCGGCCTCCGTTCGGTCAGCACACCGTTCTCACGATCGAGGTATATGTTCGGCGGCTTCGGCCCGTAGTTCCTCTTCTCGCACTCGAGCAGGAGCACGGCCCTGTCCTCGCTCATCTCCCTGGCCTTCGCGTTCGGAGGGTACTCGTACTCCATGCTCCAGAGGTTGCGCACCGCGTTGCGCCAGTCGGTGCTGCCCGACGTCGGAGACTGCGTTTTGGGCGTGTGACCGATCATCAGCACCGCGCAGCCTGTCCGTCGTCCCCAGGCGTCCCAGCTGCTTATGAATGCTCTCACGAGACCGCGTACGTTCTCGTCCGCGGCATAGGCGGCCGCCAGCGGATCGATCACCAGCAGCCTGGCGTCGACGCTCTCGGCGTAGCCGCGCAGCTTCTCACCTGCCAGCGTCAGTGACGCGAGGCTGGACACGTGCGCGCTGCGCAGGGGAGCCCACAGCGGTCCGTGGTCGGCCATATCGACGAACTTGACCCGTCCGCCGGTGGCCTGGTGCCTGCCGATGGCCGCCAGTCTCCTGTCGAACTCGTCGAGGTCGTCCTCCCAGGAGGCGATCACGACGTTGGCGGGGTCCATGTGTTCGAGGAGGCGTCTCTTCGCGTCCTCCGCGGTGGAGATGCCCTCCAGCCAGTCTGTCTCGCCGGATGCTATGCCGGCCGCGAGTCTCAGCGCCAGCCTGCTCTTGCCCAGTCCGCCGTCTCCCGCCAGCAGCGCGGCGCGTCCCCACAGCAGCCATCCGTTGACCAGCCAGACGACCGGCGGCGGATCGGGGTTCTCGAGGCTGAACACCTGCAGCGGCTTTGCGGCGTTGAGACGGACCTGGAGGTCTATGAACGCCTGCGCCATCGTCTCCGGGTTGGCCTTCTCCTCCCTGAGGTTGGTGAAGCGGTCGATCGCCTCGGCCAGCGGATCGGCCCGGTTGGGCCTGGTTGCCTCGACTGCGTCCGTGAGCGCGCGCCAGGCGTCCATGCTGTCGGGGTCCTCGCGGAACCACCTGGCGGCCTCGACGACCTGGTCTCTCTCGTCCCATTCCAGCTCGACTCGTTCGTCCTCGAGTGTCATCTTTCTCCCTCTCAGTGGCTGACCGGTTGTTCAGTGCGGGTATCGGCAGCAGGAGATCCGACCGTCATCATCGCGAGCCTCGCGGCCTCCCAGCGCGGCAGGCCCTCCAACTCGAGGTCTGCGGCGAACTCGCGGGCCAGGTCCAGGTCGACGTCGGACAGCGGGTTGTCCTCCGCGAAGTCGGCCGGGTCGTTGTGGGACCCACCGAGCCTGTAGACCCCGAGCTCCAGGTCATGCCTCACGAGCCCGCGACGGAGCCTCCTGGCGCCCTCTATACCGTCGGTGTCGTCGTCAGCGTAGAGCGTGACGCCCGACCACCG
>DAOUJA010000037.1:0-1669 GCA_034423175.1 Dehalococcoidia bacterium
GCCATGTCCGCGTACTCGCCCTCCGGGTCGATGACGTAGGCGGTCACGCCCCGGCACAGGCCCCTGAGAACTCCCAGCTTGGTTGCGAAGCTCTTGCCTGAGCCGGAGCGTGCCAACACCGCCGTGTTGGCGTTCAGATGCGTGCCGTCCCAGGGGTCGTAGACGACCGGGGAGCAGGCCCGCATGTCGATGCCGTAGAGGGTGCCGCTCCGTGTGTCCAGGTCCGGCGGCGAGAAGGGGAAGAGGCGGGATATGCTGGAGGTGTCCAGGCTGCGCCACTCGACGACGGCGTTCAGGGCCAGGGGCAGCGTCGAAAGCAGCCCCTCCCGCTGGCGGAAGGCCAGGTTGTCCAGCTTGCCCAGGGTGGCGGCGAAGTGGGCCTTCGCCCTTTGCGTCATCTCCTTCAGCGACGCCTCGTCCTTGGCGTGCAGGGTCACGGACAGCGACGTGTGAAACAGCCTCTCCCGCCCGCGCTGCACCTCGTCCCTGAGCCGGGTGATGTCCTCCAGGGCGATCTCCGCCTCCGGGGACATCGTGCGCCCGCGCTTCAGCGACAGGCTCTGCGCCGACTCGAAGCGGACCTTCTGCCACTCCAGCGTCCTCGCCGCCTGCTCCGCCGGTATGGGGCCGACGTGGACGGACAGGTCCATCGGCGCTCCTGCCGCCATCAGCCCTTGCAGGAAGCCGGGTGCCAGCGACCGGGGCCACTTGCCCAGGTGCAGGGAGCGGACGAGGCGGTCTCCGACGCGCATCTCCCGGCGTCGCACCTCCACCTCGACGGTCGCTTCCTCGTCGAACTCGGTGGGGGAGCCTCCCAGGGCGGCGGCCACCAGGAACATGCGAAGCTGCCGGCCTCTCAGGGGATGGACGGAGAGCCCGGCCCGCGCCAGCAGGCCGCGCAGGTCGTCGATGCGGGCGTGCTCGCAAACGGCGTAGAAGCGCCGGTCGAGGATGCCGTCGCGGTTCTCAAGGTCGGTCAGGAGGCGTCCAAGGGACTCGGCGGCGGCTCTGGTCTGCGGGGGCAGGTTCTCCGGCTGGGCCTCGTGCAGCTTCTCCCGCAGCCCCCGCAGACGCGGTGGGTGCTGCCTTATGAGCAGCTGCGCCGGGAAGTCCAGGGCGTTGAGCGCACCAGCGAAGGCCCCCAGCTTCGGCTCGTCGATCTCAAGGCCCATCACTTCGCACACGCCCAGCTTCACCCCGTCCAGGCGGATGGGGCCGTCGTCTTCCAGATGCGAGAGCATGAAAAAGAGGGGCAGCTCGGGCGGGAGCTTGGGAGGGGACGGCTCGACCGCTCCTTCCGGCAATTCCTGCGGAGTGATGAGGTCTCCCTGTGTGTTCCCCGGTCCTCGCTTCGTGATTCGGTCAAATAGCTTCTTCAACTCGGTAGATTCCTTATCTCTATGGGGTTGGGATGGATGGGAGGAGTCCGTGCTTCAACAGGGCGGCGATGCCCTTGGCCGACAGCACCAGGACCAGGCCGACCACCGCCAGGACGACGGCGGACTTGGCCCGTCCCCCGCCGCGCTCCTCGCTCCCCTCGGCCATCAGGACGAAACCCGCCCAGGCGATGGCGAAGACGGCTAGTCCCGCGGCGGCGTAGGCCATCGCCGTGAGCACGCTGTCGAAGGCGTCGAGCATGGCCTGCTCCTCCTCCGGGGCCGCGCCGGTG
>DAOUJA010000038.1:0-23331 GCA_034423175.1 Dehalococcoidia bacterium
CGTTGAGCTCGTTGGTGACGCTGATGGCCACTGTGTCGCCGGTCCTGAGATGAAGTGTGGGGCCGAGTACGGACATGCCGTTGTAGGAGTAGGTGTCGGTCAGGGTTCCCCGCCGGTAGTCGTGGCGTGATGTGCCTATCATGAGGTCATAGTGCGCGACGCCCTCCTCATCGACCGTCGGCTCAAGCCGCTCCGGGATCGAAAGCGGCGCGATCGCTGGTGTATCGACCGATACCTCGTTGACCGACTCGCCACAACCGGCCAGGCAGGCGACCGCAATGGTCGCGCCGACAACGACGCCTACTCTCACCAGGGCACGACGAGGACGGCGACAGATGTCGGCGAGTGACCGATCAGGCACGCGCACCGATCGGCCCATCCCCACTTGGAGCTTAACTCGTTGCCGCAACGGACCGTCCAGACCAACCATGGTCCATCCTCTTGTCCTCCTCGCGAGCCACCCCGCCCACCAGGTCTCGTAGATGACGGGGTCCTCGTCTTCGTACTCGATCTGCCAGTCGCCCTGCTTCACGCTCTTGTCGGCGGGCCATCCGCGGTTGGCGCGCGGCTTGTGCAGGTCCATGGTGCTGTTGTAGATGGCGAGGTAGCGGGCCCGCGTCGCGCCGGTGTTGAAGTGCTGGTGGAACATGTCGTCGCCGGGAACGATGACCATGCCGCCGACCTTCCACGGCGCCTTGCGGTACTCGGTTGGGGGCCTCACTCGACGACGGCAACGACCTCGATCTGTATCTTCATACCACCCGGAGGTGGCTCGTACTTGGACGTGTGCCGCGAGGGGCGGTCGTTCTCGTCGGGGAAGAGCTCGAGCCAAGGCTCGTTGAGCGCCTGGCGGTCGCCCAGGTCGGCGAGGAAGCAGGTGAGGCGCACGATGTCGTCCGGCGTCGCGCCGGCGTGCTGCAGGAAGGTGTGCATGTTGCGGAAGCACTGCCGCGCCTGCTCGTAGACATCCTCCGAGAGCTCGCCGGTGTCGGCGTTGATGCCCTGTATCGCGGAACTGTAGACGACGTTGCCGACGCGCGCTCCGTAGGGGATGGGCGCGTTGTGCTGCACGCCGGGGATGTGGATGGTCTGCCGTCTGCCCATGGCCTCTCGTCTCCTGCCGTCGGTGCGGCGGTTGGTTGTCGTGGGGGATGGTACGACAGCGCGGCTTTGCGTGCGCTACTCCGCGCTGAGCCCGAACTCCCGGGCGACGAGCTCGTAGGAGCGGATGCGGTCTTCCACACGGTAGGCGATGGTGACGACGCCCACGTCCGCGGTCTCGTAGCGCTCGGCCATCGCGAGGAGCGCCTCCTTCACCTGCGCGGGGTCGCCGTCTATGTAGCCCTCGGTGAACTGTGCGACGTACTCCGCCGCCGCAGGGCCGAGGTCGACCTGCGACGCCTCCTCCGGCGGGACGAGGCCCTGCATCGGCTCGCCGCCCTGGGCCTGGATGGCCCGCCGCGCGCGGTTGAGGTTGCGGCTGGATGCGAGGAAGCGGGCTTCCTCCTCGGTCGGGGCGCAGACGACCTGCGCGGTGACGTTGACGCGCGGCTCCGGGCAGAGCGGCGACGCACGGAAGTTGCGCCGGTAGATCTCGGCGACGGCGGGCCCGTGCTTGCCGGTGTGGCCGAAGAAGTCGGCGAAGGCGAACGGCAGGCCGACGTAGGCGGCGAGGTTGGCGGAGTAGTCGCTGGAGCCGAGCAGCCAGACCTCAGGCGCGGAGTCGGACGGCGGGCCGGGACGCGCCTTCACCGCGGCGAACGGGTGGTCCGGCTGGAGGCCGTCGTGCAGGTAGCCGATGAGGTCGACGACCTGCTGCGGGAACGTCTCGATGTCGGCGGGGCGCTTGGGGTAGGCGAGCGCGAACATGGTGGTGTGGTCGCTGCCGGGCGCTCGGCCGACGCCCAGGTCGACGCGTCCGGGGTAGAGCGACTCCAGGATGGAGAACTGCTCGGCGACCTTGAGCGCCGAGTAGTGCGAGAGCATGACGCCGCCGCTGCCGACGCGGATGCGGGAGGTGTTCGCGAGGATCTGGCCGGCGAGTATCTCCGGGCTCGTGCCCGCGTAAGTGCCGGTGTTGTGGTGCTCGGCGACCCAGTAGCGGGCGTAGCCGAGGCGCTCAGCGGCCTGCGCCACCTGTACGGTGTCGCGCAGGGCGCTCGCGGGGGACTCGCCCCGGCGCATCGGCGACTGGTCGGTGACGCTGAGGGTCAGCTCCATGGCGCTAGTGCTTGCCGAGGAACGCGAGCACGGCCTGGGCGATGGCCTCCGGCTGTTCGGGCAGCAGCGCGTGGCTGGCGTCCGCAAGGTCGACGATCTCGACGCGGTCTGCGCCCAACTGCTCGCGGAGGACGTAGCCGTTCTCCGGCGTGGCCATCGGGTCGTCGAGGCCCTGGATGGCGAGCACGGGCGCGGAACCGGCGTATCCCCACTCGGCGTAGGGGATGGAGTCGCGCGCGTCCCACTGCATCTTCCTGGTCGCCGGGGACCAGCCGTCGAGCCAGATGGAGGCGTCATGGCCTGGCGCGAAGAAGACGCGCTGGACGTCGGCGAGGCGATCTTCGGCGGGCCGGTCCAGCTCGAATATGCGCATGAGCGTGGGAGGGATGTCGGGCGCGGGAGGCGACTGGCCGCCGGGGGCGATGAGCGTGACGCTGCGGGCGAGGTCCGGTCGGTCCGAGGCGAGGCAGCGCACGATGCGGTTGCCGTAGGCGTGGCCGATGAGATGGGCGGGCGCGCCCCCGATGTGCTCGATGGCGCGCGCCACGTCGTCCGCGAAGTCCCGGAGCGTCAGGCCGTCGACGGCGGGGGAGCTGTCGCCCACGCCGCGATGGTTGACCCCGGCGACCCGGTACCCGGCCGCCACGAGGTCCTCCGCGAGGGCGTCGAAGTCCTCGATGCCGCGTCCCAGCGAGGAGACGCAGACGACGAGGTCGCCGCTGCCTCTCTCCTGGACCTCGACCTCACCGCCTCTGACCGGTACGCGCATCCGTCTCCTCCTGGCACTCGGTTGGGTTGTTGAGTATAGCGTTCAGCGCAGCGTTGTTCTTCCCGCTCGCCGCTCCTCACCACCACACCTGCAACCGGCTCGCCGAGCCGCCGTCGTCCTCCCCTTCCTCGCCCGTGGACGCGGCGGCCTCCTCCGGGAACGGCGGCGGATGGTCGTAGCCCAGACCGACCAGTGTCGGCCTGGGGGGCGGGTCGTCGCGCAGGAACGGCTCCGCGCCCGTCCAGATGCCGAACGACGGCGGCACGAGGAAGGCGAGCGCCAGCGCGTCCGCCTTGTCCGGCGACGGCATGCCGCGATGCCGCATCTCCTTCTTCCCCTCCAGCCGCACCTGGCCGGAGCTCGACACGTCGTACCGCAGCCCCAGCAGCTGACCGGCTAACTCCTCGTCGCGTGGAATGGCGATGCCCTCTACGTCGAACAGCCTGCGCAGCTCCCAGAAGATCTCGGAGCGACGGTTGAAGAAGCGCGTCGGACGCTGCGCCGCGCCGCCGAAGTGCACGCCGTACACCGGCGCGCCGAGCTCCCGCAGCCGGTCCACGACGCCTCCGCCGACCCCGCCCTCGTCCACGAACACCGCTTCCGCTCCCGTCTCCCGCACTGTCCCCAGCACCTCGTACACCAGCCGCATCGTATCCATCCGCTCGAACGACCGCACCGACAGCACGCGCCCGCCCTGCCGCACGCACACCGCCGACTTGTCGAACCCGAACCGCGCCACATCCACACCGACGTACACCGGCTCGTCGGGCTCCGCCTCCGTCGTTCCTGCGGAGGCAGGAACCTCGCCTGGCGTAGGGGCGTCTCGTTCGTCCGTGTCGGGCTCCGCCTCCGTCGTTCCTGCGGAGGTAGGGACCTCGCCTGGTGTGGGGGCGTCTCGTTCGTCCGTGTCGGGCTCCGCCTCCGTCGTTCCTGCGGAGGCAGGAACCCCGCCTGGTGTAGGGGCGGTTTTCAAAACCGCCCCTACGTCCCGCTCCGCAGGAACCACGACGACCCCCTCCCACCGCGCCATCGCCGACTCCACTGCCTCGCGACCGATGAGCGAGTCCTCCAGCATGTCCGGGAACTGCGCGAGGACGGACGCCGCGTACAGCGGGTGGTCCTCCCCGTAGTCGAGCGCATACTCCTCCACGTACTCCGGCGTGATCATCCCCCGCCTGCCGCCGTCCTCCCCCGTGAAGTTCGGCGTGTCGAAAGCCGGAATCGCCATCCGGTGGTACAGGTTCCGCTTGCCGTGGTGCGACTCGTAGAACTCGCCGTCGCGCGCGAGCGCGTTCCCCACCAGCAGCAGGCGGTCCGGCTGCAGCCGCTTGATGGCGTCCATGTGCAACTGCGGCATCGCGTGCGCCTCCGTCACCACCACGAGCAGTTGCTCCGAGTGAAAGCCCTGGATGTTCAGCGCGTTGTTCGTTGAGAAGCCGAGCGCGAACCGCCCCTCGTCGATGCGGTACGCGGACTTGAGCATCCTGCCGCTCAGTACGTCCGCGGCCGCCGCGTACGCCTCGCGCATCTCCTGCCACACGATCTCCTCCACCTGGCGCTGCGTCGGGCCCATCACTATCGCCTTGCTCTCCGGGCGCGTCTCCGTCCACCAGAGCACGGCGCGGCCCGCGGCCCAGTCCTTGCCGGAGCCGTTCGCACCCACGACGCTGACCCGCCGCTCGTGCACGAGCGCCTCGAGCATCTCGGCCTGCTTCGAGTACGGCGTCCCGGCGGCGCCGAGCACGTCGGTCACGAACCCGACCGGGTCGTTCGCGTATCGCGTGAGGTCTGTCGTTCCTGCGCAGGCAGAAACCGCGCCCCACTCAGCTGCCTCTTCCTCTGCCACGGTCCACCTTCTTCACCCGGATACCCCCCCCCACCCCGTCATTCCCGCTATCCTCTCGTCATTCCCGCAAAAGCGGGAACCCAGGGCCTGAGGGTTAACACAGAAAGCCCCCTCGCTCTTTCGCTGAGGGGGCAGCGGCCTTCCTGCGGCTTGTCCGCCAGGGTCTATGTGCGCGGTCTCTACACGTCGCGCCCTGCCATCGTGCGGCAGAGGCGGACATCCGCGCAAGGGGCGCGTGTCACAGTGGGCGGGTCACCCCCATCCCAGCCTTCCCCATCGAAGGGGAAGGGGTCAGGAGGATTGGGGGAGTGGCTTGACGTGTTCCTCCAACCAAGGCTGCAATGCTGCGATTCTGAACGAGTGGGTCTCGAACAACCCCATGAAGAAGCCGTACGCCTCGTCAGTCTCGCATTCGATGAAGCAGCCGTTCATGCGCAGGAAGGTGTCGGTTACGAAGAAGGCGACCCGCCGGAGTGCCGCCGAACTCGTCGATCAGGGAGGCGTGTAGCAGGAGGACTTCCACCAAGGCAGGGAAGTCGTGAGTCATCTGGCGAGCAACTCACCCAGCCGGCGGTTCTTCTCAACGCTGGTCTTGAAGTGGGCCATGACGGAGGGCCGGGGCTTCCGCTCCATGTGCGCAGCCACGTAATCGCGCATAGCGTCTTCCAGTACGGCGCTGAAGCGGCGTCCGTCGCTCCTGGCCAGTTCACGCAGAGCGGCGACCAGTTCGGCATCAACCCGGTTGGAGAGTCTCTCGCGTTGGATGGTCATTGCTGTCTCCTGTCGTCAATCGTAGCGGTACCCGCGTGGCGAGGCAATTCTACGCGTCCGCCGCCAGTCTCAGGCGGCCTGCCCCCACATGCCATGAGTTCACCCCCATCACCACCTTCCCTCATCGAGGGGAAGGGACCTGATGCTGCTCTTCATCGCTGTTCCAGCTCCGAGTAGGCGAAGTCGGCGATGTTGTTCCGGATGCGCTCCAGCTCAGCGCGGAAGGCGGGCTCGTTCATCCAGCGAGCGAGGGTGCGCCGGGTGATCTGCGCGGCGTGGGCCCCGCGCGTGAGCGTGGGCTCCGACGCGACGTACGGCAGGGCGGCAGCCTGGCGGGGGGACAGGGCAATCGTTCGCTGAGGTGGGACATTGTGTGACATTTCGGGACATACCTCCTCTGCGGATTCGGCCTGCGTCCGGCGGTGCGCCGAGGCAGTGGGGGGGGGGGCCGTGAGGACAGGGTAAGGAGGGGCGGGTTGTTCGGGAAATGGGGTGGTGTCACATATCAGACAGCAACATGGATGAGGAGAGTCGCCCTACCGCGCACGGTGGGTCAGACGTCCAGGAATCCCGAATGTGACAGGAGGCCATTGACACGCCGGAAGGCAGTACTCCTGTACTGAATTTACGCCTACGAGACGACAAGCCGACTACGTACAACAAGGGCGTGAAACGAGAGGAGAAGCCACTATGGTTGCTAAGGACCGCGTCCGTGAATCTCACACTTTTCAGCCCGGCCCGTTTGGTTGGTGCTGCTATGACTGCAACGAGGGAGAGGCGCACGCTCTCTCCTCCCGCTCACCAACAACGACTAACCCCGATGGCTCAGATGCGTTGCCTTCCCAACGGAACGCGGTGAACCTGCCATCGTTGGGTTTCGCGCGGTTGCTCCCCCGCGCGGCGATATCTGCTGGCTTACCGACTCCGGAGGATTCGCTTCCTATGGCCGGTTAGCGGCTTGCTGGTTGGTGACAGCCGGCCTTAGTCATTCGGTCGCCAACTGAACCTGTCCTTACGGTCAGGTCGGTAGATACACCCTCAATCCGACCAAAAGGGAGACGGCGATGCCAGAAGCTGGTGTAGCGTCAGAGGCAAGTACAATCATTCAGGCAGGAACGAACGCTCATGACTGGCTGATTCCGGTCGGAGCAGTGTTGCTCCTAGCAACTCTCACTGGAGCGTTGGTCCTCTTCAGGCCAGCACAAGTAGCCTTGGTTAGGATCAACCTCCTTTGGGTATCCACTCTCGTGGCCATCCTCACCTTGACGTTTGGCAATCGGCTAATCGGTTTGCTCACCGATGGAATCGATAGCAATGCCGACCACACCATTCAGATTGTGTTGAGTTCACTCGTCGGTGTGGGAGTTGGGGGACTGATTGCCATTGCTGGCCAACTCGTTCAGGACAGCCCGAACCGTGGCAGCACAGATACGAAGCCGCCCGGTTCCACATAGGAGAGCCAGCACCACCTTTCACCACCGCGTGACCTGGCGGTCACTCTGGATTCCCGTTAGCACGGGAATGACGGGGGCAAGGGCACCCACAAGGGGATGCCCCTACACCGGACAGGCTCCGCCCTACACCACCGCGTGACCCGGCGGTCACTCTGGATTCCAGCTTTCACGGGGGATGACGGGATTGGCTGTTTGGCGCAAGTGCCACGTAACCCATGTGACATCCGCCCGTTGCCCGTTCCTGGCGGTCGTCTCTACCGTGAAGCGTAACGCCCTCTACTCCGCTTGACCGGGCGTGCTACCATCCAAAGGAGTGACGCCATGACCACCCAGACCCCGGCCCCGGAAGAACGCATCAGCCGCCTCGAAGGCGCCTACGAGCAGGTCAACGAACGCCTCGGCGACCTCACGCAGGGCCAGACCTCCCTCCGTGAGGAGGTTCGCCAGGTCGACACCAACCTCCGCGAGGAGATTCGCCAGGTCGACACCAACCTCCGCGCTGAGATCGGGGCCCTCCGATCGGACATGAACTCCCGCTTCAACATCATGCTGGTGCTCATCGGGGGCGTCTGGGCAACCATGGCCGGCGGCTTCGTCGCCCTCTTCACGAGACTCTGATCCCTTGGGCTACCCTCGCCCGCTTGGCGGGAGAGGGGCCGGGGGTGAGGGTTCCCAAACAGCGTGCCATTCTCCCGTTGACCCGCCGCGCTCCGCACACCTAGACTGAACCTGATCCGGGGGTGCATATGGCCCGTGCGATATGGAAAGGCGCGATAAGTTTCGGGATGGTCGCCATCCCGATGAAGCTCTATATCGCCACCGAGAGCAAGGACATCGGTTTCGTCCAGCTCCATGACTCCTGCCACACCCGCCTCAAGCAGAGGCGCTGGTGCCCCTCCTGTGAGGACGAGGTCGAGTACAGCCAGATCGTCCGCGGCTTCGAGTTCGCCCGCGACGAGTACCTCGTCATGGAGCCGGAGGACTTCGACAACCTCCCGCTCAAGACCACCCACACCATCGACATCCTCCGGTTCGTGGACATCGCCACCATCGACCCCGTCCACTACGAGAAGAGCTACTACATCGAGCCGGAGTCGGTCGGCGCGAAACCGTTCGCCCTCCTCAAGAAGGCGCTGGAGGCCACGGACCGCGTCGCCGTCGCCAAGGTCGCGCTCCGCAACAAGGAGCACCTCTGCCTCATCCGCCCCTACGTCGACGGCCTCATCATGGAGACGATGTACTACCCGGACGAGATCCGCGGCACCGCCGAACTCGACCTGCCGGGCGATGTCGAGCTGAGCGAGGCCGAGCTGCAGATGGCGGTCATGCTCATCGACCAGCTCACCGGCGAGTTCCAGCCCGCCGAGTACAGCGACGAGTACCGCGGCGCGCTCCAGCAGGTGATCGAGGCGAAGCTCGGCTCCGGCGCGCCCATCTCCGCCGCGCCGGAGGCCCCGCAGGGCAAGGTGCGCGATCTCATGGAAGCGCTGCGCGCCTCCATCGAGGCGGCGCGGGCCGGGGCCCCGGACGCCGAAGCTGAGCCTGCTCAGCCCGCCGCGGGCAAGACGCGGAAGGCGTCCTGACGCTGTGACGACGACCTCGCCCGCCGGACGAGACCGCGCCGCGCTCGCGCTCGGCCTCGTCGAGCCGATGGTCCCCACGCCCTCTCCCGAACCGACCGACGCGCCCGACCGCCTCTACGAGATCAAATGGGAGGGCATCCGCGCCATCTCCGTCGTCAGCGGCGGCGAGGTGCACATGCGCACCCGCGGCGGCGCCGACATCACCGACGCGTTCCCGGACGTGGCCGACGCGCTCCGCGGCGCTGCCGGAGGAGCGAACCTCGTGCTGGACGGCGAACTGGTGGCGCTCAGCGACGAGGGCGTCCCCCAGCGCTACGCCGTCGTAGAACGCTGGCTCGCCGGAGCGGGCGCCAAACGCAGGACGCCCGTCAACTACGAGGTGTTCGACATCCTTCACCTGGACGGGGAGTCGCTCCTGAACCTGCCGCTCTACGAGCGCAAGGCCCGCCTGCACGACGCGCTGCGGCCCAACGCCACCGTCCACGTCTGCCACTTCGAGGAGGGCGAGGGAGTCGCGATGTACGCGGCAGCCCGGCAGCTCGGCCTGCAAGGCATCGTCGCGAAGGACAAGCACAGCCTCTACGAGCCCGGCAAGCGCTCGCGCCACTGGCTCTCCACCAAGAATGCCCGCACGATGAACCTCGTCGTGGGCGGCTACACGTTCGGTGGCAGCAGGCAGCCGTTCGACTCGCTGCTGCTCGGCGTCTTCGAGGACGGGCGGCTGCGCTTCACCGGCGCGGCGGGCGCGGGCACGGCCCGCGGCGACCAGCGCCTCCTCCACCGGATGCTCGCCCAGCACCACACCGACCGCTGCCCCTTCACCCAGGAGCCGCACATGAGCCTCTTCTCTCACTGGTGCGCGCCGTCGCTCGCGGTGGAGGTCGAGTACGGCGAGCGCTCCCCGGACGGCACGTTCCGCTTCCTCGTCTTCAACTCGCTCCGCCCGGACATCGATCCCCGCGACTGCGACGTGCTCTCGCTGGCATCCTAGTCGTAGGGGGCGGTTTCAAACCGCCCCCTACAACCCACCCAACCACTCCACGAGCACGCCCGCCGCCTCCGCCCACACGTCTTCCCGCGAGCGCCCGCTCGACTTGAGCGTGGCGAAGCCGTGGTCCGCGCCGTCCAGCAGGTGGACGCGCGCGTCCGGGACGAGCGCGGCTGCGGCAGCCAGTTCCTCCGGCGTGGCGTAGGAGTCGCGCGTGCCGGAGCAGAATAGCGCCGGACACGCGATGCCGGGCAGGTGCGCCGTCCGCGGCTGCTCCGGCCTGCCCGGCGGGTGCACCGGGTAGGCGAACAGCGCGAGCGCGTCCACCCCTCCATCCTCCGACGCCAGCATCGACGCGAAGCGCCCGCCCAGCGACCTCCCGCCGATGGCGATGCGTACGCCGTCCGAGCGCGACGACTCGAGCACGTCGCCCCACGTCGCCAGCAGCCTCGCCGGGCTGTCCGGCCTGCGGCTGCCCGCCTCCTGGTACGGAAACTGGAAGCGCACGAGCGATATGCCCGCCTCCGGCAGCCGCTCCGCGAGCCGCTGCCCGAACGGGTCGCGCAGGTTGGAGCCGGCGCCCGGCGCGTAGACGAACGTCCACGCCGAACCGTGAACCGCGTTCCGCAGAACGCTCACCCCGCCGGCGCTGTCCAGCGTCTCATCCACCGGACCCTCCGCCGTCGCCGCCCTGCCCGCCGCCGCCACGCTGACGTCCGCTGCCCTGGCCTCCACCGAACAGCCCGCGTCCGAAGCCTCCTCCGCCGACGTTCACGCTCGCCGCAGACAGACTGCCGTCCGCCTCGCGCTGCACGAACGCCGTCACGGTAACGCCCGCAGCCAACTCGCCAGTCGCCTCGGCTGCCGTTGCAGTGATGCGCACCGGCGTCTCGTCCGCGACGGCGAACTCCGCGGAGCCGTTCTCAGCCTCCAGCGTCAGCACACCGTCCGCGAATGAAGCGATCGTCCCCGTCACCACCACAGCGAAGCCCCCGAAGCCCCCACCGCCGCCCGCGCCCGGGACCGCGCCGCCAACGATCACGGCGGCTGCGGCCACACCACCCGACTCGGACGGACGCGCGACCACGGACACCTCCGCTCCTTCGGCAAGGTAGGACTGCGCGTCGGCTGCGGTCTTCGTCACGTTCACCGGCGCGTCGTCGGGCACGGCGATGGCGGCTTCGCCGTCCGGCGTCTCCAGGCGGAGCGTGCCGTCCGCGAACGACACCACCGCACCGGCCAGCGGCTCGGTGTTCCGGGCGCCCTCCTCTCCTGTGGCGCCGGGTGCGGCGTCCACCATGCCTCCACCCGTCATCTCCTGCAGGACCTCCGGCGGGATCATGCCGGAGTCGATGGCCATCTGGATCTGGGCGCGCGCCATCGCGGCGGCTTCAGGGTTGCTCTCCAGCTCCCGGCGCTGCTCGTCCGACAGTGACGCCGCCAGCACGTCGTCCACCGAGGGCTGCCCGCCGGTCGGCCGGGCTCGCCCTGTTCCCGCGCCGGCCCCTGACTCTGCACCCGCATCGCCGCCTCCGGCGCCGGGCGCGACGAGGTCCGCCGTCACGGGCGCGGCCTCTTCCTCTTCCATCGGAACGAGTTGCGCCGCGCCGTAGCCCGCGCCCGCTCCCACGACCGCGAACAGCAGCAGCATCAGGATGAACCCCTTCGCGCCCATCAGCGTGGACCTCCGTTACTCATGCCGCAGCGCCTCTATGGGGTGCAGCTGCGCGGCTCTTGCCGCCGGGTAGATGCCGAAGAACAGTCCTATCGCCGCTGACACCGCAAGCGCCAGCACCGCGATGTCGCCGCTGAACACGGTGATCAACTGCGACCCCGCCAGCGTGAAGCCGTCCAGCAGCCGGGAGGCCACGACGCCTGCGCCGACGCCCAGCAGACCGCCGCCGATGCTCAGCATCACTGCCTCGGTCACGAACTGCGCGAGGATATCGCGACGCTTCGCTCCCAGCGCCTTGCGGATGCCTATCTCCCGCGTCCGCTCCGTCACCGACACCAGCATGATGTTCATGATGCCGATGCCCCCGACGACGAGCGAGATGCCCGCGACCGCGCCCAGGAACACGGTCAGCGTGCCCGTCGCCTCGCTGAGCGCGTCGATCACCGACTGCTGCGTATCGACCGTGAAGTCGTCCGTGTCCGTGATCTCGTGACGCAGGCGCAGCACCGTCTCCGCTTCCTGCTGCGCCTCGTCTATGCGTTCGCCGTCCGCCTGGACGTTGATGAGGGAGACGGTGACGTCGCCCTGCGCCGTGCGCTCCCCGCTCAGCCGGTAGAACGCCGTGGTGAGGGGGACGAGCACCCGGCTGTCCTCGTTCCCGAACGCAGTCCCCCCCTTGCTCTCCAGCACGCCGATCACCGTGAAGCGGATGCCCGAGATCGCGATGTCCACGCCCACCGGGTCACGCTCCCCGAACAGGTCCTCCGCCGTCTGCGACCCCAGTACCGCCACATTCTTCCGGTTCTGCACGTGCGCGGGCGATATCGACTCGCCGGAGGCGACCTCGAAGTTCCGCACGCTCACGAACTCCGGCGTGACGCCCGTCACCTGCGTGAACGTCTCCGTGGACCGGTACGTCACCGAGCCGCCCGTGGATACCTCGGGCGCGACACTCACGACGGACGGCGCGAAGACCGGGTCCACCAGCGCGAGCGCGTCGTCCAGGGTCAGGTCGCCGTCGAGCGGCCGCACGTACAGGAGGTTGGAGCCGAGCGATTCGATCCGGCTCGTGATGTCCTCCTGCGCGCCGCGCCCGATGGACATGAGCGCGATCACGGCCGCCACGCCGATGATGATGCCGAGCAGCGTCAGCCCCGTCCGCAGCCGGTTCCCGCCGATGGACGACCACGCCGTTCCGATGAGGGCGAACGGCGTCATGCGGGCACGCCCTCCGCCACCAGCGGGTCGGCGACCTGCTCGTCCCCCACGATCAGCCCGTCGCGCAGCGAGATGATGCGCCGCGTGTGCCGCGCCACGTCGGCCTCGTGCGTCACCAGGGCAACGGTCAGTCCGTCGTCGCGGTTCAGGCGCTGCAGGATGGCCATGATCTCGGCGCTGGAGCGCGTGTCGAGCGCGCCGGTCGGCTCGTCCGCGAGCACGATGGCCGGGTCCTTCACCAGCGCCCGCGCTATCGCGACGCGCTGTTGCTCGCCGCCGGAGAGCTCCAGCGGGCGGTGCTTGTAGCGGTGCCCCAGTCCCACGGACTCCAGCGCGCGCAGGGAGCGGGCGCGGGCGTTCCGCCGGTCGCCGTACTGCAACGCGAGCTCGACGTTGGCCAGCGCGGAGAGGCGCGGCAGCAGGTTGTACGTCTGGAACACGAACCCGATCTTGCTGTTGCGCGTCGCCGCCAGCCGCGCGTCGCCCCAGCGGCTCACCTCCTCGCCCTCGAGGCGATAGCTTCCGGAGGTCGGCGCGTCCAGGCAACCGATGATGTTCATCAGGGTCGACTTGCCGGAGCCGGACGGCCCCATGATGCAGACCATCTCGCCGCGCTCAACGGCGAGGCTCACGCCGTTCAGCACGGGAACGTCGATCGCGCCCAGGCGGTAGGTCTTCCGGAGGTCGGACACTTCTATCAGGCGCGCCACGGCTATCCGCCTCCACCGCCGCCGCGCAGGCGTCGCGCCCCGCCGCCGAACACGGCCCCGAACCCGCCGCCGCCCTGAGCCGCGGACGCGGGCTCCGGCATCACCACCCGCTCACCCTCCGACAGCCCGTCCAGCACCACGACCCAGAAGTCGTCGCTCGGTCCCAGCGTTACACCGCGCTCCTCGACCGCGCCGTCGATCGACACGCGCACCACTGGCGAGAGGATGCTGCCGGTCACCGCAGACGTCGGTATCAGCAACTCGTCGGCGTACCGCGCCAGCACGATCTCCGAGACCGCGGTGAGCCCGTCGCGCAGCGCCAGCCCCACCGGAACGTCCAGCCGGACCGTCACCGGGAAGGTCACCACGCCCGTCCCGGACGAGGCCGCGCCGATCTCCACGATCTCGCCGGTCAGCGTCTGTCCCTCCAGCGCGGTCAGGCTCACGGCTGCCGGCATCCCCACCGACACCGCGAGCACGTCTATCTCGTCCACGGAGCCGTCTACCTCCACGATGGACGGGTCCAGGATGACGATCGACCCGGACGCCGCCTGCTGACCGGCCTGACCGCTCTGGTCGCCAGGGCGGTCTCCGGCCTCCATCGAAACGTCCTCGACGATGCCGGAGACCGGCGCGGTCAGCACGGCGTTCCGGAGGTCCTCCTGCGCCGACGCGAGGGCATGCTCCGCGACCGTGATCTCCCGGCGCAGCAGCTCCACGTCCAGCGATCCGGTCTCGACGGTCAGCTCGTCGGCCGCTTCCTCGTCGTCGGCCAGCGCGCTCTCCGCCCTCTCGACCGCTTCCTCGGCCGACAGCACGTCGCGCGCGGTCTTCGCCTCCGTGTTCTCCAGTTCCGCGCGCGCGTCATCCACCGCCGCCAGCGCCTCTTCGACCGGAACGCGGGCGTCTTCGAGCGCCGTCCACGCCTCCTCCATCTCGTGCTCCGCGCACCGCCCCTCGAACGGCGGGCCGTCGGGACACGTCCCCGCCAGCCGGCCGACGTACAGGGTCTTCCACAGGAAGACGACGAGCTCGTCCCACAGCGTCGCGGGGTCGTTGGCGGGCGGCTCCATCCACGACAGCTCGTGGTTCAGCACCTGGCGGTCGTCGAACAGCACGTCCAGGTCCAGCTCCCAGCCGCTGAGCACCTCGGCGGGGTCCAGCTCCGTGTTCACGCTCGACCCCGGGACTCCCAGCCACTGCACGAACGTCTCCGCGTACTCCTCCGCCCTGTCGTCGACCACGTCCATCGCGTCCTGGACCGCATCCATCGCGTCCCGGATGGCGTCGTGCGCTTCGGCCTCATCCCTGGCCGTGTTCTTCAGGGTGAGTTCGAGGTCCGCCTGCGCGTTCTCGAGAGCACGACGGCTGAGCGCCACCGCATCGCCTGCGGCGGCGATCTCGGACGCGTCCGGCAGGCCGAGCGCGTCGGCCAGCGCTTCCCGGGCATCGCGCAGGTCCACCTCGGCCTTCGCCACGTTCCGCTCCAGCGATGCGACCGTCGCATCGTCCAGCCGCGCGAGGACATCCCCTTCGCGCACGATGCTCCCCACGTCCACGAGCACCTCGCCCACTTCGCCCGCGCCCGAGAACGAGACCTCCTCGCGCATTGGGAACACCACGGTGCCGCTGGTGGCGATGGCGTCGGTCAGCGTGCCACGCTGCACGGGCACGAGCTGCTCGCCCTCGGCGAGACCTCCCGCCGGGGCCGTCGAGCGCTCCGGTGCGTAGAGATAGGCGGCGAGCCCCGCCCCAACGAGGACTGCGATCAGTATCGGGACCTGCCAGACGTAGAAGGGCCCTGCCTTCGCGGACAAGAAACGCATGCCGGTGCTCCTGGAAACCTGCGCGGAGGATGATACCCGTCCCGTACCGCGGGCGTGCCGACGCCGCTCCCGCTGGGGAGACCCCGCCCAAGCTCATCTACGAACGCGGGGCGGCGTTGGATTCATGGTGTTCAGGCCGGGTGCGACGGCTTACGGTTCAACGCGGCGGATGCCCGGGATGCAGGCTCTCAGCCGTCTGCGAGTTCCCGCACGGCCTCGTCAACCTTCGCATCTCTCGCGGCGCGCGAAACTGCCTTCCAGTCTGCCGGTTGGCTCTCGTGCTTTACCGAACCGTAGGCCGTTTCGAGGGTGAGAGGGAGCGGGGTTGGGTGTGTCTTCTCGCTGTCCACGGAATACATCGCGAAGCGCTCCCCTAGTACTCCGCGTCCGGCAGCAGGTGCGGGGTGCCCTCGTCCGGCGTGACCGCGGCGGCGTTCAACACGCACGCGAGCATCGAGTAGTAGCCCGCGGTCGCCGTGAGGTCGGTCAGCGTACGCGTGCCGAACCGCTCCTGCACCTGCTGGAAGACGTCGTCCGGCACGCGCCCCTTCTCGAGGAGCGAACTGACGTACGTGAACACGAGCGCCTCGTCGCCGGCGAGCCCGTCCGGCGCCGTGCGGTCGCGCACCGCGGCGATCGATGCGGCGCTCAGCCCTTCGCCCTCTCCTATCGGCTGGTGGGCCGTCCACTCGAACTGGCAGTTCCACTCCCGCGCGACGGTCAGGATGGCCAGCTCGCGCAGGTCTCCGGGAAGCGTGTTCTCGAAGCGGATGTAGGTCCCCACGTGCGCGATACGCTCGGCGACGTCGGGGCTGTTCAGCAGCACGGTGAACGGTCCGACGACGCGTCCGCGGCTCCCGGCTATGTAGTCGTAGTGCTGCTGGTCCTCGGGCGAAAGACTCTCACGGGTAACCTTCTGCAGTCGCGCCATAACGTGCTCCTTATCTGATGTGAGTTCGCGAGAGGTGGCGCGGGCCTAGAGGTAGCCCAGCTCCATCGCCCGCTCCTCGTCCAGCAGCGCCTCGGAGACCTGCCTGCCGGAGCGCTCGTCGTGGAACGGCTGGCGGTAGAGGACTCCCTCGTCGCACAGTTCGCCGATGGCGTCCCGCTTCTCCTTGGCCGTTCCGGGGATGGCCTGACGCGGGTCCTGGCACCAGGAGTCGATGATGCGCAGGCTCCAGTAGTGCAGGGGGGCCGGGCCGCGCTGCACCATCGCGACGATGGCCGCCTTCAGCTCATCCGGGTCGACGCTCTCGACCTCAGGGGTCTCGTAATGGTCGGTCTCGTTGCCCGCCGCGGCGACGAGGTCGTTGCTCACGCTCTCCGGCACGCTGCAGATGACGACGCGCTGGCCGAAGCGGTTCTTCACCTGCGTCACCAGCCGCATGTAGTCCGCGTCGCCGGACACCATGAGGAAGACCTTCTCCTTGCCGCCGGTGTCCGCGTCGAACGCCTCGACCAGCATGTCGAGCGCCAGCGCCATGTCGGCCGCGTTCTTGACGCGCTCTATCTGCTGTCCGGCCTTGGTCACGAGCGAGCGCTTGACCGGGATGTTGATCGCCTCGATGCCGCACATGGAGAGCTGCCGGGTGATCTCGGAAGGATGCTCGCTGAAGTCCGCATAGGCCCGCATCATCGTGGGCCGTCCGTATTGCTGCGCCTTCTCCACTATCTGCCGGAAATCCGGCTCCATGCCGTAGTGGTTCAAGAGTCCATAGCGCAGATTCTCCAGATCGATGAAGACTGCCACCTCGCCAACCATAGAACCGTCTCCTTTCGCTCAAAGCTCTACTGGAATGCCAGCCTGCTCACAAAGCGCGCGCATTGTACACACAAAGAGCACGCGTGTGTTATGACACGCGCGTGGCCCGGCAGCCCCCTCTATCGCCGTCCTTCCTGCACGGCAGGGAGTGGGCCGCTCCTTACGCCCTGCCTCGCGCTATAATGCGCGCGGCCACGCATCGGCAGTGTGTGGCTGCGCGTGTACGCGCCGGAGTAGAGACCATGCCCGAGATGACCGGTGGACAGGCCCTCATACGCTCCATGCGCCGGGAAGGCGCGGAGGTCGTCTTCGGGCTGCCCGGCGTTCAGATGTACCACGCCATCGACCCCATCCTGGACGAGCCCGGCATGCGCTTCATCACCGTCCGCCACGAGCAGGCCACCGCCTACATGGCGGACGGGTTCACCCGCGCGGGCGGCGGCACCGGAACGGCGATGGTCGTGCCCGGCCCCGGCCTGCTCAATGCGTCCGCCGCTATCGGCACCGCGTATGCGGCGTCCTCGCCCATCCTCGTCGTCTCCGGGCAGGTGCAGAAGGACCTCATCGGCAAGGACGTCGGCATCCTCCACGAGGTCAACGACCAGATGGACTCCATCCGACCTGTCACGAAGGCCGCCTACCGCGTGCTCGACGCGGCGGAGGTGCCCGCGGTGGTCCACGAGGCGTTCCGCCAGCTCCGCACCGGTCGACCACGGCCGGTCGAGATCGAGATTCCGCCCGAGACGCTCTCCGAAGTCGCCGACATCGACCTGCTCGAACCCGGCGACTACCGGCGAGACGCCGCGTCCGACGCCGACATCGAGCGCGCGGCCCGCGTGCTGGCGCAGGCGAAGAACCCCGTCATCTGGGCGGGAGGCGGCGTCATCTCATCCGGCGCGTCCGAGGCGCTGCTGCGCGTCGCCGAGCACCTGCAGGCCCCGGTGATGACGACCCACGAGGGCAAGGGCGCCATCCCCGACTCCCACTACCTCAGCATGGGCACGCTGAAGTCCCGCGCCGACGACTTCCGGAACCACCTGCAGCACCACGACGTCTTCCTGGCGGTCGGCACCCGCTTCGCCACCGCGATGCTCACCCATAGCCCGCAGATCGTGCAGATAGACGTGGACCCGGACGAGATCGGGCGGAACTACCCCGATAACACGCTCGGCGTGATTGGCGACGCGAGGGCGTCGCTGGAGAAGCTCGCCGTTGCGCTCGCCGACGCCATGCCGCCCGCCGAGAGCAAGCGTGAGCTGCTGGAAAGACTGCGCGCCGGCCGCTTCGGCTCGCTCCGCATCGAACCGCTCGACTCATACATGAAGGCGGTCCGGGCCGCGGTCCCGTCGGACGGGATCTTCGTCGCGGGCATGACCCAGCTCGGCTACTACAGCAGGCTCTTCTACTCCGTGGAGCAGCCCGGCACGTACCTCAACTCCTCCTACTTCGGCAACCTCGGCTACGCCTGGCCGACCGCGCTCGGCGCGAAGACCGCGCAGCCGGACCGGGCGGTCGTCTGCGTCTCCGGCGACGGCGGCTTCCTCTTCAACTCGCAGGAGCTCGCCACCGCCGTCCAGTACGGCATCAATGCCGTCTGCGTCGTCTTCAACGACCACGCCTTCGGCAACGTCATGCGCGACCAGGAGGTCCGCTTCGACGGACGCGTCATCGGCTCCCAGCTCCACAACCCGGACTTCGTGAAGCTCGCAGAGGCCTACGGAGCGCGCGGTCTTCTCGCCGAGACGCCCGCCGCTCTCGAAAGCGCCATCCGCGACGCCGTCGCGTCGGACGACGCCCCAACCCTTATCGAGGTGCCCTTCGGCCCCGTCGACTCGCCGCTCTAGCCTCATGCCGCCAACCCAGATCGCCATCGACCTCCCCAACGTCACCGTAGCCGCGCTCCGCTCCGGAGACGGCCCGCGCCTGCTCTACATCCACGACGAGCTCTCTTCCGCGTGGACGCCGTTCCTCGACCTGCTTGCCGAGCGCTTCGAGGTCACCGCGCCCGAGCTGCCCGGATTCGGATGCAGCGAGCGCCCCGAGTGGGCCGACACGCTCGACGACCTCGCGTTCACCGTCGCCGACCTCGTCGACGCCCTCGCTCCCACGGCCATCGTCGGCGCGAGCCTCGGCGGGTGGCTCGCCGTCGAGGCCGCCGTACGCGGGGCGCCCGCTTCCGCGCTCGTCGCCATCGGCGCACCCGGCATCGACATCCCCGGCGACCCGCCCGCCGACTACTTCATCCTGCGGCAGGACGAGCGGCCCGCCTTCTTCTTCGACGACCCGGAGTGCGCGCCCGAGGTCGACGAAGACATGGCCATCCGCAACGAGAGCATGACCGCGCGCCTCGTCTGGCAGCCCCGGTACGTCAACCCGGCACTCGCCGGACGCCTCCACCGCCTGCGCCCGCCCACACTCGTGCTCTGGGGCGCGAACGACCGCTTCCTGTCGCGCGCCCACGGTGAAGCGCTCGCGAACGGCGCGCCGGATGGGCGGCTCGCCGTCGTGGACGGCGCGGGCCACTTCCCGGCGCGCGAGCAGCCGGAGGCGACCGCCGCGCTCGTAGCCGGGTTCGCGGGAGCGTAAACCCCATGCAGTTCGTCTACTTCCACCTCATGCCCTGGCCGCACCTCGACGAGTCGTTCGAGAGCGAGCGCTCCGCGTGGGTCACGTACTCCAACGCCCACTTCGACCCGGAACGCGGCGCGGAGGTGTACGAGCAGTACCTCTCCCAGCTCGTCTACGCCGAGGAGTTGGGCTTCGACGCCATCGCCGTCAACGAGCACCACCAGACCGCCTACGGCCTCATGCCGTCGCCGGACGTCGTCGCCTCGTACCTCGTCGCCCGCACGCAGCGCGCGAAGATCGCCATCCTCGGCAACGCCACTCCGCTGCGCGACCACCCGATCCGCGTCGCGGAGGAGGTCGCGATGATGGACGTCATCAGCGGCGGCAGGGTTATCTGCGGCTTCGTGCGCGGCATCGGGCCGGAGTACCACAACTTCACCATGAACCCGGCCACCAGCCTGGAGCGCTTCCGCGAGGCGCACGACCTCATCGTCGAGTCCTGGACGCGTCCCGGCCCGTTCCGCTGGGAGGGGAAGCACTACCGTTTCGAGTACGTGAACCCGTGGCCGCGCCCCCTGCAGCAGCCGCACCCGCCCATCTGGATACCGTCGCAGGGCAGCGGCGAGACCATCGGCTGGGCCGCGGAGCGCGGCTACACGTTCATCGTGACGTTCACGCCGTTCCGCAACGTCGCCCGGTTCATGGGCCAGTACCGCGAGGCCGCGCAATCGTTCGGCTACGAAGCCGCGCCGGAGCAGATGGGATGGGCACTGCCCGTATACGTGGGAGCCACGGACGAATCCGCCATCGACGAGGCGAGGCCGCACGCCGAGTACCTCTTTAACCAGCTGGTGCGCCGCCCGCTCCCCGTCTTCTTCCCGCCCGGTTACCTCTCCGACGACTCCGCGAAGAATGTCCTGCGCGCCTTCTCCGCCATCGGCACGCAGCGCACGACCATCGAGCAGCTGGACGCCAACTCGCAGATGGTCGTCGGCTCCGCCGAGACCGTGACGCGCCGCCTGCGCGAGTGCATCGACGAGTCCGGCATCGGCACGCTCGTCCTGCTCCCCCAGTTCGGCTCGATGCCGCACGAGCAGGCGGTCGGGAACATGGAGCGCATCGCGGAGCACGTCATGCCCGCCCTCCGAGACCACGTCAGCGCCGTCTACCGCTGACGCCCGCCAGACGCCCGTCGTTCCTGCGAAGGCAGGAACCTCGCCCCCGGCCCCCGTCGTTCGCCCTCCACCCCCCCCCCGTCATTCCCGCACAGGCGGGAACCCAGAGTGCGCGGGCAGCGCACGCGGCGGGGAAGCGGGGCGGTGGGGCTTCGTCTTCTAACGAAACCTGATACGGGACAGAAACCTCGCCCCCGGCCCCCGTCGTTCCCGCACCGGCGGGAACCCAGAGTGCGCGGGCAGCGCACGCGGTGGGGAGGCGGGGCGGCGGGGTTCGTCCTCTAACGAAACCTGATACGGGACAGAAACCTCGCCCTCCACCCCCGTCATTCCCGCACCGGCGGGAATCCAGAGTGCGCGGGCAGCGCACGCGGTGGGGAGGCGGGGCGGTGGGGTTCGTCCTCTAACGAAACCTGATACGGGACAGCAACCTCGCCCCCGGCCCCCGTCATTCCCGCACAGGCGGGAACCCAGAGTGCGCGGGCAGCGCACGCGGCGGGGAAGTGGGGCGGTGGGGTTCGTCCTCTAACGAAACCTGATACGGGACAGCAACCTCGCCCTCCACCCCCCGTCATTCCCGTACCGGCGGGAATCCAGAGTGCGCGGGCAGCGCACGCGGTGGGGCGGCGGGGCGGTGGGTTCCGTCTTCTAACGAAACCTGATACGGGACAGAAACCTCGCCCTCCACCCCCCCGTAATTCCCGCACAGGCGGGAACCCAGAGTGCGCGGGCAGCGCACGCGGCGGGGAAGCGGGGCGGTGGGGTCTCGTCCTCTAACGAAACCTGATACGGGACAGAAACCTCGCCCCCGGCCCCCGTCGTTCCCGCACCGGCGGGAACCCAGAGTGCGCGGGCAGCGCACGCGGCGGGGAGGCGGGGCGGTGGGGTTCCGTCTTCTAACGAAACCTGATACGGGACAGAAACCTCGCCCCCGGCCCCCGTCGTTCCCGCACCCGCGGGAACCCAGAGTGCGCGGGCAGCGCACGCGGCGGGGCGGTGGGGTCTCGTCTTCTAACGAACCTGATACGGGACAGGAGCCTCGCCCTCCACCCCCCCCCGTCTTCAGCCCTCTGCCTTCACCCGCCTACGCCGCCCGTTCAGCAGCGTCCCCACCGGCGTATACCGCACGCCCCACTCGTAGACGACCAGCAGCACACCCGTCGTCACCGCGATCAGCAGCACCAGCTTGACCGCCGCCGGCAGGGCCCACTCGAATGACAGGCCCTGCAGCGCGATGATCAGCGGCAGGTGCATCAGATACAGCCAGTACGAGGCGTCCGACAGGTACCGCACGCGGGCGTTCCCGGCTCCGAGGACAGCACGGAAGAGCCCCATCAGCCCCAGCGTCATCATCCAGGCGTAGGCGGCCTGCAGGAACAGCGACCCCCAGCGGGCCCCGCCCTCTGCCGTGCCGCCCTCCTCCGGGAACGTCAGCACGACGCCCGCCAGGAAGACGACCAGCGCGAGCGGCAGCGTCGCCTGCCACCAGCGCCCGATGCGCGCGCCGCCCTCGTTGCGGGTGAAGTACACGGCGCCGAACCCGAAGAAGATGGCGTAGTACGCCAGCACGTGCGGCGCGGGGAGAACCCCGGTGAACGTGTCCGCTCCGAACTCGGCGAAGTGGCCCTCGACGCCCATGAAGTACTGCGCCGCCATCGTCACCGGCACCGCCCACAGGTAGAGCGCCGGCGTCACCACCAGCCGGTCCGGCAGCCACGACAGCCGCAGGCCCAGCCGTCCCGCAGCCCACGCGATCAGTACGAACGCCACAACCAGCCAGACGAGATACCAGAGGAACCAGAGGTGGCTGAAGACGTCGTAGGTGAACAGCCCGCCCCAGTCTCTCGCGTACAACGCCTCCCAGTACCACGGCACGAGCAGCCCCCGCTCCTCGTGCAGGTCCGCGTCCGGGTCGCCGCGGTACGGCGCAACGCCGCCGGCCGCATCCGCCCGCCCGTCCGCCAGTCCGGCCTCCTCACCCACCCCCGCTGACGCACCATCTGCCGCCGTCGGCCGCTCCATCGCCTCCGTCAGGAGCTGTGCCACCTCCTTGCGCCCCGCGTCCAGCGCCGCCTGCTCGTACGACAGGCCGAGCAGGTCCACGTAGAACGCCGTCGTCGCCGGGTCCGCGAGGCTGCTGTGAAGCGGAAGGGCGCCGTTGGGGTGCCTGGCGTGCGGGTCCGCGCCGCGCTCCAGCATGAGCCGCACGACCTCCGCCCGGCCCATGAACGCCGCCGAGTGCAGCGCCGTGCTCCCGTCGCCGTTGAGCGTATGCACCCCCGCGCCGTTGTCGAGCAGCCACTCCGCCGCGTCCGCGTGACCGTGCAGCGCCGTCCAGCCGAGCGGCGTCGTGCCCAGGACCGGGTCGGGCACGTCCACCGGCGCGCCCGCTGCCGCATGGCGCTCCAGCGCTGCGACGTCGCCCCGCGACGCAGCCTTCCAGACGTTGTCCTCCGCCACGGTCTCCGTCTCGGCGGCGCCGCCGTCCTCGACCTTGGACACGCTCTCCGCGTAGCCCCACGCGACCCACGACAGCGGGACCACGACGATCATCGCGATCACGAGTGGGAGCAGGATCCGCCGTGCCCGGTGGGTCACCAGCGCCTGTAGCCCGCGCTGCCGCCACAGCATCGCCGCGAAGAAGCCGCTCATCAAAAAGAAGACGGGCATGCGGAACCCGTGGATCGCCGTAACGAGAAGGGCGAACGGGATGCCCTCGTCTTGGACCGACGCGTCGCTGACCGCCCACGCGCCGGGGATGAACGC
>DAOUJA010000039.1:0-1900 GCA_034423175.1 Dehalococcoidia bacterium
AAGGGGCTCCCGAGCTGGTACTTCGGGCTGGGCGATGCCTGGGGGTTGCGGGTGCGCGCCGCTGGCAGCGGCAATGGGGCGCGGACGTGGCATGCAGGGCTGCCGACGCCCCCTCGCGGGTTTCCGAAGCTGGATACGCTGTCCCTCACCGCAACCGAAGCCGAGTATCTGCAGGACCGGGTGGCGCAGTCGCTGCCTCAAAGCCTGCTGGCGCATCTCTTCAGGCAGGTGCGCGCGAAGAACGCCGGGGAAGCGGACGGGTGCGGCTTCGTATGGGAGCATCCGGGTTACGCGGATTTTGCTCCCGAGCACAAGGCGGAGGTGGAACATGCCCGGCTGTTCTCCGAAGTGATCTACGGCGCGCCGGTGCTCTACAACCTGCTGCTGGCGCGGAGGGTTCATGCCGGAGCGCGAGGGGTGGAACGACCGGCCAGCAAAGACAAGGCTGCCCACTACGAGGGCAAGCTGGCGAAGTGGTCGCGGGGGCTGGATCGTTCGGCGCTGGCGGCCTGGTCGGTGGACGACTTCTGGGCGACCGTCGCCCGCAGCGCACGGATCAACCACGGGACGAGGGCGTTCGTGAGTGAGTGGATGGCTTTGGTCAAGGCGGGTGTTCTTGATGTGCAAGAGCATGGCGCTCCGGCCCACGACTCTGAAGCGGCCACGCTGGTTCGTCGCCGCGAGAAGGCACTCAAGGGCGTGCGTTCGCGCTTCCGGAACGAGAAGATGCTGGCCGAGTGGGGAGGAAGGTCGGGGATCGGTCGGATGGATTACCGTTGGCCGGTGGTGCGCCGGTTCCTGCGGGAGCTGGGTGAGGGACTGGGGACGACCGCATGACGCTGCTCGATCCGCATCGGGACCGCACGCTTTACACGCGGGCGCTCACTCCGCCGCCGGGCTGTCGCTTCGACTGCGCGGTGGCGCTCACGTACTCGCTCAACCTGGACATGCTGCTCGCCGTGCCGTTGCACCTGCTCCTCCACGCGGAGGATCGTCCGGATTCCGAACTCCTCGCCGACCCGGTGGCGCTCCTGTACGGACTGCGGCAAACGACCGACCGGATCACGATCTTCCATCAGCGTGGCGGCATACACCCGCCCCGGCGGAGCAACGTCCTCCACTCCATGCTGGAAGACTCGCTGCATGCGGCTGCGCCCCGCGACGGCGGCATCTTTCACCCCAAGGTGTGGGTGCTCCGGTTCGTGCCGACGGATGATGGCAATGCGAACGGAGGGGCGGGCCGGCTCATCCGCCTGGCCGTCATGTCCCGGAATCTGACCGGCGACCACTCGTGGGACGTGTCCGTGATGGCGCAGGGCCATCCCCGAGGAGACGCCGTGCCGGAGAACGCGGAGTTGGCGACCCTGTTCCGGGCTTTGCCTGATATGTCCCCAACCCTTCCCGGGGACCGCGCCGACCAGATCGACTCTCTGGCGGGCGACATGGAACGCACCGTCTGGGAGCTCCCCGGTCACGTGGACGAGTTGCGCCTGCACGCCATCGGCCCGGGACTCAAGGAGTGGCGGCCTCCGAGGTCACGGCGGCTGGTGGTGATGTCGCCGTTCTGCACGCCGAACGCGCTGTTCGCGATGGCGGGGCTGAGCGACTCGCCGCCGACGCTTGTCTCGCGCCCCGAGGAGTTGACCCGCATTCACCACCAGGCGCCTGCCGCGCTGGAGCGCTTCGAGCGGTGCCTGGTCCTGAGCGAGCTCCTGGACGACAGCCTCCACGCGAAGGTGTACCTGTGCGAGATGGCTGGCCGAACCCGGCTGTTTGTTGGGTCGATCAACGCCACGCATCACGGGAGCGGCGGCGTGGAGGTGATGGCGGAGCTGGTCGGGCGGCCGGAGGCGCTGGGAACGGCGGAGACGTTGCTGGGCGATGACGGACTCGGGGCGCT
>DAOUJA010000040.1:0-2091 GCA_034423175.1 Dehalococcoidia bacterium
CCGTTATGACGAGGCGGTCAGCGACTTCGGCAGGTCCCTGGAGCTCGACCCCGGCAACGTCGAGACCCTCGCGGCCAGGGGGCTGGCCCACAGCAGCCTGGAGCGGCACGAGCTGGCGATAGAGGACTACAGCAGGGTGCTCGACATCGCCCCCCGGAACACGGCCGTCCTCTACAGCAGGGGCATCGCCCGGATGTACCTGGGCCAGTATGACGGGGCAATCGAGGACTTCGAGGCCGTCATCGGCATCGAGCCCGGCCACGCCGCTGCACGTGAGGCGAGGCGACTCGCCCGCGAGGTGAAGCGGTAGCGTCGCCGCCCGGACGCAAGCGTTGAGACAGCGCCCGCCCCGTCCTCCGGTTATTGAAGAGAGGCGATGATTTCGGTCAACAAAAAAGGGCGGCATACATGGATGGCGGGGGAGGGACGCCACGGAAGTAGCGTGGCGTCCCTCCCGTCCATTGCGGTCTAGCGTCCCGCGCCGACCGGCTCCTTCTCGCGCTCCTGCTCCATCGCCCACTCGAACATCGAGATGCTCGCGGGCTGGGGCTTCCCGTTGCGACGCTTCGGCCTGACCGGCTCCTCGGCCATGAACTCCGCCCAGGAGAACAGCGACTGCTGCGGCTCCGGTTCCTCTTCGTGATGGCCGTTCGCCCCGTTCCCGTTGACAGGCACGGGCGCGTGACCGTTCCTGTTGGCCCCGTCGCCGCTGGCAGGGACCAGCTCGACCGTCGGCCCAAAGATGTCGTCATGGCCGTTGGCGTGGTGTCCGTTGGTGCCGCTGCCGTTGACCGCTATGGCCTCCGGCTCCACCTCGACGGCCTTCCAGCCGTCGTCCACCAGCAGCTCCTCGGCGGCGGCCTCTGCGTCCCGCGCCTGGGCGAACACCTCTTCGACCGTCTCCGTCTCGTCCTCGTCCCCGCCGACGATCTTGCGGGCCAGGGCCATCATCAGGTCGTCGCCCTCGTCGCCGAAGGCGGCCAGGCCGTCCTCCGGCAGCTCGCCCTCCACGGCCAGCGAGCTCTGGAGCTTCTTCGCCACCAGCTTCAGGGCGTCGGCCTGGAGGGTATTCCGGTAGGCCATGAACACCACCTTGACCGGGCGGGTCTGCCCGATGCGCCACGAGCGTCGGGAAGCCTGGCGGACCACGTATATGCTGTAATCCGACTCGTACCAGCAAAGGGTCTGAAAGTCGATGAGGTCAAGCCCGGTCTGCACCAGCCGGGGGTGGCATATCAGCACGTCTACGCCCTGCCTGACCCTATCGGCGACCCACGCCTCCCTCTTGTTGGGAGCAACGGCGTCGGCCTTCATCACCGCCACCTTGAACCCGTGACGGGTGAGGATGTCGTCCATCCGCCCGGTGATGTCCCGCGTCCCCGTGTGGGTGACGTAGACCAGCACCCGGCGTCCCTCCATCCGCTCGGCGGCCACCAGGTCGATGAGCGCCTTCTCCTTCGGGTACAGCTTCTCCTCGGAGAGGGGCGGCACCTGGATGATGACGTCGCCCTTGCGGGGGTCGAAGACCGTCTCTCCCCTGGTGCAGCCGTCCGGGTAGGCCAGCAGGCTTTGCAGGTAGGTCGCCAGCAGCCTCTTGGACCCCGCCTTGAGAGCCGCCGCCAGCTCCTTCTTCAGCTCCTCGAACACAGTGTTGTAGGCGCTGCGCTGGCTGTAGCCCGTGCCGTCCTCCTCCGTGTCCATCGAGGACAGGAGGATCTTCTCCTCGTAGTCCGGCAGGCCGGAGGCAACGTCTGAGAGGCGCAGGAACACCGTGTTGTGGATGATGTGGAAGAGGGCCGAGGGCACGAGGCCCGGCCTCTCCCGCACCGTCCTGCGGTACTTCCTCCTGCGGCTGTTGCGCCCGTCCTCGATGGCATCGTCGTCGGGCTTGCCGACGGTGACCTCCTCGAAGCCGTACCGCTGTATCCAGCGGTGTTCGTCGGAGCGCCCGAACTCCGTCCTGATCTCCGGCGAGAAGCGGTACAGCAGGTGGAAGATGGTCGAGGCATAGCCGCCGAGCAGGGTTCCGGTCAGGCTGAGGGACTTGCCGCAGGCTTCGGCGAGGACCCCCGCGGCGATGCCCTGGGCCGA
>DAOUJA010000041.1:0-2875 GCA_034423175.1 Dehalococcoidia bacterium
GAGCTGGCCGCGCACCACCCGGTCGTCCAGGCAGCGGGCCATCAGCGTCACGCCGTCCGTGTCCCCGGCAAGCTCCAGGGAGAAGGGTTCGGGGACGGCGATGGACTGGAGGAGGTTCTCCACGCCCAGGAGGGTGCGCTCGCCCGCCCTGGGCGGCGTCACCGCAAGGAGCACGGGACTCGTCTTGTCGTCGTTTCCAATTAGGATGTCTCTGGGCTTCAGCTTCATGGGTTCTACTCCTTTCTCTAATGGCGTCCATCGACGGCTCTAGCGGTGTCCGGGCCTCCACTCGATCACCTCCGTCTCCTCCGGCGTCGCCTCGATGCGGACGGGGAAGCGGTTGCCCCTGGCGAGTAGCAGGCCGTCTCCACGGGGGCATGACAGGAGCCATCGCTGGAGGTCTTCGGGCAGGTCGAAGGCGTCGCCCACGGTGCTTATGGCCGCCGCGTCCTGCTGCAACAGGAGCTTGAAGGCGGCGTTCTGAAGGAGGGCGCGACCGGAATGGCCGGTAATGGTGCGGGAGGAGTCCTCGGACAGAAGGTCCTGCACGTCCTGGGTGATGAACTGGAGTCCCAGCCGGTGCTTCCTGGCCCGCTTCGCCATCGAGACCATGAAGGCAGCCCCTTCGGGGTGCTGCATGATGCTCCACACCTCGTCCACCACCAGCAAGCGGGGCTTGGGCTCCTGGGCGGCTGCGGCCCACACCGTCTCGGTGCAGACCATCGCGGCGGCGGGGCGCAGCTCCGGTTCGAGCAATCTCAGGTCGAAGACGGTGACGAGGGCCTCGTTTCCGAGCAGGTCGTCGCCCTCATCGGAGAGCAGGTGTCTCAGGCTGCCGGTGGCGAAGGGCCGGAGCAGCCTTGCGAGATCGGGGTCTCCCGCCTCGCTCTCTTGCAGATATGCGTAGAAGTCCCGGAAGCCGGTGCGCTCGCGGGGCCGGGCGTAGTAGCCCGCCAAGGCGTGGTCGAGGGATGCCCGGCGCTCCGCGCCCAGGCCCTCTCCCACCATCACCTCGATGAGCCGTCTCAGGCTGCCGATGCGCTGGAGCATCTCCTCGGAGTCGCCCTTGTCGCTGACGAAGGGGTTCATGCCCTCGCCGGGGACTCCGGGACTGAGCACCCTGCCTCCGGCTGCCCTCGCCATGTCCGCGTACTCCCCCTCCGGGTCGATGACGTAGGCGGTGATGCCTCTCGTCAACCCACGCAGGACTCCCAGCTTGGTTGCGAAGCTCTTGCCTGAGCCGGAGCGTGCGAGGACGGCGGTGTTGGCGTTGAGATGGGTGCCGTCCCAGGGGTCGTAGACCACCGGGGAGCAGGCCCGCATGTCGATGCCGTAGAGGGTGCCGGAGCGGGTGTCCAGGTCCGGCGGTGAGAAGGGGAAGAGCCGGGCGATGCTGGACGTGTCCAGGCTGCGCCACTCGGCCACGGCGTTCAGGGCCAGAGGCAGGGTCGATAGCAGCCCCTCGCGCTGCCTGAACGCAAGGTTGTCCAGCTTTCCCAGGGTGGCGGCGAAGTGGGCCTTGGCCCGCTGGGTCATCTCCTTGAGGGCGTCGGCATCCTTCGCGTGCAAGGTCACGGACAGCGACGTGTGAAACAGCCTCTCCCTTCCCCGCTGCACCTCGTCCCTGAGCCGGGTGATGTCCTCCAGGGCGATCTCCGCCTCGGGGGACATGGTGCGCCCGCGCTTGAACGAGAGGGACTGGGCCGACTCGAAGCGCACCTTCTGCCACTCAAGGGTGCGGGCGGCCTGCTCCGCCGGTATCGGGCCGACGTGGACGGACAGGTCCATCGGCGCTCCCGCCGCCATCAGCCCTTGCAGGAACCCTGGGGCCAGGGAGCGGGGCCACTTGCCCAGGTGAAGGGAGCGGACGAGGCGGTCTCCGACGTGCATCTCCCGGCGTCTGACCTCGACCTCGACGGTCGTGTCCTCGTCGAACTCGGTGGGCGAGCCTCCCAGGGCCGCCGACACCAGGAACATCCGAAGCTGGCGTCCTCTCAGGGGGTGGACGGACAGCCCTGCCCTCGCGAGCAGGCCCTGCAGGTCGTCGATGCGGGCGTGCTCGCAGACGGCGTAGAAGCGCCGGTCGAGGATGCCGTCCCTCCCCTCAAGGTCGGAAAGCAGACGCCCAAGCGATTCGGCGGCGGCCCTCGTCTGCGGGGGCAGGTCGTCGGGCTGGGCCTCTTGCAGCTTCTCTCTGAGATTGCCCAGGCGGGGCGGGTGCTGTCTTATGAGGAGCTGCGCCGGGAAGTCCAGGGCGTTCAGCGCCCCGGCGAAGGCCCCCAGCTTCGGCTCGTCGATCTCAAGGCCCATCACCTCGCACACGCCCAGCTTCACCCCGTCCAGGCGGACCGGCCCGTCCTCTTCGAGATGCGAGAGCATGAAGAACAGGGGCAGTTCGGGCGGGAGCTTGGGCTCGGGAGCCACTGGCTCCTCTCCCTGCTCCTTCGTTCCTCGCTTCGTGATTCGGTCAATCAGCTTCTTCAAATCGGTAGATTCCTTATCTCTATGGGGTTGGGATGGATGGGAGGAGTCCGTGCTTCAGCAGGGCGGCGACGCCCTTGGCCGAGAGCACCAGGACCAGGCCGACGACGGCCAGGACGACGGCGGACTTGGCCCTGCCGCCGCGCTCCTCGCTCCCCTCGGCCATCAGGACGAAGCCCGCCCAAGCGATGGCGAAGACGGCGAGACCGGCGGCGGCGTAGGCCATCGCCGTGAGGACCTTGTCGAAGGCGTCGAGCATGGCCTGCTCCTCCTCCGGGGCCGCGCCGGTGGAGACCAGCGCAGCCCCGGCCAGGAGGATTGCCATGAGGAAGCGCCTCACCAGGGCCACTCCCATCCGAGCCGCTCGAACCATTCGCGCAGCCCGTTCGCGGGC
>DAOUJA010000042.1:0-97820 GCA_034423175.1 Dehalococcoidia bacterium
CTCGTGCACGCTCCCAGCGACAGCATCACCAACAACACGCCTGCCACCAACAGCAGTACTCTCATCTTCCGTGTCTCCATCTCTTCCTCCCTCAAGATGCTCCGCGCATCGCAAGTGTTCTGCTTCTTCTCCTTCCACCCAGGGGTGAACGCAGGTCTAGCTGACGTCAAGGTGGAAGTACTCGATCGCGTTTCCCGCGACCATCTTATGCGTCTCATCCTCTGGCACCTCAGCGAACATCTCCTTGATGATGCGGTCCGAGTTGGGCCAGTCTGACTCGATATGCGGAAAGTCTGCTCCCCACATGCAGCGGTCAACGCCAACCTGATGGCGCACCTGCACTCCTACGGGGTTATACATAAAGCCCCACCAGCAGTGCTCGCGGATGTACTCGCTGGGCCAACGCGACAGCTTCGGCACACCGTAGATCCGCTCTGCCCAGAAGTGATTGACCTTGTAGTTGTTGTCGAGTTGTTCCAGGAAATTGGGTATCCAGCCTATCTGGTTCTCGGCCCAGTACACCTTGAGCTTGGGGAACCGGTCGAATACGCCGGCGACAATCATCTGCACGGCGTCAACTCCCCCGGCGCGAGCGTAGCGGGTCAGCCTCTCGAGATAGTCCGTGTTCGGCCGGTCGTCGCCCGTCGGCTCTATCGGATACCTGAATACGGGTTCAGGACGCACCCCGGCAAACCCTATATGGATAGTGAGAGGCATATCCATGTCGATCGCTGCCGCCCAGAATTCGTCGTCCTGCGGCGCTGGGAACTTCTGTCCGTTGGGAAACGTCGACAAGTAGACGCCCTTCATGCCCATTTCAGCGCAGTGTTCCATCTCGGCGATGGCGTCCCTGGCGCTGGTGTATGGCAGCAGGCCCATCCCGATAAGGCGTTTCGGGTCCACCGCGCAGAACTCCTGGGCAAGCCAGTTGTTGTAGGACGTGATCATCACCTTGTAGGACTCTCTGTCCCTCAGACCGCCCAGCAATGCGCTGCTGCCGGGCCCCGGGTAGAGGATCTCGGCCTGGACCTGGTCCGTATCGAGTTCCTTGAGCCGCTGTTCCGGCGGCCCTGTACCGGGGAAGTCCTCCCAACGGATACCGAGCGGCTGGTACTCCTCTGGGGACTTGCCCGAGAACAGGTTCATGCCGCCGCGCTGCGCCGGGCGGCCCTCCACGACGAAACCGTCACTCCCGTCCGGGAGCGTGATGTGCCTCGGCGCCCGGTCGCGGTACTTCTCGGGGACCCAGTGCACCCACGTGTCCGGTGGGACCTCCAGGTGCGAGTCCGCCGAGATGTAGAACGTTTTGCTGGTAACCATCTGAGCTCCCTTCCGACCAGGCCCTCTTATCCGGTTGAACTCCTCAGACGTGTCCTAGCGAGCAAGCTCCTCCCGATAGAATCCCAACGCTCGGACCGCCGGCGCATCCGTCACTGAGAACAGGTACGCCGCACGACTGGACTCGTTCCTGAATCCGTGCCACTCCCACGGCGGCACCATGAAGCAGTCCCGCTGCTCCCACTTCAACACGCTGCCTCCCCCTCCTGCACCCAGCACCAACTCTCCCTCTCCATCCACCACGTGGTACACCACCGTCTCTGTGTGACGGTGAAGACGCGTCTCCTCCCCTGCCCGCAACTTCTGCACCCGCGCGCCTATCGTCGGCGTTGCCGGTCCACCGTCCAGGGGGCTCCGGTACTCCAACACCACGCCTTCATACGGGTCGCCCTCACCGGCCCGGTCCATCTCCTCCAGCACCCCCACCGCGTCACTCCACCGATACCTCATCGGTACCGAGCCCGCCTGACCCACCAACCCCTGGGAACGGTACAGGGACGCTCGCTGCAGGTGGTAGCCGTCCGGCTTCTCTATCGGCTGGACGCTGTCCTCCCCGAAACGCTCGTTGAACATCGCACCCAGGTAACCGGCAAGGTGCGGATCATGGATGTCCAGCCACACCGCCTGGTGGCCCGAACCATTCGTGTGGTCGTGCCAACTCCACCCGGGCGTGATGATGAAGTCGCCCGTATGCATGTACAGCTGCTCTCCGTCCACCGTCGTGTACGCCCCTTCAGCCGCCTCGACGATGAACCGGGGCTGCGGCTGCGTGTGACGGTGCGCCTTTGCCAATTCCCCCGGTTTCAGCAACTGCACGGACACCTGCAGCGTCCGGCTCGTCGCCTTCAATTCCTCCAACCCCGGGTTGATCAATTGCAGGGTCCGCATGGGCGACTGCTCATCCACCTCCACGATCTCCCCCGCCTCCCGGAGACAACCCCAGATGTCCTCCCACGACCACTTGAATGCCGACAGCGACTCCAGACGCTTCCGCGGCTGCCACAGCCCCCCCAGGTACACCTTCCGCAACTCGTCCGTCAGCGCATCCCTGCGGTCACTCCGCTCTTGTTCCGTCATCACTGTCGTCATGTCGCACCACCTCTCGTGCCGTCTTGCTTCTCCTGCGAGCGCGATTCTAAACCATGCCTTGCACCGCTGAAACTCCGCTATCCGATCAAGCCCTGGAGCGGGTCGTCGATGATCGATGGCGGCCACCATACCGCCATCAGGTAGTCGAACAGGAAGATGCTCATCAACAGGATGATCACTCCCGTTATCCCGGAACTGATCCAGCGCCATCTCCCCTGCATCATCACAGCCGGATAGATGAACGCGAACAGCACCGACGCTGTCTGAAGGCCTATCAGCACCGCGCCTCCTGACAGCGCCAGTACCCCTATCGCAGTGATCAGGCCGCGCCTGGCAGCCCCTTCAACACCGAAACTGCGCATCCCGATGTCCATGATGTCGGCCCGCTTGTCCCTTCCTGTCCATTTGAAGGCCAGGAGGAGGGTCGAAAGTCCGATGATCAGAACCGCCATGGCGCGCGGAAACATCAGGGCGCGAGGCGGCATGTCCCTGACCTCGTAGAGCACCCATGCCCCGACCGCAATCATGACTATCGTCGCCCAGACGTCCGGTCCCCAGCTGGGCTTGAACCTCAGGCTGAAGCGGGAACGTCCCCCTTCGCCTCCGGCCGGCGGGTTAACGCCGCTTGAGACGTTCCCTGGGCTGGCTGCTGCCGTTGATGCAGCCAGTTTCTCACCCGAATCGAACCGAACGGTCAGCAGGTAGACGGTAACGAGGAGGATCACGAGAAGGACCAGCGTGAACGGCCTCGTCAGTATCCCCAGCGGCCCGTAGGCGGAGAGGGCCGACTGGAGGTTTATCTCTACCACGCTGCCGAGGATGAAACCGAGGATGAGCGGGGGACGAGGCCATCCCAGGGCCTTCATCACGAGGCCAAGCAGGGCAGACGCCAGCACGATGGGGATGCTGATCCAGTCCGTCATCGCGTTCAGGACTGCCAGGAAGCTTATGGGGATTATCGCGGCCGCCAGGACTGCATAGGGGATCAGCGTGACCTTTGCCAGTTGGCCGGTCAGCACCAGGCCCCAGAGCGCCACGAGGAAGTTCCCGACCGCAAAGGCAACCACGATGGTGATCGTGATCTCCCCGTGACGGGTCAGGATGTCGGGGCCGGGTGCGATCCCGTAGCTGAGCATCCCAACCAGAACGAAGACCCACGTCAGGCCGCCAGGGATACCAAGGGCCAGTGTGGGTATCGCCTGCCCTGCTTCCTTGGAGTTCTGGGCTGATTCGGCGAACAGCACCCCGTCCAATGAACCCTTGCCGAACTCGCTCTTGTCCTTGGAGAGCGCGATCCCGAACCCGTAGGCAAGCCAGTCCACCACGGAGCTTCCGATGCCGGGGATGGCCCCCATGAACACGCCGAACAGCGACTGGCGGATGGTCACTCTCCATCGCTTCAGCCCTTCGCGGAACCCCGAAAACACCTCCTTCGTGCTGACCTGTTGGATCGTGGCGCTCGCTGCGACGGGTCTGCCGGTGGTAGTCAGGTCGAGGATCTCCGGCAGCGCAAAGGCCCCCAGGGAAACGACGATTATCGGCAGACCCTCCCAGAGGATCGGTTGCCCGAACGTGAACCGGAGCACGCTCGTCGATCCGTGCACTCCGGCGGTGCTCAGCAGGATTCCGAAGGCTGCGGCGATCAGACCCTTTACCATCGCCCCACGGCTCAGGACCGACACCATCGCGATCCCGAACAGCGCCATCGCCGTTACTTCGGCAAAGCCGAATTGGAGCACCACCGGCTTGATGACCGGGATGGTCAGGGCCAGCGCGATGGCGCCGACGAATCCACCGACCATGGAGACGGCATACACCGCGCCAAGCGTGCTCGCCCCCAGTCCCCTCTGTGCTCGCTGGTGCCCTTCCAGGAACGTCACTTGCGTAGCCGATGAGGGATAGCCGAGCAGGACTGCCGGTATGGAGTCGAGCGTGTTCGACACGCCTCCGATCGTGGCGAGGAACACCAGCCCGATGACCGGGTCCTCCACCTGGAACACCACGAACGGCACCGAGATCGCGAGGACCGTGATCGAGCCGATGCCGGGGATCAGACCCACTATCCCCGCGAGTGCGGTGGCCGCGAATACGGCTATCCAGAACTCGACTGTCGCAAGGGCTGACACTCCACCGAACAGCGTGTCAAGCATCGTTTGACCTCATCAGCTGTGGACCCCTCGAACAGGCTGCCTCCCGGAGACGACCAGGAGCCTGGCGGTGAACGACGCCATTGCTCTCCACCGTCAGGCCCCTTCCATGTCTGGACCGGCTTCCCGCCTGGCTAGTTGAGCCTCTCTTCTGCCAGGTCCGTGAACCTCTGGAACCTGTCCCGGATCTCTCCGTAGCGCGGCACCGTCCGGGTGAGGATCTCCTCGATCTCGGCGCCCGGCGTGATAGTCGCCGGTTGGCCCTGCAGCTTGGAGAATTCGGCATTCAACTCGGGGTTGGCAAGCAGGTCGTCGAACGCCTTGCGGAGTGCATCCACGACAGGCTGCGGCGTTTCAGGCGGCAGAACGAGCATCTTGGCGAAGCGCGACGTCACCTCTGCCAGCAGTTCCAGGTCCTCGATATCGCTTTGGTCGACCCCATGCTGCACCATGAGATCGATGGGGTTCATGACGTCATCGGGAAGAGGACCCTCTGCGTTCCCGGACGGCCTGACGCCGCGAGGCATGCAGACGCAGAACGGTTCGAACGTGCCCTCCGTTATGTACCCCGGCCTCTGGACCGGAACGGTGTACCAGAGGATGCCGCCGTAGCGGGGTATCAGGTTGATCTCTCCACGGTCGAACGCTGCATAGAGCTGGCTTGTGCCGCTCCCCGGACCAAGGATGAACCTGAGGGGAATGTTCAGGAATTCGGAGGTTGCAGCCCAGAGCTGAGAGTTTGCCTCGTCAGGTCCGGCCACCATTCCGATGAGCTCGTCATCGGTCGAGCCCACTGCATCCTGGATCCTGCTGTAGCTGTATCCGTTCCCGACGAAGCTGATCCCTGCGGGCGAACCGAAGGTGTTGATGAAGCGGAACTTGTCGAACTCGAACGTGATCGCGGTGCTCTCGAACTGCGCTTGTGTCCGGTTCCCCGACGTCATCAGCATGGTGAGGCCATCCGGCTCGATGTGGTTGTACAACCGGTTGAGCGCGGCGTCTTGCGGCGGCGTGTTGGACACCACGATGCGGGGGTTGCCCGGGATGTAGTCCCGGAGGTGGGCCGCAAAGTAGCGGGACTGGACGTCAGTTCCGCCGCCTGCACCGAACGGAACGACCAGGCGGACGGTCTTGCCGCCGAAGTGTTCCGCTGCGTCGAAGGATGGATCGGGTGTCGGAGTTGGCCTCGGCACCGGCGTTGCTGTAGCCGGCACAGGTGTCACGCCCGGAGCGGGAGTCGGCGTTGCCGTGGCCGGTGGAGGAGTGACACCCGGCGCGAGGGTGGCTGTCGGCGTGGGCGCTGCTGGCTCGGGAGTAACCCCCGGCGCGGAGGTGGCTGTCGGCGTCGCCGTCGGATCGTCACTCCCACATCCCGCAAGAGTGAGCAGCATCGCGGCCAGCATGCTGACGGCTATGAGTATCCGTGGTCGCTTCATGTAAACTCCCTCTCTCGTTCTACTGACCGTTTTCCAGGTGGAAGAAGCGGATGGCATTCGTGCACGTCATCTTGGTTCGGTCTTCGGCCGGCACTCCGTCGAACATCCTGTCCAGTACAGCCTGGGAGTCCGGCCAGTCGCTCGCGGAATGCGGGAAGTCGCTGCCCCACATCAGGTTGTCGACCTTCACGTGGTCGCGGAGCTTCACGCCCATGGGGTCGTAGATGAAGCCCCAGGAAGCGTTGTCCAGCATGTATTCGCTGGGTTGACGCTGCAGGGGCGCGAGCCCGAAGTCGCGCTCCATCCAGTGCCGGTTCCGGCGATAGGTGTCGTCCATCTGCTCGACCCAGGACGGCAGCCAGCCGACCATCGTCTCAGCGAAATAGATGTTGAGGGAGGGGAACCGGTCGAACACGCCATGAAGCATCATCGCAATCATGACCGCAACGTGCTCTCCCTGCGCGAACCTGCCGAGGGCCCGAAGGGGGTCTGCTCCGAATGCCGCTTCGGAAGGGCGCTTGTCGTACTGGTAATAGGGCCCGGAGCGCCCGTTGAAGTTCACGTGGGCAGTGACGGCCACGCCTGTGTCGAGCGCCAACTGCCAGAAGCGGTCGTCCTCGGAAGTGGGCCAGCCCTTTCCGGAGGGGTAGCAGCTGAGCATGATCCCCTTGATGCCGGTCCGAGCGCAGTACTCCAGCTCGCTGCATGCCGCGTCGATCGTGCTCTGGGGGATCACCGCCATGGGGATGAGGCGGTCCGGGGCCGCGGCCATGTACTCCTCGGCAAGGAACTCGTTGTACGCATGGATGACCGCGTTATAGGCGGTATCGTCCCCGATTCCCCGCCAGAAGCCCGCGTTGCCGGCCGACGTGTACAGGACTTCTGCATCGACCCCGTCGCGGTCCTGTTCCGCCAGCCGCTCCTCGGGAGTGCCGGCGCCTGGGGCCCCTTCGTAGTTGATCCCGAAGAGCTTGTGCTCTTCCGGCGGTGCGCCGGTGATCGCGAGGCCAAGAACGTAAAGGCTGCGGCCTTCCACGATGATGCCGTCGCCGCCGTTGGGCAACTTCAGCAGACGCGGGGCACGTTCGCGGTAGGCTGCGGGCACTCGACCCGTCCACCGCTCAGGTGCGATCTCGAGGTGAGAGTCGGCTGAAACCACGTTGTATTTGGCCATCGCAGTCCTCCTGAACCGATGTGTTATGCGCCTGTCAGTCCCTCTGCGTACACCAGGGGATCACATGGCCCATCTGGCACTTGATGCCTTCCTTGGCCAGCTCTTCCTCGAACTCACGGTGGATCTCGTGGTTCTCCTGCTCGAGCGTGATGACGTCCTCTCCACCCCATGCCTGGTCGGTGTCGTTGTCGCCGCCGCGAGCATAGTAGTAGGAGCCCCCGCCCTTCTTGGGTTTCTCACTCCCCCAGCCGGCCGCCAGGTGGAACAGGGGGACGGGACCCGTGTTGAAGTGCTGGTGCCAGTACAGCTCGGGCGGAGCGAACATGGAGCCGGGGCCATAGTCGACACGGACCCTGTCGTTGAAGTCGTCCTTCCACAGGATCGTGTAGCCCTTGCTCTCCAGGATGATGATATTGAGGCCGGGCCCATGCCGATGGCAGTTCATGTACGTCCCCACCGGCCATTCGGACGTGTGGGACTTCATCGTTCCATTGATCATCTCGTAGAGCACGCCGGTGGTTGCCACGCCTCGCGGTCCCTTGGCCCTGGCGTCCAGGGCTCGCGCCGTTCCGGCACGCAGGTTGGCCACGAAGTTCGTAACCAGCTTGTAGTGCGACGGGTCGCCTTCAGGCGCCGCTTGACTCTTGAAGTAGTCGGGGTCGTCGTTGAAGCGGTCCACGAACCGGTAGGGATTGTTGAAAACGAAGTCCAGGTCCTTGAAGGTGTTGAGAACGCGGGGGGCGGCGGTCATGCCCACGAAGCGGACCGGTTCCTGGCCGGAGCCGTTGTGGTGCTGGAACCACACGTTGGGAGGCATGCAGAAGTAGCTGTTCGTGCTCCACTCGAAGGTCTGCTTCTTGCTCTCTTCGTACCAGACCGTCGTTGCGCCGCGCCCGGTGAGGATGAAGAGCGTGTCCTCGTAGATGTGGCGCATGGGCACCGTGGACTGCCCTGGAGCGATCTCCTGGATGTAGGAGTCGTTGAACCCTTCGTTTCCTTCCAGGTTGATGAAGACGCCGCTGCTGTTACGCGCTGGCCAGTCTTTCAGTTCCGCCGTGTAGAGATTGTCGACCATCCAGCCCCTGATGGTGTCGAGCCCCTGCTCTCTCTTCCAACGCTCGTACGGAGACACATAGCTGGGGCCCCAGTCGGTCAACCAATAGGGTTTCTTCTCTGCCTGCTGAACCATGGATCCTCCTCCTTAGTCATGAACGCGCTAGCTAGGGACAAGGTCAGCTCCCCGTCCAGCACAGGAAGCGAAATCGACTTTGAAAGGAACAACTGGCAGGCCGGCCACGCTGATGATGCCAGTCCTTGTGACTGCCGCCTCACCACGAATGACCTGTACCACACACAACGTATTCCGTCAAGGTTGACGCTGTCGGCACACGAACCCGAGGGTGATGGCCCAACGAACGACGATGTGACGCCCCGAATGACAAGGCCGGTGTGTCCACGGGGCTCGGTGCCGGACTGATGATGAGGCGAAGTTGCGGCTACGCGTGACGGCGGCTGGATGGGCCTGGTGGGCCTGAAGTGACGGCAGACAGAACCGCGCCGTTCAAGGCCATATCCTCTGCCTTGCCCCCGGGATGGGGCTGTCGTCCGGCATCGAGAAGGGCCTCCATGAGACCTGCATCGACCAGAGCCACGATAGGCACATCGCAGCGAAGAGGGGGGGGCAGTTGCCTTCAGAGCCGCCCAATCCCCTCCTCGGTGCGGAGTAGTCCCCACATTGATCGCCACGGGTAGATGAGAGACATCTGCCAGCTCACCGACCACGCTATGTCAAACGACAGTATCTATGCTCTCCCTCTTCCTGGGACTCCGGTGCCGGGGATTGCCATGTTTCAGACCGTCCCTAGCACGAAGTGCTTGCGGTGATCGTGTCTGAGGGCGTGCCCCAGCCCGTGCCGGACACGAAGGCCATGACGCGATACCGGTACTCGCCAGGACAGGTGAGACCCGTGAGGGTGGCACTCGTACCGCCTGCCGATGTCGCGTTGTACCAGTGAGAATCAGCATAACGTTGCACTCGATATACGCGAGCTCCTGCGACTTCGCCCCATGCGAGCGCGATGCTTGTTGCGTCTGCACCGGTCACGCGCAGTTTGGCTGGCTTGGTTGGGTCAGTAGGAGCCAGCGCTGGAGTCGGCGTAGGGGTAGGTGTGGGCGTGGGCGTAGGTGTAGGCGTGGGTGCTAACGTGGGCCTGGGCGTGGGCCTGGGCGTGGGGGTTGGCGTGGGGGTTGGCGTGGGGGTTGGCGTGGGCGTTGGCGTTGGCGTGGGGGTTGGCGTGGGCGTCGGGTCCTGTTGCCCGCCGGACTCGATCTCCCCCAGCGCCGTCGCCACGTCCGCCCAGCGGGTCCAGCCCCTGTCGGCGTAGCCCTGGGCCTCGTCCGCCGTCATCAGCGTCAGCGTCGTATCCGGCACCGTCTCCCCGAAGGCCAGCAGCGCCCGGTCCCAGCGGTCGGTGTGATCCTTGTTGCTCGCGCAGCACGGGTCGTCGCGCCACTCCTTCATGTCCGCTATCAGGTCGGCGTACGTCTCCTGCGGCGTCCGGTCTCCCTCCTGCAGGGCGGTCACCGAAACGTAGAAGGCGTCGCTGACCGTTCCGCCGTTGCCGTCGTCGGCCGTCACCGTGATGGTCGCCGTGCCCCGGGCAACGCCCGCCACCGTCAGGCTGGACTGGTCGGCGGCCACGGTGACGGTAGCTGTACCGTCATCCGAGGAGATCGCGGTGATGGTCAGACTGTCGCCATTGGCGTCACTGAACACCCCAGCCAGGGACACGTTCTGCGTGGCGCCCGCTTCCAGGCCGCTCACGTCGGCGATGGCGCTGGACACCATGGGGGCCGTGTTCTCGATCTCCCGCAGAGCTGCCGTCACCTCCACCCAGCGGGTCCAGCCCCGGTCGGCGTAGCCCTGGGCCTCGGCCGCCGTCATGAGCGTCAGCGTCGTATCGGCCACCGTCTCACCGAAGGCCAGCAGCGTCCGGTCCCAGCGGTCGGTGTGGGCCTTGTCGCTCGCACAACACGGGTCGTTGCGCCACTCCTTCACATCGGCTATCAGGTCTGCGTACTTGGTCTGAGGTGTTGGTTGTTGTATGTAGAGCGCCGCATCGGCGCGCGCTCTCGCGGCCTTGTCGGCAAAGCCGCGGGCGTCGAAGGCGTGTCCTGCGCTGGCCTGCGCGTCATCGCCATCATGAACTGCATCCCACGCAGCATCGGCCGCCGCTGCCGCGCTATCGGCGTGCGCATCAGCCGACGCGGCAGCGTTCTCGACGGCCTCTACGGTCTCGGCGGTGACTGTCCCCGCCTTCAGCGCAGCACGCGCATGCGCGGCGTGTGCCGCGGCAGCGTGCGCGTGAGCAGCAGCAGCGCTCTTCGCGCCCTCGGAAGAACGCGCATACGGCTCTGAGTCAAGGTGGGTGTGACACACGTTCACTCGATGATGGCAGTGCCGGTCGGAGCCGGCCGTGGTGTGGTCCTGTGCTATGTCTGCGTGGAACCTCGATATGCCGCTGTTCACACTGGAAAGGTCGGCTGCGGCAGCCGCAGCCTCTGCGTCAGTCGCGGCGGCCGGGTGTGAGTCCGCGATAGCGCTGGCGGCGCTGGCAGCATCGCGAGCAGCTGCTGCGCTCGTCGCAGCGGCATCTGCGACGCGACGAGTGTCAGTGGCAACGTCAGCGACCGACGGCAGCGGCGGAGGCTGTTGCGCGCCGGCGGACCGGGAGTCGTGCACCAGAAAGACTGCCAGGGCAACCAGCGCGGCGGCAGGCAGAAGGAGAAGAGAGAGGCGGAGGAGGGGGGCCCTTGTCGTACCGGGCGTCCCAAGGAGGTCAGACGTACGTTCGGGGGTAGAAGGCTTTTCCCACGTCCTCGGGGGCGCTCCGTCGCGAGTCATCCTGTCTCTGCTGCTGGGCATGGCCGGGTTCCTCCTTCGATGGTGTTACGCCCCCGGGTCCTACGAGGTAGGCTCTGCCGGTCAGAACCCGTCCTTCGCGCAGTTGACCGGCCCGTCGGCGGACGAGTGTAGAGGCCCGCAAGTAACTTGTGGGTAAAGTCCTGTCTCAGTCTGATAACGTAACGGTAACTTTCGGCTCAATTCGCCAGAATCGGCCCCTATAGCGCCGCTCAACTCATTCAAGCGCAGGGGGGAGCACGGTTATGTTTGGATACCTGCTTACGCGGGCAGCACGCCATTGCCGGAGAGCCCGGCAACCATGTTCGGCACGGGGGTGACCAGCGGTGTAACACACCGAGAGGCGATCACTCTAACGCCGGTGTCGACGCCCGCAGAGCTACGGCGTCGCCGTTGCCCTTCACGTCTGAGGAGAATGAGGGCGGTCTGCCGCCTGAATCATCGTTCTACTGGTAGCCCTAGCGGCGGGCATGGTGTACGCCTGGTCCCCTCCCACCGACTGGCCGATTACCCGACCCTCACCTAGCAGGTGATAACACGGTGCCCGAAGAGGGCTCGTGCCGCCGCGCTGAGAAGAAGTAGGCCGCACAGAACACCACACTCCAAGCGAGGAAGGTGATTCCGAACAACAGCAGCACGGTGGAATCACCTGTGGGCTTGGGCCATTGGCCTGTGCCCACAAGCGGGAGAAGCATCAGCACAGGCACGCCGGCGGCACGCACGGCGATGAGGGCGACGACTGCGCGCTTGCGAAAGATGGGGCCCCACGTGTCGAAGTTGAATAGCAGCCAAGCAGTGAAGACGGCCGTGCCGGTAAGCGCGGAGAGCACCGCTGTGTTCAATGTTGCTAACCCCATTAGGCCAATTGTCGTTTCCGGGATGGCTACAACCGGCGACTCCAGCAGGACGGGCCATGGGAAGCTGAAGGCCAGGGCGACCATGAATAGGGAGTGCGGCAGGCCCAACCGCGAGGCCCTGCGGATGAAGCTGAACAGCAAGAACATCGCGAACGGGCTGGCCAGTAGTGAACCGGGCAGCAGTGAACCCGGGAGCATGGCATCCCATGTCACCAAGCCGAATACGGGTTCGATCCCGCGTAGTTGCATGGTCAGCAAGAGGACATCGACAACCACCCCGATGAGCGCGAATGCGAGGAGAAATTGCCAGATCAGGCGCAGAAAGTGCCGCTCTATCCGGCGGTGGACCGCCGGATAGAGCGCCGCGAGAAGGATGACCGTCGCGAGCTGAGCGGGAATACCCCAATCGGAGAGGCCCAGCACGAGGCCCTGCCATCTCCCGGAGTCCGCCAGGAGCGAATCAAAGACCCAAATTCGGTAGGCGCCTTCCACCCACGGAGCCCAGAAGGGGATGGCGACGAGCAGCAGGCCTTCCCACCCGTACCCCCGACGGCGCATGCACATGTAGAGCCCTGCCATTGCAAGGAGAGGGAGCAGAATCACAAAGCACCACCAGGCAAGGTCGAACACCACGCCGCCAGGATCCAGCGGGCCCCTGACAAGCAACGCCCAGAATCCCGATTTTGGGGCGTGCATACCCACGAGGAGAAGAATCTCCCAGCGGTAATTCGCCACAAAGCGCAATATCATGAAATTCCTCGGGGATGCGTTGCTTCAGGAGCCGAGGGTTCCGCCCTTGCCGAAAGGGGCAGAGGCAAATCTACTGGAGTCCTCCTGCCAACGCAAGGAGGGCTCGATATGAGTAATGATGCTTGGATAGTCGGAGCGTTAGGAGCGTTAGCTGGGTTCGCCTTCGCGGCGATACCCGGTGTGGCCTTCTACGACGGATTGGCCGTCGGCCTTTACATGCTGGGCGGGGCATTCTCGGGAGGCGTCGCGGTAGCATTGGCCTACGAGGCGGCGGATAGGTGGTAGCGCCGAGCAGTACCCGGACCGCCCGGGCTTGGTTCCTGAGCGCTGGTACCACGTACCACGCTAGGCCGCGCTGCGCGGAGCGCCACCCCGCTCCAGCATCGCCATTCCACTAAGGATCAGGCCCGTCCAGCGGCTACCAGCCTAGAAGTTCTCGAATACCAGAGAGCGTGGCCACTCGACATAGAAGACCGGTCCAAAGAAACCGAACATCACCACGGCTAATAGGACAGCGGGAGCGAGACTCCACAATTGGTTGAGTCCTCGGAATCGGACGTTTAATGGACCAAAGACGGCAGCGAACAAGACGGAGCCCAAGGGTATGCCGACCACAAGTACCGCTGCGAAGAACATGCCTAGCCACCCGATGACTACCAGCAGTCTAAGGACGGCAGTCCGATCGGTGCCCGATCTCATGCCGATGTCCATGATTCCAAACTTCTTCTGCTGTTGCGTGAGTGTCAGTACCAGGTAGATCACGAAGAGGATTATCAAGGCCAGGGACACCCAATTGGGCAGAAATCGGCTCGCCGCTGTGATGAAGCCCTGGGTTTCTACGAATGCCCAGACCGAAACGCCCAGTAACAGGACTGGAAATGCTGTCTCCCAGCGCCAATGGAGTCTGAGCGTCGGCAGCCATGCGGGACGACGCTGTGTCACGTTTGGTGTGCTTGTTCCAACGCCGCCTTCCAGCTGTGCCAATGGCGATGAAACAGTCTGCAAGTCTAACTGCACCGGTTCTTCTGTTTGCGGCAATTCCTCCTCAACCGCAGTCTTCCGCATCGCAAGAAACAGTGCCGTCGTAGTTCCAACCACGAAAACGAGCAGCACGATGAACAATGGCCGCGTGACCATCTCCAGTCCGTAGGCCTGGACAGACTTCCAGAGGTTGTCTTCGATGATCGGTCCCAGGACGAAGCCAAGGATCAGCGGTGGGCGCGGCCATCCCCACCACTTCATAGCGAGGCCGAGGACACCTGTAGCGAGGACAACCAGTATGTCTCCCCAGCTGTTGTTGGTCTGATATGCAGCAGAAAACATGAGGGGGATCAGCGCTACTGCCAATAAGGGGTAGGGAATAAGGGTGAGCTTGGCCAACTGCCCAGTGGCAACCATGCCAAGCATGGTGATCATCAGGTTTCCGAGTGCCAGCGTAACGACCAACGCCATGGTTACGTCAAGGTTCTGGTTGGCGTCCAGCATGCCAGGGCCCGGCGCCACACCGAAGGCGGTCATCGCCACAAGGATGATTGCCCACGAAAGCCCTCCGGGGATGCCAAAGGCGATGGAAGGGATGGCCTGTCCTGCCTCCTTTGAATTCTGCGCGGACTCGGCGAACAGGACACCGTCCAAGTCGCCCTTGCCGAAATTCGACTTGTCCTTCGTGAAGGCCATTCCAAAGGCGTATGAGAGCCAATCGATCACTGCGCTCCCAATCCCAGGTATGGCTCCGAGGAACACGCCGAATACACTCTGGCGGATAACCATCCTCCAACGCCGTATTCCATAGAGGGCCCCGCTCAAGACTTCTCGCGTGGATACCGAGCCAGGCGGAGAGACCGGCCGTCCCCTCATCGTAAGGTCGATGAGCTCAGGCAAAGCGAAGATACCAAGGGTGAGTGGGATCAGCGGAAGCCCATCGAACAAGTAGAGCCAACCAAGACTGAAGCGGGCCTCGCCGGCAATCGACGAAGTTCCTATGGTTCCCAGGAACAAGCCCAGTGCCGCAGCGATGAGGCCCTTCAGCATAGCGCCACGACTTAGAATCGCCACCATCAGCACACCGAAGAGCGCCATCACTGCTATTTCGGGGAAAGAGAATCGAAGCATAATAGGCCGCAGGACAGGCAGCACAGCCAGCAGGCTCAATGCGCCCACGACGCCACCGAGAGCCGAAACGGAGTATACGGCGCCGAGCGTTCGTGCCCCCTCACCCCGCATGGCCAGTTGGTGGCCCTCCAGGAACGTTACCTGCGTTGCCGCGCCCGGATAGCCCAGGAGCACGGCGGGGATGGAGTCCAGGGTATTCCCCAGCCCAGCCATCGCTGCGAGAAAGGTGATCCCAACGACCCTGTCGACATCGCTGAACAGCAGGATTGGCAATGCGATGGCCATGATGGTGGGGCCCCCAACACCGGGGATAACTCCGAAGGCACCCACCATCAGCACGGCGGCTACTACTACCGCCCAGTAGAGCGGATCAGCCAGGAAACTCAGGTTGGCGATGTAATCGCCCATGTCTACCCCTGGCTAGCTCTCAGGTATGTCCAAGTCGCACTCGGGCAGATAGCGCTGAGCTTCGAGCAGCGTACCTCTTACGTCACTCAGCGCATCCGCCACGAGCTGCTGCATCTCCTCCCCTCGACGAATGTCCAAGGGTTCGTCGCCGCGCAATTTGACAAGATCGACCTCGAACTGTTCGTCATGGAACATGTCGAAGAACGCATCCCGCAGGAAGGCGACATACTCCGGGGGTGTGCCTGGAGGAGCGTGCACGGAACGATGCTGTGGGCCCAGTGTTTCCGCTGAGAAGCGTCGGTAGAGTTCCTCCTGTTCCGTGTTTAGCAGCTCGGAGATGTACATGAGGTCCGACGGCAGGTCCGATTCGGAGTTGCCCTCGAACACCGCCGTTCCCTCCGGATTGACGTACGCGAATGGCTCAAGGAAGCCGCTTGACAGCCAACCGGGTCGATCGATGGGCAGTGTGTACCATCCGCTGCTGCTGCTTGACTGGTAGTCCCCGCGTTCCAGCGACAGCCAGACGGACGCGCGGTTGCCTTCGAACCCGTACTTGATGTCAACGGGAAGATCCAACCATTCCTTCACGGCGCGTACTCGCACGGTGCCCAGCGTGCATACATCGCCGGTACCGTATGTGAAAGTGGGCCCGCCCGCAGATCCCTGGCCTATCGCATCTTGAATGCGGTTGTAGGGTGCATCGCCACGGACGAACCAGATGGAGGTCTGACCTTGGAAGCCTATCAGGATGTTGGCTTGGCGTATGTCATAGGTCCAGTCAGGTCTGGTCATCTGGTTGCCCGCGTTCACGGCAGTGAACACACCCAGATTTGTTCCATCCGGCCGGGCGTTGTAGAGAGTCATCGCTCCAACGAGCCCACTTGCTCCCGCGCGGTTGGCAACGATTACCCTTGGATTGCCCGGAAGGAACCTGCCCAAGTGACGGGACATGAGGCGGCCAAAGGTATCTGCGCTACTGCCTGCAGGCCAGTTGATGAAGAGGCGAACTGTCTTGCCTTCATACGTCACAGGGGGGACCTCGGGTTGGGTCGGAGTAGTAGGCGCTGCGGCGGGCGCCTCGGTCGGGACCGAAGTGGGTGTCGCAGTGGGAGCCGCGGTCGGTTCGGGAGCCGGTTGACTCTCCCGCATCGAACCGTCAGCCGTTGGCTGAGGAATCGGAGTGGCAGTTGCCTGCGGTTGAGGGGGTGGAGCAGAGGTCGCCGTGGGAGTGGGGTCTTCTGAATCGCAAGCGCCGAGGAAGACGAGAAGGACCCCGACAAACAGTCCGTACAACAAGGCCTTACGTGTCCCAAACGATCGCATAGCAATGCTCTTCATGGCTACCTCCCCTAGTCACTGAGTAGGAGCGCCCCTGTGGCCGCCCCAGACTTCGCGTAGGTCAAGGGACCCCAGTCTAGTCAAGTCCAAAGAATCTAACGGCGTTACCGGCTGCCAGCAGGTATTTTTCGTCCTCTGGCACGCCCTCGGTCTGTATCTCGAAATACTCGCGGGAATGCGGCCAGCGAGTGACCAAGTGCGGGAAATCGGTAGACCAGAGCATGCGGTCTATACCAACCTCGTACCGCTGCTTGATACCCGCACGGTCTTCGAAGAAGCCCCAGTACGCATGCTCTCGCAGGTACTCGCTCGGCCTGTACTTCAATGGCTTGAGGCCAAGGTACCGCTCTGCCCAGAACCGGTTGACCTCGTATTCGTGGTCAATCTGTTCATAGTAATAGGGGAGCCAACCCACGTTATTCTCCGCCCAGTAGATCTGCAGTGTCGGAAACCGGTCAAACAGGCCGGATATAACCATCTGGGCGGCTTCCAAGGACCCGGAGTGGTATGGACCCTGTCGCGCCAGCCGTTGCACGAGGTCCGTCGGAGGCTTGTCCTCGCCCTCCGGCTCGCGTGGGTACTTGAGCAAGGCAACATCGCGCGCTCCCACCTTGGCAGGAAAGGCCGTGTGCACTATGACCGGTACGCCCATTTCAACCGCAGCCGCCCAGAATCGGTCGTCTTCCTCGCTGGGGTAACTCTTGCCGCTCGGGTAGGTGGAGAGCCACACAGCTTTCAGGCCCATACGGGTGCACCGCTCCATCTCCGCGATGTCTTCGTTCGCACCGGCGTTGGGGAGCACCGCGACGCCGATGAGCCGCTCCCGGTCTACCGCGCAGTACTCCTCGGCGAAGTAGTCGTTGAATCCCTTGACGACGGCAAGAAAGGCCCTTTTATCCCGTATGGACCTGTTCCGGACCCCGAGGGCAAACAGCACTTCGGCATCTATGCCGTCTTCATCCAACTCGCGCAACCGCTGCTCCGGTCCGCCCGTTCCTGGGGTGGTGTCGTAATGAACGCGGGTCGGATCGAATCTCTCCGGGGGCCCACCGGCGTACCAACTCGTACCGCCATACGTCAGGGCGTGGCCTTCGTTGATGATGGCGTCACGTCCGTCAGCCAACTTGATGCGTCGAGGGGCGCGATCCCTGTACTCGGCCGGCACTCGGTGAGTCCACATCTCCGGTGGTGATTCAAAGTGTCCATCCGCTGAAATGAATCGATATGACCTGGCCATGCTTCACCTCTCCCAGGGGCTCTAGCCATGCCCTGCAGCAGGCCGGCGCGTCTACCAAACCTGACGCTGGTGACCCAGAGGTCAACGGACGATGCGACTGTATGCGCGCCTCCATCATCTGTCAAGACGTGATTCGTTGAGGAGACGACGCTCGTTGTTGACTTTCGTTGCCGCTTGTGCTAGTGATAGGTTTGCTTTCGGCGCTCGAGGGCCAGGCAACGACGGTTTTCTCCTCTCCCCAGTCCAGTTGCGGACTCTTCGCGCAAGGGTACGATTGGCAGGGCAACGATTCGATGGCTGCACAGAAAGGAGACTCAGCATGCTAACCTCTCAAGACCTGCACGGTGTTATGGGCATGATGCCCTCGTTCGCTACGCCGGATGCCGGTGACCTCAGGGCGACGTCAACCGTTGACGTGGACAACCTGCAGGCTGGCATAGACAAGATCATCAGAGACGGTGTCGATGTCATCACGACGACTGGTAGCTTCGGCGAGTGCTACAACCTCTTCTTCGATGAATGGAAGACACTTGCGGTTGCGGCATTCGAGGTGACCAACAAGCGCGTCCCGCTCTTCATCGGCACCACCAGCACCAATCCCAGGGAGGTTGTCCAGAAGCTGAACTTCCTGCGGGACCTGGGTGCAGATGGCACACTGCTGGGTGTGCCCTACTACAGCGAGCACAGCCAGGAATACATCGCTGATTTCTACACCCAGATTGCAGACATGTTCCCGGAAATCGGGTTCATGATTTACCACAATCCCGTTAACCATAAGGTGCATATCCGCGTTCCCACGTTCCAGAAGATCGTCAACAGCCCCAATATCATCGGGATGAAGGACAGCCACCACGAAACGCGGCAGTTCATTCAGTTGATGAAAATCATCAGAGGAAAGATCAGCGTCTTTGTGAACCAGGCGCAGCTCTTCCCCTTCGCCCGGCTTGGGGCCTCAGGGTGCTGGTCCATCGACGCGTGGCTCGGCCCGTGGCCGGTCCTGCACCTGCGGAACCTGATCGAGCGGGGTGACGACGAGGCCGCTCAGGCACTGATCGGCGAACTCATGGGCGACGGGGCCGGAGGGAGAGAGGACGGCGAGGGATCGGGCTTCCTGGCTCATGAGCTTGCGGGCTACGTGAACCCGGGGCCGACCCGGACGCCGATCCTCCAGCCCAGCGAGGCGGTCGTTCGAAGCACGCAGGCGCGTGTCGACCGCTGGAAGGAGTTCTGCGAGAAGTACCAGCCGCTGGTGGAAACCGCAGCGCCGGTAGCCGTCTAGTTGGTCGTCACTTCTCCCGGCTGACCAGAGCCCCTGAGGAGGGATCATGGCAACGTCAACAGAGCGAACGAAGGAGCAACGCTTGGAGTACCTGAACCAACAGCTCCTGCAGAGGGGCCTGCGGGGCTACTGGATGATGGACCTCACTCCTCCTCCTGAGGAGCAGCCCAAGCTGCTGAAATGGACCGATATCTATCCCCTCTTGGTCGAGGCTGGGGAAGTCGTGACACTCGGTCCAGAAGCCGAGCGCCGTAATCTCGCGGGGTATCAGGTCGTGATGCCCGGCGAAACCGCGATCGCGCACCGGCACACCCAGTCTGCCATGCGTTTCGTGATGCAGGGTACCGGTCAGGCCTACACCGTAACCAATGGTGAACAGATGTTCATGAACCCGGGCGACCTGCTCGTTCAGCCGAGTTGGGGCTGGCACGATCACACCAACCCGGGAACCGAACCGGTCATCTGGATGGATATTCTGGACCTGGACATGGTGCGCGTACTCGGACCGCGACTCAGAGAGTACTGGGCCGAAGGAGAATCTCAACCGATCACTCGTCCCCAAGGGTACAACGGCAAACGATACGGCACGCTACGGAGTCCGAGCGCAACTCCAACCCCCACCCCGGCTCCCATGGCCTACAAGTGGGAGGACACGTACCCGGCCTTGCTGGAAGCCGCCGAATTCGAAGAAGCTGATCCGTACGACGGCGTGGTCCTCGAGTACACCAATCCTGCCAATGGGGGACCTGTACTTCCCACTTCGACCGCCACGATACAGATGCTGCGGCCCGGAGAAGAGACGGGCATGCACCGGCACATGGGGCACTTCCGGTACAGCGTCGTTCAAGGGCACGGTGAGATCATCGTGGACCAGAGCGACCCCCAAACAATCGAGTGGGAAGAGAAGGACTCGTTTACCCTGCCGTCGTGGCGCTGGCATCGCATCAGAAACATGTCGAAGTCGGACCCTGCGATCCTGTTCAGTGTGAGTGATGTAGCGGCGTACAAGGCGTTCGGCTTCTACCGGGAGGAGCGCCGCTGACAGGCGGAACCGGACGATAAGGATGGCGTGGCAGCATGACTGACGAATCGCCGACTGCGCACCTGGACGCGCTCCACGACACATTCGCGCGCCTCAATCTGAGCGGGATGTGGCAACGGGGAGGCGCGTCTGCTCCGGATGTCCATGCCTCGATCTGGCGATGGGCCGACATCCACGAGACGCTTGAAGAGGCGCGCCGGATGGTGCGTCTGCCCGAGGATACGGACCAACGGGTGGTAGGCCTGATCAACCCAACTCCGGGAGCTGTGAACCGGACCATCTCATTTGCATTTCAGATGCTGAACCACGGGGAGTCGGTGGACTCACACAGACACACCGCCACCCAGATGAGGTTCATGGTGGATGGTCACGGGGCACATACGATTTCGGATGGCGAAGCATTGCCGATGCACCCGGGAGACCTGCTGGTCCAGCCAAACTGGAGCTGGCACGGGACCACGAATCTCAGCGGTGAGCCCTCCGTCTGGCTCGATGCCCAGGACCGTAACCTCGTAGCGTACCTCGGCTCGTTCCTGCGGGACTTGTGGGCTGAGGGCGGTGTTCAGCCGGTCACGCAGCCCACCGGCTATTACGGTCGACGCTTCGGCGTCGTCCGCCCCAGCGCAGCAGTGAATACCGATCGCTTCTATCCGGACCCGCAACCGCCGGCTCGTTATCCCTGGGCCGACACCATGGACGCCTTGCATGCACTGGTGGATGCAGGCGAGCACAATCCCTTCGAGGGCGTCATCCTCGAATACACGAACCCCCTGACTGGCGGGCACACGGTCCCGACGATGAGCGCCTGCGTTCAGTTGCTGAAACCGGGAGAGGAGACTCGTTCCCACCGGCACACGGGTACCTCGATGTACCACGTGGTCGAAGGGCGAGGAACGAGTTCGATCAGAGGAGAGGATATCGACTGGGACGTCAGGGACTGCTTCACCGTGCCTCCGCTCCAGTGGCACCAACATCGGAATACGTCCAGAGCGCCTGCGATCCTCTTCTCCGTCAGTGACCGTCCGGCCCTGGAGGCACTTCACCTGTACCGAGAAGAGGTCCGTTAGCCAGAAACCCGGGAGACGGGAGAAGAGGAAAGGAGGGGCGACGATGGCACGTCAATACACAATGATCTCGGGTGACTCACACCTGGATATCGTCCCAGAGCGATGGACTCACCGCGTTCCCGAACGATGGCGCGACCGTGCTCCCAGGCTCATCAAGCTACCGAACGGGAACGATGCCTTCATCATAGAGGGACGTCCACCTCACAGTCCTGGCTTGCAAATCACCGGCACAGGAACCGAGTACGACAAGCACGACATCAGCGGGATCACTTACGTGGGACCGGGCACAGGTACTCCAGAGAAGCGCCTGACGGAACAGGACCAGGACCACGTTGATGCGGAGGTCCTCTACACGCACCCGTCGTATCTCAATTCGTGGCGCGGGATAAAGGACAACGAACCCTACCTGGCCATGATCCGGGCATACAACGGGTGGGTCGCAGAGGAGTACTGCAGCGTGGCTCCTGACCGCCTCATAGGAACGGGGATGATTCCGGATACGGGGATCGACGACGCGGTCGCTGAGTTGGAGTACTGCGCCAGTGTCGGCTTCAAGGGCGTCTGCATCTATCGCTTCCCCAATGGCAAGGGCTATCCGACGCCTGAGGATGACCGGTTCTGGGCTGCCGCACTGGACCACAACATGCCCATCACGGCACACACGAACGGAGGAACGACGCGGTTCCTCCGCGACGGGCCGGTATTCGAGTACAGCAATATCACCATCGACGCAGTGCCCGGCAGAGACCCCGTCAACCTGCTTTGCCGCTTCTCGGGTGATATGCCGATGGCGCCGCTCCAGCTTGCCTATGCCGGCGTATTCGACCGCTTCCCGAACCTCAGGATTTACTGGGCAGAGGCGCAAGCCGGTTGGCTTCCGTTCAGCTTTGCCCAAGTGGACGACAACTACAACCGGAACCGGTATTGGGCTGAGCGGCTGTATGGACTGAAGCCGATGCAGCAGAAGCCGAGCGAGTACCTCAAGGAGCGGAACCTCTGGGGTTTCATGAGAGACCCATTCGGCGTCAGTATGCGTCATGCCATCGGCGTCGACTCTCTCATCTGGGGAAGCGACTTCGCGCACGCTACCGGCGACTGGCCGGAATCGCTGAAGACCGTCAACGAGACATTCGTTGGCGTCCCGGAGGACGAACGCTACAAGATGCTTGCTGGCAACGCCGTCGCGTTCTTCCATCTCGACGCCGACTAGCCGACCACCCAACCCGTAACCGATTCAGCACTGGCTTGCGCAATGCCAAGAGGGAGGCCACCGATGATCCGCTTCAGTCAGTCCGAAAAGGCAGGGGCCCCGACTTCCGGGCGGCGTCACGTCTGGGCAGCGTTCCTTCTAGTGGTCGTCTTGGCGCTGCTGGTTGGGGCATGCGGAGCTGACCCGACCCCGACTCCTACCGCTACGGCAGTCCCTACCGCAGAACCGGAACCGGAAGTAAGTGGCGCCGAGGCCGAATGGGAAGCAGTCATTGAGGCAGCACAGGAAGAGGGCAGGCTGGACATATTCGCGTGCTGCAACGTATCTGTCCAGATCGAAGCGATCAACGATGCGTTTGAAGCAAAGTATGGCGTTGAGGTGGTTGCCAGCGGAGGGTCGCCTTCTCAGAGTGTTACCCGGTTGCTCGCGGAGCGAGAGGCGGGCCAGCGGACACTCGACCTCTGGATCAATGGCCCCGTCTCCGGGAGCAGACTGATACAGGGCAATGCCCTGGACCCGATTCCTCCCTTGCTGCTGCTCCCCGATGTCACGGACACCTCAGACCTGCTGGAAGGCGAGTGGCTCTACTCCGATCCGGATCGGAGAGAGTTGCTCATCGCATTCGGAGTGAACGCCCGGACTGCGGACATCGTATACAACACGGACAATTTCGATCCCGCAGATGTCGAGTCGTATTGGGACCTGTTGGACCCGAAGTACAAGGGCAAGATCCTCATCAACGACCCGCGCCAGGGCCAGGGCGGAACCCCACTCACCTTCATGTACACCAACTCCGAGATCGGCCCTGACTTCCTGACCCGTTTGTTCACCGAGATGGATGTTGTCGTAACGTCAGACCTCCGGCAGGCCGCCGAGTTCCTCGCGAGGGGCGATTTTGCCGTTTGTCTGTTCGGCTGCTCCACTGAAGTGACAGCCTTGAAGGAACAGGGGTTGCCGGTGGAGGACATATTCCCAACCGTTCCCTCCGAAGGGACCTGGGGTAGCGCCAGTCCTTACTTCATAGGAGCGGTTGAAGGAGCTCCGCACCCTGCGGCCCGGCAGTTGTACATCAACTGGTTCCTCTCCAGGGAGGGCCAGGCAGTCGTGCAGGATCTGGTCCGCATGGACTCAGTGCGCCTCGATATTCCGAAAGACAATGTTCTCCCGAGCAGCCGTCGTATGGAAGGAGTGGACTACTTCCTGTTCCAGTTCTCGCCCACGTATAACACCGACCTGGCTGAAGCTCAGGAGTTCGTCAAGGAGTTAATCGCGAAACTGGAGGGATAGTCGGTCTTTCGATGCTCAACAGCAGGGACGGAGGTGGCGCTGTGTGTGACCTGACCGGAACGCGCAGCGCCCCTTCGTCCGGTGGACCTGGCTGCAGCGCCCAATGGATAGGGCGTCGCGGGGATGTCGTGCCGTCGAAACCGGGCAACCTGCCTGCTCCGGAGCCTGTCTATGCGAACTGAAGCCGCGCAGAGAGTCCCATCCACGCCGAAATGGATGCCGGAAAGAGGGACTTTCATCGTAGTCGTGCTGATTATTGCGTTCGGTTTCTACATACTCTATCCAATAGTGCTGATATTCGTGAATAGTTTCAATATTGCCAGTGTTGCCCAGGAGCCGATCTATTCTCTCCAGAATTGGCGTGATGCATTCCTGGAACCAGGAATCTGGAAGGCACTCAGGAATACTGTTATGGTATTTGTTTCTTACACGGTGATTGCATTTCCCGTCGCTGTACTCATTGCATGGGTGCTCGCAAGGACGGACATCCCCTTCAGTCATGCGCTGGAGTTCTTGTTCTGGGTTTCGTTCATGCTTCCCCCATTATCTACCGCGATCGGATGGACCTTCCTACTGGATCCTTGGAATGGACTCATCAACAGAGGGCTCGAATACCTTCCATTTATCAGCGATTCTATTTTCAACATTTACAGCTTTGAGGGCATAGTTTTTGCCCATCTCATGGCGAACAACATCTCGATCAAGGTAATGCTGCTTACACCCGCTTTCAGGAGCATGGACATGGCCCTGGAGGAAGCGGGACGAGTCTCAGGAGCTTCGAACCTCCGAACCTTGTTGCGGGTCACTCTTCCGGTTATGGCTCCGCCCATGGTTATCGTGTTTATGCTGGGTACGCTCCGGCTCTTTCAATCTTTCGAGATCGAGCAGATCCTTGGCGCTCCTGCACGCTTCTTCGTCTATTCCACCCAGATCTACGGCATGGTCAATGCTGAGCCGCCCGAGACCGGCCAGGCGACAGCTTTGGCGAGCCTCACGCTGATCCTGATCGCCGTCTTGGTACCCTTCCAGCATTGGTTGACAACTCGGCGACGCTACACAACGCTGACGAGCAACTTCAGGCCGGGCCTCATAAGACTGGGGAAATGGAAAACTCCGACGATCACCCTAGTGGCTGGTATCGCCGCTATGCTGACCGTCGTACCCGTCCTGACCCTGGTTGGTGGAAGCTTTATGACGAGGGTTGGCTTCTTTGAGATCACTCCGATGTTCACACTGAAGCACTGGCAGGTGGTGCTGGACAATCGTTTCTTCCTCGAGGCACTGAGAACGACCTTGATCCTGAGCACCATTACGGCCGTGGTCTCTCCATTGCTGTTCTCAGTCGTTGGCTACGTGATTGCCCGCACACGCTGGAGGGGCAGAGGGGCGCTCGACGCGTTGCTATGGAGCTCTTCAGCCATTCCCGGCATCCTGGCGAGTCTGGGCCTGATGTGGGCATTCCTCAGGACGCCTGGCCTGGAGTGGCTGTTCGGGACGATATGGGCGCTCCTAATCGTTACAGTATTGCAGGGCCAGTTGCTCGGCACGCAACTCGCCAAGGGTGCCTACCTCCAGGTAGGCGCAGACATGGAAGAGGCCGCTCGCGTTGCTGGTGCAGGATGGGTGAGGACCTACTTCAAGATATGGCTGCCTTTGATCATGCCGACCATAGTGCTTATGAGCGTCCTGAACTTCGTGATGGCCGCTCAGGCGACCTCGAATATCATCCTCATCGCTGACCGCGACACGACGACGCTGTCGATACTGGCGCTTCAACTAATGACTGCAGACGACGTTAAACACCTCGAGCAGGCTGGGATCATCAGTATCTTTCTCATAGGCATCACGCTGATAGTGGCAGTTGTCGCCCGGAGGTTTGGACTTCCCATGGGAGTCCAGCATCGGTGAATACGCTTGTCCATGCTGGTCGAAGTAACAGGTCCTCAAACTCCACTGGAGGTGTACATCATGGAATCCCCGGCTTTCTGGTCCGTGGTCATGCGCCGAGGCGATGGGGTATTGATTCCCGCTGTCGAAGATCTGACCCGTGACGAACTGCGGAGTCAACCCGCCGGTCCCGCTACCAACCCTATCGGTTGGCTGGTGTGGCATTCGGCCAAGGTGCAGGATGACTACATCGCTCTCATCGGCGGTAGTAAGACAGTATGGGACGAGCAGGGCTGGAATGCCCGCTTCCCCAACGCTGAACACGCGCTGCACGTAGAGCCCAAACAAGTCGGCGAGTTCGACCCAGTCGATGCCGCTACGTTGCTTGGTTACTACAATGCAGTTCGAGTAAGGGCTAAGGCCATACTTGACGCCCTGTCCCCGGAGGACTTCGATCGCGTCCTGGAACCAATATATCCTGGCGGAAGAGCGATGCCTCTTTCCGACGTCCTGGCGATGGTTGCCAGCGACAACATCCAACACATAGGTCAGATAGCCTACCTACGGGGCATGCTCCGCGAGCAAGGCTGGTATCAGAACAGGCGGGCACTTGCCTAGCCTCTTGACCTTGTACACGATGCAGTGCTTCTGGAGTCAGGCCGTCGGGCAACGCTGCCGCTCGCCCCTTATGAGCAACCCGCAGGAGCGGCTGATCAAGGAGACCCGGCGCCGGATCGACGTTGGGGCATCTTCCCGAATGGACCGCGGTCCTTCTGCGAATCGGGACTCCAGAAGCCCCACGACGTCCTAGCCAAGACCGTCGAGCGCCTTGTCGGCATCGGCTCCGCCGAGCCCGTTCGTCCCAGCTTCCTCCACGTTTCAGGGCGGCTGCAGATCGAGGCGGCGGGGGACAGATGCCAGGATCACAATCTTACTGAGGAAGCTGGGACCCTCAGCAGCCAAAGTTATGAAATCAGTACACGTTGGTGGAGCCGAGGGGACTCGAACCCCTGACCCCCTGCTTGCAAAGCAGGTGCTCTCCCAACTGAGCTACGGCCCCACGCGCGCCCGGAACGGCGCTGGTTCAGGATACCATTCCGCCCTTACCGGGCGGGGGCTCCGGGCAGAGACAGCCCTTCCATCGTCTCCGGCACTACGCTGAAACGCTCGAACGGCGGCATGAAGTACGCACCCGAGATCCTCCCGGCGAGCTCGGACAGCAGCTCACGGCTGAGCGCGATGCCTTCCTTGCCGCCTGCGTCTCCCCGGTACTCGGCCAGGTCGATGCGGCGCATCACGTCTTCCGGCACCACGATGCCCGGCACTTCGTTGTGCAGGAACCGCGCGTGCCGGGCGTTGCGCAGCGGCAGCACGCCCATGATCACGGGCAGCGGGAATCCCCCCAGCAGCGACCACACGCGCTCCACGTGCTCCGCGGCGTAGACCGGCTGCGTGAGCAGGAAGTGCGCCCCCGCTTTCACCTTGCGCTCCAGCACGCGGAGCTCGTTGTCCAGGTCCGGCGCATTGAAGTTCAGCGCCGCACCGATGAAGAACGACGTCGGCTGCCCGATCTCCCGTCCGTTGGCGTCGACGCCCTCGTTGAACCCCGCCATCAGCCGGATCAGGCCGGACGCCGTCACGTCGCTCACTGCGGTCGCATACGGATAGTCGCCCGTCAGTGGCACGTCGCCCATCACGGTGAACACGTTCCGCAGTCCCAGCGCGTGCGCGCCGAGCAGGTCCGAGTGCAGCGCCAGCAGGTTGCGGTGGCGGATCGCCATGTGCATCACCGTCTCTACTCCCAGCCGCGACTGCACGAGGCTTCCCGTGGCGAGGGCGCTCATCCTCCCCTGCGCGCGCGGGCTGTCCGCTACGTTCACCGCATCGACGGTCCCCGCGATGCCGCGAAGTTTGTCCAGCGTCCCGCTGACGTCGAATCCCCGCGGCGGCGCAAGCTCCACCGTCACGACGAACTCGCCGTGGGCGATGCGCTCGGCCAGCCCCGTCGGAGGAGCGGCCGGGGTCTCAGCGCGCTGCGCCGGCGTACGGACTGGGGCGGCCGGGCGGCGTATCGAGGACTGCAAGACGCCGCGCACCGCGTCGCGGACCGCGGCCATGTGGGCAGGGGACGTTCCGCAGCAACCCCCGATGGCCGACGCCCCAGCGCGTGCGATCTCACGCGCCGTCTCCGCGAAGTACTCCGGGGACGCCGCGTACTGCAGCCGTCCGCCAACGTAGGCGGGCAGGCCGGCGTTTGGTTGAACGATGAGTGGCACGGTTGCTGTAGCTGACATGCGCTCTACTACGCTCAGCAGCAGGTCAGGCCCCACGCTGCAGTTGGCGCCCAGCGCGGCCAGTCCCGCGTCGTTCAACGCCGCGACGACGTCTTCCGGCGAGTCTCCGCCGGGTGTCAGGCCGTCGCCCGTGAACGTCATCTGGGCGATGACCGGAAGCTCGGAAACGGACTGCACCGCCTCGATCGCCTGCCTGAGCTGTGTCAGCGAGGTGAACGTCTCGAGCAGGATCAGGTCCGCTCCGGCGTCCGAGAGCGCTGCGGCCTGCTCAGCGAAGACGTTCCAGGCCGACGCCGGAGAGAAGAGACCAGCCCCGGTCGCGTCGGGCGGCAGCGGGCCCATTGCCCCCGCCACCCACACATTCTGGCCGTGCAGCCGCACTGCCTCTTTCGCGATCGCAACTCCGCCGCGGTTCAGCTCTTCGACGCGCGAAGCCATCCCGTGCGCGCCGAGTTTGGCCGCGTTCGCACCGAACGTGTTCGTCTCGATGAGTTCCGCCCCCGCCTGAAGATAGGAGAGGTGCACTCCCTTTACGACATCCGGCTGGGCGATGTTCGCCGGTTCCGGCAGGGCGGCAGTCATGCCGTGTTCGTATAACTGCGTGCCGGTGGCGCCGTCGCAGAGAAGCAGACCACGGGATAGACGTTCGGAGAGCGATAGAACCATGGGCGGGATCCTGTCTGGATTGTACCAGTGCCCTTCTCCGCCGTTGTGCAGAGCAGGCTGGGCGGCTATCCTGCGCCTCTCTATGGCGGGCCCGGAACTCACGCTCATCAACTGGCTGCTGGCGGCATCCCCGGTAGTTCTCCTTGTCGTCGCCATCCTCTGGCTCGATTGGAGCGCGCCGCGCGCAGGAGCCGCTGCCTGGCTGCTGGCGCTCGCGTTGGCGCTGCTCGTCTTTGGCGCGGCGCGGGACCACACGGCCATCGCAAGTGCCAAGGGACTGAGCCTCGCCGTATTCGTTCTCACCATCGTCTGGACGTCCGTCTACCTCTTTAACATGGTGGACCGCTTGAAAGGCATCGACGCCATCGGGCGCACGATGGCCGCGCTCGCCAGCGACCGCCTCGTACAGGCATTGCTGATCGGCTGGGGCTTCTCCAGCTTCATCCAGGGCATAACGGGGTTCGGCGTGCCCGTGGCCGTCTCCGCTCCGCTGCTCATCATGCTCGGCTTCCCCCCTGCCCGTGCCGCTGCGATGGCGCTTGTCGGCCACGGCTGGGCCGTGACGTTCGGCTCGATGGGGTCCTCCTACTACACCATTCAATTGGTAACCGGGATCGAGGGCGAGGTCATCGCGCCGCACATGGCGCTGCTCTTCGGGCCCATCATCGTCGCGAGCGGCATGCTGGTGGCCCACATCCAGGGCGGCCTGGGTGCGGTGCGCCGCAGCCTGCCGCTCGTGGTTGTCACCGGCGTGCTCATGGCTGTGGCGATGTACGCCCTGGCCCGGAGTGGGGCGCCGCAGATAGCCTCCACCGTTCCGGGTGTGCTCGGCATGGTGGCGCTCGCCCTGCTCTCCCGCACGCCGCTCCTGCGGAGCGCGCCGCAAACGGAGGCCGCGCCCGAAGCCCCGCCCGCCGGAGCGTCGGACGGGCCGACCGCTCCGCCGATGCCGTTCCTCCTCGCCTTCATGCCCTACCTCCTGCTCATCACCCTGAGCGTCATTTCCCAGATCGGCCCGGTGAAGGAGGCGGTGCGCGGCATACACTGGTCGCTCGACTACCCCGCCTTCACAACCGCCCAGGGGTTCGCCGTTGCCGCCGCGAACGATTACGCGCCCATACGCATCCTGAACCACCCTGCCCCGCTCATCTTCTTCAGCATCGTCATCAGCGCGGTTGTCTACGTTCTCGCGAAGCGATGGCGCAGGGGCGTCGCGTGGGAAGCGATGAAGCTTACCTATGCGCAGAGCCTCAGCTCCTCCATCGGCGTGACGACCATGGTGATGATGGCCGTCGTCATGGCGGACACCGGCATGACCGTGCTCCTCGCGCAAGGCATTGCCAACGCTTCCGGCCCCATCTTCCCGTTCGTCTCCCCGTTCATCGGCCTGCTCGGCTCCTTCATGAGCGGCAGCAACACCAACTCCAACGTGATGTTCGGCCTCCTGCAACTTGAAACAGCGAAGGAACTGGGTATCGGCACTGTCACCATCTCCAGCATCCAGTCGATCGGCGCCTCCGTCGGCAGCCCCATGGCTCCGGCCAAGGTGCTCGTGGGGGCCGCGGTCGTCGGACTCGCGGGTAAAGAGCGCGACATCTTCCGCATCGTCATCCCCTACATCCTCGGGCTCGTCGTTCTCGCCGGCATCGAGGCCATCATCATCATCGAACTGCTGCCTGCGCTTTCGAGGTAAGCCATGCTCTCAGCCGCAACCAAACGCAAACTCCGCCACGTCGTCCTTGCGGGGACCGTCGTCACCTTTCCACTGCTCTACCTTGGCCCCGTAACGCTGCAGGAACCGGCGGTAACCGTCGCCGGACTTGCGGTGGGGATCGTAACCGCCGTGCTCGCCTGGCTCGCGTTCTAGGAAGACTTCCATGACGAACCAACAACCGGGCAGAAGCGCTCAGAGCCAGTTCGGTCGACTCGCCGGGGCCTACGGCGCGAGCAGGACGCACGCCCAGGCGGGCGCGCTCGCGTCCGCCGAGTCCATGCTGGGCGACCGCCGGTACGGGACCGCCATGGACATCGGCGCGGGGCCGGGGTTCACCGCGTTCGCCGTTGCCGACCGGTGTGACCGCGTCATCGCGACCGACGTCACCCCCGAGATGCTGGAGCAGGCACGCACCCTCCGGGGAGAGCGTGGTGCCCCGCAGACCCAACTCGTGCTCGCCGCAGCCGAGTCCCTTCCCTGCCGGGACGACAGCCTGGACCTCATCACGTGCCGCACCGCAGCGCACCACTTCCTGAACGTCGACGCGTGGTTGAGCGAGGTCTACCGCGCGCTGGCGCCCGGCGGCGAACTCATCCTCATCGACACCATCTCCCCGGACGACGCGGAAGCGACTGCCTGGATGCACGATATCGAGGTATGGCGAGACCCCTCGCACGCCCGGAACCTCACCGAGGCCGAATGGCTGGGCGCCATCGAGCGCGCAGGGCTGCGCGTCGTCGAGACCGACCTGTCTCGTGTAGACCTGGAGTACCCGGACTGGACGGAGCGCGCAGGGATGGCGGGACAAGAGGCCGCCCGGCTGGGGCAAGCGCTGCGCGACGCTCCCGGGGCCGCAGCGGAGGCGTTCGGCATCGCGCCTGACGCGGACGGGCGGATCGAGTTCTACTGGCCGGTACTGAGTGTCAAGGCCGCCAAGCCGTAGCTGCTAGTCCACTCCGCGCAAGGCCCGCTGCGCTGCGGATACACCCGCTCCTGCCTGCGTCTCGTACCCTTGGTCGCTCATCGCCTCTTCCAGCGCGCCCAGCACCGTCAGCACGTTGGGGACCGTGCTGTTGTGCCCCATCAGACCGATGCGCCACGCCTTGCCGGCGAGCGATCCCAGTCCGCCGCTCAACTCGATGTTGTGCCGGTCCAGCAGGAAGCGGCGCGCCTGCGCCTCGTCGACCTCCTCAGGAGATCGGACCGCGGTGAGGCTCGGCAACTGCACCTCCGGGTCTGCCACCAGGTCCAGCCCCATCGCGTACAGTCCGGCACGGAGGGCTGCCCCGTTCCTGGAATGGCGCTCCCATCGCGCCTCGATTCCCTCCTCAGCGATCAGCCGAAGCGCCTCGCGCAGCGCGTAGATCATGGAGATGGGTGCTGTGTGGTGGTACGCGCGACGGTCCCAGTAGCTGCTCAACTCGGTCAGGTCCAGATAGAAGCTCCGCACCTTGTTCGTCCGGCTCTGCAGTGTTTCCACCGCTCGCGGGCTCAACGTCAGCGGCGCAAGCCCCGGAGGCGCGCCGACGCACTTCTGCGTACAGCTGTAGCAGACGTCCACGCCCCACTCGTCCACTCGCATCTCCACTCCGCCGAGGGAGGTCACCGCGTCCACAACCAGCAGCGCGTCCGCCTCGTGCGCGACGTCCGCGATCTCCTTGATCGACGTGGACGCACCGGTGGATGTCTCGGCGTGCACCACTCCCACTGCCTTCACCTTCCCCGCCGCCTTCATGGCCTCGCGCAGGCGGTCCGCGTCTACGGCCCCCCCCAACTCGTGCTCAACCCTGATGACGTTTGCGCCGCTGCGCTCCGCGATCTCTCCCAGCCGTTGCCCGAAGTAGCCGTTGATTCCTACCACGAACGTATCCCCCGGCTCGATGATGTTCACCATGGAGGCTTCCATCCCTGCCGTGCCGGTGCCGGAGATCGGCAGTGTCACCGGGTTCTCTGTCTGGAAGACGTACCGAAGCAGCGAGCGCACGTCGTCCATCACTGCCAGGAAGTTCGGGTCCAGATGCCCGAGGAGCGACGAGCTCATCGCCTGCAGCACTCGAGGGTGCACGTTGGACGGTCCCGCTCCCATGAGCAGCCGGTTTGGAGGCGTGAAGGCAGTGGTCACTTGCGTCATTGCGGCTCTCTCGACAACTGTGGAGTACGCCCGCGCAGTCCGGTTCGGGCGCGGGGCGCAGTGCATTATAGCAACAGCTTCCCCGCCGGAGTAGATTCCGGCAGCACTGCTAGCCACAGTTTGAAACTAACCTACAACATGTTGTGGCTGGTTTCGTCGTGTGTTCCCTCTCTTGAGCAACGATTGCACGCATTGCGTCGCGATGGGCTTGCGCATGGGCCCGGCCGGGCTGCATAAAGCCGATTGAATGCTAGACAAACGCATTGATTGAGTCTTAGACAACGTCTAACGTTTTCCTGCAAGTTCTCACGGAGCGGACACCCGCCGGAGCAGCATAGTGCGATGCCAGCGAACGAAGGCATATACCACCAGCCCGTGATGGCCGCCCAGGTCGTCAACTGGCTCGGCGTGCGCCCTGGCGGAGCATACGTCGACTGTACGCTCGGCGACGCCGGACACGCCACCGCCATTCTGGAAGCATCCGCGCCGGATGGCCGCGTCCTCGGCCTCGACGCCGACCCGGAGGCCCTCCCGCCTGCAACCGAGCGGCTGCGCCGCTTCGGCGGACGCGCCATCCTCGTGAATGCCAACTTCGGTACTGTGGCGTCGCAGGCGCACGCCCACGGCTTCGTACCCGCGGACGGCGTGCTGTTCGACCTCGGACTCTCCTCCCGCCAGCTCGATGCTGAAGAACGCGGCTTCAGCTTCCGGCGTTCAGCCCCGCTGGACATGCGGTTCACGCCGGAGGGACCCTCCGCGGCGGACCTCGTCAACGGACTGCCGGAGCAGGAGCTCGCCGATCTGATCTACGCCCTCGGCGAGGAGCCGCGCTCGCGACGCATAGCCCGCGCTATCGTCGCCTCCCGCCCACTGACCGACGCAACGGAGCTCGCAGATGTGGTCGCTCGCGCTTCCGGGTACCACGGAGGCCGCACGCACCCCGCGACACGCACCTTCCAGGCGCTCCGCATGGCCACGAACGACGAGCTCGGCAACCTCCGGCGCGGTCTCAGCCAGGCCGCGTCCGTCCTGAACACCGGGGGGCGCCTCGTAACCATCGCCTACCACTCCGTCGAAGACCGGGAGGTCAAGCGCTTCGTCAATAGCGGCGAGGTCCGCCCCGTCGTGAAGCGCGTCGTCAAACCGGAAGCCCGGGAGATTGCCCGGAACAGGCGCAGCCGCAGCGCGCGGATGCGCGTGGCCGAACATACGTGAGGTTAGAGAGGTCAGATGACTAATACACGTGAACAACTCTATGCCGCCATCGATGTCGGTACGACCAAGGTGGTCACGCTCGTTGCGAGGGCCGGCGCCGACGGCGGTGTGGAAGTCCTGGCCAAGGGCTACGCGGCTTCCGCCGGTATGCGGAAGGGCATGGTAGTCACCCCGGATGCCATGACGGAGTGCATCCGCTTCTCCGTGCGCGAGGCAGAGAAGGCGCTCGGACGGGGACTGCCGCCGGCGATAGCCGGGGTCACCGGCAGTCACCTCCAGTCCCGGAATGTCCGCCACGGGGGCTCGGAAGAGGGCATCGTCGGCAGTGACGGTTACTTCACCCAGTCGAATATGGAAGGGATCGTGCAATCGACCACGCAGGACCACATCGGTATGCGGGTGGTCCAGACGGTCCCGCGGTCTTCGGAAGAGTCCCACGTCGTCATGGGCGACATGGTGCCCGTGGACACGCTCCGCTCCACCCTGTCCGCAGCTGGAGTCACCATCTGCGGGATCGTGCCGGAGCACCTCGCCAGCGGCGAGGCCGTCCTCAACCCGGAAGAACGCGTGCTGGGCGTTGTCCTGGTGGACCTCGGCGGCGGCTCCACGGACGTGGTCGTCTACCGTGAAGGCTCCCCCTGGTACTCCACCAGCATCCCCATCGCGGGGCAACACTTCACGACCGACGTCGCAACAGGACTCGGCCTGCTCCCCATCGCAGCCGAACGCGCCAAGCTCGCGAACGGCTCCGTCTGGTTCGAGCATCTCTCCGAGCGGGATACCGCCCAGGTGAAGCCTGGGTTGGGCAGCAACGCCTCCTCGGTCCCTCTCAAGAAACTCAACCGGCTGCTGCATGACCGCGCCGTGGAACTCGTACGTCTCATCATGCAGCGCCTCGCCTCCAGTGGGCTCACGCACCTCCCGTCTGCCGGGATCGTACTCACGGGCGGCGGGTCAGCCCTCCCCGGGATCGAGGAGATCGTGGCGGACTACGGCAAGAGGCCCGTACGCATAGGCACTCCCTCGCCAACGCTGGGGCTCCCGGATGACCTGATGGACCCCGCCTACTCCACCGCCGTCGGCCTGTTGCTCTGGGCGATACGTCAGCGGCACGTAGAGACGCTCGCTGAACTGAAGCAGGCACGCACACCCGGTGGTCGGTCGGGAGGATGGCTCTCGCGCTTCAAGTCGAGAGAACCGACGGGAGCGGGCGTATGAGGCGGCCACACAGGGCATTCCCGCAGCGGGAGTAAAAGGGCAAACAAGCGGACGAGGGATCTCAGGGGAAGACAACACCAACAGTCCAACCAGGACCAGGCAAAGGGGTAACGGTTATGACAATGGAGCTTTTCGGCAACGAGCACAAGGCGGATATCGACGGCATCGCGCGCGTCAAGGTCATCGGCGTCGGCGGCGGGGGGTGCAACGCCGTTAACCGGATGTACCGCGAGCGTGTCCCGCACGTCGAGTACCTCGCCGTCAACACGGACGCCCAGCACCTTCTGCGGCTCGACGTCCCGGTCAAGATTCGCATCGGCGACACGATCACGCGCGGACTCGGCGTCGGTGGCGACCCCGAGATCGGGCGCACCGCGGCCGAAGAGTCCCGCGAGGAGATCTACGAATCGGTCCGTGGCGCGGACATGCTCTTCATCGCCAGCGGCATGGGCGGCGGCACCGGCACGGGCGCGGCGCCCGTCGTTGCAGAGGTCGCGCGGGAGACCGGCGCGCTCACCATCGCCGTCGTAACCAAGCCCTTCCGCTTCGAGGGCCGCAGGCGCGGCAAGAACGCCGACGACGGACTGGCGCGTCTCCGGGAGGCCGTCGATACCCTCATCGTCGTTCCGAACGATCGCCTCGGCGCCATGTGCGACGACGACCTCTCCGCTGAAGACGCCTTCAAGCTCGCCGACGACGTGCTGCGGCTCGGCGTCAAGTCCATCGCAGAGCTCGTGACGGTCCCCGGCGAGATCAACCTGGACTTCGCCGACGTCAAGACCATCATGAGCGGCGCGGGCCCGGCATGGATGTCCATCGGTTCCGCTCATGGCGACAACCGGTCCGTCGAAGCCGCCAAGAGCGCTATCCACAGCCCCATGCTGGACGTCAACATCGAGGGCGCGCGGGGCGTGCTCCTCAACATCACCGGCGGCCCCAACATGACCCTCAAGGAAGTGCAGCGGGCAGCCGACGTTATCGCCAACTCCGTGGACCCTGACGCCAACATCATCTTCGGCATGGTCACGGACCCCAAGATGGAGGACGAGATGTGCGTGACCATCATCGCCACCGGCCTCCCCAGCATCGAGCAGATGAGCCTCAACGACGACGGCATCGCCGAGTTCCTCCGCCGCGCCATCAGCGACGAGACCGACTTCGACCTGCCGCCGTTCCTCCGCCCCAGCAACCGTCAGGCGACGGCGTAAGGGACGCATACACAACAACCGAACTCCGCCGCCTGTCCCCCACGGCGGCGGAGCGCGGAGCAGGTTCCCCAGGCCCGCTCCGCAGGTTTGGCGATCAAGCCCCCCGTGAGGCTCTCCTCCGGGGGGCCTTCGCTTGGGCGCAGCGGCGGCTCATTAGCACAACATATCGCGCCGGCCTGCTCGTATTCCACTGTCGCTGGTAGAATCCCCGAAATTGCCTATTGACTTTCTGTGCGCGTTGCAAAACAATACCTGCCGTCAGTCAAAAGGGCTTTATCTGGTAGCCCGCGCACCTTAAAATCCCCTATATTGTTGCCCAGGGCATGGGTGGAGTCCTCGCCACTGCGAGACTCGCACACGGTGCCGGTTGCGGAGCCCAGGATGCACTGTCCTAACTGCGGAGACCTCAACACACGGGTCACTGATTCCCGGGACACCGGTCAGGACATCCGCCGGCGCAGGGAATGCGTCAGGTGTGGCGTGCGGTTCACCACGTACGAACGCATCCAGCACGCCACGTTGCAGGTCATCAAGCGCGATGGCCGGCGTGACGAGTTTGACAAGCAGAAGCTCCTCCGCAGCGTCCGCCTCGCCTGCACCAAGCGGCCTCTCCCCAGCGGTGCCCTCGAGAAGCTCGTCGATGAGATAGAGAGCGATCTTCAGGACCTCGGCAAAGCTGAGGTCCCCGCCTCGGTTATAGGCGACCGGACACTCGAGAAGCTGCGCCTGATCGACCCCGTGGCCTACATCCGCTATGCCAGCGTCTACCGCGACTACAACTCGCTGGACGGCTTCGTCGAAGAGATTCGCCAGTTGCAGGTCGCCGATGCATCCTCCGGCGACGCGGGCGTGAGCCAACTCTCCCTCATCCCCAACGAGTTCGCTGTGCCCGTCAAGCGCACCGGACGCCGGGGCCGCAGGCCGAGCATGACACAACCGCTCGACGGCAGCCCTGCATCCAACTGAACCGCCCTCCCCTTGAACGGCATATCCACGCTTTTGTGCTCCGGCCTTCGGGCCGGGGTGACCGGAAGTGCGCTCTCCCCTGCGCTCTTCCACGTCTCCCTCCTCCGCAGGCCCCTCTCGACGCGCCACGGGAGTGGGCCATCGGGCCCCGTTGGGTAGAACCCGCGGGGCCCGCCCTGTTTAAGCCGCTATAATCCATGCCGTACCTCCCGCAGACGGACACACAGCATGAACGCACGCCCTCGAATCGCGATAACCCTCGGCGACCCCACCGGCATCGGCCCGGAGGTCGTCGCCAAAGCGCTCTCCCAACCCGGCATGGACGAGGACGCCGCCCTGTTCGTGGTCGGCTCGCCCGACGTGCTGGACCGGGCGCTCGACCTCGTCGGCAGCAGCCTGCGCGCCCGGAGTGTCGACGACACAGAGGACGCCCCGGCGCCGGGACTCGTGAACGTCATATCCCCGCACGACGACGACGGACTGCCAACCCTGCCCTACGGCCGGACCTCCCCCCGCGCTGGAGCTGCGGCGGTCGAGTGGGCCTCTACCGCCGCCCGCCTTGCGATGGAAGGCGCGGTGGACGCCATCGCCACGGCCCCCATCAGCAAGGAGGCTGCCCGGCTCGCCGGCCATGAGGACTTCGGTCACCAGGAGATCTACCAGCACCTCGCCGGGGTGCCCCGGGTCCTCACCATGCTCCTGACGAACGGCCTCAACGTCGTGCATCTCACCACGCACCACCCGGTCCGCAACGCCGCGCTCTTCGTGACCCGCGACCGTGTGCTCGAAGCCCTGCGCCTCACGCACGGATTCTTCACCGCGCATGGCGTCCCGGACCCGCGCATCGGCGTCGCCGCGCTGAACCCCCATGGCGGTGAAGCAGGGCTCATCGGCACGGAGGAGATCGAGGAGATACGCCCCGCCGTCGAGGACGCCAACGCTGAAGGCATCGGCGCGGCAGGCCCCATCCCGGCCGACTCCATCTTCGGCCAGGCCATCGAGGGCAGGTTCGATGCCGTCCTCGCCATGTACCACGACCAGGGGCACATTGCCGTCAAGGTGCACGGCTGGGCAGCGAGCATCACCCTCAACATCGGCCTGCCGTTCCTGCGAACCTCCGTCGACCACGGCACCGCGTTCGACATCGCCGGCAAGGGCATAGCGGACGCAACGGGCATGATTGAGGCCATCCGCTACGCCGCGGAGGTCTCCCGTACCGGACGCCTCCCTTCCCCTCGCAACGCGTGACGCACCCGTCGTTCCTGCGGAGGCAGGGACCTCGCCTCTTGCCCCTCCGTAGGGGCGTCTCTGTGAGGCGCCCTGTCTGGTCCCCTCGCCCTGCAATGGGAGAGGGCGAGGGAGAGGGTGCTCCGGGGTGGCGCTCTCCGGTGCTATACTCTCCGCACGCGCCGGCACGAATACCGCTGGCGCTTCGTTGTACGGAGGGAAAGGCCTCATGCGAGTCGGGTTCGCGGGCGGCGGCGTCATGGCCGAGGCGATGTTCAGCAGAGCGATCGCCTCGGGGCTCTGTGCCGTGAACGACGTCAGCGTCGGCGAGCCGGTACTCGCCCGCCGTGACGACCTCGCGGAGCGCTATGGCATCGCCGTCCACCCGGACAACGCACCTGCGGTCAGGGGTGCTGAGGTCGTCGTCATCGCGGTCAAGCCCCAGCACGTCGGCCACGTCTACCACGACCTCCACGGCGAGCTCGACGCGGACCAGACCGTGCTCTCCATCGCCGCGGGAGTGACCATAGGGTCGCTCTCTGAGGGACTGGGGCACGAGCGCATCGTCCGCGTGATGCCCAACACACCCGCCCAGATCGGCGCGGGCATCTCCGTCTGGACGGCGACCCCCGCGGTGCCGGATGACGCGCGGGACGCTGCCGCATCGCTCCTCGCAACGCTTGGGCGTGAGTGGCGCGTCGACAGCGAGGACTACCTGGACATGGCGACCGCCGTCTCCGGCAGCGGCCCCGCCTACGTCTTCGCGTTCATCGAGGCGCTCACTGAGGCCGGCGTGTTCGTCGGCATGCCGCGCGACATGGCCCAGGCCCTTGCCATAGAGACTGCGCTCGGCTCGGCCCGGCTCGCCAGCGAGTCCGGTGAATCGCCGGCCATCCTCCGGGAACGCGTCACGTCGCCCGGCGGCACGACGGCGGCGGCGCTGCGCGAGATGGAGAGCAAGGGCTTCAAGAGCGCTCTCATTGAGGGCGTCTCCGCTGCCTTCCGCCGTTCGCAGGAGCTCGGAGGAAAGCGGTGAAATCCCTCTCCCTCTTCATCGTGCAGATCCTCCTGCTGACGATCCTCGCCCATGCGCTCCTCTCCTGGCTGGTGATCGCGGGCATTCGGAACGAGACCATTCTGCGCCTGTACCAGAGCATCGGCATGATGCTCGATCCGCTCTACCGCCCTCTGCGGCGGGTCATCCCCGCTGTCGGGATGCTCGACCTCACCCCCCTCGCGGCCATCATCCTGCTCGTCGTTCTCCGCGAACTCATCATCAGCCTCGGCTGAACGTCCGGTCCGTCCGCTCATGCCCACAGCCGTCGTCTCCGATTCCAACGTATCCCTGCCTGCGGACATCACGCGCGGGCTGCCCCTCTTCTTCGCACCGCTGGAGGTCCGCATCGGTGGGCGCGTCTATGCGGACGGCGTGGACATCGCCCCCGCGGCCTTCTACGAGATTCTGAGGTCGAGCGCCGAACTCCCGACCACTGCCGCTCCCTCGCCTGGTGCGTTCCTGGACGCGATCCACCAGGCGGGCGAAGCCGCCGACGAGGTCGTCTGCATAACGCTCTCCGCCGACTTGAGCGCCGCGCACAGCGCCGCGGCGGAGGCTGTCCGGCTGGCGGAAAAGCAGCTCCCCCACCTGCGCGTCTCGCTCGTGGACTCCCGGAGCGCGGGGGCGGCGCAGGGCCTCATCGCGCTCGATGCAGCCCGGCTCGCAGCCTCCGGCGCATCGACGAGCGACGTGCTCGCCCGCATGGAGCAGCGTATCGGCGACACCCACTTCATCGGCTACCTGGACACGCTCTACTATCTCTGGAGGGGCGGGCGCGTCCCACGCCTCTTCATGTGGATGGGGAGCATCCTCAAGATGAAGCCCATCCTCCAGCTCTCCGCCGGGCGCATCGGCATGGTGGAGCGGCCCCGTACGGAAGCCCGGGCGCTGGCGCGTCTCACCGCCATCGCCGCCGAGCGCACCGCCGGACGCCCCACCCGCGCCGCCGTCATGCACGCCTCCGAACCGGGGAAGGCGGAGATGCTCGCGGAGCGGCTCCACTCCCGCCTGCGCATCGAGGAGCTCTTCATCACGGAGTTCACGCCTGCCATCGGCGCGCACACCGGCCCCGGCCTCGTCGGCTGCGCCTTCCACCCCGTCGATTGAGCGTTCGAAGTAGCGCCCGTCGTTCTCAAGAGAACGGCGTTACGCTGCCACGCTACCGTCATCCCGGCACCGGCTGGGATCCAGGGTGCGCGGGCAGCGCACGCGGTGGGGTGGCGGGGGAGGGGGAGCGTCATGCTGGGCAGAGAGCAGCCGACTGGCGTACAAGGGTGCCTTATCGGGAGGGGAACCGCACCTCAGCGCGGTGAAGGTCCCCTCCCCTGTGATACGCTAACCCCACTCCCGGCAAGTGAGGCAGCGAGACATGACCACTGTGCGAGTTGCGGAAGGCTCCATCACGCAGTACGAGGCGGACGCCATCGTCGTCAACCTGTTCGAGGGGGTGACGTCGCCCGGCGGCGGCACCGGCGCCGTGGACCAGGCGCTGGACGGCGCAATCTCCGCGCTCATCGCTGACAAGGAGATCAGCGGCAGGCAGGGCGAGGCCGTCACCATCCACACGTTCGGCAAACTGCCCGCCAAGCGCGTCGTCGTGGCCGGCCTCGGCAAGCGCGAGAAGTTCGACACGGACGTCGTGCGCGCCGTCTCCGGCGGCGTTGCGCGGCGGCTGCGCCAGATGAACGTAAAACGGGCTGCCACCATCGCTCACGGCGCGGGGATCGGCGGGCTGGACGCGGGCGATTCCGCGCAGGCGACGGCGGAGGGCGCCCTCCTCGGCCTCTACGAGTTCAAGCGCTACCGCTCGAAGTCCAACGGCAGCGGCGGCGACGACGGCAAGTCGCTCGACGAGTTAGTCATCGTGGAGCGGGACGCGGGACGCGTGCAGGCGCTCGCCGCCGGCGCCGCGAAGGGCACGCTCCTCGCCGAGTGCGCCATCATCGCGCGCGACCTCGTCAACGAGCCCGCGAACGTCGTCAACCCCGCGCGCATGGCCGAGGTCGCGACCGAAGTGGCCAACGACGCCGGGCTGCCCATCACCGTGCTGGGACGGGAGGACATGATCGAGCGCGGGATGGGTGCGATGCTCGCCGTAACCCAGGGCAGCGCCAACGAGCCGCGACTCATCATCATGGAGTACGCAGGCGACCCGGAGGACCCGGACAACAACGTCGCCATCGTCGGTAAGGGCATAACGTTCGACTCCGGCGGCATCTCCATCAAGCCCGCGGCCAGCATGTGGGAGATGAAGGGCGACATGAGCGGCGGCGCGTCCGTCATCGGCGCCATGAAGGGCATCGCCGCGCTCAAACCGAAGATCAACGTCTTCGGCGTCGTCCCAGCCGTCGAGAACATGCCGTCCGGCACCGCCCAGCGCCCCGGCGACATCATCCGCGCGATGAACGGCAAGACGATCGAGGTCGACAACACGGACGCTGAGGGACGGCTCATCCTCGCCGACGCCATCTGCTACATCAAGGAGGTCAGGAAGGCGCGCCGCGTCGTGGACATCGCCACGCTCACCGGTGCCGTCGTCGTCGCGCTGGGGCACGTCGCAAGCGGCGTCATGGGCACCTCGCAGGAGCTCGTGGACTCCGTGCTCGCCGCGTCGAAGTCCACGGGCGAAAAGATGTGGCAGCTCCCGCTGTTCGAGGAGTACAAGCGCCAGAACCGCTCGGACTACGCGGACGTGAAGAATACCGGCGGACGTCCGGCGGGCAGCATCACCGCGGCGCTCTTCATCGGCGAGTTCACGGAAGACGTGGAGTGGGCGCACCTGGACATCGCCGGGACGTTCATGTCGGAGCGCGCAAGCGGCCACGTCGTCAAGGGCGCGACCGGCGTCCCGACCCGCACCCTCGTGCGCCTCGTCGAGGACCTGGCAGAGGCCTCGTAGCCGGGCAGCCTACGTAACCGCGATCCCCGGCGACCCCCGCCGCCCTCGCGGACGCGGCTTCCCCTCCACGGGACGAAGCTGGCTCACGCGCAGGATCTGTAGCGGCTCGTCGCTGGTGCACTCGAACCCGTAGCGGGTGTAGCGCGGCGTGTAGATGCCCTCCGCCTGGCTGAGGTCCCCGAAGTGCGTGTCCCCTTCGCCGAAGTAGCGCGCCTTCCCGGCGAGCACCATCCAGTAGCCGTCCTGGTCGTTGTGGTAGTGGAGCGCGTTGCCCTGCCCCTTCTGCATGATCTGAACGGTGCTGACCATGCTGTCGTTGTAGAGCAGGTCGTACGAGCGGCCCTTGTCGGGACCTCTGTCCCGCGCGCCGGGGTCTTCGGCGCCAGGGTAGCTGAATCGCTTCACCTCGTTCCCTGTATCTTTTTCTCTCGCCTGGGACTTCCCTTCCACCGGGCGCAGCTGGCTGATGCGGAGTATCTGCAGCGGCTCGTCCTCGACGCTCTCGAACGAGTAGCGGGTGTAGCGGGGCATGAAGATGCCCTCCATCGGGCCGAGGTCGCCATAGTGCGTTTCGCCCTCGCCGGTGAAGCGCGCCTTCCCCGCGAGCACCATCCAGTAGCCGTCCTGGTCGTTATGGTGATGGAGGCCCGTGGTCTGCCCCTTCTCCATGACCTGGATGGTGCTGATGACGAGGTGATTGGAGATGAGGTCGTAGGACCGGCCTCGCGTGGGGCCGCGGTCGCGCGCACCGGGGTCCGCAGGGCCGGGATACCTGAACCGCCTGACTTCTTCTTCCATGGCCTGACCTCCTCGCGCGTGCTGCTCTGTTGGGTACACCAGGACTATACCCCTCTGCCGGGCGCGCCGCACACGCGCGGCGAGGCTGCGGGAGAAGACGGCAACACCGGTCCGCAGAGGGAGCGGAAGGGGAACTCACGCGCACGGCGGGAAGCCTCCTGCTACTCGGGCGGGTCGGTGTCGAAGGAAGGCGGCAGCGACCGCACGCGCTGCAGGGTCAGTCTCCGGTAGTAGGCGAGGACAGAGAACGAGAGCCAGATAGCGGCGAACGCCGTCACCCCCACGACGCGCAGGTCCTGCACGCCGTTGTACGTGAGCAGCACGCCCGGAACGAGTATCACCAAGGAGAAAACCGTCAACCAACGGCCCATCCCTGCCGCCTTCACCATACCCTCTTCTCCCTCTCCGTATGGACCGCGAGGCCCCGCGCCACGGGGAGAAGAAGCGTACCCGGAATGGAGGGGTGTCGTGAACGGGACAACGTTGCGGAATGACGTCGCTTTGGCTCCGGGGTCACGGCTCTACGCCCCTCTGCTACAATGAGGCTTCCGTGGTGGGCGTGGTCGAGGGGTTAAGACGCCAGGTTGTGGCCCTGGAGATCGAGGGTTCGATTCCCTCCGCTCACCCCAGTTCCCCATCGGTCCGATACTTCAGGCAACCGCACCCGATCAGCCGTCGGCGGGCCGGGGCCTCCGCGCGAGGAGGAGCAGCGTGCCGCCGGCCGCGCTCAGCACCGCACTGGCGGTGAAGATGTGCGCATAGCTCCCCGTGATGTCGAACGACAGCGCCGCCGCCAGCGGGCCCAGCGAGTTGCTCAACATCTGCACGGGCGAGACCATCCCCCGTATCCCGCCTATGGAGTCCCGCCCGAAGTAGTCCGCCCACACCACGTTCATCACCGTGAACAGGATGCCCGTCGCTGTCCCGAACAGCAGCCCGAACACGAACGACAGCACCGCGTTGTCCGCGAACAGGAACAGCACGATGCTCACCGCCATGAAGTAGTAGCTCCCCGCCATCATCCGCTGAACGGGCATCCGCTCGATGGCGAACCCTGCCGCGATGGAGACCGGCATCGATATCAGCGGCGACAGCGACAGCGAGATCACCGCCGCCTCGCTGGAGACGCCAACGTCCGTCAGGTAGGAGAACCAGTGGAAGTGGATGCTCGTCGTCACGAAACTCTGGATGCTCACTGCGCCCGCGATCAGGTAGAACGCGGGCGCCCGCAGCGCCATCCGCCGGTTGAACGACACTTCCCCACGCACGGCCGTGGCGCGTCTCTGCTGCGATGCGTCCCGGATGTCCACGCCGTCCGGCAGCAGTCCGTAGTCTTCCGGCCGGCGCCGCAGGAAGAGGAGCGCGGGCAGCAGTGACGACGCCCATACGGTGATGCCCATGGCCACCCATGCCGTCCGCCACGTGCCCACCGTGAGGATGCGCTCCACCATCACCGGGAACGCGATCTGCCCCAGCCGCTGGCCGATGTTCGCGAACGCGCTCGCCCTGCCGCGCATCACGATGAACCACTTGGGGATGACGACGCCGATCACCATGAAGAACGTGGACGCGATGACGGTGCGCCCCAGTATCTGGAGCGCGAAGTGGTGCCACAGCTCCTGCACCGCGCCCATCAGCACGAACGTCAGCCCCATGATGGCGATGGCGACCGACATGACGATGCGCGAGCCGTACCGGTCCATCAGCGGCCCCACGACAAGCGACGCAAGCCCGCCCATGAACGAACCGATCGACATCGGCAGCGTGTACAGGAACCGGCTCCAGCCGAACTCCTCGGTCATCGGCCCCTGGAACACGCCGAGCACAGGGTTCGTCTCCACGCCCCCCGCGAACGATATGACCGAGAGCACGGCCACGATGGTCCAGCCGTAGAACCACCGCCCCTTCCGCCGCGTCCCCGTCGCCGGACCGCTCTCAGTCTCCCGCATGGCCCTGCCCCATCAGGGCACGGCGATGATGAACTTGCCGAAGTGCTCCGACTTCTCCATCTCGTCGTGCGCGGTGGCGGTCTCGGACAGCGGCACCGTCGCGTGGATGGCTGAGCTGATCTGTCCCTTGCCCGCGGCGTCGACGATGCGCCGCAGCTCGTCCGTCGAGCCCATGAACGTGCCGAACACGCGCAGCTCCTTGCTGAAGAGCTGCCCCAGGTGGATCTGTGCCTGGAACCCCGCCGTGACGCCGCAGATGCCGTACCGGCCCCCGCGCGCCAGGGCGCCGTAGGCGTCCTCGAAGAACGCAGCGCCGGTGCTGTCCACCACCAGGTCCACGCCGCGCCCGCCGGTTAGCTCCTTCATGCGCTGGCCCAGGTCCTCCACCTTGTAGTTGATGGCATAGTCCGCGCCCAGCTCCTTGGACTTCCGTACCTTCTCGCCCGTGCTCGTCGCCGCGATGCACGTCGCGCCGACGACTCCCTTGATGAGCTGGATGGCCGCGGTGCCGACGCCGCTGGACGAAGAGAGCACGATTGCGGTCTCGTTCGGCTGCAGCCTCCCCTCCCGCACGACGATGCCCCACGTCGGCAGGTAGATGGTGGGCAGCGCCGCAGCCTGCTCGAAGGAGAGCGAGTCGGGTATCGGCACCACGTTCTCGGCCGGAACGGCCACGAACTCCGCGTTGGACCCCTGCCGGTTCGTGCCGAGCATCTGCGGAGGGTTCGAGCCGCAGAGCGGGTTGATGACCACGCGCTGACCCTCGCTCAGATCGGTTACGTCTCCGCCCACCGCTGCGATCTCTCCGGCGCAGTCCCCGCCGAGGATGCGCGGCATGTCCTCCGGCGCAACCTTCGTGCCTCGCAGGCCCGCTCGCGTGTACAGGTCCAGCCGGTTCAGCGACGCCGCGCGCACGCGGACGAGCACCTCGCCCGGCCCGGCCTCCGGCTCCGGCATGTCGCCGTACTGGATGACGGAGGGCCCTCCGTGGTTCCGTATGAATGCTGCCTTCACCGCTCGCTCTCCTGTCTCGATTCCTGCCCGCCCCTCGTGCGATGCGGGGCGCACACCCTTTCCCCTCTCCCTACCAGGGGAGAGGGTGAGAGTGAGGGTACTGCAGGGGCTGGGATGCTCGGGGTCCCCGCTAGCTCAGGTGCTTCGCGTAGAACGCGAACACCTTCTCCCAGCCGTCCTTGGCCTGCTCCGGACGGTGCGACGTGCCCGCCCAGTTGAAGAACGCGTGCCCCGCGCCGTCGTAGCGGTGGAACTCGTACTCCTTCCCGTGCTTCTGCAGCTCCGCCTCTATGGCGTTCACCTGCTCGATGTCCGGGTTGCCGTCGTCGTTCCCGAACAACCCCAGGACAGGGCACCCCATACTCGGGGTCATGTCGATGACCGGCGTCGGCTGGTTCTCGTTGATGCGGTCCGGCGTGGGGATCACGTTGCCGCCCCAGCAGTCCACCGCCGCGTCCAGCTCAAGGTTGCAGCCCGCCATGTAGGCGACCCGCCCGCCGGAGCAGAAGCCGATGATGCCGACCTTGCCCGTCGCGTCGTCGCGTGAGCGGATGTAGTCCAGCGCGCCCTGCAGGTCGCCGAGGACGAACGCGTCGCGCTGTCCGCCGTCGTCGCGGATGCGGGCCGACATCTCAGAGGGCGTGCCTGGGCCCATGCGGTGGTGCAGGTTCGGGCAGACCGCCAGGTAGCCGTGGTGGGCGAACCGGCGCGTCACCTCTATGCACCACTCGTCCCATCCCGGCATGTGATGCGCCACGAGCACCGTTCCGAAGGGGCCGGGGCCTTCCGGCCTCGCCACGTACGCGTCAATCTCGTCGCCGTTGTGTCCGGTGATCTGGACCGTCTGAGTCGTCATTCCCGGGTGCAGGACCGTTACTGCTGCCATGTGCTTCCCTCCTCTGTCTTGCTGCTGCGTATCCTACGCCAAGCGCCTACTCCACGTAGGCGACCGCCTCTATCTCAAGGATGAACTCGGGCCTCGCGAGGCGCGAGACCACCAGGAGCGTACTCGTCGGCGGCTTCTCCGGCCGGTACCGCGACCTCGCCTCGCGCACCGCCTCCAGGTGCTCCTCCCCCACGACGTACACCGTCGTCTTGACGATGTCCTCGAACCTCCCGCCGACCGACTCGACCGCGAGGCGCAGGTTCTTCATCACCTGCCCCACCTGCGCGGCGGGGTCGTCGATGCCGACTACGTCGCCGTTCTCGTCGGAGGCGGTCTGTCCCGCGATGAAGACCCACGGCCCGACCTTCACGACGTGCGTGTAGCGGCCTCCGTTGGGGGACATGCCTTCCGGTTGCAGATGCTCTACGTTCGCCATTCCTACCCTCCTCTGCGTTGGTGTCGGCCGCGCTCACCCGGGCCGGGAGGAGCAACCCCTGCCCGTTACATCCGGATACCGAGTTCCCGCAGCGCGGCATCCGTGCCGGAGGACAACGCCAGGCCTTCAGTCACGCCCCGCGCGAGTGCATAGCTCAGCGCACTGAGCATCTCGGCAGACGGCGCTTCGCCCTCCGCGCGGTGCGCGGCAGCCTCGGTGAGTGTCTCGTAGGAGCGTTCGAGGCTCCAGCAGAAGGAGAGCAGGCGCGCTGCTTCCCACTCGGACCGCGGGGGTGGAATGTCGGTCAGGTCGATGAGGTCGTTGACGACCTTCGTATAGCGCAGGATGCCGGTGCGCTCGTTCTCGGGCGAGCCGTAGAAGCGGCGGTAGCGCAGCGCGTCGATCCGGCGCACGTACTCTTCCTCGCCGTAGACGTTGCGCGGCAGCCATTCGGCGCGCAGGTCGAGCACCTCGTTTCCCGATGCGTCCGTCACGGCGGCGGCGACCTCGGAGCCGATGTAGGGGTCATACTCGTACTTCGCGGCATTGCGGAGTACGGCCTCCTGCAGCGCCAGCGTCACCTCGCGCGGGATCTTCCGGTACAGCCGGCCCTCCGCCGCGTCGTTGGTGTCCGCGCCGAGGCCGCCGGTGTTGAAGGCGTAGAACTCCTGCCGCACGCCGTCCGCCTGCATCCGCCGGAGGATGTCGTACAGCAGGTTCGCGTTGTCGTCCTCCAGCCCGATGATGAACGGGTCCGAGAAGTACTCCACGTACGGCCTGCCGATCGCGCCGGCGGCGGCGCCCATCTGCACGGCCTCGCCGTACATCAGGACGCGCACGTACTGCTCCAGGCTGAGCCTGCGCAGCGGCGGGATGACGGTGTTCTCCCGCATCACTGCCTGCCAGATGATGCGGTGCATGTGCTGCATCGGAACGTGCGCCGCCTCCGTGAGCGACCCGCCCGTCACGCGGCTGATGACTTCCGCAACGCCCTTCCGCTGCAGCAGTCGGCGCCGAGACAGCACCATGCGCATGTTCCGCGTGGGGTTCTGCGAGAAGTCCGGCTCGCCGCTCCCGGGGTCGGCGACGACGTTCTCCAGCGTTTCCTGCGGGTTCGGTTCGCCGGGCGCGCCCCGCACGACGTCGTACGTCACGGGGTCGTCCTCCCGGGTGAGGCCGGACGGGACGGCGTAGAAGTTGTTCTCCGTGCCGTCTATGCCGTAGGCGTAGGTGACGCGCTGCCCGCCCAGGTCCGCCTCTACCGGCTCGGCCAGCGGCTGGAGCAGGATGATGTCGTCGTTCATGGGGTAGACCCCTTCCTCGGGGTCCGGTGAGAGCGACAGGCGGGAGGCCAGTTCGCTGTTCGCAAGCTCGATCATGATGGTGAGCGTGCTCTTGCCGTGGAGCGACGGCCCCGTCGTGACGACGGCGGCGTTGTTCATGCTGCCGTCCAGGGCGCGGATCCGGGCGACGCTCAGCGCCGCCTGCAGTGCGAGCCCCCCGTTCGTCTTCGTCTGGTGCATGGCGATGCTGAGCGGGCCCATCTTGTGCTCGCCCACGTAGTCGAAACCGAGGTGCAGCGACAGCCCGCGCGTCGGCGCCTTGAATACGAGCCGCGTGAGGCCCTGTGCCCTCACCTCGTCCCGCACGTCCGCGGGCAGGTCGAGCACCTCCAGCCACTCCGGGATGGAGAACTCCACGATCTGCGGGGCGCCCGTACGCTCTTCCTCCGGCAGCTCGAACGTGAGCTGCCGCCACATGTACGGCAATTGCGGGTAGCGCGCGCCCACGACCAGCTGCCGCGCGTGGAACGAGCGCCCCGGCGCGTCGCATATCCGGCGGTCGGACTGCACGACGGTCTCGCCCGCGTCGAGCCATGCGCCGAGCTTCGCGGTGATGACCGGCAGGATGCGGCAGAAGAGCCGCTGGTCGTCGTGCCCGAACTCGAGGGAATCGCGGTTCGGCGTGAAGCCGTCCATCAGGTAGCGCGTGAGGTGGGGCTGCCGCGCGACCCCGCGCTGGCTGTAGAAAGCGAAACCGCCGGAGTTCAGCCGGACGACCGCCTCCGGGCCTGCGCGTCCTGCCGCCCTGCCCTCCGCGTTCGCGGCGGCGGCCTCCTCCGCGATGCTCCGCCACTCGTCGAGCGCTGCGCCGCGGTCGGCGTCCGGCAACGTCCCCAGCTCCCGCATGCGGGAGACGAGCCAGTCGTCGCTGGGGTTGAACAGTTCGCTGCCCGAGGAGTGGCCGCGTTTCGCGAGGTCGATGAGTTCGTCGAGCGCGGCACTGAACTCGGGCAGCACCTGGGGTGGGGCTTGGTCTGTCTGGCTCACGTGGCCTGCGCCTGCTCCACCGCCTCTTCCATCCGGCGGTGAAGTTCGCCCACCAGCGGGATGGCCGGGCCGTAGCGGTCGGACTCCCAGACGGCGCCGCCCTTGTGGTACTGCGCGCGGGTGTTGCGCGTCAGCTCGGGGACGTCCTTCGCCCAGTCGGGGTTCAGCCACGCGTCCGCGGGCCTGCCGCCTCCGTACAGGATGGCTATCTCTCCGCCGTCGTGCGGGAGAGCGTCGATGTCGGCCTCGTCGCGGAAGACGTTCATCGGGTCGCCGCCCTCCTCAACGACGCGCATCTGCTCGTCCAGCTGGCGGCGGAGGAAGACGACCGGGATGTCGGTGCGCCCGAGGTTCTCCGCGGTGCGGTCGGTGAGCGGTCCCTGCGCCCACCAGCCGATGAAGTCCTGGTTGAGGATGCAGTCCAGGACGGGCTTGCCGTCCTCGTCGTAGATCGGCACCTCGTAGTAGGGCACCTTGTCCTGTTTCGGGGCTTCGACGCCGGGCGGCGCCGCGTAGGTGTTGTAGGAGATGTGGTAGGTGTGCTCGTCGTCTATGGGCACGCGGATCTGGAACTCGCTCCAGGGCGCGCCCGCGGCGTTCTGCTCGGTGTAGAACGGGAAGATGACGGTGGAGTGGCGGGACTTCTTGTCCGCCGGAGCGCCGAGCTCCTTGGAGAAGATGACGCCCTTCTCCATGCCGTACTGCGTGGGGTGGACGTACAGGTCCTTGATGCCCACGCCCTGCTCCATGAACGACTTGCTCATCCGCGCGAGGCGGTCGTGGTCGCCCATCTTCTCCAGGATGTACTGGAACTGGTAGCCGTGGAGCCAGACGCCGTGCGTGGGGTCGCCGGTGTTCTCCTGGCACTGGAGCCAGTTGGCGTTGAGGACGGCGATGCCCATCTGCCGGACGGAGTTGGGCCAGACGAAGAGGTCCCACGGCGGCAGCAGCGGCGCGGGCTGCGGGCCCATGTAGGCGAAGAGCAGGCCGCCCATCTCCCTCACCGGGTAGCCGGGGAGCTTCAGCCTGTCCTTGAACATGTCGCGCCGGGCCTCGAGCGGAGCGTCGACGCATGCGCCGGTCTCGTCATACATCCAGCCGTGGTACGGGCAGCGGAGCCCGTTCTCATCCGGGATACCCCATCGCAGGTCGACGGCGCGGTGCATGCACCGCTGGCCGATCAGGCCGATGTTGCCGGACCTGTCGCGGTAGCAGGTGAGGTCCTCGCCCAGCAGGCGGACGGCCTGCACGGGGTCCTCGTCGAGCTTCGCGCTGGGCAGGAAAGGCACCCAGTAGCGGCGCAGCAACTCGCCACCCGGCGTGCCGGGGCCGACACGAGCCAACCGATCGTTCTGTTCCGCAGTCAGCATGTTCACACCCTCCCTGGCGGGCTTTCGGCGCAAGCATACCACTCCGCGCGCGGCGCGCGCGAGGCTCCTGAGCAGGCACTCATACCCAGATGTCCAGCGACGGCGGTTCCATGAAGGCGAGCGCGAGTGCATCCGCGCGGTCGGGGGAGGCGATGCCGCGCTTGCGGAGCTTCGCCTTGCTCTCCAACCGGATGCGCCCGGTGGAGGAGACGTCGTAGCGAAGGGCGAGGAGCTGGCCCACGAGAACGGAGTCGTTGGGGATGGCGGCGGCATCCTCGCGGAGGAGGCGGGCGACCTCCCAGAAGATCTCGGCGCGGAGGTCGGCGAACTGGGAGGGACGCCGGGCCTTGCCGCCCACGTCCACGCCGATGACGGGGACGCCGAGCTGGGAGAGCCGGTCGACGACGCCGGCGCCGACGCCCGTACCGTCCACGAAGACGGCGGGGACTTCGAGGGCGTCGGACCAGCCCTTCACCTCGTCGGCGACCTGCATGTTGTCGAGGCCGCGCTTGAGGGGGATGAGGCGCTCGACGCGGTAGCCGCGCCGGATGCAGATGACGGACTCGTCGGCGCCGAAGCGCGCGACGTCCACGCCCATGCGGTAGGGGAGGCGCTCCGAGCCCTCACCCGCCGCGCTGTCGCGCAGCGACCTCTCCCCGGGGGAGAGGCTGGAAGGCGACGTTCCTGCCTCCGCAGGAACGACGGCAGTGGCTTCGTGGCGGGCGATGGCGCGGTCGACGTGGTTGCGGGTGGTGAGGGAGTCCTCGAGGGCGTCGGGGAACTGTCCGAGGACGGACGCGATGTAGAGCGGGGAGTCGTCTCCCCAGTCGCGCCGGTGGTGCTCGACGTCCGCGGGGGTGACGAGGCCGGGGACGCGGAAGCGCTTGCGTCGGAAGTTGGGGGAGTCGAACGCGGAGATGGTGATCTGGTGGTAGAGGGCGGACTTGGCGTGGTGGGACTCGTAGAGCTCGCCCTCGTGGGAGAGGGGGTTGCCGATGAGGAGCACCTTGGCGGGGTTGAGGCGCTTGAGGGCCTCCATGTAGGCCTGCTTGACGCCCTGGGCCTCCGTGACGACGACGAGGAGGTTGGGGGAGTGGAAGCCCTGGATGTTGTGGTGGGAGTTGGAGGAGAAGGCGATGGCGAAGCGGTCGTCGTCGATGACGTACTTGTTCTCGGTGACCTTGCCGGGGAGCGCGTCGCCGGCGGCGGCGACCGCGAGCCGGAGCTCGTGCCAGAGGATGTCCTTGATCTGACGGAGCGTGGGGCCGGTGACGACGACCTTGGCGTGGGGACGCGTGTGGAGCCACCAGACGATGGCGCGCGCGGCTGCCCAGTCCTTGCCGGACGAGTTGCACGCGGCGACGGAGACGCGGGGGTGCTTTGCGAGGGCTTTCAAGATCTCCTCCTGCTTGTCGTAGGGTTTGCCCGCTGCGCCGAGGATGTCCTTGACGAAGCCGACGGGGTTGTTCCAGTAACGAGCAAACATGGCCTTCCTCGACCCGATACGCCTTCTCGACCCCGTTAACGCAAAAAAGCCGCCTGGCCTTGTGCTGCCAAGCGGCTCGTCCGCTCTGCCCGGGGTCCGTGGGGGTTGTGGGACCTATGACGTTAGTATGACATATGCGCGTCGTCTACGCAATAGGGCGGGTGGCGTGTACTCGGCAGGAGCGGGCTGCCCACGGCCTCATGCTATCCTCTACAACCCGAGGATGGGCGGTTGGACAGAGTTTAGAGGAGGAGAGATCGATATGAGCACAACCCATCCCCAGCACGGCAGTGGCGGCGCCATCTACACCGACGCGCTGGGCACTACACACGCATGGCCAAGTTCGCGAACTTGTCCAATCTGCAATCACCTTGCACAAGTTGAATGGCGAGTGGTTCTGCGTATCGAACACCAGGACGGAGTGGAATGGCGTATTATGACTTGGGAGGCCATTGGGCAGAGCATTCTAGGGTTCAACGCAAAAACAGTCTTAGGTCATTGCTTTGCATGCAACCTGCAATCTCTCCATGAGCCCGACGGGGCCTTGCTCTGGCCTAAAGAATCAAGTCTCCCACTCGCTAACGAAGACATGCCGTCAGATGTCAAAGAGTTCTATGACGATGCTCGTCAGACAGCAGTGAATTCAAAGCGGGGTGCACTAGTACTACTTCGATTTTGTATGGAAGCATTGCTCTCGCTCCAAGGATATAGCGACGGCACTTTGTACAATAGAATCGAACAACTATACGTCAGCCAACGCGGAGGTAAACGGCTAAGGGACGCACTGAGTGCAGTTCGATTAGTGGGCAACTCTGCTGCGCATGACAATGAAATCGTTTGGGACAGGGAAGACCTTTCTCCTCTATTCACGCTGGTAAACCTCATCGTAGATGAGTTCTATACCAAAGATGATTCAATTGCCGACATACTCAGCAGTGTAAAGCAGGAGTGAAGGCATGCATAGCGCTACCGTTGGACGAGGGCGCGTTGAGTGGGCTGAAGCTCGCTAGCCTTCAGCCCATCTCATCACACTGCTTGGGCGGCCTCCTCAACGTCGGATTCGGAGAGTGGTCATGGGGCAGTCTCTCTGACACGGATGCGCGAGTCCTCCACGATCCACAATTGACCTTGCAGAGACACCCCGGACAGCACACTGAGCAGCCTCGCGCCAACCTCCATCAGGTAGTCCCGTTCTTGTTTACTCAGCCGGAAGACCACCAGTCCGGGATAGTGCTGTGGCGGGTACACCCTTATGTCCGCAAAGTCGAGGTCCAAGGTCACCAGCGCACGATCTTCACTCTGGCAAACGGACGCAATGCGTCGGTCGCTTGCGCCGACCATCCCTTGCTCAGGGACGGTAACCGCGTCATGGCCTCCCTCAACGAAAAGCCGCGCAAGCTCTCTGGGAAGATTCTCGTCCAGCTTGAAACGCACGGATGTCCTATGCGCCGAGAGGGATGACGCGTTCCTTCGCCAGCTCAGCGGCATAGAGCAAGGCAGCCTGGACCGCCTCGCGCGATACGGACGGGTAGCTGCGGGTGATCTCTTCCGGGTCCAGCCCCGCAGCCAGGTTGTCAAGGATGACTGTCACCATGACCCGGGTGCCGGTTATGCACGCCCTGCCGTGGCACACCGCAGGGTCGGTGGATATGTAGTCCTGCCACTTCACCGGCATAGTTACCTCCGGGCGGCAACCGAGAATCGCGTGTCCCATTATAGCCTGCCGTCCCACCCAGCCGAGCCTCCGCAAGTCCCGCTACGACACCCGCATCCGCGAGCTTACGGCGCAGATACGGGAGAACCAGGCCCGCGTCAGTGAGATCATCGGTGTGCTCGCCGGGATGCAGTCGGACATCGCCCGCCTCGACGCCGCTTCGTGAGCGCGCATCTCTCGGGGACACGTTGGTGTTGGCGGGGCGTCTCCCCGAGAGATTCCTCGGCTTCGCTCGGAATGACAAGGTGGGTGCGCTCGCGATGGCAGGGAGGAAGAGAGAACTGGTCGGGGAGCCGGGATTTGAACCCGGGGCCTCTACGTCCCGAACGTAGCGCGCTACCGGACTGCGCTACTCCCCGACGCGGGAAGCGGCCCCACGGAAGGCCGCTTCGTCGATTCTAGCACAGGGAGGCGCTCCCGCCTCCTCCCCGAGAGATGTTTCGGCTCCGCTCAACATGACAAGCCGCCAGACCTGAACAGCGGGGCTAGGAGCGCTGCGCCAGGCGCTCTCCGGCCTCGCGGAGGTCTTTCGGGGACTCGACGGACTTCCAGTAGGCCCGGCTCTCGAATGCCGCCAGGCGGCGCTCCGAGGCGAGCGCGGGGAACGTCTCGGTCTCGTGGTCGCCCACGTCCGGGAAGCGTTCGATGGCCTCCCGCGTGAGGACGTACACGCCGGCGTTGATCCAGTACGGCAGGGGCGGCTTCTCCGTGAAGCCGGTCACCAGCGCGCCGTCCGTCTCGACAATGCCGAACGGGCTGATCATGGAGGTGAGCAAGACAGTCGCCAGGGCGCCCGACCGCTCGTGCGCCTCCACCATGGGAGCGAGCGGCTGGTCCGTGAGCACGTCGCCGTTCGTGGCAATGACGGCGGGGTCCGACAGGCCCGCCTCACGGTAGCCGTTCTTGTACGCGCCGCCCCGTCCGAGCGGGGACGCCTCCGCGATGCAACGCACCTCCAGCCCCTCGATGCGCGGCGACGCGAAGTGCCCGGCGATGACCTCGTGCATGTAGCCGGTGAGCAGGAACGCGCGCTCGATGCCGTTGGCGCGCAGCCACGCGAGGTGGTGCTCGACGATGGGCCTGCCGTTGACTTCGACCATGGGCTTCGGCCTGTCCTGCGTGAGGGGCCAGAGGCGCTCGCCCTTGCCTCCGGCCAGCACGAGCGCAGTGTTCGGTTGGGCTTTCGCACTCACACGGCCAGTCTACCGGGCAGGCGAATGGCGGGTAAACGCCCCCCCGAGAGATGTTTCGACTCCGCCTCCGGCTTCGCTCAACATGACAAGGGGGGCTGCGCTCAACATGGCAAGCCCCCGGCTCTGAACAGTTGCCGAGATGCCTTGTTTCCGATGGCCGCGCGCTCCTATACTCCGCGCCGGAACCTGCCGTGGCCGCCGCACCCGAACCCCTGCTGTCAGTCATCCTGCCGACGTACAACGAGCGCGAGAACGTGGCCGTGCTCGTTCCGAAGCTCCTCGACGTCCTCTCCGACGTCCCCTGCGAGGTGATCGCGGTAGACGACGGCAGCCCGGACGGCACGGCAGACGCCGTGCGGGAGATGGCGGCTGTCGACGCGCGCGTGCGGCTCGTCGAGCGCCCCGGAAAGGCGGGGCTCGCGAGCGCGGTGTTCGCGGGGGCGGCGGAGGCCAGGGGCCGGTTCGTGGCCGTCATGGACGCCGACCTCTCGCACGAGCCCGAGGTCCTGCCGGAGATGCTCGAACGCGCCAGGCAGGGCTGTGACGTGGTCATCGGCTCGCGCTACGTCCCCGGCGGGGCGTTCGCCCACCAGCCGCTGGCGCGGCGCTTCATCAGCCGGGTGCTCAACACGGCCGTCCGCGTGTTGCTCATGCTGCCCCAGCGGGACGTGCTGACCGGCTACGCGCTCTGCCGGCGGGAGCTGCTCACCCGGATGCCGACGCGCTACTCGTCGCGGGGCTTCAAGTGGCTGCTCGAACTGCTGGCGGTGTACAGTGGGCTCCGGGTGCACGAGTCCCCCATCGTCTTCCAGAGCCGGTACGCCGGGGTGTCAAAGGCGGACGCGCGGGAAGCTCTGTGGCTCGCGATGCTGTGCCTGCGGCTCGCGCCGCGACGGGTGCGCCGGGCCCCGGCTACTTCCGCATCCGCGACCTGATACGGAACGTAGCGACGAACGTGGCGGGGGCGTCCTTCCAGGGCTGCACCTTGGAGCCTTCCGCGACGTGGCGCCAGCGCACCGGCACGTCCACGATGGAGCAGCCCAGCCGCTGCGCGTGGCCGAGCAGGTCGAGGTCGAACGCCCATCCGTTCTCGCGGATGTGAGGAGCGATGGTGCGCCATGCCTCGGCGCGCAGCGCCTTCGCCCCGCACTGGGTGTCCGGGTTCGGCAGTCCGAGGAAGCGCCGCACCCAGAGCCGCGACGCACCGCTGACGAACCGGCGGGAGCGGGACTTGCCCCCCTCCTCGTCCTCGCCGCCGAACCTGTCGCCGATGGCGATGTCGTGAGTCTCCAGCGCCTCCACCAGCTTCGCCGCCTCCGGAGCGCGCACCATGTTGTCCGCGTCCACGAACATGAGCAGCGAGCCTTCCGCGAGCGCCAGTCCCTCCCGGAGCGCGCCGCCCTTCCCCAGGGGAGTCGTGAACTCGGCGAGCCGCACCTCCGGCGCCGACGCCGCGACCTCCTCGACGACTCCCCGCGTGTCGTCGCGGCAGCCGTTCAGCACGACGACGATCTCGAATTCGCCCTCGTACGAGCCGCGGAAGTGCGCGACGTACTCCTCGAGCGTGGGGCGGATGCGCTCCTGCTCGTTGTAGGCGGGGATGACGATGGAGAGCAGCGCCGTCACGACCGTTGCACCTGCTCGAGTTTGCCGTAGCTGTGCAGGATGCGCTTCACACCCTGGTTGCCGGGGAACGCGACCGTCACCTCGTAGTCTCCGGGGCGCGGGCTGCAGTCGACGACGATGCCGAGCCCGAAGACCGGGTGCGTCACCTTCTCGCCCGCCTTGAACGGCGGCGCCTGCGGCCTCCCCCCGCTGTCGGCTCCGACGGGCACGGGCCCCCGTTCCATCCCGCCCATCGCCCCGTTCCCGTAGCGCTGCCCTCGTTCCGGGGCCTCGATCAAGTCGAACGGGATGTCCTTGAGGAAGCGGGACCTTCGGGACGCTCCGAACGAGCCGAACATGCGGCGCCGCAGCGAGCGGAAGAGGTAGAGGCGGTCGCGCGCCCGCGTCATGCCCACGTAGGCGATGCGCCGCTCCTCCTCCAACTGCTCGGGGTCGTCGATGGAGCGCATGTGGGGCAATACGCCTTCTTCCATGCCGGTGATGAACACGACCGGGTACTCCAGCCCCTTGATCTGGTGCAGCGTGATGAGCGTGAGGTACTGCTCCTCGTCCTCTTCCAGCGAGTCCTGGTCGGACACGAGCGCGATGCGCTCCAGGAAGGCCGGCAGGCTCTCCTCCGCCGGGGCGCCGGCGAACTCAGCGCTCAGCCCGCGCATCTCGCGCAGGTTCTCCAGGCGGTCCTCCGCGTCCGGGTCGTCGGAGTCGCGGATGGCCTGCCGCAGGCCGGACTGCTCCAGGACTTCGTCGACGAGCTGCGGCAGCTCCATCTCCGGTTTCAGGGTGTTCAGGCCATTCAGCAGCGTCAGGAAGCCGGTGAGCTGCCGCCGCTGGCGCGCGTCGAACGGCGACGGGTACTCGGGGTCGTCCGACAGCATCTGGAGCACGGTGTAGGCGGGTATCTCCCTTCCGTTCGCCAGCGCGAGCAGCTCGTCCACCGTGCGCTTGCCGATGCCCCTCGCCGGTACGTTGATAACGCGGGTGAGGCTCACCTCGTCGTAGGGGTTCTCCAGGAGGCGGAGGTAGCAGATGAGGTCTTTCACCTCGCGGCGCTGGTAGAAGCGCACGCCGCCCACGATCTTGTAGGGCAGTCCGTGGCGCAGACACGCCTCTTCCAGCGCGCGGGACTGCGCGTTCACGCGGTACGTCACGACGCAGTCGCGCATGGCCACGCCCTCTTCGCTGACGAGCCGCTGCACCTCCCGGACCACCTGCTGCGCCTCTTCCTCCTCCGAGTAGGTGTCGGCGATGCGGATGGGGACGCCGTCGCCGTTCTTCGTGAAGAGCTCCTGGTCGATGCGCTGGCTGTTGGCGCGTATGACGTGCTGCGCCGCCTGCAGGATGGTGCGCGTGGAGCGGTAGTTCTCCGAGAGCGCGACGACCGTGGCGTCCGGGTAGTCCTTCTTGAAGGAGAGGATGTTGCGGATATCGGCGTTGCGCCAGGAGTAGATGGCCTGGTCGGGGTCGCCCACGACGGCGAGGTTGCGGTGCTTGCCCGCCAGCAGGCGCGCTATCTCGTACTGTGCGGTGTTCGTGTCCTGGAACTCGTCCACCATGAAGTGGATGAAGCGTTCCCGCCACTTGTCGTGCACCTCCGGCGCACGCTTGAAGAGTTCGACCACTTTGCCGAGCAGATCGTCGAAATCGACCCCGTGGCTGCGGGCGAGCGACGCCTGGTACGCCGTGAAGACCTGGGCGACTACCCTCTCGTACGGGCCGTCCGCCTTCACGGCGACGGCGTCCGGTCCGAGGAGCTGGGACTTGGCCCTGCTGATCGCGGAGAGCAGGGAGCGCGGAGGGAAGCGCTTGGGGTCCAACTGCAGCTGCTCCATGCACTGCTTGATCAGGTTCATCTGATCGTCGTCGTCCATGATGACGTAGTCGGAGGGGATGCCGATGGCCTCGCCGTCGCGCCGCAGGACGGACGCGCAGAGCGCGTGGAACGTCCCGGCGGTGATGCGCTGGGCGCCGTCGCCCATCAGCACGGCGAGCCTGTTGCGCATCTCCCTCGCGGCGCGGTTCGTGAACGTCACCGCCGCGATGCGTCCCGGGCCGATGCCGACGTGCCGGTTGAGGTAGGCGATACGGTGCGTGATGACGCGCGTCTTGCCGGAGCCGGGCCCCGCCACGATGAGCAGCGGCCCGTCCACGCATCGGACGGCCTGGCGTTGAGGCGGGTTCAGCCCTTCCAGCAGTGCGTCGGCGCGACCGGTCATGGACTATGAGACGCCGTAGAGCGCGTTGGGGTTGTCGCTCAGTATCTTGTCGGTCGTCCGGGCCGGGACGTTGGTGCGGGAGCGCAGCACTTCCACCATGTGCGTCTGCGCGGAGGGGTCGGTCTTCAGCCGGTCGGTCGTGCCGGAAGCGTGATGCCCGTAGTCGGTGCCGACGACGATGTGGTCCTCGCCTATCCTGTCCATGAGGTACGGCAGGTCCTCGCCCACCTCGTACGAGATCCAGATGTTGTACTCGTCGAAGAGGCGCGGGCCGAAGAAGTCCGCGTCCTGTTTCATGGTGCCCGTGAGCTGGTAGAGCGCGTAGGGCACCCAGGACGCGCCGGTCTCGATGAAGCCGAAACGCAGTCCCTTGAACTGCTCCGGTATGCGGTTGTGCACGATGTTGCGAAACGCGGCGATCGGGGGGAACCTGCCATGCGTGAACGAGTGGCTCCGCTCCGGGTCGACCAGGTTGTTGAGGGCCGGCGCGCCCTGCCCCTGGTGGACGCAGATGGCGAGGTCCAGGGCCTGCGCCTCCTCGTACACCGGGAAGAAGTAGGGGTCGTCCAGCATCCTGTCCTTCTCGATGCCGCGGAAGAAGACGCCGCACGCGCCGTTCTCCTTCCCGAACCGCATCTCGCGTATCGTCGCGTCGATGTCGCGCAGCGGGGGAACGACCACCCACCGGATGCGGTCCTCCGAACGGGCCCACACGTCCGCGAGGTAGCGGTTATACGCGCGGGAGAGGGCGACCTCATAGGCCGGGTCTTCCGTGAGAAAGGTGAGGAAGAGCGTGGGGTAGACGACGTGGGCGTCGACGTTCGTGGCCTTCATTCCCTCGAACCGCATCGGGATGTCGGTGAGGTCGCGGGCCGGTATGTCGGTGTTGCGACTCATCCGCGCCTGCGCCGTGGGGGTTGCGAGCGAACTGCCACCGCGCCCGATGGGCTTCGGAACGATGCGCCCGTCGATCAGCCACATGTGGTCCCTGTCGCCGTACAGCGTGTCTTCCGGCAAGCTGACGATGACCGGGCGGCGGGGGCGCCACTCGGGGTCGAGGTGGTCCCACATCCGCACGGGTTCGGCGATGTGGGTGTCTGCGTCGAGTATCCCTGCCATGACGCTCCTCCTTCCGCTCATGTCCGGACTTCCGTAATGGCGGCATTGTAAGGCAGGGACTGCCGGGATGCGCTCCCCCCCGTGACAGGCAGTACGCGTGCGTCATCCGCCTATTGCGTTGTCATTGTTCTTTTCGGAGGACAGGTGTGCTAGACTGATACATACGGAGTGATCCTGTGACCTCGCAAGCACAACCAACGACAGAAGAACGGCTCAGCAGACTCGAAGGCGCCTACGAGCAGGTCAACGAGCGGCTGAACGATCTGACGCAGGCCGTCAACAGCCTACGGTCGGAGACCAACAGCCGCTTCAACAACCTGTACGTCATCATGGGCGGCTCCTGGGTGTCGCTCATGGCGGCGATCATCGCCTCCAACTTCCTGGACTGATTTCCGCGCCTGCCCCTGCGACCCACTCCGCTTGACGCACCCTCCCTCTCTCCCTACGATAGTTCGACACACGGGATGCCGGAGCCGAGGAAACAGGTATGACCACAACGCAAGAGCCCCTGACCATCACCATCACCGAGAACGGCGCGAAGCACGTGCAGCAGTTCATGGCCGCCGAGGGCGTCGCGCAGGGCATCCTGCGCGTTGCGGTGAAGGGCGGCGGCTGCTCCGGTCTCACGTACGTGCTCGACCTCACGAACGAGGCGCAGGAAGGCGACAAGGTCATCGAGCAGAACGGCATCAGGCTCGCCGTTGACCGGAAGAGCTACGTCTTCCTCGCCGGTACCGAGCTGGACTACTCCGGCGGCCTGAACGGCAAGGGCTTCGTCTTCAACAACCCGAACGCCAAGAAGGCATGCGGGTGCGGCACCTCGTTCTCCGTCTAGCCCCGGCGATACCACACTTGCCCCACCCTGCTATGCTCATTCCATGAGCATCGACGCCGCTGGACTCGCCATGCTGACAGAGCGCGCCGGTTTCACCGACCGCGGCGACTGCGGACGGCTCCGGACCACGGGCGCGGACGCGCTCGACCTCCTCAACCGTCTCACCACCAACAAGCTCGAAACGCTGCCGGACGGCGAAGCGCGCTCGACCGTGCTCACGAACGGCGACGCCCGCGTGCTGGACCTCCTGCGCCTCGCGACGGTCGGCGACGGCATCTGGTGCCTCACCAGCCCCGGCAGGGCGGAGGACGTGGCGGACTGGATCGACCTGTACACGTTCGGCGAGGACATCACGGTCGCCGATGAGAGCGCAGGGTCCACGCAGCTCACCGTCGTTGGGCCACTCGCACAGGACGCGCTCGCCAGCGCAGGCTTTCCCGTACCACCGCTCGACGGCGTGCTCGCGCAGGACGGCGTCGTGGTCGTTGCCTCGCCGTTCGGGATGTACGCGGCCTACGACGTGCTGGTCCCGCTCGCCGATGCGGAGGCCGTCAGGGAGTCCCTGCAGGCCGCTGTGCAGGAGGTCGACGCCGACACGTTCGACGCTTACCGCATCCTGCAGGGCGTGCCCGCCTACGGCTCGGAGTTCGGCGCGTTCAACAACCCGCTGGAGGCGCGGCTGCTCGGCTCCATCAGCGAGGACAAAGGTTGCTACACGGGGCAGGAGGTCATCGCCCGGCTCCAGACGTACCGGAAGGTGCAGAAGCTGCTCATGTCGTTCACGTCCGGCGCCCCCGCCGCGCCAGGCGACGCGCTGGAAGCGGAGGACGGTTCGCCCGCGGGGGCCGTCACGTCGGCCTTCGACGCCGGCAGCGGCCGCACGGTCGGGCTGGCGCTCGTCGCAGGGAAGCACGCCGTCGCGGGGGCGTCGTTACGCCTCGCGGGCGGTGCGGCGACGCTGTCGGAGCCCGCGTACGCGGTAGCGACGGAGCCGGTGGAGGCGTAAGGGCGCATACGTGCTATCATCAGTGCTACGCGGAACCCTCGGGAAGAAGAACACGATGAGCACTCAACCGACTGAGCCAAGAGTCCAAGTCCTCGAAGACGATATGGCCGAGGCGAAACGCATCCTGCGCGAGAACGCACAGCAGACCGCCAGGAACTCGGAGGCTATCGCCAGAAACGAAGCGCAGATCGCCAAGAACTCGGAGGCGATTGCCAGGAACGACGCGCGGATTGCCGCCCTGACCGAGCGTGTCGACAGAGTTACGGCTGCCATGGAGGGGGTCCCAGAGCAGCTCGCGTTGCTGACCAAGGCCGTCGTCTCTCTCCACGGGCCTATCGACTAAAGAGTACGAGGAAGGCCCTTCGGGCCGCCCCGACGACTGGCCGAAGTAGGTTGCCTCAGCCTGTTCCGTGCGGACCGCCCTTGCTCACCTGGTAGCGGAGGCTGCTCCCTATCCCAGGTAGGCGTACTTGAACGACTCCGCGTAGGGGATGCCTTTCGGTTCGCCGCGGTTCCTGAGCCACCCCATGAGGCGCTCCTCGAATGCCCGCTCCTCTTCGGACGGCTCCTCGCCGTCGTTGGCCGGGGTGAACCGCATCTGGCTGGCATGCGCCTTGAGCGCACGAATCTTCGTCTCCGCCGTGGCCGAAACGTCGAAGTACACGTCCGCGACGTCGTCGTGCGCGCCGAGGTAGACGTGCTCGACGATGTGCGCCTCCAGTCCCTCATTCAGCGCGAGTTCCGGGAACATGTGCACGTCCCGGGCCGACGGGAACACGGCATCCAGCGTCGCGTCGCCCGTGTTCCGGTGGTCCGGGTGGTTGATGTAGCGGCCGGACCACCGGACCATGGGGTTCTGCGTGATCACCGCGCTCGGCTTGTGCCTGCGGATCAGGCGGACGATGTCCTTCCGCAACTCCAGCGTGTTCTGGACCATGCCGTCCTCGTAGCGCAGGAACTCCACCGTGTTCACGCCGAGGATGCGGCAGACCTCCCGCTGCTCCTTCTCCCGCAGCTTCGCGAGCTTCGACGGCATGATGGCCGGGTCGGGGGTGCCCTTGTCGCCCGACGTCACGAGCGCGTAGACGACCTCCTTACCCTCGGACGTCCACCGCGCAACGCTCGCGGCGCACATGAATTCGGCGTCGTCCGGGTGCGCGACGATGACGAGTATCTTGTGTCCCGGTCCTGCGTGGTCTTCCGGCCAATCCGTCATTACAGTCCCAGACCTCCGTCTATGCTGAGCACCTGGCCCGTGATGTATGCCGCGTCCGCGCTCACCAGGAACGCGACGCAGCCCGCAACGTCCTCCGGGGTACCGAACGTTCCCAGCGGTATGCGCTCGCGTATCTGCGCCTGCAGGTCCTCCGGTATCGCGTCGACCATCTGCGTCGCGATGAAGCCCGGCGCTATCGCGTTCACCGTGATGCCGCGCGACGCCACCTCCCGGGCGACCGTCCGCGTGAAACCGATGAGCCCCGCTTTCGCCGCGGTGTAGTTCGCCTGCCCGGGGTTGCCCGTGATCGCTACGACCGACGACATGTTGACGATCCGCCCGGAGCGCTGCCGCAGCATCGGGCGGATGGCTGCTTTCGTGCAGAGGAACGCGCCCTTCAGGTTCGTGTCGATCACGGCGTCCCAATCGTCCTCGGAGAGGCGCATGAGCAGGTTGTCACGGGTGATGCCCGCGTTGTTCACGAGGATGTCCAGCCCGCCGAGCGCCCCTGCCGCCGCATCCACCAGCGCCTCGGCCTGCCCCGCGTCGGCCACGTTGCCCTGCAGCGTCACCGCGCTGCCGCCCGCCGCGGCGATCTCCGCCGCGACGGCCTCAGCCTCCTCCCGACCGGAGTTGTAGTTCAGGGCAACGCTCGCCCCCTCCGAGGCGAGCCGCAGCGCGACGGCGCGACCGATGCCCCTGCTTGCGCCCGTCACCAGCGCGCGCCAGCCGCTAAGCCTGCTCACTGCCGACCTCCGCGCGGACGAGCGCCTGCGCGAGGTCGTCACGCAAGGTCTCTATCAGATTGCGGTCGAGCGCGAAACACGCCAGCCCCACGGAGCGCGCGATGCTCTGTGCAGTCGAGCGCCCATGCCCTGCGATGACAACCCCATTCACGCCGAACAATGGCCCGCCCCCGCCTTCCGCCGCAGACGCCAGTCCTGCTATCGCCTGCACCGCAGGGCTGTCCGGCCCCAACCGTGAAGCGAGATAGCGCCCCGCGGCGGCGGCAAGCCCTTCCGTGTATTTCAGCAGCACGTTGCCCACGAAGCCGTCGCAAACGAGCACATCCGCCTTGTTCGCGAATATCTCGTGGCCCTCGACGTTCCCCACGAAGTTGAGCCCGCTCGCCTTGAAGAGCGGGAACGCCTCCTGCACCTGCTTGTTCCCTTTCCCATCCTCCGAGCCCACACTCAGCAGCCCAACGCGAGGCGACTCCTTGCCGTGGTAGATGCGTTCGAACGAGGCCCCCAGGGCTCCGAAACTGAGCATCTGCGCCGGCTTGCAATCCACGTTTGCGCCCAGGTCGATGATCGTCGTCTCAGGCGCAAGCCCGATGAACGGCCCGCCCAGCGTCGGACGCTCCAGCCCCGGAAACATCCCCAGCGCAAGGACGGCGGCAGCCATCGTCCCGCCCGTCGAGCCCATGCTTACCACGGCGTGCGCCTGTCCGCCCTTGACCATCCCTACGGCCACTGCGATGGACGCGCGCGGATTCCTCAGCAGCGCGCGCGCCGGCGCCTCTTCCTCCGAGACGGCCCCCTCGGACGGCACGACCTGCACCGGCAGGCCGCTCGTATCGTGCTTCGCGAGTTCAGCCGACACGGCCGCTTCGTCTCCCACGAGCGCGAGCGCCACGTCGTACTCGCGCGCAGCGATCACCGCGGCCTCCACCGGGACCGCGGGGGCAAGGTCGCCGCCCATCGCGTCCAATGCGATCGTGTACTTCGCCAACTCCTGCTCCTTCGCCGGTCAGGCGTCCAGCGCCACCGACGCGTCGCCCGTTATCACGTTCTCGCCGTCCTGGTTCGTCACCGCCACATCGTAGGTGGCCGTACTCCCGTCCGACGCCTTCAGCGTCCCGGCCGCCCTGACGGTATCGCCCGGAAAGACCGGGGCGCGGAACCGCGTCTTGAGCCTTCCGCCGCGCAGCCACGCTTCACCGAACGAGCGCGTCATCAGCTCCGACACCAGCGCTAGCACGAGCATACCGTGCGCGATGGTCCGGCCGTACGGCGTGCCCCGCGCGAACTCTTCGTCCAGGTGCAGCGGGTTGTGGTCGCCGCTGGCGTCCGCATACTGTACCAACTGCTCCTGCGTTATGCGGCGTTCCACCGGCTGCAGGTCCTCCGGCGCCCCGCTCACTCCCCGTCCTCCGGGACGGCGAGCGCCGCCCTGCCCTGCACCGCGGCCCCGCCGTCCACCTCGCCGCGCAGGTCCAGCGTCAGGAAGCGTGTCCCGCGCCGCACGCTGTTCGCCGCGACCGTCGCCGAGCAGCGCACCGCCGAGTCCACCGCCACGGTCCGGGAGAACGTCAACTCCTGCCCGGTGTGCACCGTTCCCGCGGGCAGGCTCACCGCTTCCATCGCCTCGGCCATCACCAGCGCGGCGACCGCCATCGACGGCACGAGTCCCTCGTCGGCGTACAGCGAGCACTCGTCGCCGACGGCCCGCACGTAGGCGTCGGCCATCGACGCGGTGACGACGATCTCGCGTTCGGCCAGTGTATGGCCGGGTTCCAGCGTGTTGAGGTCCATGCGTTCGTGGTCCCTGCGCCGGAGCCTGTGGCGCCCGGCAGATTCGCGGATTATAGAACGCCCCGCAAGCCCGCGTTCCCGACCGCGGCCGAGGGGTAGCCCATGATAAGGTTGAAGGCAAGGACCCATCTTGCGACGCACTCCTCCCTCCTCCAGGCGGACTACCGCCGCCCTTCTGACATTCCTCGTGGCCGTGGGTCTCTTCATCGCGTGCAGCGAGGAACCGACGCCGACCCCGGCGCCGACCGCTACGCCCACACCTACTGCCGCACCCACGCCGACGGCCAGCCCAACGGCAACGCCTCCCCCGACCGCAACCCCGACACCAACGGCAGAGCCCACTCCGACTCCCACTCCTGTTGTGAACGAGTCTGCCTTTGGCAAGGATGCCCCTCTGGAGGGCGCGCAGGAGATGACGCGACTGTACATGGAGGCACTATTCGCAACGCCTCCCGATTTCGAAGCGGCACAGGTCCTGTTCGCCGAGGTCTGCAGACCCAGCAGAGAAGAGTTTCTCGAACAGGTGGAAGGACTGGCTTCCCTGCCGGAGGGAACCGAGTTCTCCATGCAGGTGCTCGGGACCGGCACGATACCAGGGCGCGATGACGCGATCATGGTCCAGTCTCTTCCACGGATCGATGGCGTGCCAATCGCGGTGCCGGAGTCCCTGATGATCTTCGAGAACGGGCGCTGGGTCGATGCCGACTGCGAAGCGGGAAGGAAGTTGGTCTTCGACACGCACACGTTCGACCCTGCAGAGGTATTCGCTCCCCATTCTCCCATGTTGCCTTCACCGGAAGACGGCCCTGCCGAACAGACCGAAGAGGACATCGCACGCAGCTTCGAATGGGTGACTGCCGAGGGTTGGCGGGCGGCCTTTGCAGTAGAACCGGACCTCCATCGCATCCGTGGACAAACGATCGGAGCGTGCCAGACCGAGACCGATCAGGAACTCGTTGAACTGTTCACGCAGGGCCGGGGGGCATTCGCCGGCGTCGAGACGATAGAGATTCAAGTACTCGGCGTTGAGCGGGTCGATGAGGGGCAGGCATGGGTCAACGTCCTGTTCACTCTCGACGGTGTGCCGGACGTCCCGAGCCTCTCGCTGGCGGTCTTCGAAGATGGGCAGTGGCGTCTGGGCGACTGCCTGGCGGATGCCGATCCGAGCATCCAACGTCCGACCAGCATCGAGGACGACCCGCGTATCGCCTACGTCGGGGAGCCCGTTCGCGTGCAGTTCGACTATGAGGAACAGCCCTACGATCTGACGGTACTGGCGCCACCGGAGCAGGCTGACGACACGACGGTCCGCTTGCCAGTGCGCGTGACAGCCATCACGGACATCCTGGATTTCGCCTACGTGACCTACTTCGCTCATCTCGAAACCGAGGCCGATGCGGAGGGCAATCGCACTCAGTGGTGGGGTGAACCCTGCGAACCAGGCGTCACAACGAACCTGACCCTGGTACGGGGCGGCTCTATCGAAGACTCCATCTGCTTCAGCGCGGACCCTTACGCGGCAGAGGAACAACCCATCCCGGACGAGCCGTTCGTGCGCTTCACTTCATTCGAAGGAGAAGAATCCGTACGAGTAGTCGATCTGACTCGAAGCACGCCTGCAGCGGAGCGACGGACATTCGAGCCGGGGTCCGTGCTGGCGGAGGGGGCTGCGGGTGTCGGCGACGAGATCACGGCGTTGGCCTGCTGGCTATTCACCCCGTACATGGGATTGACCGTGCTTCACCCCGGGGAGGTGCTCAACGAGGCCACCGTCCGGGTACGCGTCCGGGTCATGTCCCTTCAGTCTGAACCGCTGGACCTGGCTTACCTCTTCGAAGTCGCCGTGCGCCTGGAGCGCTACGGCAGGATCCACCGGTGGACGCCCGTCATGGATGCGGATGGTCCTCTCGCAACCCCGGACAACATAGCAGGCGTAACCCTGATGGAAGGCGAAACTGCCGAGGGGTACATCTACTTCGAGGCACCACCGTCACAACCCACCAGGCTGACAGCCCCGCCGAACGCACTGCTGTATTGGTCGGAGTGCTGGCTGAAACCGGTACACCTCTGACAACCACTTCATGCGCCCGGCTCTCGTACTACGTCCCCCTGCACCACTGTCGCGTTGACGCGCGGCGGCTGCGTCCCCTACCCTTGAATTGCGTGGCCCGCTAGCTCAATTTGGCAGAGCAGCTGACTCTTAATCAGCGGGTTGTGGGTTCAAGTCCCTCGCGGGTCACCAGTACACCATCCCAGAGACTCTCCCGAAGGGACCGGGCATTGCTGCCGCCAGGAGAAAGTCATGCCTCGCATCGAGATGATCACCGACAAGGCCCAGATCCCCGAGGAACGGCACGCCGAGTTCGACGCGATCGTCGAGACGCTTCACGGGGTGCGCGGGCCTTTCGCCGTCCTCATGCACAGCCCCGGCCTCGCCCGGAAGGTCATGGAGGCCGGTGCGCAGGTCAGGCTGGGCTCGACCCTCAGCCCGGTCGAGCGCGAACTGGCCATCATCGCCGTCGCCAGGGAGAAGGACGCGACCTACGAGTGGGCCGCGCACGTGCGGGCCGGACGCGCCGCCGGTATGCGCGAAGAGGCCATCGAGGCCGTCAGGCACAGGCAGGACACCAGCGGCCTCGAAGAGGACGAGCGCGACATCATCGAGTTCGTACGGCAACTCCTTCAGAACAACAAGGTGGAGCAGGACCTCTTCGACACGCTGGAGGGCCGGAAGGGCGTCCGATGGCTCGTGGAGCTCGCCGCAACCACCGGCCAGTACCAGTACATCTCCGCGATCAACACCACGTTCGGCGTCGTTGCAGCCCCGGACGCCGACCAACTCCCCGTCTGAGAAGGGCCGTGGACAGCCGGCCCTATACCATCCACGTCACGGACGGCGTACTGGACGACCTGCGTGAGCGGATCGCCAGGACGCGGTGGCCGGACGCGGTCGATGGCGCCGGCTGGGACTACGGGGCCAGCCTCGACTACGTCCGCGAGCTGGCGGAGTACTGGCGTACGGGTTTCGACTGGCGCGCGCAGGAAGCGCGGCTGAACGCACTGCCCAACTATTCGGCAGAGGTCGGCGGACTGGGCATCCACTTCATTCACGTCCGGGGCAACGGCCCCCGTCCCCTGCCGATCGTGCTGACCCACGGGTGGCCGAGCACGTTCCTGGAAGAGCTGGAGATGCTCCCGCTGCTTGCCGACCCCGCAGGACATGGCGGCGACGCTGCCGACGCGTTCGACGTCGTCATCCCATCGCTGCCGGGCTACGGCTTCTCCGACCGGCCGAGAGAGAAGGGCATGAGCGCAAAGCGTACGGCCGCGCTGTGGTCGGAGCTCATGCAGGGACTTGGCTACCCCCGGTTCGCGGCCCACGGGGGCGACTGGGGCGCTGCCGTCACCACGCAGCTCGGCCTTGCGCACTCCGATCATGTCACCGCTATCCACCTGACTTCCGCGACCATCGTCGGACCGCATCTCGGCGAAGGCGCTGCGCCTCTCAGCGCAGCCGAACAGGCACTCGTCAAGCACAGGGACTGGTGGCAGGCCACCGAACATGGGTACTCGCACGAACAGCGCACGAAGCCGCTGACGCTCGCCTACGGGCTCAGCGACTCACCCGTCGGGATGCTGGCCTGGATCGTCGAGAAGTTCTGGAAGTGGAGCGACAATCAGGGCGACGTGGAGAGCCGGTTCACCAGGGACGAGCTGCTCACGAACGCGACGATCTACTGGGCGACGCAGACGATCTCGTCGTCCGTCCGGTTCTACAAGGAGTCGGCGGAGGACCCGGTGCGCGTTGGACCGGGCGAGCGGGTCGAGGCGCCCACCGGCTTCGCGATATTCCCCGGCGACTCGAGCCAGCCGCCACGCGAATGGGCCGAGCGCTCCTACAACGTCCAGCGCTACACGCTGATGCCGAGCGGCGGACACTTCGGCGCATGGGAAGAGCCGGAACTGCTGGCGGGTGAGCTGCGGGACTTCTTCCGGCCGTTCAGGACCTAGCGCGCCGCCCTCAACTCTCCTCCAGTTCCCGCGCACGGGCGAGTCCCTAGCCAGTGCACGTCCGCCGGTGCTACGCTGCCCCGGTATCCCCCTGGTTCGACGCCAGCCCACGCAACGAGGCATAACGTGGCCACCGCAAGACTCGGATTCCTCAGCGCGAACTCGCGGGGCCACGGCGCCCACTACGACGACTTCCTCCGCCTGCTGCCGGAGGAGGCCGACGTCCAGATCGTCCCGCTGGGCCTCTGGCAGAACTCGCTCTACGACCTCGAGGGCAAGGCGCGGGAGCACACCGAGCGCACCACCTCCCTCGTCGCGGAGCACGGCTGGGACGGCATCGCGCTCATGGGCGCGCCCATGCAGGTGCAGAACCCCGGACACGTCGAGCACCTGCGCTCCCTGTTGAGCATCCCGGCCACGACAGCGCTGGAGTCCGGCGCGGCGGCGGTCAGGGCGTTCGGCGCCAGCCGCATCCTGCTGCTCACACCGTTCGACGACGGCCTGAACGCCATGCTGCGCGAGTTCCTCACCGCCCAGGGGTTGGATGTCACCGTGCCCCAGACGGACCGCACCGACACCAGCCGCGAGGACGTGACCTCCACCGAGCAGAAGAGCGCCGAGGAGGTGTACCGGCTCGCCGCCGACGCATTCGCGAAGTCGCCGGACGTGGACGCGGTCTACTTCCAGGGCGCGCCGCTCAACCCGCTGCACGTGCTGGAGCGGCTGGAGGCCGACCTCGGCGTGCCGGTCGTGGCCAGCAACCCCGCGATGTTCTGGCACATCACGTCCCTGCTCGGCCACCGCCTGCCGTCCAACGTCGAAGGCTGCGGCGCCCTCCTCCGCGACTGGCCTCAACGCGCCTCGTGAGGTGAAGAGGTCCCTCGTCGTTCCCGCGCTTCAGCCGCGGCGAGTGAGTGCCGTCCCCGGGGCGGACGGGTGGGAACAACCGCCCTTCGCTGAAGATGCGGGGCCTCACCCGCATACAAGACCGCCCGCGCAAGCGTACAATGAAAGTGAACGAGTAAGAGAAAGGGTGAAATCATTCTGCATAAACACTCCTACGGTTCAGAGTTCGAGTTGAAACAACTCCCGGATGGCTGCGAGGAGACCTCCGTCGGCTGGCTGTTCGGGGCATCCCGACAGTGGCGCGGACCGGACGGCCTGCACGTCCGCCAGTATGGAGGACGCCTCCTCGCTCACCATGACCGCGTGGACCCCCGCCGCAACCTCGTCGGCCACTGGATAGCCGACGCCCCGTTCGAGTTGGCGCTTGGAAGCAGCGGCGTCGTTGGCATGATCGCCAGCATCACGGTAAGCGCCGCTTCCACACTGGCGTGGATCGTTGCGGCGCTCGTCACAACCGTCTCGGCCAGCATCTTCGCGCGCACGCGCTACTAGCCCCGGCCTCCCCTACCGGCTGTAGCCTGAGTCGTTGGAGGGCGGGGGCGGAACGCTCCTGAGCAGCGATTCCAGCACGTAGGCGAAGTCCCTGAACGCCGCCAAGCCCCCCAGGTCATCCTGCAGGCCGTCCACTAGTCCCTGCAGCGTCCACAGGTCGCGCCCGGCGTCGTACGGGTGCCCGGAGCCGTCCAGCGCGCCGTAGCGGTCCGCCGTCAGCGCAACGTACGCGCCGAACGCCAGCATCTGGTCCTGGTACACCGAGGCCACGCTTCCGCCGCTGACGATATCCGCGCCCTGACTCCAGCCCCGGCCGCTCCCAGGCTCCACCCACCGCAGCTCCACCTGCCCCAGCGCGCCCTCGCGTTGGAATTCGTCGTGCAGCTCCAGCTCGTAGAAGACGGTCGTGGCTGCCCCCGAGTAGACCTCGGCGAACTCCTTCCGGTCCTGCGTGAACGACTGCGCGGACGTGACGCGGTTCTCATAGCCGACGATGCGCCACGCCTTCACGGCTTCCCTGTTCCACACCACCTGCGCACGGGTCTGGTCGGCGACCGGCGAGGCGAGCGCCAGCCAGTTGTCGCGCCGGAACGTCGCGCGCGCCTGCTCCTCATCGAACAGGTAGCGGTACCAGCCGTTGCCGTGCTGCGCCAGCTGCTCCAGCAAGTGGTCGTTGTAGTTGGCGATGCCGACGCCCACGGTGACAAGCCGCAGCGGGTTGGCGCCGTCCGGTGCGGAGGCGGCCTCCAGGATCCCGAACGGGTCGGTGGCGTCCACGTTCGCCACGCCGTCCGACATGAGGATGACGTAGTTGAGGGCCTCGGGACGCTCCCGCCTCATGTAGTCGGCGTACTGCACGCCCAGGTCCAGCCCCGCCTGCACGTTGGTGCTGTTGTGCGGCGTGAGCGCGGCGATAGAGTCGACGACCGCGCGGTGGTCCGGCGACGCGTACTTCACCGTGTACTGGTGGAGCACGTCCGTGCTGAAGTGCACCACCGACATCAGGTCATCCGCATCGAGGCTGCGCCGGATCGCCTCTGCGGCCTCGCGGGCGATGGCTACGCGGTTGCCCTCGTTCATCGATCCGGACGCGTCCAGTACCAGCGTGACGTTGAGGGGGCCGTCCGTCACCACGTCCGGCGCCTTGAACGCCACGCGCGCCATGTACCTGCCGTCCTCCAGCGGATGGGCGATCAGGTCGGACGTGATGGCGAACCGGTCGCTGGCGGCGGGCGGCGCGTAGTTGTAGTCGAACGCATTCACCCACTCTTCCGCCCGCACCGACGCCGGGGCGACCGCGTAGCCTGCACGCGCCCAGTTCAGCGCGAGCTGGAACGACGTGCGGTCCGTGTCCAGGCTGAACGTGGACACGTTGTCCTCCCGCGCATCGGTCAGGGGTTGCCGTTCGTAGTCCTGGAACGTCGTCGCCCCCGGGTGATCGGATGCGCTCTCCTGCTTCCTCAGTCCCATTCCGCTCTCCGCTACCCATTGCACCCATTGCGGCGTCGGTGCAGGCGTGCCATTCCCATCAGGGAGTTCAAGGAGTGTCCACCCCCCCTCCGGCGCCGGCGTTGCCGCGGGGCGCTCCTCCATCATCGCCTCCGGGGTCGGCGTCGGCGCCGCGCGGTATCGGTCGCCATCAACGCCGGCGGTGCCCGGTATGCCCAGGGCGCCCGGAGCACCGGGTGCGCCGTCCTGTTCCTCCTGCTCTTCCGAAGCCCGAGGCCCGGCGGAGTTTGCCATCATGGCCTCAGGCGTGGGTGTCGCTACTATGGGTACAACCGCAGTTCCCGGCTCTGCTTCCGCCATCCCAAGCACACCCCCGTTGCCGCCGGCGCCCACCGCGAACCACACCGAGCCGCCCGCGACCGCCACGACCGCTACCGCCGCCGTCGCGGCGAGCGCGGGCGCAAAGCGGAAGCCGTCCACGGGCGTGCCGACGTCGCGGAGCACCGCCCAGAGCGGCTTCGGGTCCTGGTCGCCAAGGCGGCTCTCCATCTGCCCCCAGAGGTCGGGCGTGGGGGGAACGTTGGCCGCGCCGGAGGCGAAATGCTCCTCCAGCAGACGCTCCATGTCCCTTTCGTTCGCGTCGTTCCTGTTCATCGCTGTCCACCTGCCACTTCCTGCTCGTTGCTCAACCGCTGCCGCAACGCCTGGTGCGCCCGGAACAGGCGGGACTTCACCGTGCCCTCGTTCAGCCCTGCCGCCCGCGCCACCTCCTGCACCGACATCTCCGCGAAGTAGCGCAGCACAACGACCTGCCGGTGCTCCGGGCTGAGACCTTCGATAGCCTGCTGCAGCGTCTGCCGCTCCAGCCGGGACTCCAGCGCGTCCGCGGGGTCTTCCGCGTCGCCAGGCCAGTCGCCGCCCTCGATGGGCGTCGTGACGACGGCCCGTCTGCGCCGCTGGCTCATCACCGCGTTCACGACGATGCGCATGAGCCACGGCTTGAACGGGCGTCCCTTCCTGAAAGTGCGTATCCCCTTCCAGGCCGAGAGGAACGCCTCCTGCGCCAGCTCTTCTGCGATGGCGCGATTGCCCGTCATGTTGTAGGCCGTGCCGAAGACGACGCCCTGGTAGCGCTCCACGAGGTAGCGGAATGCGTCGCGGTCGCCGCCCTGGCAACGCTGAACGGCCTCGTTCTCGGTCATGCCTGCTCCCTGGGTGCGGCTCATGGATCCCCTGTTGCGAGCGCGCTCTACCGGATACTATGCGCCGTCAGCCGAGAACGTTCCCTTGCGCCCGTCAGGGTGCGACATGGGGAGCGGCGAGCAGGAGCGAGGCGAGCGTCTTCGCGTCGTTCAGTTCGCCTGCGCGTGCCAGGCGCACCGCCTCGTCGAACGGCACGCGCTCGAGCGTGATGCGCTCGTCGTCGTCCGGCGCGAGCGGGTTGGGGAACAGGCCCCGCGCAAGGAAGGAGTGCAGCCGCTCCGTCATGGAGCCCGGCGAGGCGAAGAAGCTGCCGAGCTCGATCAGTTCAGCGGCATCGAACCCGGTCTCCTCCCGCAACTCCCGCCGCGCGGCGTCCAGGGGCGGCTCGTCGCCCTCGATAACGCCTGCCGGCAGCTCCAGCAGCTCCCGGCCGGCGGCGTTCCGGTACTGGCGCACCAGCACCACGTCGCCGTTCTCGTCCAGCGGGAGGATGGCGACCGAGTCCGGGTGATAGAGCGTGTCGCGCACCGTCTCCGTGCCGTCCGGCAGGACCAACCGCTCGACGCGCAACGTCGAGCGGCGGCCAACCAGCTGACCGTTCACCGCAAGCACGCGCACCGCGTCATCAGCCAAGGCGCGCCTCGTCCGCCGCCAGCCGCCGCGCGATGTGCACGGACTGCTCCGCGCCGCGCCGCAGCCGGTACACCAGTGTCTCGTAGAAGCGGTCCGGCGAGCCCGCACGCAGGAACCGCGCCCGGTAGGGGCTGCGCGTCACCGTCACCGTGTCGTCCTTGCTCATCGGCACGTCCACGAACCCGTCCGCCGTCATGATGGCGTCGTGGTCGCTCTTGATGGTCAGCTCCACCGAGGAGTCCTCCGGCACGACGACCGGCGCGTCGAGGTCGCCGTGCGTCGCAACGGGCACGATCACCATGTCGCCGGACGCGGGGTAGAGGATCGGCCCGCCTGCCGCCAGCGCGTACGCCGTGCTGCCGGTCGCGGTGGAGACGATGACGGCGTCGGCCTGGTACGTGGTGAGGTCGACGCCGTTGACGGCGACGCCGATCTGCGTAAGGTGCGCGATACGCCCCCTGCCGACGACCACGTCGTTCAGTACGACGACCGGGGCAGTGAGGCCGTCCTCGGCGCTTGCGACCGCCTGCACCATGCGCCGCTCGTCCGTCCACGTGAAGCCGCCCTCCAGGTACTCCGGCACGAGCTCCAGCGCGTCCGCCGCCTCGATCTCGGTGAGGAAGCCGAGACGGCCCAGGTTGACGCCCAGCAGCGGAACGTCGGCCTCGGCGGCCATGCGGGCGGCCCGCAGCAGCGTGCCGTCGCCCCCGACGGTGATGAGCGCGGTGGGCGCCAGCTCCGCCAGAGCGGCCTCGCCTCCGGCGGTGGAGAGCAGCGGCTGGCGCGTGCCGAGCGTTCTCGCCAACTCCTCGGCGAGCGGCTGCGCGCGCTCCGAGGCGATGTTATAGAGGATCGCTGTCCTGCTCGGGTCTATCTTCACGACGTACCTCGCCGGCCATTATACGGTGTGGTCCGCGGCTGCCCACATGGCCCGCGGGTTGTGTAGAATCGGCAATGCGCCCCCGTGCGGCTGCGCACCCCGTCCACCGAAGCGAAGAACCCTTGTACGTCCGGAGCGAAGAGATGCGCCTCTACGAAGAGTTGAAGATTTTCAGCGGCAACTCCAACCCCGCTCTTGCAAATGAGATCGCCGACTACCTCGGGATGCCGCTCAGCGAACTGGAGGCGTTCAAGTTCAGTAACGACAACACGTTCGTCCGCATCAACGAGAACGTGCGTCAGCGCGACGTCTTCCTCGTGCAGTCGTTCTCCGTCCCGGTCAACGACCACGTGGTGGAGATGCTGATCATGATCGACGCCGCCAAGCGCGCGTCGGCCGGACGCATCACGGCCGTCATCCCCTACTACGGCTATGGCCGGACCGACAAGAAAGACCAACCGCGGGTCCCCATCACGGCGCGGCTCATCGCCGACCTGCTCACCACTGCCGGGGCCGACCGCGTTCTCACGATGGACCTGCACGCCGGGCAGATCCAGGGCTTCTTCAACATCCCCGTGGACGAGCTGACCGCGATGCCCATCATCGTCGACGAGTTCGAGGCGATGGGACTCGAGGACCCGGTCGTCGTGGCCGTGGACATCGGCATTTCGAAGCGGGCACGAGACATGGCGGAGGAGCTCGGCGCACCGCTCGCCATCATCGAGAAGCGCCGGATGGGGAACGAGGACAAGAGCGAGCTACTCAACATCATAGGCGACGTGGAAGGCAAGACCGCCATCCTCATGGACGACGAGGTCGACACGGGCGGCACGATGGTAAATGCCGCGGTGGCCTTGGAGAACGCCGGGGTGCGGGCAGTCTACGCATCGTCAACCCACGCCGTGCTCTCCGGCGGCGCGGCGGGGCGACTGGACGGCAGCCCCATACGGCAATACGTCTGCACCAACAGCATCCCCATGCCTCCGGACAAGATGACCAACCACGTCAAGATCGTGTCCATCGCCCCGCTGCTCGGTGAAGCCATCCACCGCATCCACACCGGTACTTCCGTCGGCGCGATGTTCCAGAAACGGACCCATGCCTGACGACCGGGCATACGTACGCCACGACCTGGGCGTCTGTGCCTTCGTCGAGCCGGAGTCGGTCGGCCCGCCGGGGCGGCGCTTCTTCCGCCTGCGCGCCTCCGCCGAGAACGGCTCGGTCCTCCTCTGGATGGAGAAGGAGGAACTCCACGAGTTGGCCCTGACCATCAAGCGCCTCCTCCGCACCGCCGTCCGCTTGACCGGCGAGCCGGTCACCTCCGCGAGCGCCGACGCCCGCACCGACTTCGACCAGAAGGTCTTCGCACTCTCGCTCGGCCACGACCGCTCGACCGGCCGCTACATGCTCCTGGCGCAGTGCTCCGAGCAGGAGGACGACGCCATCGCCCTCTGGATCGACCACGACGCGCTCGACTGGCTTGCCGACCGCGCCTTCGAGGTCTGCGACGCGGGGCGCCCGCGCTGCGCGCTCTGCGGCGGCGCGGCCCCGGACGGCGAGACCCACGCGTGCCCGCGCGCGAACTGACCCATGCCCCTGTACTCCCACTACCCCCACGCCGAGATAACGGCGGGGCGGCACGACGTGACCCCTTCTTCCCCGGACGCCGAGCGCTTCGTCCGTGAGGCAGTTGTCGGCGACGGCTGGCTTCACCCCTATGCGTCCAACTACACGTTCGTGGTACAGCTCGCGCTCGACGAGCAGGAGGGCTTCGGCGTCTACAAGCCGCAGGCGGGCGAGCGCCCCCTGTGGGACTTCCCCACCGGCACGCTCGGCAATCGCGAGTGCGCGACGTATGAGTTCGCGCAGGCGCTCGGCTGGGGACTGACGCCCCCGACGGTGCTCCGCGACGGCGAGGCGGGCGAGGGCTCTCTCCAACTCTTCGTCCCGCACGACACCGAGTCCAACTTCTTCACCCTGCGCGACGACCACCCGGAGGAGTCGTTCCGCCTCGCCGTGTTCGACGTGCTCGCGAATAACGCGGACCGCAAGGGCGGGCACTGCTTCGTAGGGCCGGACGGACGCGTCTGGGCCGTCGACAACGGCCTGACGTTCCACGAGGAGCGCAAGCTCCGCACCGTGATCTGGGACTACTCCGGCGACCCGATACCGGACGCGCTGCTGGCCGACGTTGCCCGGGTCGGGGACGACCTCGACTCGGAGGGCCCCTGCACCAGGGTGCTTGCCGCGCTGCTGGACGGCTCGGAGGTGGAGGCGCTGCGGGAGCGGATCCGGCGCCTGCTCGCTGACCCGGTCATGCCGTCCCCCCGCCACCGCCGCGACCTTCCCTGGCCGTGGCTGTAAGGGGGGAGACCGAGGAACGGAGGTATCAGGCGGGCAGGAACCTGGCGGCGGCGACTGCAAGCGAAGCGATGACGGCCAGCCCCCCAAGGCCGCGCCAGATCAGGCGAGCCTCCATCTGTGCGATGCGGACAGTGAGCTCGGCGTGCTGGCGGGCGTTCTCTTCCTTGAACGCGTCGAACTCCTTGCGGAACTCGGAGAAGTAGCGGGGTATCCACTCCCCGTCCTGCGGGGGCTGCGCGTCGGTTGACATGGCCATCGCTCCTGTGTCAGCAGCATAGCACATCTGCACATGACTCGCGCAAGCACTTACTGCCCGCAATGTGCCACGTCTGCGGTTGGAGGGGCTACCCTCTCGGTGGGGCGGCGGGCGCCACGTCCGGCGGCGGGCCTTTGCCGAACGCGCGGGCGACGCGCTGCCGCAGCTGGCGGATGGGGTACGTCTTCGGCGAGACGCCGGACGTGATGATCTCCACCGTCTCCGGCCTCCCCAGCACGAGCGAGCCGCGCCAGCGGCGCAGTTCGCTCGGGCGCGGGCTCACCCCCGGCGAGACCGCGAACGTCTCGAAGGGCGCCCACTCCTTCCTGCGCGCGTTGCGCAGCATCACCGCGCCCCCGGCTTCCCGCACCGCGAGGCATCCTGTCGCGAGGTCCCACACCCACGGGCCGCTGAATACGGTGTAGTCGAACACGCCGCGAGCGGTCATCGCCATCTCGTAGCCCGCGCTGCCGGTGTTCCGCAGGTCGCCCATGCGGCGGCGCATGTTCCGGCGGGGCGTGAACATCCGCAGGAAGTAGCCGGGAACGGACGCCATGCGCCGGGGCGGGTCGGACGTCTCTATCATGAGGGGCTCGTCGTCCTGAAACGCCCCGCCCCCGCGCCGCGTGTGGATGACGCGTCCTTCCGTGCTGCCGATATGCGGGATGTAGATGGCTCCCGCAACCGGCACGCCGCGCTCCAGCGCGCACACCATGCAGGCGAACATCGGCAGGCCGTGCAGGAAGTTCGTCGTCCCGTCGAGCGGGTCGACCACCCAGATGACCTCTTTGGGGTCGTCGCTCTCCGACTCCGTCTCCTCGGTGACCAGGCCGTGCTCCGGGAAGCGCCGGGACAGCTCTCCGCGGAGGTATTCGTCCGCGGCGTGGTCGGCGTCGGTGACGGGGTTGCGATTGTTCGCGGACTTGTAGTCGATGCTCAGGGGTTGGTCGAAGTAACGGAGGAGGATGGCGCCTGCCCCGTGCACGATGTCGCACGCCTGCTGTTCCATCTCCTTGAGTTGAGCGTCGTCGAGCATGCCGCCTGCGCGCGCCCGGAGAGAGGCGCGGATGAGATTGTCCCCACGGCGTCTGCACCGCCCGGGGAGCGGTTATTGTACACGCGCCCTGCCGGCCCGGCTGCGTTGGTATACTCAGGCGGCATGGCAGACCCAACCGGCAAGCGCGAACACAACGTCGTCATCATCCCCGGCGACGGCATAGGCCCCGAATTGACGGACGCGGCCCTGACCGTGCTCCGGGCGGTGGAGGAGACGGCGGGCGGCTTCCACCTGCGGTTGGACATCCATCGAGGCGGCGCGGCCCTCTACCGCGAGACGGGCGCGAACCTCTCCGCAGAGTCGATCGCAGCCGTCCGGGCGGCTGACGCGACGATGAAAGGGCCTGTCGGGTTGCCGGAGGTCCGCCTCCCTGACGGCACGGAGGCCGGCGTACTCGGCGGCGTGCTCCGCACCGGGCTGGACGTCTACGCGAACGTGCGGCCCATACGCCTGCTCCCCGGAGCTGAGGCGCCCATCAAGGCGGAGCCGGGCGAGGTGGACTACGTGATCGTCCGGGAGAACACGGAGGGCCTCTACCTCTCGCGCGGCAAAGGCGTCCAGACCAACGATGCCGCCGCGGACACGCTCCTGATCACGCGCAAGGGAACGGAGCGCGTCGTCCGCCGGGCGTTCGAGATCGCGCGGCAGCGGAACGGCGCACCGTCGGACGGCGTCCGGCGCGTGACGTGTGTGGACAAGGCCAACGTGTTGCCGTCCATGGCATTCTTCCGGCGGGTATTCGACGAGGTGGCGGAGGAGTTCCCGGACGTAGGCAGCGAGCACGTATACGCCGACGCCGCGGCGCAGGCGCTGGTCGTGCGCCCGCAGCACTTCGACGTGCTGGTCATGGAGAACTTCCTGGGCGACATCCTCAGCGACCTCGGCGGCGGCACGGTCGGGGGCATCGGCCTCTGCCCGTCCGGCAACATCGGCGACGAGCACGCGTACTTCGAACCCATCCACGGCTCCGCACCCGACATCGCGGGGCAGGACAAGGCGAACCCCGTATCCCAGGTGCTCACGCTCGCGATGATGTTCGACTATCTCGGCGAGAGCGCTGCAGCCGGGCTGACGCGGCGCGCAGTGGAAGAGGCGCTGAAGAGCGGTTCCCTCGCCATTGGAAACTACGGCCAGCCCGTGGGCGGCACGCGCGCGGCGGGCGAGACGGTTGCGAAGGCTGCGCGAGCGCTCCATGTCTGACGGCGCCCCCGAGCAGCAGACCTACGCGTCCTCCGGCGTCGACACTGACGAGGCAGCCAGGGGACTCTCCGGCCTGCTGCGGTGGGTGGCGGAGACGTCCGCGTTCGCGGACGGCATGGGCGCATCGCCGGTCCCCGGCGGCTTCTTCGCCGCCGTCCTTCCGTTGAACGACCGGCTCTCGCTCGCCATCTCTACGGACGGTGTCGGCTCCAAGAGCGTGCTCGCGCAGCTGACCGGGGACTTCGAGTCGATAGGCTGGGACTGCGTCGCCGTCAACGTGAACGACATCATCTGCACGGGCGCGCGGCCCATCGCGCTCGTGGACTACATCGCGCTTCAACAGCCCCACGGGGAGATGCTAGCCGCGCTCGGCAAGGGGATGCGCGACGCAGCGGAGCGCGCGCGCATCGCCATCGTGGGCGGCGAGCTCTCGCAGCACCCCGACACGCTCACCGGCCCGCGCACGGGCTATGCGTTCGACATCTCCGCGACATGCGTCGGCGTGCTGGAGGACGGCGCGGCGCCCATCACCGGCGCGGCGATACGCCCCGGCGACACCGTCATCGGCATGCCGAGCAACGGCGTCCACGCGAACGGGTTGACGCTCGCGCGCAGCGTACTGCTCGGTGGGGACGCGCACGAGACGGTCGGCCTTCAACTGCCGGAGTGCGGACGCACCGTCGGCGAAGAACTGCTGCGCCGCACGCACGTCTACGTGCCGGAGGTCATGGCGATGCTGCAGGCCGGCGTGGACGTTCGCGGACTTGCGCACATCTCCGGCGACGGCCTGCTGAACCTGCTGCGCCTCGACGCAGAGGTCGAGTACCGGTTGGATGCCCTTCCGGGACCCCACCCGGTGTTCGAGGTGATACAGCGATCGGGCAACGTCTCCCCTGCCGAGATGTACCGCGTCTACAACATGGGGGTCGGATTCTGCGCCGTTGTGCCGGCGGCCTCTGCGGACCACGCGCTCGCGGCGATCGCCTCAGCGGGAGGCGAGGCGTCGGTCATCGGGACGGTGCGGGAGGGCGGGCGGCGCGTCGTGCTGCCGGGGCAGGGGCTGGTGGGAGAGGGCGGCGGCTTCGCGCCGTTGTAGCCCCCTTGCTGCTATCATGGGCCCATGCAAGTGCTGCTCGGTGCGCCCAGAGGTTTCTGCGCAGGCGTCGTCCGCGCGATAGACATCGTAGAACTCGCGCTGGAACGGTTCGGCGCTCCCGTCTACGTGCGGCATGAGATCGTCCACAACAAGCACGTCGTGGACAGCCTCCGCAAGAAGGGCGCCGTCTTCATCGAAGAGACCGACGAGGCGCCCAACGGCTCGACCATCGTCTTCAGCGCGCACGGCGTCGCTCCTGAGGTCTGGCGCACGGCGGAGGAGCGCAACCTGAACGTCATCGACGCCACGTGCCCCCTCGTCACCAAGGTGCACATGGAATCGAAGAAGTACGCCCGCGAGGGCTACTCCATCATCGTCGTCGGGCACGAGGGGCACCCGGAGGTCATCGGCACGCTGGGCCAGTCGCCCGAAGTTTCGCAACTCGTCGACAACGACGAGGACGCCCGGGCAACAGCCGTCGCCGACCCCGACCGCGTCGTCGCGCTCACGCAGACGACGCTGAGCGTGGACGACACGCACGGGATCATCGGAACCTTGCGGGAGCGCTTCCCGAACATAGTCGCGCGGAACGACATCTGCTACGCAACAACGAACCGCCAGGACGCGGTGAAGGAGCTTGCCGGACAGGTGGACGTGGTCATCGTCGTCGGTGCGCAGAACAGCTCCAACTGCAACCGGCTGCGCGAGGTCGCGGAGCAGACGGGCGTGCCGTCCTACCTCGTGGACGACGCCTCGGCGATCGACCCTGCCTGGACCGAAGGCGTGGAGCGCGTGGGCATCACGTCGGGCGCCTCCACCCCGGAGTCGCTCGTGGAAGGGGTCATCAACTTCCTCCGGCCGGATTCCGTCGAGACGGTCGAGGTGACGAGGGAGGACGTGGAGTTCGTCCTGCCGAAGCAGTTGCGCGGCGAGGACGTCGCGCGTCCAACCCGGATCAGGGGCGGTTCGGCCTAGGCCGGCCCTACCCCACCATCAGCGCGTCGGCGCCCCGGCGGTAGGCCTGCAACGCCTGCGCCGGGTTGCGGTTCACCAGTTCCCGTCCGTACATCGGGTGCGCCATGCTCCGCACCTCGTGCTCCAGCTCGTAGAGCGCTTCGCCCGTTTCGGGATCGGTGATGTTGACGAACCGGTACTGGGAGGCGTTGCTCTCCTCCGTGACCAGGTCCATCTCCTGCAGGGCCTTGTGCGGGCCGGAGAAGTCCGCGATGTAGACCGCGATGTGGTGGTTGTCGTACGGGCGCGTCTCCTCCGGGTCCTCGCGGAAGAGCATCGCCTGATGCCTGCCCGCCACCACTCGCGCCGTTGGAGAGCCACGGCGCTCCACCACGTCCGCCATGGCGCCCATCACCTGCCCGTAGAAGCGCGCGATGCCCGGCGCCGCGCCGGCCGGGACGTTGAAGATGAGGTACTCCAGCCCGATGTTCGCGCCGCCCATGCGGTCGCCATCGGCCGGATGGCAGCGGAAACGGTTGCCCCACGGCCCGGTAACGTCCAGGTTGCGCCCTTCCCGGCTGACGGCGAACTGCGTGCCCTCGAACCGGGGAGCGAGCCTGTCCAGCCGCTCCTCCAGATCGTCGACGTCCGGCGTGACGAGGCCGATGCGTCCGCGCAGCACCTGCGCCGAATCCCTGGTCGGCAGGTGGAACTGCTCCCTGCCTATGTTCACCCACATGTTCTCCAGCCCCACCGTCATGTAGGGGTCGCGGGTGTGCCCCATGCCAACGATATGGAAGAGCGTCGACATCTGCTGGTCGGGCACCGTGAGGTTGATGTGGTCCAGCGACACGATGTTGCCGAAGTCCTGGTCGGTGCGGTCGTAGTCCGTCATTTAACGCCTCCTGAAGCGTCCGCTGAGCGTCCGTGTGAACGGCGCGATTATAAGACGAATCGCATCAACTTGTGTTGACCGGGTTTCAGAGCCTCACGGATAATCGCCGGGAGGCGCCGCGCAGGAAGCATGGCGGGTGGCAGGCGGATGTTCGGAAGCGTCGCAAGCAGCACACATTCCATAGACGAGTACTCCCCGTTCGTCGGCGAAGAGACTATCGAGTCGCTGCGCGCCGCGGCTGCTCCCCTGCGAGGCGCCCGCGTGCTCTACCTCTCCTCTCCCGCGGCGAGCGGGGCGGTGCGCCGCCTGCTCCAGAGCTCGGTCCCCCTGCTCGCAGACCTCGGGCTGAACATCCAGTGGCAGCAGGTGCGGGTGGCCGCCGAGTACGTGGAGATGGACCGGGCGCTCCGCCGCGCTCTCTCCGGGTACGCCGGAAGCTGGCAGGAACAGCGCGAGAACGAGTGGTGGGAGTTCAACCGCGGGAACGCCCAGATGTTCGACGAGGAGTTCGACCTCGTCGTCGTGCACCACTCCGCGTCCGCCGGGCTCCACGCGGCGCTCACGCACCAGAACGGACAACCTCCGGCAGGCGTCTGGCTGTGGCACTCCCACCGCGATTACCGCAACGCCGTGCCGAACGCGTGGTCGCTCATCAGGCAGCACGCGGACAACTTCGACGCGTCCGTCTACGACTACAAGCCCTTCATCCGCAATGACGCCCCGACGCGCCGCACGTTCGTCGTCCCTCCCGGCGTCGACCCCCTCAGCCCCAGCGCACGCCCCGTGTCCGACGAGGTGCGCGAGACCATCCTCACCCAGCGCGGCCTGAACGTGGACAAACCGGTCATCGGCCAGATCGTCCTCAGCATGCGCGACGACGACCCGGAGCGCGTGCTGGACACGTTCGCTCTCGTCAGGCAGCACCGCCCGGACGCGCAGCTCGTCATTACCAACCTCGTCTCCGATGAGCCGGGGCTGAACAACAAGCTCAACGTCCTGCGCGACCGCGCGCAGCGGCTGGGGGGCGTGCTCGTGCTGACGGAGATGGACCGCGTCGGCAACGTGGAACTCTCCGCCCTGCGGGAAGAGGCGACGGTGCTCATCCACGAGGGCTATCCGCGCGGCATCTCCGTGGAACTGCTGGAGGAGATGTGGCAGTCCCGCCCCATCGTCAGCGCCCGCAGCTCGGTTGCGGAGGCCCTGCTGATCGAGGGCAGGACCGCCCTGCTCGCCGACACCACGGAGGAGCAGGCCGCGGCCATCGAGCGGCTGCTTGCACAGCCCGGGGCGGCAGCGCGCCTGGGACGGGCCGCGCACCGGCACGTCGCGCGGCGTCACCTCATCACGCACTACCTGGCCGGTTATCTCAAGGTCTTCCAGCAGATGCTGAAACGGCGTCAACGGTCGTCGAGGCGCTGATGCCCACTCCGGTCCCCATCACTCCCAAGGCGCTGGACGAGTACGAACCGCACGTCGGAGAGGAGCACGTAGCGGAGCTGCGCATGCTTGCCGCGCCCCTCAAGGACGCCCGCGTGCTGCACCTCAACGCCACCGCATTCGGCGGAGGAGTCGCGGAGATACTCAACAGCTTCATTCCCCTGCTGCGGGACGTGGGCGTCGACGCGCACTGGCACGTGATGGAGGCCTCGGCGGAGTTCTTCAACGTCTCCAAGAGCATGCACAACGCCCTCCAAGGCATGTACATCCCCTGGAACAAGGCGATGGCAGACCTCTGGCGGGAGACGAACAAGGCGAACGCCGACGCGATGGACGGGAAGTACGACTTCGTCTACATCCACGACCCCCAGCCCGCCGGCGTCCTCGAGTACCTCCGCGAACGCGACCCCGACATGCTCGGCGCGAAGTGGGCGTGGCGATGCCATCTCGACACCACCGAGGCGCTGCCGGAAGTCTGGGGCTTCCTGCGCGGCTACATCTCCGGCTACGACGCCCTCGTCTTCACGTTGGCCGAATACGTGAAGGAGTCCATCCCCGGACCGGAACTGGCGATCATCTGGCCGGCCATAGACCCCACCAGCACCAAGAACTCGGAGATATCGCCCGTCGTCATACGGGACATCCTCGCCCGCTACGAGATCGACCCGGACCGGCCGATCATCGCGCAGATATCCCGGTTCGACCCGTGGAAGGACCCCCTTGGCGTGCTGGACGTCTACAAGACGCTCAAAGAGGAGTATCCCGGACTGCAGCTGCTCATGGTCGCCGCGATGGCGAACGACGACCCGGAGGCGTGGTCGTTCTACGAGCGCATCGTGCGCAAGGCCGGCGAGGACTACGACATCCACGTGCTCACGAACCTCAACGGCGTGGGCAACCTGGAGGTCAACGCCTTCCAGAGCGCCGCCGACGTGCTGCTCCAGAAGTCCATCCGCGAGGGGTTTGGGCTCGTCATCTCCGAGGCGCTCTGGAAATCGAAAGCACTCGTGGGAAGCCCCGCAGGCGGGATCCCGCTCCAGTTGGACTACGGACGCGCCGGTCCCGTCGCGGGCACCACGCAGGAGTTCGTCGACGCCATCCGCATGCTGCTGGAAGACAAGGAAGCGCGCAGGAAGGTGGGGAGGCTCGGGAAAGAGCACGTCCGCGAGCACTTCCTGACGACCCGGCTCCTCAGAGACCACCTCCGCTTGATGAACTCGCTCGCCGGGGTAACATAGCGACGATGACCGCTGCAGACGCAGTCCTCGGCATAGACATCGGCGGCACGAAGGTACTCGCGCTCGCCGCCCGTCCGGACGGCACGGTGCTCGCGTCGGCTGTTGCGGAGACGCCGTCGCGGGAGAGCGCGGAGCGCATCATCTCCGCCATGGCTGAGGTCGCCCGCGCGGCCATGGCGAACGCGGGGCACTCTATCGGCGCGGCGGGCGTGGCCGCCGCCGGCGCTATCGATGCGCGCGCGGGAACGATCGTCCATTCCCCGCACCTGCCCGCGATGGACAACACCCCGGTCGCACCGATGCTCAGCCAGCGCCTCGGCATGCCGGTTTCCATCGGCAACGACGCGAACGTCGCGGCGCTCGGGGAGCAACGCTACGGAGCGGGCAAGGACGTGCAGGACCTCGTCTTCCTCACCATCAGCACCGGCATCGGCGCGGGCATCATCACCGGCGGCAGACTGTTCACCGGGTCGGCCGGGTACGCCGGAGAGGTCGGGCACATGACCGTGGACGCCCACGGCCCCTACGGCGCAAGCACGATGCCGGGCGCGTGGGAGTCGCTCTGCTCCGGAACGGCGCTGGCGCGCATCGCGACGGAACGCATCACGGCGGGAGAGCGCTCCTCCATGAGCACCACGCTGCACGACACCAACGTGGAGGGACTGACCGCCCGCGACGTCTTCGCGGCCTGCCGCTCCGGCGACGCGCTCGCGCAGTCGATCGTGGCCGACGCCATCGTCTACCTCGGCGCGGGCCTCACGAGCCTGGTGAACCTGCTCAACCCCGCGAAGGTCATCATCGGCGGCGGGCTCTCCAACGAGTGGGACGCCTACATCGCACCTGCCGTCGCGTTGATGCGTGAGCAGTCGTTCGCGGGCATCGGCAAGCTCACGCCCGTCGTCCCGCCTGCGCTCGGCGCGGAGGCAGGTGCGCTGGGGGCGGTCGCCCTCGCCAGCGACGCCCTCTTGTCATAGCGCGCCACCGCCTCTGCTATACTGCCATCCGGCCTGCGCCCGGCTGCGGTGCAGGCCGGTAGTGTGTTATAGGGACGTTCCCCGGGAACGAGCAAGGAGTGTTGCGATGCCCGCTTACGGCATCGTCGGCGCCCAGTGGGGCGACGAGGGCAAGGGAAAGGTCGTCGACTTCCTCGCCGAGGAGGCGGACGTCGTCGTCCGCTATTCCGGCGGCAGCAACGCCGGCCACACCGTCATCAACGAGAAGGGCGAGTTCGCGCTTCACCTCATACCGTCCGGCATCTTCCGCCCGCACGTGGACGCCGTCATCGGGCCTGGTGTCGTGCTGGACCCCGTCGTCCTGCTTGGCGAACTGGAGAGCCTGAACGAGCGTGGCGTGGACACGAGTCGTCTCTTCATCAGCGACCACACCCACATCGTCATGCCCTACCACATCCTGCTGGACCAGTTGGAGGAGCAGGCCCGCGGCAGCAAGGCCATCGGCACCACCGGACGCGGCATCGGCCCCACCTACGTGGACAAGGTCGCGCGCACCGGCATCCGCCTCGGCGACCTGCTGGACGAGACGTACCTCGAGTCCCGCCTGCAGAACGTCGTCGCGCAGAAGAACCGCCTCCTCACCAGGGTGTTCGACGCCGACCCCATCGACTTCGACGCCCTGTACGCGGAGGTGCGCGCCTGGGGCAACGCGCTCCGGCCGTACGTCGCGTCCGTGGAGGACCGCATCCTGGACAGGCTCGCACGCGGCGCACGCGTCGTGCTCGAAGGCGCGCAGGGCGCGATGCTCGACCTCGACCACGGCACCTACCCCTACGTCACGTCATCGTCGGTCTCCATCGGCGGAGCGTGCACCGGCCTCGGCATCTCCCCGCGCGAGATCGTCGGCATCATCGGCGTCTTCAAGGCGTACTCCACCCGCGTCGGCGCGGGGCCCATGACCACCGAACTCGACGACGAGGTCGGTCACGACATCCGCGAGCGCGCCTGGGAGTACGGCACGACGACCGGGCGTCCCCGGCGTGTCGGCTGGTTCGACGGCCTCGCCGCGCGCTACTCCGCGACCATCAACGGCTTCACGTCCGCCGTTCTCACGCGGCTCGACGTGCTGGACGGTATGGACCCCGTGAAGATCTGCACCGCCTACGACGCGGACGGCAAGCGCATCCACCGCTTCCCCAGTGAGCCCGGCCTGCTGGAGCGCGCCACCCCGGTCTGGGAGGAGATGCCCGGCTGGAGCGCGCCAACGGCGGGGATCACGGAGCTGTCCCAACTGCCGCCGGAGGCGAAGGCCTACGTCCGCCGCATAGAGGACGTGATAGGCTGCCCCATAGACCTCATATCCACCGGCCCGCGACGCGACGAGAGCATCGTCGTCCGGCCCATCATCCTGCGCTGACGCGCGCCGAAACCAGACTCGAGACGGAGGAGAGGCACGCATGAAACTCGGCTTTTTCAACGACTGGACGCTCGGCGTCGTGAAGAACGACACCCACATCGTGGACGTTTCGGAGGCGCTGGCGGGTGTGCACGCCCACGGCGCGCAGGAGATGATCAAGCTCGTCATCTCCCACTTCGAGCAGGTGCGCGACCCGTTCCAGAAGCTCTGCGACGTCTCGGAGGGCGTGCCGCTGAGCAGCGTGCGCATCCGCCCGCCCATCCCCCGGCCTGACCAGATCTTCTGCATGGCCGTGAACTACCTGGAGTTCGGCCAGCGGCCCATGCCCGAGATAGACGCCTTCCAGAAGTCGTCGGACTGCGTCATCGGCGACGGCGACACCATCCACCTCAGCCCGGACTGCCACGCCACCATCTTCCACCACGAGGCAGAGCTCGCCGTCGTGATGGGCTCGGACGCGAAGAACGTCTCGCAGGAAGAGGCGATGGACAAGGTGTTCGGCTACACCGGCTTCATCGACGTCTCCGCCCGCGGCTTCGAGCCCGGCGGACGCACCAGCTTCTTCCAGGTGAAGTCCTGGCCCACCTTCGGGCCCATGGGGCCGTTCATCATCACGAAGGACGAGGTCCCCGACCCACACGACGTGAGCCTCCACATCACGAACAACGGCGAGGACCGCCAGGCGTTCAACACGGACGACATGGCGCACAAGATCCCGGAGTGCATCGAGTTCATCTCCCGCATCGCCCACCTGCGCGCCGGGGACATCATCAGCACGGGCACGAACCACCAGGGACTCGGCGCATTGCAGGACGGCGACCACATCGAGTTCACCGTCGGCGGCATCGGGACCCTGCACCTGGACGTGGAAGACCCCGCGAAGCGCGAGTGGCGGCGCGGCGTGGACGAGGAGATGGCGGCCCGCATGCGGGAGGCTGGCGGCACGTCCATGGGGATGGGCCCGCGCTCCTGAGCCAAGCAGCGCGCCTGGTCCCCTCTCCCTACAAGGGGAGAGGGTGAATCGGCAGCGGAGGAAGCGACGATGACCACGACGCCCCTCATACGCGTAGCCGTCCATGGCGCGGCTGGCCGCGTCGGACGCGAGGTGCTCCGCGCCGTCGCCGGAGCGCCGGACATGACGCTCACCGCAGCGATCGACCGCGTACCCCCGGACCAACTCGCCTCGTTGCCCGTCGACGTCCCCTACTACACCGGCGTGCACGAGGCGCTGACAGCCCACCCGTCCGACGCTATCGTCGACTTCAGCCTCGCCCAGGCCACGCTGGACATGCTCCCGCACGCGCTGGCACTCGGAACGCGGCCCGTCATCGGCACCACGGGCTTCACGCCGGAGCAGATCGAGCGCATCGCCGCGCTCTGCGCCGAGCATAACCTCGGCGGCTTCCTCGCACCCAACTTCACGATAGGCGCGGTGCTGCTCACGAAACTCGCCGCCATGGCCGCTCCGTACTTCGAGTACGCCGACATCGTGGAGGAGCACCACGAGATGAAGGTGGACGCGCCGTCCGGCACCGCGCTCGGCATCGCCAAGGCGGTGCACGAGGCGCACCCGGCGCGGTTCGCCCACAACGACCCGGAGCGCGAGCCGCTGGCGGGCACGCGCGGCGGCGACTACGAGGGCATCAGCATCCACGCAGCGCGTATGCCCGGACGCATGGCGCACCACCAGGTCACGTTCGGCGGGCCGGGGCAGACCCTCTCCCTCCGCCACGACACCACCGACCGCGAGTGCTACATGCCCGGCGTCCTCATGGCCGTCCGCAAGGTCGGCGGCCTCTCCGGCCTCACCGTGGGGTTGGACAAGCTCATGGGCCTGTAGGCTTCTCGATCCTTAGCGAGGGCCACAAACGCCGAGCGAGCGCCCTGCAACAGTTCAGAGTTGAGGGGCTTGTCATGTTGAGCGAAGCCGGAGGCGAAGTCGAAACATCTCTCGGCGAGCGTTGGTGGAACAGGGCGTCCCTCGAAAGATTCCTCGGCTCCGCTCGGAATGACAATCTCGACCCGCTTGGCAGGGCTCGCTCGTCGAGGCTGAACGGTTAAGAGTCCCTCGATGGCTTGACCCGGGCCTACAGGGCTACTACGATTGAGGCACGGCCCTATACATGAATGATACGGATCGGTGAGACAGGACGATGGCGACGCTTGACCCAGTGGCGAACCGCTTGGGCGGCATAGAGACGCGGCTCGACAAACTGGAGACGCGGTTCGATGAAGTGGAGACGCGGTTCGACAAGGTAGAAACACGCTTCGACAGGCTGGAGACGGACATGGCCGGCCTCCGGGGTGAGTGGCGCGTTGTCAAATGGGTGCTAACCGCATTCGTCGCCCCAACCTGCATCACCCTCGTCGCGGGGACTTTCTATCTCGTCCGCTCGCTTGCGTAAGGACGCCCTTCTTGCGCCCGCTCGTGGTGAGCCTCTCGAACCACGGCCTGACCCCTCCTCTGGTATCATCTAACGAGTACGTGCCTCACGCAGGGTGAGGTGAAGGAGACACCGCCGTGGCCCATCCGAGAGTAACCATCGTCGGCGCCACCGGCGCGGTCGGCAAGGTTGCCCTGGCCGTGCTGGAGGAGCGCGCTTTCCCCATGGAGAGGCTCCGCCTCACCGCGTCCCCGCGCTCCATCGGCAGGAAGGTGCTCTTCAAGGGTGAGGAGCTCACGGTGGAGGAGACCACCCCGGAGGTCTTCGCCGAATCCGACATCGCGTTCATCTCCGCGAACGACGACATCAGCCGCGACATGGCGCTCGCCGCGAAGGAGCAGGGCTGCGTCGTCATTGACGACAGCGGCGTCTGGCGCATGGACCCGGACGTGCCGCTCGTCGTGCCCGAGATCAACGCCGGCGACGTGGACGCGCACTCTGGCATCCTCGCCATCCCCAACTGCTCGACCACGCCGCTCGTCATGGTGCTGGACGCGCTCCGGCAGGCGAGCCCCATCCGCCGCGTCATCGCCGCCACCTACCAGTCGGTCACCGGCACCGGCTCTGCCGCCCTGGCCGAGCTGGAAGAGCAGTCGCGCGACTACTTCGCAGGTAACGAGGCCCGCACCGACCAGTACCCGCACCCCATCGCCTTTAACCTTCTCCCGCACGTCGGCTCCTTCCGCGACGGCGGTCACACCTCCGAAGAGATGAAGATGCTGAATGAGTCGCGGAAGATCCTGCACGAGCCGGACCTGCCGGTCTCGGCGACCTGCGTCCGCGTGCCCGTCCGCGTATGCCACAGCGAGGCTGTCAACGTCGAGTTCGAGCGCCCCGTAAGCGTGGGAGAGGCGCGGGAGTTGCTCGCGAACTATCCCGGCATCGCCGTCGTGGACGACCCCGCGACGAACGCCTACCCCATGCCGCTCGACGCCGAAGGGCGGGACGAGGTGCTCGTCGGACGTATCCGCGAGGACGTCGCGCTTCCGAACGGCATCGCGCTCTGGCTCGTGTCCGACAACCTCCGCAAGGGCGCAGCGACGAACGCGGTGCAGATCGCGGAAGAGGTCGTGGCACGCGGCCTCTGGCGCAACGGCGCGGCCCGCTCCACGGCGGGAGCAACCGCCTGACGACACATACCCCATAGAGGGGCAGCGACTCGCTGGCAAACTCCGTCATTCCAGCACCGGCTGGAATCCAGTGTGCGCGGGCAGCGCACGCGGGCGGGGTGGTGTCTGGGTGCGTTACGCCCCTTCCCTCTCACTCCCCCAGCAGCATCCGCTCATCCCCGACGCGGCGCGTGACCTTCTCGTCGTCCAGGTGCTCCAGCAGCGCGAGCGTGTACTTGCGCGATGTCCCCAGCAGGTCGCGCACCTCCGCGACCGTCACCTTGCCCTGCGATCGGAGCAGCGACGTCACCTCGTCAGCGATACGCTCGTACGTCGCGGCGTCGAACACGACGCCCTGCGCCGCGCGCACGACGCGCCCCTGCTCCGCCAGCAGCGCCAGCAGTTCCGGTGCGATCGTGGGTGATTCCTGCGGGAACGGGTCTCGCTCCAGCGCCGCCACGAACGCGTCCATCGCCGTCCGCTGCTGCGACGTGACCTCGACACTGTGCTCGGGGAGCCGCAGCACGCCTCCCGACGCGCTCACGACACCGTCCGCGACCAGCCGGTCGAGCACGGGTTGAGCCGCGTTGCCCCGCAGGCCGAGCCTGCTGCGCAGCTCCTCGCGTGTCATCCCTTCCCGCAGTGGGTGCTCACGGTGGAACGCCCCCAGCGCCGAGCGTGCGCTTCCGCACAGCCGCGCCCATCCCCCTGCCGTGTAGAGCTGCGACCCTGTCGTCACGCTCTCCCTCCCGAGCGCGACCGCCGAGCCTTCCGCCACCGCCTCCTGCGCGAGCGCCAGTGCTTCCGCCTCCGAGACGTTGGCGCGGCGCGCGAGCGCCCCCACGCTCGCAGGCTCCTGGTCCTCCAGCGCCGACACGAGTTGCGCCGTGGGGCTGCCCTCCGCGAGACGCGACAGCCGCTCGAACAGCGGCGCTCGGCGCCGGCGGTGACGCTTCACGTCCACGTCCACGATCGTCCCGCCGCCGAGCGTCGCGTCCGCCGATCGCAGCACGAAGTGATCGCCGCGCACGACCGCAACCGGCTCCTCCAGCCACACCTGCGCCCACGCCTCGCCGCCCGGCGCGAGCTCGTCGTCCTCCAGCAGCCGCACTTTCGCCGGGGCCTCGGCGGCGAACGCGTGGAACGTCGCGGGAAAGTTGTGGCGGATGCCGTGCGGCGCGTCGTTCAGCATGTGGAGACGCACGTCCACCGCGCGCGTCGCCCGCAGCCAGCCGGGCCTCGTCAGCACCCTGCCCCGGCTGATCTCCTGCGCGCTCACGCCGCTCAGGTTCACCGCGACCCGGTTGCCCGGCGTCGCGGCGTCGATCTTCTGCCGGTGCGACTGCAGTCCGCGGATGCGCCCTTGCACGCCGCCCGGCACGATCTCCACCGGCTGCCCCGCTTCCAGCGAGCCGTCGATGAGCGTCCCCGTGACCACCGTGCCGAACCCCGCGACCGCGAACGAGCGGTCGACCGGCAGGCGCGGACGCCCCACGTCGCGACGCTGCTGCGTCTCGTCCAGCGCGGCGTCGATCGCCGATGCGAGTTCCTGCACACCGTCGCCGGTCGTCGCCGAGACCGCGTGTACCGGCGACCCTGCAAGCGTCGTCGTCGCCAGCAGCTCCTCCACCTCCAGCTGCACGAGCGCCAGGATGTCGGCGTCCGCGAGGTCGGACTTCGTGATGACCGCGAGCCCGCGGCGCACGCCGAGCAGGTCGAGGATCGCGAGGTGCTCGCGCGTCTGCGGCATCACCGACTCGTCCGCCGCGACGATCAGGAGCGCGAGGTCGATGCCGCCGACGCCCGCGAGCATGTTCTTGATGAAACGCTCGTGGCCCGGCACGTCCACGATGCTCACCTCCCGCCCGCTGGGCAGCGTCACCCACGCGAAGCCGAGGTCTATGGTCATGCCGCGGCGCTTCTCCTCCGCGAGACGGTCGGGGTCGATGCCCGTGAGCGCCTGCACGAGCGTCGACTTGCCGTGGTCGACGTGGCCTGCCGTGCCGATGACGTACATGCCGCGAGCATAGCAGGCGTGGCCTGCCCTGTTATCATGCCTGAGCGCGTGACCGGCGACGGACGCGCTCCGAAAGACGCCCACATGGCAAGCAAAGCATCAGCAGTCCCAGGCTCCGGATCGTTCCGCGCGGCCGGGCCCACCTACATCGCCACCATCGCCATCGGTCACGGGCTCAAGCACTGGTACATCGCCGCCTTCGCCGTCTTCCTCCCCCTCATCGTCGAAGAGTACGAGTTGACGGCCACCGGCGTCACTGCCATCGCCATCATCAAGCAGTTCGGCGGCGGCTTCCCCAACTTCTTCGTCGGCTACGTGTCGGACAGGCTCAGCGGCTACTGGCACTGGATACTCCCGCTCTCCTTCTTCTTCGCCGCGCTCTTCATGATGCTCTCCGGCCTTGCGCCGTGGGTCTGGCCCGTCGTGGCGCTCGCGTCCATAGGAGGGCTCGCCGCCTCGTTCTGGCACCCGCCGGCCATCTCCATGCTCAGCACGCGCTTCCCTGACCGCAGGGGTATGGCCATCGCCTTCCACGGCTCCGGCTCCGGTGCCGGCGAGGCGCTCGGTCCGCTCGGTGTCGGCTTCGTCCTCGCCTTCTGGCTTGCCGACGACTGGCGGCTCTACACCCTCCTCAGTTTCTTGCCGGCCGTCGCCATCTCGCTCTTCATGTTCTGGCTCCTCGCCGGGGCGCCCAGGCAGCAACACGAGTCCCAGGCCCAGCTCCCCCGCCTGTCAGACCCCATCCGTCTGCTCCGCTACCCGGTCTACGTCAGCCTCGCCTACGCCAACTTCACCCGCTCCTTCTCTCACTTCGGACTCATCAGCTTCATGCCGGTCTACCTCGCACAGGACCTGGATATGGACAGCTTCGGCGTTGGTTTCCACGTCGGACTGCTCACGCTCCTCGGCGTCGTCTTCGGTCCGTTCTTCGGTTACTTCTCCGACCGCGTCGGACGGCGGCTCCCCATCGTCGCCGCCATGCTCGTGATCGGCACGGGCTTGTTCGTCATCGCTGCCATCGGGGAAACAAACATCTCGTTGGACTTCACCGTGCCGCTCACGTCCACTGACGTTCAGGCTGAGTTCCTCATCATCACGATCGCGCTCGCGTTTATCGGGCTCTTCCTCTGGTCGAGCCAGGACGTCATCAACGCGACCGCAATGGACGCCTCGCCCCCCGGCCTGCAGGGCTCGACGGTGGGCCTCATGTTCCTCAGCAGCCTCAGCGGCGCAACGGTCGGCGCCCTCGTGATGGGAGCAGTCGTAAGACTGACCGGAACGTACGAGAGCATCTTCTGGCTTGCGGGCGCCGTCTCCGCACCCGGCGCGCTCATCTACCTCTTCGCCCCACTCCGCCGCCGCACCGCCTGACCGGCATCGAAGTTGTCATTCCGAGCGGAGCCGCAGGCGTAGTCGAGGAATCTCTCACTCATCCTGTCCATCCGGTCCATCGATGTTCGGCATCCTCCCGCCCGTCCGTGGTAGCCTGCGAACGCACCACACGCACACGGAGGCACTGCATGACGTCTGACAAGGCGCGCACCGAACGCATACAACGGGTCTACGACTCGAAGGACTACGACGAACTGACCACCGAGTACGACGGATGGGCCACCGAGTACGACGCCGACCTCGAATCGCTCGGCTTCATCGGTCCGCGCATGGCAGCCGAAACGCTTGCGAAGTACATCTCCGACCCCGAAGCGAAACTGCTCGACGCGGGCGCGGGCACCGGCATGGTCGGCCAGGAGCTCGCCCGGCTCGGCTTCAAGCGCGTCACCGCCCTCGATCTCTCCCCCGGCATGTTGATGACCGCCAACGAGAAGTTCGTCTATGAGGAACTCGTGGTGGGCGAACTCGGCAAGCCGCTCTCTTTCGAGAGCGACTTCTTCGATTCCACCACCTGCGTCGGCACGTTCACCTTCGGACACGCCCCGGCGGAGTCGCTCGACGAGCTTGTCCGCGTCACGAAGCCCGGCGGCTACATCGTCTTCAGCATCCGCACGGACTACTACACGGAGGGCGGCTTCGACGTGAAGCAGAACGCGCTGGCGAAGGCGGGCAAGTGGGAGCTCGTCGAGCAGACGGACCCCTTCCAGCCCATGCCCAACGGCGAACCCGACATCTGGTACTACGTCTGGGCCTACAAGGTGCTCTGACCAGTCCCTGCTAGAATCTCTCCGTGGGCCCCATCGCGATCATAGACTACGGCGCGGGCAACCTCCGGAGCGTCCAGAAGGCGTTCGAGCGCCTCGGTTACCCTGCGCACTTCGTGTCCTCCCCCGGCGAACTCGACTCCGCCTCGGCAGTCGTCTTCCCCGGACAGGGCGCGTCGCCGCAGGCGGTTGCCGCGCTCAACGCCCACGGCATGGCCGACCCCATCCGCAGTTGGATAGCAGACGGCAGGCCGTTCTTCGGCGTCTGCCTCGGCCTGCAACTACTGCTCGACCACTCCGAGGAGGGCGACACCCCCGCCCTCGGCATCGTGCCGGGCTACGTCAGGCGGTTCGAGCCGGGGCTGAAGGTGCCCCACATGGGCTGGAACTCCGTCAGCCTCAAGCGCCCGCACCCGCTGTTCGACGGTGTGCCGGAGTCGAGCTACTTCTACTTCGTCCACTCCTACTATGCCGCGCCGGACGACCCGTCCTGGACCGCGGGTGAGACGACCTACGGCGTCGGGTTCGCCAGCTTCATCGCCAGGGACAACGTCGTCGCCACCCAGTTCCACCCGGAGAAGAGCGGCGCGCCGGGCCTCATGCTCTACGACAACTTCGTGAAGCGCCTCGTACAGGAGCGAGCCTGACGCCATGGAGATCATCCCCGCCATAGACCTGCGCGGCGGGGCCGTCGTCCGGCTCCTGCAGGGCAACTATGACCGCCAGACCACGTTCGGCGACGACCCCGTCGGCGTGGCACGCGGCTTTGAGGCCGACGGGGCGCCACGCATCCACGTGGTCGACCTCGACGGCGCGAGAGAGGGACGCCGCACGCAGGCCGCCGAGGTGCGCGCCATCGCTGCCGCTGTCGGCGTCCCCATCGAGCTCGGCGGCGGGCTCCGCACATCCGGAGACATCGCCGAGGCGCTCGCTGACGGTGTCGACCGCGTCGTGCTCGGCACAGCCGCGGTCGAGGAGCCTGCGCTCGTCGATCAGGCGCTCGCTGCCCACGGCGCCGAGCGCGTCATCGTTGGGATCGACGCACGAGAGGGCATCGCCTCCGTCTCGGGATGGACCGAGAGCGGCTCCATCCCTGCGGCCGACCTCCTCGGCCGCATGGCCGACCTGGGCGTGCGCCGCTTCATCTACACCGACATCACCCGCGACGGCACGCTCACCTCCCCGAACTTCGCCGCCGTCGGCGACATGGTGCAGCAGGCGGAGGCCGCGGGCGGGGCCCGCATCATCGCCTCCGGCGGCATCGCGGAGATAGACCACCTCCGCACGCTCGCCAGCCTCGGCGCGGAAGGCGCCATCATCGGCGTCGCCATCTACCGCGGCACGCTCGACCTCGCCGCAGCCGTCGCCGAGCTGGGTTAGCAGGTCCCGTCGTTCCTGCGAAGGCAGGAACCTCGCAGCCCACCTCTCCTCTGGGGAGAGGTCACCGCGCGGCAGCGTGGCGGGTGAGGGTTGAGCCAGAGCGCCCGCTCCTGACCGCGCCGTGATAATCTAGCCGTTACGCACAAAACGCATCGCGGAGGATGATTGCTCATGGCGGTTCCCCTGGTTGATTCCACACCTGCATTCGTCGAGGAGGCGTACGAGAAGATGGAGCAGCGGCTCCGGACCGTGCGCGACCGCCTCGGACGACCGCTCACCTACGCCGAGAAGGTCCTGCTCGGACACCTCGACGACCCCGGCGACGCCGACCTCCTCCCCGGCGAGAGCTACCTCAACCTCCGCCCGGACC
>DAOUJA010000043.1:0-59188 GCA_034423175.1 Dehalococcoidia bacterium
CGTTCTGGGAGGCGGTCGCCGAGCTGGACGTTCCGCTCTACGTGCACGGCAACCCGTTCCAGTGCCAGGTGAACGACCACATCCCGACGAACTTCACGCTGGGCTGGGAGCGGCTGCGGCGGATGCACATCAGCAACTACCTGGGCTTCGCGTTCGAATACATGGTGTCGATGGCGAGCCTGACGCTCGGCGGCGTGCTCAAGGAGTTCCCGAACCTCCGCATGGCGTTCTTCGAGGCTGGCGGCTCGTGGCTGCCGTGGATCATGTACACGCTGGACCGCGTCTACCAGATCGAGCCGCAGTGCGCCCGCTGCGACGAGCTTCCCAGCGAGTTGCTTGCGCGCAGCTGCATGGTTGCGGTGGAGCCGGACGAGCAGGCGATCGTGGGAGCGGTGCACACCATCGGGAGCAGAAACTTCATCATCGGCAGCGACTATCCGCACCCGCCGTCCACGTTCCCGAACACGGCGTCCGGCATCGAGACGATGGAGGGCCTCAGCGACGAGGCGAAGCGCGACATCCTGGGCGACAACATGGCGCGCTTCTTCCGGATGGCGTAGGGCTAGAACAGCTCGGTTTCGCCTTCCTCCACGTCTCCCTCGATGCGGTCCGGGCAGTCGGCGCCGGTGATGTCGCAGAAGGCGCACTCGGACGCGCTGGGGGTCCTCGGCGGAGGCTGCTCGGTGTCGGCGAGCAGCTTGATGAGCTCGGCGGCGCGGTCGACGAACGTCTGGTCGACTGCCGAGGCCGGGACGTCGATGGCGTGGCCCTCGTAGACGACGCGGCCCGCAACCGGCATGCCGGCGTACTCGCGCCGCGCGAGCGGGAACGCCCACATGTAGAGCATCACCTGGATGGCGTGGTAGGCGTGCGGCTCGCCGGACTTCACGTCGTGGATGACGACGTTGCCATCGTGAAGCGAGACGAGGTCCGGCATGCCGGAGAGCGTGGCGTACCAGCCCCTGAGCCGGAACTGGTTCTGCCGCTCCGACTTCACGACCGCGCCATCGGTCTCAAGGCGCTTCTGCTCCGCCCTGAGCAGCGCGGTGTGGTCGAGCGCCCAGCGGGTGTGGTCGAACGTCGAAGGTGCGCGCGTCCAGCTGGAGCCTTCGTGCTGCGCCTTGAACCACGACGCCCACTCGCACCGGTTGTTGCCGGAGAGCAGGCGCGGCAGCCACGTCACCCAGACGTAGGGGCGCTCACGGGCCTGCGGCGTCTCGAGGGTCACCCGGAGGTCTACCTGAAGGTGTAGCGCTCTTTGCCGGTGAGGGTGCGGACGCCCTCCCACTCGCTGAGCGCGGCGCCCTCGCCGGAGAGGACGGCCTCGACCTCGGCCGGGGCAGGGCGGAGGTCCTTGAACGGTCCGCCGGTGCCCTCGTACCCCGGGTACTGGAAGTACTCGCAGGGCAGGATGATGATCTCGTTCTCCGCCTCGTTGCGGTGGACGTTCATGGGCTCGCCGCCCTCCTCCACGACGCGGGCCTGCTCGTCCAGCAACCGGCGGTACATGATGATGCCCACGTCGGTGACTCCGAGGCGCTCCGTGGTCCTGTCCGAGATCGGGCCCTGGATGACCCACGCCAACTGGTCCTGCGCAACGACGTAGTCGTAGCGGATGTGCCCGTTGGCGTCATACAGCGGCTCCTCCACGAATGGGATGTCCGTCTGGCGGGACTCCCCTTCCTTGTAGGGGCGGAACGACATGGTGATGTGCTGTGTGTGGGTGTCGTCGACGGGGGTCCGGAACTGCATGCCGTGGGCGACGCGGAGGATGTTGGGGAACAGCACCGGGTGCCCGATGCGCCAGAACTCGTCCTCCTCCGTCTCGTCGCCGACCAGGCGGCGCTTGATGACGCCGTAGTCCGTGATGTCGAAGCCGATCTTCTTGTGTTCGCGACCCTTCGCGCCGGTGGTGGCGTTCCAGGCGTCGCGCTCCTCGGGGGGCTTCCCGCGGTTCATCATCCAGCCGCCGAAGTAGCGGTGGAGCCACTGGAAGTGCAGCGGGTCGAGCGAGTTTTCCTGGCACTGGAGCCAGTTGCACGGCAGATCATGCGACTGCCACTCCCGGTGCCCCTCCCACTCCAGCACGTCCCAACGGGGCAGCAGCGGCGTGGGCGCAGGCCCCATGTAGGCCCAGATGATGCCCGCGTACTCCTGCACCGGGTACGCCTTGATGCGCACCTTCTCCTTGAACTTGGAGCCTTCCGGCTCGGACGGTTGGTCGACGCACTGGCCGTTCTCGTTGAAGATCCAGCCGTGGTAGGCGCAGCGGAGTCCGTTCTCCTCCGGGATGCCGTAGGAGAGGTTGGCCTTGCGGTGCGCGCAGGAGGGCTCGACGAGTCCGACCGTCCCGCTGGCGTCGCGGTAGAGGACGAGGTCCTCGCCGAGCAGGCGCACCTCTCTCGTGGGGTTGTCTGCGTTCAGCAGCACGCTTCCGGCGATGGGGTGCCAGTAGCGGCGCATCAGTTCGCCCATGGGCGTTCCGGGCCCCACGCGCGTGATGCGGTCGTTCATCTCCTGAGTGAGCATCGGTCAGCCTCCCTGAGGGGACGGGTGTGTGCTTCTAGTGTTGCTGCCGCGCTTCCCGGACGTGCATGACGTATGCCGCCGCGGAAAGCGTTCCAAGGATGACGAACCAGATCATGAACGCCACGACGTAGCTTCCGTCGAGCGAGCTTCCGAGCCAGACGACCCCGAGAAGGTAAGGGACGATAACCAGGAACAGCCAGATGGCGGCTGCGATGACGAGCGTGCGGGCATCCATCGAGACAGTACCTCGCGAGCCATAAGGGGCATACATACTTTAGGGAGAACGCGCGTGGGGCGCAAGCAGCGCCCGTCCCGGCCTACCCGCTGGCCGGGAGGCGCCGCGAACGGGTACGCTGGTTGGGCGGCAGGGATGCGATGACACTCGAACGATACGAAGAGAAGCGCGACTTCAGCGGGACGAGCGAGCCTGCGCCGCACGCTCCCGACCAGCGGCCCGGCGCGCTGACGTTCGTCGTGCAGAAGCATGCGGCCTCCCGCCTGCACTACGACTTCCGGCTGGAGTTCGGCGGGGCGCTCAAGTCGTGGGCCGTGCCCAAGGGGCCGTCAACGGACAACAACGAGAAGCGCCTCGCCGTGCTGGTGGAGGACCACCCGCTGGACTACGCCTCGTTCGAGGGCGTGATCGGCGACGGCAACTACGGCGCCGGGCAGGTCATCGTCTGGGACATGGGCGTCTACTCCCCGGACGAGGGCGGGTTGAGCTGGCACGACCGCGACGAGGCGGAGCGGCGCATGCTCGCTGGGCTCGACGCGGGGAAGCTGTCGTTCACGCTGCGCGGCCACAAGCTGCAGGGCTCGTGGACGCTCGTGCGCACGACGCGCGGCCCGAACGAGTGGCTGCTCATCAAGCACAGGGACGCCCACACCGATACGGAGCGCGACGTCCTGGACGACGGCAGGTCCATCGTCTGCGGCCTGACCATCGAGCAGTTGAAGTCCGGCAGGCTGCCGGACCCGTCGCTCGCGGCGGGCATCGTCTCGTTCGGGAAGCCGGCGCGGATGCCGCGCACGCTCAAGCCGATGCTGGCGCACGCGGTGGACGGCGTCTTCTCCTCGCCCGGCTGGCTGTTCGAGCCGAAGCTGGACGGCTTCCGCGCGCTGGCGTTCCTGCAGGACGGCAACGTGCGGCTCATCAGCCGCACGGGCAAGGACATGACGAAGAACTTCCGACCCATCGCCGACGACCTGTCCGTGCTGCCGCACCGCGAGATGGTGCTGGACGGCGAGATCGTCGCGCTGGGGGACGACGGCCTGCCGGACTTCGTGCTGCTGCAGAACAACGCCGGGATGTACAAGGTGCCCGGCGCGGAGAACGTCTCAGCGAAGGCGGCCACCATCGCCTACTACCCGTTCGACATCCTCTACATGGACGGCCGCGACCTGCGGCAGGTCCCGCTCCACCAGCGGAAGCACGCGCTCCGGTTGGCCGTCCCGCCGAGCGAGCGCATCCGCTCGATGGAGTACGTGGAGGGCGAGGGCGAGGCGTTCTTCCGCGTCGCGGAGCAGCTGGGGCTGGAGGGTATCGTCGCGAAGCGCAGGGACTCGCGCTACGACGCAGGGCAGCGCTCGCGGGACTGGCTGAAGATCAAGCAGGCGCTCTCGCAGGAGTTCGTCATCGCCGGGTACACGAAGGGCGAGGGCGAGCGCGCGGACACCTTCGGCGCCGTGGCGCTCGGCTACTACGACGGCGGCGTGCTCACCTACGCGGGGCGCGCCGGGAGCGGCTTCACGCAGCAGACGCTCCGCGGCACGCTCGCGGCGCTGGAGCCGCTGCGCACGGACGAGTGCCCGTTCCCCGCCGTGCCCGCCGACCTCGACTCGCTCCAGGTGACGTGGGTGAAGCCGGAGCGCGTGGCGCAGGTGAAGTTCTCCCAGTGGACGGCTGAGGGCGTGCTGCGCGCTCCCGTGTTCCTGGGGCTGCGGGACGACGTGCAGCCCCGCGCGATCGTCCGGGAGACGCCGCAGCCGGTGGCGTCGATCGCGGAGGAGGCTGTCGCGCCGGACGCGCCGGACGAGTCGAGCGACGTGGTCGAGCAGCTTGCGCGCATCCGCAGGGACGGCCACGTGGAGATAGGCGGGCAGCGGCTGGCCGTCACCAACCTGGACAAGGTGTTCTGGCCGGAGACGGAGCGCCGCGCGGCGGTGACGAAGGGCGACATGCTCCGCTACTACGCGCAGGTCGCGCCGCACCTGCTCCCGCACCTGCGGGACAGGCCGCTCACGATGACGCGCTACCCGAACGGCATCGACGGCGGCAGCTTCTACCAGAAGCGGTGGGAGCACGACCTGCCGCCGTTCGCGGAGACGGTGCGGCTCTTCTCCTCCGCGGCCGAGGGCGATGTCGACTACCTCGTCGTCAACAACCTGGCGACGCTCGTCTGGCTGGCGCAGCTCGCCGACCTCGAGCTGCACCCGTGGCTGTCGCGCACGGCCATCGAGCCGGACGCCGTCCATCTCCGCGAGAGCTTCACCGGCTCGAAGGAGGAGCTGCGGCAGAGCGTGCTGAACTACCCGGACTTCATCGTGTTCGACCTGGACCCGTACATCTACTCCGGGGAGGAGAAGGCGGGCGAGGAGCCGGAGCTGAACCGGCGGGCGTTCGCGAAGGGCGCGGAGGTCGCGCTGGCGCTGAAGGACCTGCTGGACCAGCTCTCGCTGTCGTCGTTCCTGAAGACGTCGGGCAAGACGGGGCTCCACGTCTACGTGCCGGTACTGCGGGAGTACGACTACGGGGTGACGCGGAAGGCGTGCGAGCTGATCGGGCGGTTCCTGCTGCGGCAGCGGCCCCGCGACCTGACGATGGAGTGGAGCGTGAGCAAGCGGGCGGGCAGGATCTTCCTGGACCACAACATGAACGTGATGGGGAAGAACATGGCGTCGGTCTACTCGCTGCGGCCGCTGCCGGGAGCGCCCGTCTCCGTGCCGCTCCGCTGGGACGAGTTGCCCGACGTGTACCCGAGCGACTTCACCATCGACACCGTGCACCGGCGGCTCGCGGACGTCGGCGACCTGTGGGCCGACATCCTCGACGCCAAGCACGACCTGCGCCGTCTGCTGGAGGCGGCGGGGGAGTGAGGGTTGCATGACAATGCAGGAAGAGCCGGGGCGTCGCCCCGGCTCTTTCGGTTGCGTATGCGTGTGCCCGTCACGCAGCGGTCTTGCGCTGCTCCATGATGAGGGCGGCAGCGGTCCTCAGGTCAAGAGTCCGGCTGCACTGCAGGCAGCGGCACTCGATCCCATCGAAGTCCTTGCGGCACAGGACGTCGCCGCCGCAGGTGGCACATGCCTTGAGCAGGATCATCTCGCCCTCCTTCGTTTCCTTCCTCACCCTCGGGAGCCGGGCCTACGCGGCCACCAGCTCCTCGACCTCTTCGGCCGGGGTGAACGTCACCGGGTCCGTAACCGTCTCTCCAACGGAGAGATGCTCTCGCGGGGAGAGGGCCTCTCCCGGGAAGAGGAACGTGCGGATCCCGTCGGCCATCGCGACAGGGTCGTTCGCGTGCCGGTCGGCGATGACCGACATGGTCGCTCCCTGTTCAAATGCGCGGTACAGTCCTGTAATCAGTGCAAACATTGTTCCTACCTCTTATCCTTTCGCCGTGCGCTGTTCCTTCGTCTCCGGCAGTCCTCTGGTGGCGCCACGATTCAGCCGACGGTGACAGTATACGACACCGCGGTGACGGAATCAAGCGTTTCTGTTACGAATCTGTGCCGCCCTGATTAAGGTCCCTATCAGGAGTGGGCGTCGAGTCTCAGCAGCGCTGCCCCGAGAACCTGCGTGCCGGTAACGATATCGTCCAGCTCGGCCCATTCCTCGGGGCAGTGGCTGCGTCCGTCCCTGCACGGGATGAACACCATGCCCACGGGCGCGACGGGCGCCAGGCGGGCGGCGTCGTGGGATGCGCGGCTCGGCAGGCGCAGCGTCCGCAGCCGCAGGCTTTCGGCGGATTCCGCCACGATCTCCTGCATCTGGAGGGGTATGGGGACGGGTTCCTCCAAGTGCTGCCACTCCAGCGTCGCGCCGAGCCCGCGCCGGTCCGCGAGCTCCCGCAGCGCGCGCTCGATCTCCTCCCGCGCCCACAGCAGCGCCTCCGTCTGCGTGCTGCGCACCTCCACCGTGAGGTCGACGCGGCCCGGTATGACGTTGACCATGTTCGGCGTGACGCGCAGGAAGCCGACGGTGCCGACGCTCTCCTGCACGATGTCCGGCGTGCTGACGACGCGCTCGACGGCGAGCGTCAGCTCCGCCGCCCCCGCGAGGGCGTCGCGCCGGTCGGCCATCGCCGTCGCGCCCGCGTGGTCGGCGACGCCGGTGAGCGTGACGACGGCGCGGCACGGGGCCGCGACGACGGTGACGACACCGACCTCCATGCCCGCGCGCTCCAGCACGGGGCCCTGCTCGATGTGCAGCTCCAGGTAGCCGTAGATGCCGCCCGGCTTCCGGCGCGCCTCGTCGAGCCGCGACGGGTCGCCGCCGAGGCGCCGGATGGCGTCCGGCAGCCTGCCGCCGTCGGGCGTCGTGGCCGTCGCCACCATGTCGGCGGTGACGTCGCCGGCCATGATGCGGCTGCCGAGCGGGCTGAGGTTGACAACGGACGGCTCCTCGCAGAGGAAGTCGACGACCTCCAGCGGACGCGAGAGCGTGACGCCGGACTCGCGCAGGCAGCGCACGACCTCCAGCGCGCCCATCACGCCGACGATGCCGTCGAACCGTCCGCCGGCCTCGACGGTGTCCGTGTGGGAGCCGAGCATGAGCACCGGTCCCGCCCCCTCGCCTAGGCGTCCGATGAGGTTGCCCGCGGCGTCGACGCGGGTGTCGAGCCCGGCGTCGCGGAACCGTTCCGCGAGCCACACGCGCGCCTCCTCGTAGTAGCGCGAGAACGCCCGCCGCGTGTACGGCAGGTCCGGGTCGGTGAACTCCGCGATGCGCCGCAGGTCGGCGTCGATGCGTCCGGCGTTGATGTCGAGCGTTGGCAGGTTGTCGGTCACGTCAGCTCTCCGTTCGCGGTCCCGTTGTTCAGGGTGCGCCAAAGTGCGCCAAAGTGCGCCATTTCACTCCTGAGGCCCAGGGCCTGGGCACCGGGGCGCTCCGGCGTCACCGACCAGCGTACGCGGCCAGGGGGCGACCGCGAAAGGGGCGGGTGTCGCATCCGGACAACGGACATCGATGCACAGGATGGACAGGATGGGGGGCTACAGGGCGGCGCCGAAATCCCAGCTCCGGTTGGAGCGCATGATCTTCAGGTGCGTGAGCAGCGGCTCCAACGGCAGCCCCAGCGCCTCGATGTAGAGCCGGTCTATCTCCGCGATGAGGTTCGGCGCGTACCTGTGGAAGTCCACGTTGCGCCAGATACCCCCTTGCTGCTTGTTCTCGACTATGCAATCCGGGATGGCAGACTTCAGCCGCTTGCCCAAGCGTATGACGGGCTGCGGATCTGTTACCCATGCATCAGGGACAGGGAGCGTATAGACCTCATGTTCATTGAGATGAAACCCGTCACCGTACACTCGCCACCACCCATAGCCCACATGCCCGTTGAGTGCTGCCATAATCAGACAGCCAGCGTCGTTGTCTCCCACTGTGAAGACCTTCTCTCCTCGCGGCGACACCGCCCCTGCCGGAATCGTGCTTACGAAATATCGAGGCGCCAGTGGGAATCCCAATTGTATGCCTTGGTTCGTCCGGTAATCGGCAACCGTGTTCTTCTGCTTGAGGAGAACCGAGACTAGCCGAGACACCTCTGACGTGGGTATGCGGGGCCACTGCTCCGCAATACGCATGTCGACGTTTCTTCCATGTGCGGGAGTCGTTGACGTGCGCCGTTGCGCTAGACAACGACTTCGCTCGTCCGAGTGCCAGTGCTGTAACCCGGTCGTTCGGATCAGCGCCCTGCGTGCTTTTCCCAAGACCGCAGTGAGGATAGTTGCCCGTTGGCTGTTTTCCGGCGTCATTACCGTTGGGCTGGCGTTGAAGACGGTGTCGGGGCGGTTGTCGTAATGGCGCAGGCTGATGCTGGCGCAGCGCTCCTGAAATGCCCTGCGGAGCGTGCGTTCCTGCCGGCCGAACGCGATGGAGAGCGGCACGATCATCGTAACAACGCCGCCCTCCGGCTTGGCGAGGGCGAGTGCCGCTTCGCAGAACAAAGGGTAGAGGTCACCGCAGTTCATCGTCCGGTAGCGTTTGCGTTCGGCCAGCGACTTGCGCCGCGCCGCGTCCATGGACTTGCCCAGCGCCTCGTAGGGCGGATTGCCGATGACGATGTCGAAGCCGCTTGAGGGGCTCTCATAGAAGAGGAGTCGGGCGTCGGTGCGGGCCGTCTTCGCTTCCGGCGGATGGGACGGCAGGGGCAGGATGGGCGTCTCCGCGAAGTTCCAGAGTTCGGGGCTGGCCAGGTCGCCCATCCTGCTCAGCAGCAGCCTGAAATCGTCGCGCCGGTCGCTGTTGAGTTGGAGCACCTGCTGCTTCTCTTCCTCGGTATGAGCTTCGAGCCAGGCCCCCCTGCTCTCCGCCACCGCCGTCAACGCACTGACCAGTTCCGGGTCGGCGGTGTCGAATCCCCCGGGGTGGTCGGGCCGCCACGCCGGGTCGGCTGATGTTTCCAGCGTATCGGCGCAGACGATGCGCGCTTCGAGGTTGGGCAGCGGCGCGTTCCGTCCATGGGCGCGGTCAGCCGCCTTGAGTGCGATGAAGAGGCGCAAGCGGGTTATCTGCGCCGCGAGCGGGTGGATGTCCTGCCCGTGCAGTTGCGTCTTGACAATCTCCGGCGTCGGCTCCGCCCGGTCCTGATCCAGTTTTTCGAGCGCTGTTCTGAGCGCGGTGAGGCAGCCGAAAAGGAACGCGCCGGAGCCCACGGCGGGGTCGAATATCCGCAGGGCGCGGATGCGCTCGGCGAGGCGCGCCTGCGCCTCGCTGCTCATGGCCGGTAGTGGGGCTGTCCGGTCGCCGAACAGGGCGCGTAACTCGTCATCTGTGACGCCATCGGGTGTGTGCGTGCGGACGGCCGCGGCGAGGGCGTCCTTGCACATCTCGGCAGTGACGTCGGCGGGTGTGTAGTAGGTGCCGCGCGGCTGCCGGTCGAGCGTCTCGCCGGTCTCGATAGGAAGGATCAGCCGCTCGAACAGGTTGCTCAGCAGTTCCGGGTCGAGCGTCTGCTCGCTCTCGCCGGGGCGGTGCTCGTCCGTCGTCCAGTGGTAACGGGAGAAGATAGTGAAAAGGCCGGGCGGCGACTCCAGGTCGGCGTTCCAGTACTCGACTGCGGGGATGTCCAGATCGTAGTCGCCTTCCTGCTCTCGGAAGAGGGAGCCGTTGAGGAAGGGCGCGGCGTCCATGACGGCATCTACTGCAGGGTTGGGATGCGGGTCCCGCTTGCCGTCCTCCACGTCCAGGCGTTTCTGGAAGAGGTAGCGCAGGATGTCCACATGGTAGCGGTTGAGATTGTCCGTGTTGGACGAAGCGAACGCCCGCTCGAAGAGTTGAGCGGGGATGAGGCCGTCCTCCTTGAGTATCCAGGCGAACATGACGCGAATGAGGTGGCGCAGCATGGCCTCACGCCCGACGGCGTCCCTGCCCGCCGCCAGCCGTTTCGTCCACGCGGACACGTCCGCATAGAACTGCTGTCGGAGCGGCGCGACTTCCAACGGTGTGAGCAGCCGATCCGGGTCGAGCGCGGTCCGATCTCCGGCGAGCATTCCCAGCACGCTCTCGATGGCTGCACGCGCGGAGGGGGTCGGCAGTTCGGGGTCGAACGGCGCGGTCATGCTGACCCTGCCGTTCACGCAGGCGGCGAGCCGCGCCTCCGCTCCGCCTTCGGCGTCCGTGCACCAGGCGAGCACGACGCTCGCATCCGCGCCATCAACGCGGGCGAACGTGCGGGCACAGAGGGCTGTGTCCGCCCTGCTCAGGCCGTACGGCTCGTCGGCGAACCGGACGGCGGCGGCAACTGCGCGTCTGCCCTCCAGCGTCGGCTTCTCCGACTCCAATAACGGAGCGCCGGGCGCGTAGGCGTAGGCTATCCAATCCTTGTCGTGCGCGTCTTGGACGATGCCTTCCAACTGTATGCGCCCAGCAAGGTCGTGGTACGCGTCGATCATCCTTCCGCCGAGCAGGTGGGGCAGGACTGCATCCGGCTTCGGAAGTTCATCACTCTCGCCGAATACGGCGAAGAGGCGCTCGGCGAGCGCGGGCATCCGCGCTCGCCCGGCCCGTGGCGCGCCATGACGGGCGATGACGCACTCGCGGCAGATGCAGTCCACGAGTTCCCGGAGGCTTGCTGAGTCCTCGCCATCGAGTCGTGCGGACGCGGGAGAAGCATCCGCGACCGTGCTGAGGTCGTATTCCGTGAGAAACCGGATGTCGAACGCGGCGGAGCCGGTGCGCTCGTAGACGCGCCAGCGCGCGCCGTCCGTCAGCACGCCGATGGTGCTCGGGCCGCTGGCCGGGTGCTGGCGCAGGTAACGCTGTATCTGGCGGTCGGGAGAGTTGGAGCGCTTGCCGCCGACCGGTTTGTCGAAGTCCGTCCCGTAGGGTTTGGCCTCGAGGATGACTGCGGCATGGCCGGAGCGGGCTGACGGCTCCGATGTGTAGCAGACCTCATCCGGGCGGTTCCTGCCCACGCCGTGCTCCGCCCGGCGGTAGTACGAGGGATAGCCCACTTCCGCGAGCACCCGGTCTATGACCAGCGACCGTATGTCGGCCTCGTTGGTGTCGGGGCGTTGCCAGAAGCGTTGGAAGCCCTTCCGCAACTCCTCGGCGACGGCCTCGTAGTTCGGCATACGAGGTGCCCTCCTGTTGCACAGAGGCGAGGTACTTGCAACAGAGCCTCGGATGCCAATGTGGAACCAACAGGAGGGCGCGAGGCCCTCCCTCCGTGCTCGATGGCTCCACTACGCTTCGTAAGGCAGGAACAAACCGAGACTCTGTTGCACGCCGGACTATAGCGGAAAGCGACAGTGCGGCAAAGGGCAGCCTCCGGCCTTCAGTTCTGAGCGATACACTGCACGGCTCGCTGGACGGATGCGACACCCGCCCCTTACGCCGCCGCCCCCTGATCGCGTACGCTGTTTGAACCCGACGCACCGTGCCGGGCGTCGAGCACTGCCGGTCCCCTCGGATTGACCATGCCTCCTATGGGGCATAGTCTTCAGCCGGGAAGCCAACGAGAGAGGTGACTCATGGCCATGGGCAAGGAAGAGGCAGTCATCCTGGGTCTGCTCTCGCAGCTCCCAGGCGCCACCGGCAGGACGAAACTGGTGAAACTGGTCTACTTGGTGGACAACCTCTGGGCTGAGCACGCCGGCAGCCCCCTCACGGGCTACAGTTATCACTGGGACAACTACGGCCCGAATGCGGTCGGCAACGAGATCGTGGCAACGCTCGACAGCCTGAGCGCCGCAGGTCTGGTGCGTTCATCCCAGGGCTCGACCCCGTACGGGAACCCGGCCTACTACTACCGGGCATCACAGGCTTGCGACCCAACGCAGTTGCCGCTGTCGTCCGACGAATGGATGTTCATACAGTCGGTTACCAAGCGGTTCGGGAAGCTGAACCGGGAGTCCGTGGTGAAGGCGGCCAAGGCTACGTTGCCCATGAAGCACGCCGCACAGGGCGACGTACTGGTGCTGAAGGCGAACCCTGGCATCGAATCTACCCGGAAGGCCGTATTCTCCAACGCCGGCCTCATGGCGCAGGTGGATGCGTCACTGCTGTCGGACGAGCCGGGAATCTCGCTGGAGGAACTCAAAGCGTCCTATGCCCAATAGCCTCGTGGTCCTGCCGACAGCCCAGGCGCACATCGACAGCGCAGGAGGCGACGGCAGGGAAGAGATCCTCTCCTGCCTTGACGACATCCTGGCGAACCCGGAACCCGACGGACAGCGCATATTGAGGCTCCGAGAAGAGCCGCTGATGTACGTGTATCTCTGCGGCATCTACCACATCCTGTTCGACGTCAGCGGAGATCCAACGCAGGGTGTCCGCATTCGTGTGCTGGCAGCTGCGGCGGTCTTGTAGCCGAGCCCAACCGCGACACCGGCCCCTTTCGCGGTCGCACCCTCACCCCGTACGCTGGTTGCATGACCGTCGACCGCGCAGCACCCATAGACCGCGTTTATGGATCGGGGCCGAGCCATAGATCCGGCTTATGGGTCCGGCGCGCAAATTCTGTTTTCGATGAGCGCCTTGATGCCTTGGTCGCGGGAAGCAGGCCGTGGCCTGGGAAACACCCCTGATCAAGGCGATCAAGATGCTCAGATGGAGCCGCCGGTTTACTCGTGCGCCGCGATCAAGGCGCTCAGAATTCCAGGGGTATTGATCACCTTGATGGAGCTTGGAGGTTGCCCGTATGCCCTACCTGGACCTTCCCGATGCAAGCCTCTGGTACGAAGACGCGGGCGGCGACGGCGCTCCGGTCGTGTTCCTGCACGCCTTCACGGGGAACACGGAGGCCTGGGAGCGCCAGGCGCCCGCCTTCGCCGAGGCCGGGTACCGCTGCGTCACGTACGACCGCAGGGGCTGGGGACGGTCGCGGGACGCGTCGACCGGGGAGCAGACGACGTACGCCGGCGACGACCTGCACGCGCTGGTCGAGCACCTGGGCCTCGGTCGCTTCCACCTGGTCGGCACCGGCGGAGGCGGCTACGTCGCGCTCGACTACGCGGTGAGCCATCCGGAGCGGCTCGCGAGCCTGGTCGTCGCCTGCAGCGGAGGCCCGGTCCAGGGGGACGCGGCGTACATGGCCATCGGCGAGAGGTACGGGCGGCCGCCCGGGTTCCAGTCGCTGCCGGCGTGGTTCCGCGAGATAGGGCCGACGTACCGCGTGGCGGACCCGGACGGCGTCGACCGCTGGATCGAGATCGAGGCGGCCAGCGAGCAGGAGGGCGCGCGCCGGGAGCGGATGCGCAACAGCTTCACGCTCGCGCTGCTGGAGACGATTCGCACGCCCACGCTGATGCTCGCGGGCGGCGCGGACCTGTACGCGCCCCCGCCCCGGATGCAGGCCATGGCCGACCGCATCCCCGGCTGCGCGTTCGCGCTCATGCCGGACGCGGGGCACTCGGCGTACTGGGAGCGGACGGATACGTGGAACCGGCTGGTGCTGGAGTTCGTGGGGGGGCATGGGTAGGGGGCGCGGGCTGCGAGGTTCCTGCCTGCGCAGGAACGACGGCAGGGGGCCTCTGGATTCCAGCCTGCGCTGGAAAGACGGGGGAAGGGCGCAGGAACGACGGCAGGGGGCCTCTGGATTCCAGCCTGCGCTGGAAAGACGGGGGAAGGGCGCTGGAAAGACGGGGGAAGGGCGCAGAAACGACGGGGCAGGGGGGCGCAGGAACGACGGCCTTCAGCCCGTGCCGCCTACGGCGGTGTTGATGCGGGCGATGAGGGCGGGGTCGAGGGGGGCGGCGGACTCGGCGTCGACGCACTCGCGGAGCTCGTGGCGGTTCTTGACGCCGAGGACGACGGTGCCGATGCCGTCCATCGAGAGCGCGTAGCAGTGGGCGAGCCAGGCGGCGGAGCGGCCGGTCTCGGCGGCGATGGCGCGGAACGGCGCGGCGCGGTCGTAGTCGGCGAGCTCGGAGTGGCCGTCGGGCAGGGGGCGGTCGATGGCGTCGGTGAGCGCTCCGGCCTGGACGGCGCGGATGCCCATGACGGCGGTCCCGTTGGCGTTGGCGGCGGCGATGATGTCGCGAGGGCGGGCGGCGCCAGCCGCGCCGCGCATCAGGCCGCCGGGAGAGTCGAGCAGGTTAGCGATGCACTGGATGTAGTCGGGACGCGGGCCATTCTCGAGCAGGTGTATGAGCGCGTCGGCCTCGCCGATGCCGGTGAGGCCCCAGTGGCGGATGCGCCCCTCCGCGATGAGCCGCTCGAACGCGGGGACGACGGCCTCCGCGACGGACGCCGCGGTCGTCATGCGCTCGCCGCCCTCGCTCCCGAGCGTGACCGCGTTGTGCACGAACATGACGTCGACGTGGTCGAGCCGCATCCGCTCGAGGCTGCCGTTCAGGCTGGTCGACAGGTGGTCGTAGACCCGGTCCGGCGCGGTGTCGCCGACGCGGCACTTGGTGGTGACGCGCACGCCGTCGGGCAGGTTGCCGCCGAACGCCTCGCCGATGACCTCCTCGGCCTCGCCGTTGCCGTACGACGGTGCGAGGTCCAGCAGGTCGATGCCGGAGTCGACGGCCTCGCGGACGGTGGCGACGCACTCCCCGCGGTCGGTCTCGCCCCATATACCGGCGATGCCGCCTCCGCCGAGGGTGAGCGCGCTCGCCGTGCCGAGCCTGCCGAACGGGCGTTGTCGCATGGGGTGTCCTCCTTCGCCGGGCGCCCGGGGTCGCGCCGTCCGCAGCGTCGCCGGCGGGGAGCAGGATACTCCTGCCGGCGGGCCTTTGCCGGTAACCGGTCCGCGCGCTTGACAGGGTTGACACGTCGTGTTACGACGCTCATCGAGGGCAGGAGGAGGGAATCCATGGCTACCAGGGAGTACCGGGCGATCTCCGCGGATTCACACCTGGAGATCAGCGCAGACCGTTGGACCCACCGGGTGCCGGACAAGTACCGCGACCAGGCGCCGCGCACCGTCGAGATCGAGGGGGCATCCGATACCTTCAGCCAGGCCGGGGTGCAGCGGAACCAGGGGCACGTCATCGGCGACGGGCCGGTATCGATGGGCGTGGGGACGTTTGACGACAACGCCGGAGGCGGCCCCCCGGAACAACGCCTCGAGGAGCAGGACACGGACGGCATCGACGCCGAGGTGCTGTATCCGGCGACGTACGTCAACATGTTCCGGCAGATACAGGACGAAGAAGCGTACAGGGCCGTCATCCATGCGTACAACCTCTGGCTTGCCGAGGAGTACTGCGCAGCCCACCCCGACCGGCTGATCGGCATGGGGCTCATCCCCGTGACGAGCGTTCGCGGCGCCATCGAGGAGATGGAAGCGTGCGCGGAGCTCGGCCTGAAGGGCGTCGCGCTCAACGCCCACCCCAACGGGAACATGTACCCGACGCCGGAGGACGACGAGTTCTGGGCGGAAGCCATCCGGATGGACATGCCGGTCACCGTGCACGTTCAGTTCGGCTTCGGCCCCGGAGGAAGCAAGGAGAAGCCTCCGCTCTTCATCTACGCCAGGCAGCCGCAGATAGTGCAGGAATCGCGCCGCGACCCGGTCAACCGCTTCATCACCCCGTTCTGCCCGTATGCGGGCAGGGAGATCGTGCAGATGATGTTCGCGGGTGTCTTCGACCGGTTCCCGTCATTGCGCATCTACTTCGCGGAAACGAACATCGGCTGGATACCCAACTGGCTGGAGCGCATGGACGCCCAGTACGCAAAGAACCACGACTGGGCGGAGGAGCTGTTCGACCTGCCGCACCTGGACCGCCGCCCGAGCGACTACGTCAGGCAGCACATATCCTGGGGTGTCGGCTACAACCCGGTGGGCGTGACGATGCGCCACTACATCGGCGTGGACAACATCATGTGGTACACGGACTTTCCACACCCCGCGTCCGACTGGCCCAACTCGGCGATGTGGCTGCGGGAGAACTTCGTCGACGTCCCGGAGGAGGAGACCTACAAGATGATCGTAGGGAACGTCGTCAAATTCTTCCATCTGGAGGGAGCCCGCTAGTCCGTCTTCATGCGCTGGTCCACGAAGGAGAACAGTTCGGCCCACGCATCTTCCGACGCCTCCTCGTTGTAGTGGTGCTCATTGAAGGGGTTCATGAAGCCGTGCCCCGCGTCCGCGTAATGGTGGAAGTCATGCTCGATGCCCAGCTTCTCCAGTTCCGCCTGGACGGTCCCGGCCTCTTCAGGTGAGGGATTGCGGTCGTCTCTGCCGAAGAGACCGAGCACGGGGCAGGCGATGCGCGGGGACCTGGCGAATGGAGAGAGACCGTCCTCACCCGCCTTGAACAGGTCGCTTGGATATGCGGTGACCGCGAGTCGCAACTCGAAATCCCAGGCCGCCATCAGGTAGGAGACCCGCCCCCCCAGGCAGAAACCGATCACGCCAACGGCGCCGTTGCCCCCTGCGGACGGAGCCCTTACGTAACCGGCCGCTGCCCCCATGTCCCGCATCATCTCGTCGTCCTTGAGCGCGCTCTTGAGGCTCTGCGCCTTGGCGAGGACCAGCGCGCGCGCCCTCTTTCCGTCCTCCCCCGCGGAGTACAGGTCTTCGAACGAGATGCTCTTGTCCTGACGGTGGTAGAGATCGGGCGCGGCGGTCAGGTATCCGGCGCGCGCCAGCCGGTCGCAATAGGTCTCGATGCACTCGTCTACGCCGCCGATGTGCATGGCGAAGACGATGGCGGGGAACGGACCGGGGCCTTCCGGGGTGGCCACGTAGGTCTGCATAGGAGACCCGTCGACGCTCAGACTCACCCACGTGGATGCCATGACCGGACCTCCATGGTGGGCGGATTCTAGGTGAAGCCCTGTGGCCGGGCAACCGAGCGTCCTTCGTCAGCATCGCGCTGGGTCATGTACACTCCCAACGACAGAGTGGGAACACTCGGCCAGAACCGTGTATCAAAGTTGTATCAGAAGCAGACATTCGCCGAATTACTGACAGAATACGCGTCCCGCACCGGCCCCGGCGACGCGGAGCGCGCCGCCGCAGACCTGGAAGAGGCGCAGCGACATGAGTCGTAGCGCATGACCTGGTTCACGGCGGTGCTCATCAGCACCACCCTCTTCGCCGTGGTGACGGTGCTGGACAAGCGCCTGGCGACCAATCTGTACCCCAGCGCGGGCGCGTTCAACGTGGGGTTCGGGGTGCTGCAACTCTGCATCGCCGTCGTCTACTTCGCGGCGGTGGTCCCGACGGTGGGCTTCGACGGCGGGTCCGGCATCCCCTGGGCGATCGCGAGCGGGCTGCTGTGGGGGCTGGGGCTGTTCCTCTTCTTCCACGGGCTGCGGCTGGAGGAACTCTCTCGCGCTGTGCCGTTGCAGCAGATGGCGCCGGTGTTCGCCTCTATCGTTGCCGTTCTCTTCCTGGGCGACGTGCTGACGCCGCCACAGTGGACCGCGGTGCTGGTGGTGGTCTCGGGGGCCGTGCTGGTGTCGGCGAGGCCGGAGCAGGGGCTGTTCCGCGTCGCGCGGGGCCGGGCGTTCTTCCTGCTGCTGGGAGGAAGTTTCTCGCTGGGGATGGCGTTCGTGGTGAGCGAGCAGGCGACGCGGGAGATGAATGTCTGGGCGATCCAGGCGTGGCGCTCCGGGGCGATGGCCCCGTGCATCTTCCTCCTGGCCGCACGCCCGAGCACGGTGCGCCAGTTCCGGGAAGCGTCGCGCAGTTGTTACACCGTCTTCATGCTGGTGCTCGCCGAGGGGATACTCGCGCCGCTGGCCGCGCTGGCTTTCATCATCGCGCTGGACCTGGGGCAGGTGTCGTCGGTGAGCGTGGTGTCGGCGTCGCGTCCGCTGTTCACGCTCCTGCTGGGCGTGGCCCTGAGCACGCGCTACTGGAACGTGCTGAACGAACCGCTGGACCGGGCGACGCTGGGGCTGAAGACCACCGCGGTCGTGATGATCGTAGGCGGCGTGTCGGTGCTGGCCGTGGGATGAGGAGGCGAGGTTGCGTGCTGAAGCGCGTGCCTGCGCAGGTACGCCCGGGGATCAGCCGCCGCCGACGGGGCGGACGATCTCGACGCGGTCGCCGTCTTCCAGCGTGACGCTCGCGAACGTCTCTCGCTCCAGCACGTCGCCGTTGCGGGCGACGGCGACGTAGCGCCCGGCGAGCCCGAGCGTGTCCAGGTACTGCGCGACCGTGATGGGCGCATCGAGTTCGCGCGGCGCGCCGTTGATGGTGAGCGTTATCATCTGCGTTCCCCTCGCCGGATACACTCTAATGCGAGGGGCGCTTCCTGTTAAGTGGCGCACGGTAATAAGTGGCGCACGGTAACGACGGGCCCAACGGGAAGCCGAGTCGCTGTATCATATCCCCATGACGACTGACGACCGCCTCCACATAGGCGACTTCTCCTTCACGTCCCGCCTCTTCGCCGGCACCGGCCGCCACCGGAGCAACGAGGAGCTCGTCTCCTCCATCGCGGCGTCCGGCGCGGAGGTCGTCACCGTCGCCATCCGCAGGCTCAATCTCGACGATCCCTCCGAACCGACCGTCCTGGACCTGCTCGACCCGGACCGCTACACCATCCTTCCCAACACGGCGGGTTGTGCGACCGTGGAGGACGCGCTCATGGTCGCTCGGCTCGCCCGTTCTCTCGGCCTGCCCAACTGGGTGAAGCTGGAGATCATCCCGGACCCGAAGTACCTCCTCCCTGACCCTATCGGGACGCTGGAGGCCGCCAAGGCCCTCATCGCCGACGGCTTCACGGTGCTGCCCTACATCCACGCGGACCCGGTGCTCGCGAAACGGCTGGAGGACGCCGGCTGCGCGACCGTCATGCCGCTCGGCTCCGCCATCGGCTCAGGGCAGGGCATCCACACCGCCGAGGAGATCACCATCATCATCGAGCAGGCGAGCATCCCCGTCGTCGTCGACGCCGGGCTCGCCGTTCCGTCGCAGGCGTCGCAGGCGATGGAGATGGGGGCGGACGCTGTCCTCGTCAACACCGCGATCGCCCGGGCGAAGGACCCCGCGCTCATGGGTGAGGCTTTCAAGCTCGGCGTCGAGGCCGGGCGCAAGGCCTGGTTCGCGGGCCGCATCGAGTCCCAACGATACGCACAGGCCAGCAGCCCGCTGGAAGGCGTCATCCGCTCAACCTAGAGAAGGACAGAACGACACTTGAACAACGCTTCCCCCCCGGCCCTCCCTCACCCCATCGTCGCACTCGTTACGGACAGGAGTCTCGCAGGAGGGCCGGAAGCCCTGGTCGACGCCGTCGACCAGGCCGTCGACAACGGCGTGAACCTCGTGCAGATGCGCGAGAAAGACCTGCCTGACGCGATGCAACTGGAGCTTGCCCGTCGCCTCCGCGCGGTCACGAACGGCAAGGCGCTGCTCTTCATCAATGACAGCGTGAGCATCGCCGAGGCCTCCGGCGCTGACGGGGTCCAGCTTACCGAGTCGTCGCGCAGCATCGTGTCGGCGCGGGCCCGCGCCGCCCGCCCGCTGCTCATCGGGCGCTCCGTGCACGGCGTCGACGCCGCGCGGGAAGCGGCAACACAGGGCGCGGACCTCCTCATAGTCGGCACCGTCTACGACTCGCCGACACATCCCGGTCAGCCGCCCGCCGGGGTAGCGCTCATCGGATGGTGCGCGCAGGCGGGCGTGCCCGTCGTCGGTATCGGCGGCATCACGCCGGAGAACGCGGGCGCGGTCATGCAGGCGGGCGCGTCCGGTGTCGCGGTCATCAGCGCCGTGCTCGGCGCGGGAAACCCCGGCGACGCCGCAGGCCGGCTCGCCGACGCGGTCGGCAGCGCCGCCGTCGCGTCCTGATTGCCTGCGGCGTCAGACTGTCACTCCCCCTCAGCGGAAGAGGTCCTTGCCGGGCTCGCGGACGACGGGGCGTATGCCCGAGTCGCCCCTCTCGTACGGATAGCCGCGCACGATCGCCGCGGGCACACGGTGCAGCTTGTGCATGACGAGCTCCGAGGCAGCCGCGATCTCGTCCGCGACGGCGATGACGGTGGAGCGCAATTCCCGCCCGTCGCTGTCCACGTCGCCGCGGTAGTCGAGCAGCGGCTCGATGCCCCCGCAACCGATAGCGACGTTGATGGCGCCCTCTCGCCAGGGACGCCCGAACGTGTCCGAGACGATGACGGCCACATCCGCGTTCGTGAGGTCTCGGAGCGCGTCGCGGATGCGGCGCGCCGAGGCGTCGGGGTCGAGCGGGAGCAGGACGACGTAGTCGCTGCCCTTGCCGACGTTGGAGGCGTCCACGCCGGAGTTGGCGCAGACGAAGCCATGGCGCGTCTCGGTGATGAGCACGCCGCCCTCCATGCGAACGACGCGTACGGCCTCGCGCAGGATGACCTCGACTGCGCGCGCGTCCTTCTCCCACGTGAGCGCGAAGTCCCGCGCTCGGTCCGACGGCTCGATGCCCCGCAGGTCGACGACCCGTCCCTCGGCCTTCGAGACGATCTTCTGCGTCACGACGGCCACGTCGCCGTCGGCGAGCGGAGTGTCCTGCGCCACGCAAGCGTCGGCGATGAGCCGTCCGAGGTCGTCGCCTTCGGCGATCTCGGGGAGGCCGTCGATGGGGATGAGGGTTACTTCGGGAGGCATAGCGGGGCGATGCTAGCAGAGCGCGGGGCGGACATGGGCTGCGAGGCTCCTGCCTTCGCAGGAACGACAGGGCTTGCGTCAGGCGGAGACGGGTTGCGGGACCTCGACATCGACATAGGCGATCCGCGCGGTGGCTTCGGGAGGGCGCTTGCAGTGCCAGGCGAGGTAGTCCTCTATCGTCTCGCGGATGTAGATGCGATGGCTTCCACGCGTGCGCACATGCACCCAGCCATCCCGCTCCACGCGGCGTATCGCTTCTCGTACCTTGTGAACCATGCGTTACTGTCCGCGACAGAGCGCACGGAGCATGCCCGCGACCACACAACGGCCGCGTGTCACAGTTGGCGCGGACGGGTGTGACATCCGCCCGTAGACGCACGCGGCGGGGCTGATAGCATGGCGCGCATGAGCCTCGATGCATTCCATCCCATCGTGCGGACGTGGTTCGAGCGGCGGTTCGGCGCGCCGACGGACGCGCAGGCGCTCGGCTGGCCGGCCATCGCGTCCGGACGGCACACGCTCATCGCCGCGCCCACGGGCTCCGGCAAGACGCTCGCGGCGTTCCTGACGAGCCTCGACATGCTCGTGAAGCAGGCGCTGGCGTCCGATGGGGACGAGTCAGGGCTGCCGGATGAGACGCAGGTGGTGTACGTGTCGCCGCTGAAGGCGCTGGCGAACGACATCCAGCGGAACCTGCTCGCGCCTCTGGAGGAGATCCGCGCGCTGGCCGAGGAGATGGGCCAGCCGCTGCCGGAGATACGCGTCGCGGTGCGGACCGGCGACACGCCCCAGAAGGAGCGGACGCTCCATGCGCGCAGGCCGCCGCATGTGTTCATAACGACGCCGGAGTCGTTGTACATCCTGCTCACCTCGGAGCGCGGACGGCATGCCCTCAGGACGACGCGCACGCTGATCCTCGACGAGCTGCACGCCGTCGCGCCGAACAAGCGCGGGTCGCACCTCGCGCTGTCGGTGGAGCGTCTCTGCTACCTGGCGGAGGGGCCGGTGACGCGCATCGGGCTGTCTGCGACGCAGAAGCCCATCGAGGAGATGGCGCGCTTCCTGACGGGGGGGAGAGGGGGCGAGGTTCCTGCCTCCGCAGGAACGACGGAAGTAGGGACAGGAACGACGAAGAGCGACGCGGGAATGATGAGGCAGGCCGCAGGAACGACGGCGGACTGCGCGATCGTGGACACGGGACACCGGCGGGCGATGGACATCGCCATCGAGATGCCGCGCGATTTCGAGCTGGGGCCCATCGCGACGCATGAACAGTGGGCGCAGACGCTGGACCAGGTGGTGGAGCTCGCGGAGGAGCACCGGACGACGCTCGTCTTCGTGAACACGCGCCGCCTCGTTGAGCGTGTCGCGCACCTGCTGTCGGACCGGCTCGGTGAGGAGAACGTGGCCGCGCATCACGGGAGCCTCTCGCGGGAGACGCGGTACGACACGGAGCAGCGGCTCAAGGAAGGCCGTGTGCGGGTGTGCGTCGCAAGCGCGTCGCTGGAGCTGGGGATCGACATCGGCGACATCGACCTCGTCTGCCAGATCGGCTCGCCGCGCAACATCGGCGTTGCGCTGCAGCGGGTCGGGCGGTCCGGCCACTTCCTCGGCGGCATGCCGAAAGGGCGGTTCTTCCCGCTGACGCGCGACGAACTCGTGGAGACGGTTGCACTGCTGCGTTGCATCCGCGACGGCGCACTGGACGCGCTGCACATCCCGCCGTGGCCGCTGGACGTGCTCGCGCAACAGGTGGTGGCGTCGTGCGTGATGGAGGAGTGGGACGAGGACGCGCTGTACGACCTGCTGACGCAGGCGTACCCGTACCGCGAACTGTCCCGCGAACGCTTCGACGACGTTGTGCGGATGCTGTCGGAGGGCGTCGCTGGCCGCTGGGGTCGCACGACGGCGTACCTGCACCGCGATGGCGTGAACGGGAAGGTGAAGGCGCGGCGGGGGGCGCGCATGATGGCGGTGTCCAACGGTGGCGCGATACCGGACACGGCGGACTACCGCGTCATCGCGGAACCGGACGGCACGATGGTCGGGACCGTGAACGAGGACTTTGCCATCGAGAGCATGGCGGGGGACATCTTCCTGCTGGGCAACACGCCGTGGAAGATACGCCGCATCGAGCAGGGAACAGTCCGTGTGGAGGAGGCGCAGGGGCAGCCGCCGACGATCCCGTTCTGGATCGGGGAAGCGCCGGGACGCACGGTAGAGCTGTCCCGTGAGGTGTCGGCGCTGCGGCGCGACGTCGACGAGCGGTTGCACGCGCGGGACACGGCGCTGGCGCTCGTGAAGGAGAGCGGGGCGTCGCAGGAGGCGGCGGAGCAGGTGGTGGCGTACGTCGAAGAGGGGAAGCGCGTGCTCGGCATCGTCCCGACAGCGGACAAGATCGTGGCGGAGCGCTTCTTCGACGAGGCGGGGGGGATGCAACTCGTGGTGCACTCGCCGCTGGGAAGCCGCATCAACCGCGCGTGGGGGTTGGCGTTGCGCAAGCGCTTCTGCGCGGGGTTCAACTTCGAGCTGCAGGCCGCGGCCACGGACGAGGGCATCAACATCTCGCTCGGGCCGCAGCACTCGTTCCCGGTCGAGGAGGTCTTCAGCTATCTGAAACCGGCGACGGCCGAGGACGTGCTGACTCAGGCCGTGCTGCAGTCGCCCGTCTTCCCGCTGCGCTGGCGGTGGACGGCGTCCCGGTCGCTCGCGCTGCTTCGCCAGGTCGGCGGCAAGCGGGTGCCGACCCCCATACAGCGGATGCGCTCCGACGACCTGCTCGTGGCGGTGTTCCCCGCGGCGGCGGCCTGCCAGGAGAACATGCCGGTCGGTGGCCGCGTCGAGCCGCCGGACCACCCGATCGTCTTCGAGACGCTGCGCGACTGCCTCACCGAGGCCCTCGACGCGGAGGGGATGGTCGGCGTGCTGCAGGCCATCGACCATGGCGAGATAGAGGTGTTCGGGAAGGACACGCTCCAACCGTCTGCATTCTGCCATCAGCTGCTGAACGCTATGCCGTACGCGTTCCTGGACGACGCGCCGCTGGAAGAACGCCGTGCCCGCGCCGTCACGCTCCGGCGCGCGCTGCCTGAAGACTCGCGCGACCTCGGCGCACTCAGCCCGGACGCCATCGCCGAGGAGGAGGCGTACGCCTGGCCCGCTATCCGCGACGCCGACGAGCTGCACGACGCGCTGCTGTCGCTGGTCGTGCTGGCAGAAGACGACCTCGCCGAGCACCCGGACGACGCTGGGTCGTGGCGCGACTGGTACGCGTCGCTGGCCGAAACGGGGAGGGTGCGGACGCTGGGGGCGGAGGGGCGCTCGTTGTGGCACGCCACGGAGCGCGCCGGAGTCGTGACAGCGGCCTACGAGGGCGGCGACGTCGAGGCGGTGGCGGAGATCGTGCGCGGGCGGGCGGAGTCGTCGGGGCCATTCACGGTGGGCGGTCTGGCGCAACGGCTGGCGCTGAGCGAGAGCGCGGTGTCGCAGGCGGCCATCCGGCTGGAATCGGAGGGCGTGCTGCTGCGCGGGCGGTTCCGCCCCGGCGCAGCGGACGAGGAGTTCTGCGACCGCCGGATACTCGCGCGCATCCACCGGAGCACGATCGGTCGGCTTCGCCGCGAGATCGAGCCGGTGCCGGTAACGAGCTTCATCCGCTTCCTGCTGGAATGGCAGCACGCCACGCCGGGGACCCGCCTCTCCGGGGACGCGGGCCTGATCGAGGTCGTCGAGCAGCTGCAGGGGTTCGAGGCGGCAGCGGCGGCGTGGGAGAGCGGCCTGCTGATGAACCGCCTGACCGACTTCCACGCATCGACGCTCGACGCGCTGACGCTCGGCGGCGAGCTGGCGTGGGGGCGGTTCGCGAGGCGCACGGGGCCTCCGCCGTCGGCTGCGCTCTCCCGGAACGGACCGGTGACGCTGGCAGTGCGCGAGGACGTGCCGTGGCTGCTCGACCCGCCGGACCCGGACGTGGCATTCTCCGGGGCGGCGGCGGACGTGCTGGCGTACCTCGAATCGAGCGGCGCGTCGTTCATGCCGGACATCGTGCGCGGGTCGCGACGGCTGCCGTCGGAGGTGGAGGAGGCGCTCTGGCTGCTGGTCGCAGCGGGACGGGTGACCGCGGACGGGTTCGGCGCGCTGCGCGGCCTCGTCTCCGGCATCGCGAAGCGCGTGCAGCGGCGGTCGCGCTGGTCCAGCGCATCGCGCGCTCGCGCGCAGGCTGCGTTCGGACGCACGGGGAGCCGCTGGTCGCCGCTGCAGTCGCCGGTGACCGAACCGGAGGAGGACGTGGTCGAGGCGCGGGCGGCGCAGCTGTTGCGCCGCTATGGCGTGATGCTGCGGGAGTTGCTGGCGCGCGAACCGATGGCCCCGCCGTGGGGCGCGCTCGTGCGGACGTACCGGCGCGCCGAGGCGCGGGGCGAGGTGCGCGGCGGGCGGTTCGTCGCCGGTCTGGTGGGCGAGCAGTTCGCGCTGCCGGAGGCGGTCGACGCGCTGCGTGCGGTGCACCGCCGAGCGCCGTCAGGCGAGATCGTGCGCGTATCAGGGTCGGACCCGCTGAACCTCGTTGGGGTGCTCACGCCCGGCCAGCGCGTGCCAGCCGTGGTCGGCAACAGCGTGCTCTACCGCGACGGCTCGCCCGTGTCAGGGGAAGAGTTGACCGCTGCGGCGGGGTAGGGAGCGTCTACTTCTCCGCTAGTCTACCTCCGAAGCCAAGGGTCTCCCCAAGCCCTGCCACGATCTCAGCGAATTCGGGAAAGGCGTCTATTGGGAGGGTGACTCCCTTCTTCGTGGGGCGCCACTCACCGTCGTCCGCCTCGAAATAGGCGCGGATGTCGATAAACCGTGCTCCGCGAAACTCCCGCAGTCCGATCAATATCTGTTCGTTGGAACGCTTCCCGACAGCGCCGACCAGCACACCATCGTAGAAGTCATCGGTCAGCCCCATGTTCTCCCCTATGGTATTTGACAAGTTTGGCATCGGTCTGATCTAGTACGCCCGATCTGACTATCGCCAGGAGGTTCATATGTTGCTGCCCGGAGTGGCATTTCTTCAAGAGGACCGGTACTTGTTCAGTTCTGCTATGCGGGCCGAGGACTTGATCAGGCATGCGCAAGTCGATGTGTATCAGCAGGAAGAGAGCGGCGAATACACGGGTTATCAGCGCTCGGTGGCGCCGGGGCGAGCCAAGGCATTTGCCCGCTACCTCAAGACTCAGTCCATGCCCTTGGTCCCGACAGCGGTCCTGCTGAATGCAAGGGAGGAGATTCCTGACATCCCCGGCGAGGGCCCTTGCAGCTTGGATCTCGCTGAAGACATGGTGCTGTGGGTGATTGACGGGCAACATCGAATAGAGGGTTTCCGTCACGCTATCCACGACCTTGGCCAGACTGAACTGAATGATTATCCCGTGCCGGTCATCATTATTAGTGGGCTCGAAGTCAACCAGGAGGCCGAGCAGTTCAGAGTCATCAACGAGACGGCGCAGAAAGTGAGGACTGACCTCGCCCGACGGATACTGGCCATGGCTGGGGACACCGCCGAAGGTCGGAGGCAATTGATTGAGCAACGGCGTGCATGGGAGGCAGTGGGGGCCGACGTAGCCCGGATACTGAACACAGATCCCGAATCCCCGCTATACCAACGTGTTCAGGGACCCAACGAGAAGAAGATAAACTCTCACATGGTCAAGGAGTTGTCGTTCGTAACGTCTCTACGTCCCATCCTGACAACGCACCCCTATGATGGATTGGGAGCGCGGGCGGTTTCGGAGCGGTTGCGTGATTACTGGCAGGCGTGGCAGAACGTGGCGCCGGAGCCATTCGGCGAAGGCGCAGGGGACTACGTTCTCCTGCGTACGCCGGGCATCTTCAGCATCCACCGGCTTGCTCTCGATGTGTGGGATGTCTGGAGGCGCCGAGGGCTAGAGGAACCTTCCGTATCGGAAATTGCTAGTACTGTAGGCGTCTTGGGGGAATATGCGTCGCCGGACTACTGGGAGCGGGGCAACTACGACGGGGCGGCGGTCTACGGCTCGATGAAGGGGTTTGGTATTCTTGCGGATCTGATGAGAGACGAACTGCACTTCCAAGAAGGCGAGTTGACCTCCCGTGGCTGATTCCCAGCCTCTGCCTGATCCGTTGGATTCAGATGATGCCGGCGCAGAAAGGGCCGAGGAAGAGGCGAAGCTTGCCGTTGTCGTCCGTCACATCCAAGACGAGTTGGCGGGCATGGCTGCACGCCAACCAGTCACGGCTGCCACACAGGAAGCCGCCAATGCTATCCACGAGGCTGTCACCGAGCTGGGGGCCAGTTTCTCCTTAGCCGTAGACCAGCCGTACTTTGGTCGGCTGAACTTCCTGGTTGAAGAAGCTCCTGAACGCGCCAGAGAGAAGACCGGTGCAGAGATGCACGTATACATTGGAAGCACGGCCATTGAGAAGCACGAAGTCTTTTCTTGGACGGCGCCTGTGGCGCGCCTGTGGTACACGAACGCATCCGCATACCCGGCTCCACATGGCCGGGTGCGGGTCAGAGTAGACCTCAAGCGGTTCTTGCGGATACGCAATCAGAGGCTGGTCGACTTCAACGACATCTACCGTCGCGCGTTGCCTGGTGTGCCGGTTCGCGGAAGCCTTGGCACCGGCAATCAGGATGCGCTCACTGCTGCATTGAGCGAGTCTGGGAATGAGGACGGGCACTTGTCCGTCATCATCGAGACTATTGAGCCGCACCAGTACGAGGCCATCGCGAATACCTCCGACCGGGTGCTCATCGTGCAGGGCGCCGCGGGGAGCGGCAAGAGCGAGATCGGTTTACATCGCATCGCTTACCTGCTCTCCCCGTTCAATGACCTGCCATCAAGGGAACGCCCCACGCCTGATACGACACTGTTCATCGGCCCATCCAGGTCATTTCTGGAGTACACCGCCGACCTGCTGCCCCTTCTGGGAGTGGAGCAGCGTGTCCAACAGGTCACGTTCAGAGAATGGATGAGTTCCATGCGCTCGTCGAGCCTGCGGGTCCAGCCGCGCGTTTGGAACAACCTGATCGACAAGGGTGAGATGACTCTGTATGCCGAGCGCGCAGAGGCGTTCAAGGGATCTCTGGCGATGGCGGAGTTGTTGGAGCGGCACGTGAGTCGCCTTTTTGCGCGCATCAGAGGGCGATGCAAGATGCTGCTTGCGTCTCGTGAGGGCATGAGGCTCGAAGGACTCCCGCCTGCCAGTCGTGAAGAGGTAGACGCGGCGCTAGGCGCTGCCTTCTCCGAAGTGGATAAGAGCTATCGGTTGAATGAACGCAGGCAGTCATTCATCGCCCATGTCGTCCGGGTGGTTCAGGCCAAGAGGCGCACCAACCGTGGGCAGTTGGGTTTCGACATCGAAGGCACACTCCCCTTCGAAGAACTCCGGCGCCGACGGGAGTTAGAGCGCCAGGTATCCGATTGGTGTGATGGGGCATGGCAGCGCATTGACGTGCGGCAGGAGTACGCCTCGCTGTTGAGCGACAGCGAGGCAATGCAGCGCCTGTCGCAGCGCAGGCTTTCCGAGGAAGACGCGGATGCGATAGCAGAGTCAGCGCGGAAGGCGCTCAGTGATGGGTTCCTGGACTCGGACGAGGGGGCGCTGACGTATTTGGACCATCTGTTGAACGGTACTATCCGGTCACAGTATCGGCACATCGTTATTGACGAGGCCCAGGACATCTCCCCCATCGAATTCAAGATGCTCAGCGCGGCTTCCATGAACAACTGGTTCACGATCATGGGAGATACGGCTCAGCGTCTGACGCCTTACCGGGGAGTCCGGCGGTGGGGCGAAGCAAGCCGTGTGTTCGGCAGGGAGGAGACGGAAGTCCAGCAGGCCCGCCTGTCATATCGCTCCAATAAGCAGATAACCATTTTCAACAACAGAGTGCTCCGTCTGTACGAGCCATCCTTGGATGCTCCGAAACCCTACGAACGCGATGGGCACTGGCCGGAGTACCATCGCCATGCGTCGGTGGGAGACATGTACCGTGCCGTTATTGACGATCTCCCTCGTATTCGGTCCTTGGAAGGGCTGAATACAAACGCAACCATCGCGGTCCTGGCTCGGGATAGGGCCAACCTCAACCGCTTTCAGGAGTTTTGCCAAGGGCAAGGATTTGCCGAATTTGTCTTAGCTGAGCAAGGACACTACGAGGCGGGTGGCACAGTGCTGGCACGCATCCCCGACGTGCGCGGGCTGGAATACGATGCCGTTGTTGTGCTTGGCGTGAACGAGACGTTCAGAAGCACTCCTTTCAACCAGAGGCTCCTGTATGTGGCAATTTCCCGCGCCAAGCATTATCTGGCGCTGCACTGGGCAGGTAGCCAGTCGCCGATTCTGTCAGCCGTCTCCGGCGTTGGCGTGCGGTATTTCGATCGCTCGAAAGGCGATGGCCTGCGGAGCGTCAGCGCAGCGGGTCTACGACGGTGAGGAAGGGGAAGCGATAGAAACCGGTATCGCGAGTGCAGATCCGGCTGACGCCATGCTCACGCATCAGCACAGCCGTGTGCATGTCGTAGACGAAGTTACCCCGGATGTCGGGGAGTTCCCGTGTGGTCTGCGCAAGAACCGCCTGGTGGCGTTCGGTAGGGCGCAGGACCGAAATAGCAGGAGATTCCAGCAATATCTGCAGGAAGAGTTGTGCCTCTTCAATGCGCCATGGGACCGGCAAAACGCGCGGGTGAGTACTGACTCGCATGAACTCATAGCAGACGTTCCATGTCAGATACGTCGGCGAAGGGCCGGTCCTGGCCTCGTTCAGCATCCGGCGGCACGTCTCGTGGGCATCGGCTCCTGGATCGATCGCGTAGAGCAGGATGTTCGTGTCAAAGACGAGCACTTACTCCTCTTCTTCCATCACTCGATAGAGTTCTTCCCGGTTGGCTACGTCCACCAGGAACGAACCGCCGGTCAGGGTTGGGAGCGGGGGCAGGGTGCGCTGCTTCTCTTCCTCAACTGGCGGATCGTCCAGGATACGGCGGAGGCCAGCCTCCACGAGGGCAGAGATGGTCGTTGACCGGCGGGCGGCTTCCTCGCGGAGCCGCTGCATCACGGTGTCGTCGATGTTGAGCGTCGTTTTCATATGGAAAACCATACAGTCCGTATGGCTTTCCGTCAACGAACGCGGCCCTAGTCCTTGTCGTCCATCTCCGGGTCGTCCCAGACGTAGTCCGGGTCCTCGAAGAGCTGGGGCGGCATGAGCGACGGCAGGCCTTGCTCCGCAAGGGCAGCCTCGAACTGCTCGCGCACCCAGGGGTCTTCCTCGACGAACGGGATGTCCTTGTTCAGCCCGCCGTCGTAGCCCATGAGCGCCCGCGGTGGAAAGACGCGCAGTTGCCGGTTCTGCGTCCCGCCGGGGTTGAGGTGCTGGTGGAACCAGTTGTTCGGCGGGACGAAGACGCTCGCGTCCGTCCACGGGCAGACGATCTTCTCGCCGCCCTCCGGGTACATGACGGCGAAGCCGCTGCCGGGCGAGACGCCGACGATGGTGACGCCAGGGCCGTGCCGGTGGGCGGCCCGGTAGCGCTGGGGCGGCATCACCATCATCCCCGTGCGGATGGCGGAGTTGGGGAAGGTGATGCCGGCGCCGAAGGCGCGACGGTTCGGTCCCCCGTAGGCCCTGAGCTTGTCCCAGACGTTGAGGTCCGGGAAGAAGTTGGCGTGCCACTGTTGGGTCTCGTGCTTCACGCCCCCGCGGTCCACCGTCTCGCGCACGGCGTAGGCCTCCGCGGAGAAGGGGTTGCCCTCGCTGCCGTACAGCTCGGTGGGGTCCACGTACGCGTTGTTGAAGAAGAACTCCTCCCGGGGCTGGATGCTCATCATCAGCGGCAGGTAGCTGACGTGGAGCGTCAGCGCGGGCTGGTCGCCTCGCGCGTTGCTCAGCTGGTAGTAGTAGTTGGACGGGATGCGGAAGAGGCTGCGCTTCTGCCATTCGAAGTTGATCTGCGGTTGGCCCTCAGCCCAGACGGTGGCGATACCCTGCCCCTCGACGACGTACACGATCTCCTCGGCGGCCATGCGGAAGGGAGGGATCGTCTCGCCGGGAGGGACCTGGAGGACGTGGGCCTCCGTGACGCCTTGGTGGCCGACGAGGTTGAGCACCGCGCCGGGACATCCGCGCAGGTCCCACCAGCCGAGCTCTATCGTTCGCAGGTCCTCGACGTAATAACCGGTGAAGACCGGCACGTCCTGCGATACGAGCCAGCGGTCATAGGGAGACTGCCACCAGCTGTTGGTCGATCTCCTGTCAGGTAGCGCCGTAGTCATCGTGTCCCCCTCCTCTCGTGTCTGCGCTCTGCCGGGGCCCGGCGATGTGCCGGGCCCGGCAACAACTTGTCTTCCAGCGACTTACTCGATGGGCACCAGTTCAGAGGAGACGTTGCACCACGGCTCCTCGAGGGCGGGACCGCAGAGGACCGCGGGTGCGACCGCCAGCAAGTCACCGCTGACGGCGTCGTGGAGGCGGAACGAGACAGCCTCCCACTCGCCGTAGAACACGAAGTCCCTGGACGTGCCCCGGAAGCCGCGCTCGAAGGCGACCGCGAATGCTCCGTGCACGTTGGCGAAGAGGCCGCCGAGTTCTTCGTCGTAGCCTACGTCCAGGACGGAGGTGACGTCGGTCTCAAGTCCTGCCGCTCCCCAGACCATGCGGATCTTGACTTCCTGCTCGGGCGCGAGCCCTGCGCCGACGAACCAGACCCCGTGGTCGCGGATACGGTCTTCCGGGTACCTGATGAAGGTGGGATGGACTTCAAAGACGACACCGGCCTTCGAACCTTCCTCCATCATCTGGGCCCTGGACGCCGCGTCTGGCGCTCCGCTCGCCCGGAACGCGGGTTGCAGTGCCATGACCGCTATGGCCAGCACCAGCAGCACCGCGGCGCTCACCAGCAGCCTTCTCGAACGCAACCACGCGATAGTCAGTTCCTTGCTCATCAGAGCACCTCCTCGTTTCCATTCGTTACTGGGGGACGGCGCAGTGTAGCGTTGGAGCCCATCGTGCGCTCATAAGTCAGACTGTCCGTCCGTTGCTCGCTATGCATCAGGTTCTCTCTGCCGTGGCGATCGATCTGCCCTGAACGTCGCGGGCGCGCATGTCCTGCCGGAGCCCTACGCGCAGCGCGAACGCCCGCATCACCAGCGCCACGCCCATCGTCATCGTCATGATCACCAGCGTTATGATCCCTGCCCTCTCAACCTGACCGAGGTCGGAGGAGCCCAACTCCAGCGCAAGGATCGATAGCGTGATCGTATCCCGCGAGGAAAGCAGGATGATGCTGGACGTCGTGTTCGCGGCCGATATGAAGTTCAGCATCCCGATCAACACCATCGTCGGCATGATGACCGGGATGACGATGCGGAAGTAAGTGCGGAACCATCCGGCCCCCGAAACGCGGCTGGCCTCTTCCAGGTCGGCCCCCAACTGCACCAGCACGCCCTTGAAGATGTTGGTGCCCGTGGTGTTTCCCGAGATGATCACGACCAGGACCAGCGCCCAGATGGAGCCGTACAGCCACGTCAGCCCCGGCACGCTCAGGAAGAGCATCAGCAGGCCCAGGGACGACAGGATGCCGGGGAAGGCCGCCGAGACCCAGATGATGGAGTCCAGCGACGTTCTCAGCCGCCACTTACTGCGCACGATGAGGTAGGCGATGATCGAGAACAGCAGGGGGCTCCCGACGCCCGCCACGATGGCCAGTGTGATGGTGGTACGCAGCCCCGTGAAGAAGAGTTCATCGGAGAAGGTGTCGGTCCAATGGTCGAGCGTCCACGTGGGTATCGCGTTGAAGTAGCCCACGTGGGTCATGAAACTCCCGACGATCAGCACCAGGATGGGCAGCGCCGTCAGCACGATGAGCAGCCCGAGGATCGCCGAGAAGAAGACCCATTTCCATCCGCCCAGGTCGATCAGGCCGGGGTGGAACCTGCCGGTTATGGTGGTGTAGTGGCGGCGACGGGTTACCCAGCGCTGTATCGGGAAGATGAAGCCGATGACCACGAGCGTCAGGCTGGCGGTAACGACGGCGGGCCCGTAGTCGAAGGCCTGGGCCTGCAGGTAGATGAGGGTGGAGTAGACGTAGAACCCCCACCGCGCCCCCAGCAGCCACTCTGTCTCGAACCCCTGGAAGACGCGGATGAGGTGCAGGGCGAACACCAGGATGAGCGGCGATGCCATCACCGGCAGCGTCACCTTGATGATCGTGCCGAGCTTGGACGCGCCCGAGACGCGCCCGGCCTCTTCCAGCGCCTGGTCCATGTTGCGGAAGGCCGGCGTGAACAGGATCACCTTGTAGGCGATGCCGTCCGCCATGATCCTCGCGAAGATGATGCCCTCAAGGCTGAAAATGTTGAAGGGCCCCCTGTCGACGAAAGGCAGGCTCTCCAGCGCCACGTTCACGAAGCCGCTGGTGGGGGCGAGCATCATCATCCAACCGATCGTGCTCGCCAGGGCGGGGAACATGTAGGCGATCCAGAAGAAGAACTCCAGCCCCTGGGAGAACGGAATCTTGGTGCGCGCGAGGATCATCGAGATCGCCACCGAGATGGGGAACGCGATGATCATCACGAGGAACCAGACGAGGAAGGAGTTCCACAACGCCGTCGGTATGCGCGGATTGTCGAACGCGGTTGTCCAGTTGCTGAAGCCGAACTCCCGGGGTGGGACGAACACGTCCCTGGAAACGTCGAAGCTGAACCAGAAGAGGATCAGCATCGGCAGGATCAGGTAGACGCTGAGGGAGATGATGACGAGCGCCATGATGAACGTGCCCATCTCTGCCCTGAAGAAGCTCCTGAGGGCGGAAGGGCGTGCAATCGTCGCAGGCGATGTCATCACTTCCTCTGGTCCTTGGTACCCGGTGTTCCTTGCGCTGGGCTTGCCGTGTTCAGAGTGTCAGCGTCACGGCGGCCAGGGGGTGCAGAACACACCCCTGGCCGTCGTAGCGCACGGTCGCTCTAGTTCGCCGTGTAGAGGATGCCGAGCTCGTCGTAGAGCGCCTGCAGGTACTGGAGCGACGCTGTCCGGTCTTCGTCGTACTCAGGGACGCCCTGGTCGACGACGAACACCTTGTCTGCATCCAGCAGGTTCTGCAGTTCTCCTACGCGGTTCCACAGCACATCGTCGACCTTGCCCTGCGAAACGTCGGAGCGCAGCTTCGGAGACGGGTTGAGGTTGCGCGTGTAGTTGATGTCCGTCTCCATGCCGTCCTGGCTGTACCACCAGTTCAGGAAGAGTTGGGCAGCCTTCGGGTGAGGCGCCCTGTCGAGTACGGTGCCGGTGCCGCCGACCTCCGCCGACAGGCCTTCCTCCATGATGATGTTGTCGGTGATGGAGGCAACCGGCAGACCGGCGGCCGCCAGCGGCCGCAACGCGACATCGCAGCTGATGGCGAAGGTCACCACAGCGCGAGCCACCAGGTCCGCGCAGCCGTCGGCAGCCGAGAAGTCCAGGACGTTGTTGCCTACGGCGGCGTTCCTGGTGACGGCCTCCCAGAATTCCTGCCCCACGCCGCGGTGTACGCGTACGCGGGCGGTGGCTCCGGTGCCTTGGGTCGCGAAGCCGGTCATGGCGATCTCGCCGGCCCACTTCGGGTCGGCCAGGTCCCACCAGGACGTGATCTCGGCGGCTTCCGCCGCGCTCAGCTTGTCGGTGCTGTACCAGATGTCCTCGAAGTTCTGGATGGAGAGCTGGTCGGACATCGAGTACGTGGCGGAGACGTCGGACCACCACACCTTGGGCGAGAGGTGCCAGGTCTCGGGGGTCCGGTTCAGGATCGTGGGCTCGATGACCAGTGGCTCGACCGGGACCAGCGCGTCGGCGTCGATCAGCCGCTGCGTGGAAGACGTGCCGGCAACGCTGTAGTCCACGGTGTAGCGTCCGCGGGAGCGCTCGGCCAGGATACGGGTGGTGTTGGCGTTCCCGCTGCCCGTGCTGGCGATGACCCTGATGTCGAACTTCTGCTGGAACTGCGCCAGCGTGTCCCGGATGTGCCGGGAGTCCGTCCCACCGAGGCTGATCACGAGTTCTCCTTCAGCCTGGGCGTCGGCCACCAGCTGCTCCCACTGCGCCTCGAACGACGTGTCCGGCGTTGGCGTGGGGTCGGGCGCGGCCGGCTCAGCCGTCGCGGCCGGCTCAGCCGTCGCGGCCGCTGCGGGCACTGGTGTGGGCGTTGGCGTGGGTGTCGGCGTGGGGTCTTCCGTCCCACACGCCGCGAGTCCAATCACGAGTCCCAGCGCGGCCAGTACCGGCCAGACTCGCGTGCTAATCCGATGAAGTGTGCGCATCACTATCCTCCCACTTCCGTTTTCCGCCACCGACGACGATGGAATGCCACCATCGGCAGCCTACAAGCGGCGCGCACGGTAACATCCGGTGTAGCCCAAGTCAACGCATGGTAGAATTCCCTCGTGTGGACCAGCCGGGACAGGCCGGTGAGCACGCCGCGGCTGGGTCGTGGCATACTGGGCGGGATGGCCACGTACACCGACACCGCGGGCCGCATGACGCCGGAGGAGCGCCGCATCGTCGCATCCACCGGTGTCGCGCATGGGCTCAACCATGCCGTCGACCTGGTCTACGGAACGGTGCTCGCCGTCGTCCTGATCGAGTTCGGTACGACCGAGGTCGTGCTCGGCGCGCTGGCGACGGTATCCTGGCTGGCCTACGCGTTCACGGCGGTTCCCGCGGGAGAGATGGCCGACCGGCTCGGCTCGCAGCGTACGGTGGCACTCTCGATGGGCGGCGCGGGGGTAGCGGCGCTGCTCGCGGCGGCGGCTCCGAATGTGTGGGTGCTCGGCGTTGCGCTCGTGCTCATAGGGATACTGGGCGGGTTGTACCATCCGGCGGGGCTGTCGCTCATCACCCGCGGTGTCCGGAGCCGCGCCCGAGCGTTGGGTATCCACGGGGCCGGGGGGAACCTCGGGACGGCGCTGGCGCCGCTTCTTACGGCAGCTGTTGCGGGAGCGTGGAGCTGGCGTGGGGCCTTCGTCGTGTTTGCCGTGCTGTCGATCACCGTCTCGATCACGGCATTCCGCTCCCCGCCGGACGACGTGGAAGGGAGCAGCCAGCGTCCGCGCCCGCGCTTGCGCGCGCAGAGTCTGCTGGTGCCCCTCGCGCTCATGTTCGTTATCAACGGCTGCTTCGGGTTCGTCTTCCGCGGGCTCACGCTGTTCCTCCCGCTGCACCTGGGCAAGAACCTCGGTTTCGACTTGCTCGGGTTCGAGCCGGTGGTGATCGGCGGCGCAGCAGCCACGATTGCACTGCTGTTCGGCGTAGCAGGACAGTACGCGGGAGGCGAATTGGGGGAGCGCTTCCGGCGCGAGCGGCTGCTCGTTCCCGCGGTGGCGCTGACGGTGCCTCCGCTCCTCGCTATGGGCCTGTGGGACGGATGGCTGCTGCTCATCGGGGCGTCGGCGTTCGTTTTCTTCAACTTCCTGGCTCAGCCTACGGCGGTCGCGATGATCTCGGACTACGCTGCTGAGCGACTCCAGGGGCGCATGTACGGTCTCACCTCGTTCACCGGCTTCGGCATCGGGGCTTTCGCAGGACTGGGAGGCGGGTTCCTCGCGGACGGGCCGGGGGTGCAGTGGGTGTTCGTGATGCTGGCCGGCGTTGCAGCGCTCACAGTCGTCTGCGCGCTGGCGATCAACGTCTACCTGCTTACGCGTGGTGAACCGGAAGGGCTGTCGCCCGTTTGATTGCGTGAGGCTTGGTCACGGAACACACGGTTAGACGCGCTTGCCTCACAAGCCCCCCGCTCTTTATCTTGAACAGATGGACGTGTGCCCCGCATTCATGGATGAGACAGGTCTGCTCTCTGGACCTGTCCAGACGCAACCCATCTACGGCATCGGCCTGCTGGTCGTTCCCAATCCTCGCCAACTCACGGATGCGTTGTACAAAGTGCATTTCAATCTGAATGCGCGCAAGAGTAATCTGAGAGCCTCCGTACGGAAGGACATCCGCGAGGAAGGGAGACGGCCCTCGGTTCACGAGCTCGATACCCTCATGTGGGGGTCTCGGCATCACGAGTACAAGTTCTCTGCTGTCTCTCCGTACAATGTCCAGGAATACATAGACCTGCTCAGCGTTTTCTTTGCCTATTCCGGCACCGAGTTCCATTCGTTGATCGTTGACCGTACAGTTCCCGACTTCGGGCTTCAAGCGTGGGGAGGCGATGCGTGGACGGCCTACTGCTCCCTATCTAGTGAACTGCTGACGCGCTGCCTGCATAGAGACGTATTCGCCATCGTTGACCTGCAGGCTAAACCCGAGAGGTCAGGGCAATACCTGGAAGATGCGCTCTGCGCTGTCCCTCATGTTGCGGGTTGCCTGCGGGCCTCATCGGAGACGTCGGTCTTCCTTCAGTTGGTCGACTTGCTCGCAGGATGTGTCCAGTTTGACATCAGGGATCAGCGGCAGTCGTATGACGCTGCATCGAAACGAGGTAGTGCCAAGCGCGACCTTGTGCGGTTCTTGAAGGGGCGGCTTGGCCTGGCCCTGAATGAGGCTCTCTTGCCGGATGGGACCACTCACAGACAGTGGGAGGGTGGCACGTTCAGCATCTGGAGATGGAATCAAAGGGAGTTGCCGCAGTAGCAGGGGCCGCAGGCAAGGGGGAGGTGCGGCTATGTCCAGGCGCACACCTGCCTCGCAGGATAGCGGTCTCTGGCCACTCCGCACCTTACACTGTGTTTATACCCTAGGCTTCCGTGTAAATCAAGCGCGGGGCGACACACCGGAAGGGCTCTCGCCGCTCTAGGTATGTGGCTTGACCGTCACCTGCCCAATGGCAGGAGCGACGCGAGTTCCGGGGCGTACTGCATCAGCCCGATGACGACTACGGCGCCTGCCAGCAGCAGCCTGACCTCGCCCTTGAAGCGCGTGAACTCTTCTCTGAGTTGACCTTCTGCCTTTGCGCGGTCGGCTTTTGGTGGCAAGGTGCTCCATCTGGCCTTCCACGCGGCCGATGCGCTCGCTGTCGGTCGTCACGGCTCCGGCGCAGTCAGTCCTGGCTGCGCCCCGCTCCGTTTGACCCTGCCCCGCGCGCGGCGTACCGTTGCGGCAACCGGCGGAGGTGAACGATGACGAACGGCGCGAGTGAGAGCCGCATCGAGGACATGGACCTGCTGCTGCAGGAGGTGCGCAACCGCAACGCCATGCCGCTCTGGGAGGTGAACGCCCAGCGCGGGAGACCGACCGTGCAGCCCTTCCTCTGGCGCTACCTGGACTACCGGGACCTGCTCTACCGCGCGGCTGACCTCGTTCCGATGGAGCTTGCTGAGAGGCGCGTCTTTGTCTTCAGCAACCCCGGCATCGACAAGCACTCGGCCACGTCGTCGCTCTACGCCAACCTGCAGATCATCAAGCCCGGCGAGATCGCGCCCTCGCACCGGCACTCGCCGTCGGCGCTGCGCCTCGTCATAGAAGGGCAGGGGGCCTACACCGCCGTCAATGGCGAGAAGAGCTACATGGACCCCGGCGACTTCGTGACGACGCCGAGCTGGACGTGGCACGACCATGGCAACGAAGGCGACGCGCCGATGGTGTGGCTGGACGGCCTGGACGTGCCGTTCGTGCAGTCGCTCGACGCCAACTTCTACGAGCAGTACCCGGACAGCACCCACCCCCTCACGAAGCCCGACGACCTCTCTCTCCGGATGTTCGGCGCGGGGAGCCTGACCCCGACGTGGGAGCGGAGGGACTCGCCGAACTCCCCGATCCTCAATTACAAGTTCGAGCGTACATACGCGGCGCTGAAGGCGCTGGCCGAGGACACGGACGGCAGCCCCTACGACGGCGTCACCGTCGAGTACACGAACCCGCTGAACGGCGGCCCCGCGATGCCGACCATCGCGTGCTTCGCCACGCTGTTGAGCGCGGGTCAGCGCACGCAAGCGCACAGGCACGCTGGCGGCACCATCTACCACGTCATCCAGGGCAGCGGCAGCAGCGTCATCGCCGGGACGCGCTTCGACTGGGGGCCGAAGGACACGTTCGTCGTGCCATCGTGGCACTTCCACGAGCACGCCGCGGACGAGGAAGCCGTCCTCTTCTCCTACAACGACAGCCCGGTCCTGCAGTCGCTGAACCTCTACCGCGAGGAGGCGATGGACGCTCCGCACCAGGAGGTCGCTGAGGTCTTCGGGGCCTAACCCCAGACGCGGGCCGCAGTCTCCAGGATCACGTCCAGCTTGCGCCACTGCACGTCCTCGGGCACTGTCTCGCCTCCTCCGCCGCTCGCGAACCCGCACTGCGGGCTGAGCGCGAGTTGGTCGCCGTCGATGTAGCGTGACGCCTCGTCGATGCGGCGCTTCAGGTCGTCCATGGTCTCGACGTCCGTGCTCTTCGTGGTCACGAGCCCCAGCACGACGATCTTGTCCTTCGGCACGAAGCGCAGCGGCTCGAAACTCCCTGCGCGCTCGCTGTCGTACTCCAGCATCAGCCGCTTGTGGTTGAGCTGTGTGAAGAGCTGCTCCGCGATGTCGTCGTAGTGACCCTCGCGGTGCCACTGGGCGACCATCCTGCCGGTCAGCGGGTCGATGGCGCGGGAGTTGCCGCGGCAGAGGTGGATGCCGCACGTGGCTTCGACCCCTTCGATGACGCGGTTGTCCGCCGCGATGGAGCGCGTGAGGTTCTCCGCCGGGTCCTCGCCGCGCGAGCGCATCCCCGCGAGAGACGGCGGGTCCACGTAGGCGGTGTAGCCCGGCGCGTCGATGTGGACGTACGGGCACCCCGCCTCGACCAGCTGGCGCACCATCTCGCGTTGGATCTCCGCGACGTGCTTCCTGAAGTCGTCCAGCCCCTCGTACACGCCCTCCGACGCCTGCCAGTCGAAGCGCTGCGCGACTCGGTCCGGCCCGATGAGCGTCACCTTGGCCGAGGCGTGCGTGACGCCTGCCGCGAACAGGTACTCATCCAATGGCAGGTTTCGCGTGAGCGTCAGGCGCTCTATCGCCGGACCGCGCGTCGTGACAGGCGGCCCCGCGACCTGCGGTCCCGACTCGACACGCTGCTGCTGGTCGGAGCGGTTGCCCTGCTGCCAGCGCCGGTACTCCTCGCGGCTCTCCGGCGTGTCGTAGCCGGAGACGGACGCCCCGAAGCTGTCCTGGAAGTTGCTGCGCCGGAACTCGCCGTCGGTCACGATGGGAAAGCCGACGCGCTCCTGGTGCGCGATGACCTCCCGTATCAGCTGGTCCTCCAGCGCCGCCAGCTCGTCGGACGTGGCCTCGCCGTCGTCGACGCGGGCCCGCAGGTCGAGCAGGGCCTGCGGCCTGCGCAGGCTGCCGATGTGGTCGACGCGCAACGTGTCCAGTGTTCCCATGGTGCGCCTCCTTGGTCAAGGGGTTGGGGTGAGCGTATCATGGCACGGCATTGCGCAGTCGCCTTCCAGGAGGCGAGACCTGACCCCGCCCGCGTGGATTGTGCTGGTACTGGTTTACTGGCACTACAAAGATTGTGCTACAATCGCGGCATGGCGACGATGGAAGAGCGTGTCAGCAGACTCGAGGGCGCCTACGAGCAGCTGGACCAGCGGCTCGGTGACCTGACGGGAGCAGTCAGGGGCCTCGATGCGAAGGTCGATGCGCTGCGCACTGACATCGATGGCCGGTTCGATGCGCTGCGCACTGATATCGATGGCCGGTTCGATGCGCTGCGCGCGGACATCGATGACCGGTTCGATGCTCTGCGCCATGAGGTGAACTCGAAGTTCAATACGGTCATCGTCGTCATGGCCACCGTCGGCGTCGCCATGATTGGTGCGATATTCACGCTCGCGCTCAGGAGCTGAACCCCGTATTGTCCGCGCTCTTCCGTCGTTCCTGCGAGGGCAGGGACCCCGAAGCGATGCCTCGCCCTCCGCTCCCTTGCGCCCCGCGCTAGAATGCCCTCAGCGTCACACGGATCCCGGGAGGGACATCGATGCTCAGCGCGGAAGAGAACGAACTGATTACCAAGGTGGGCCGGGGCACGCCCATGGGCGAGTTGGCCCGCCGCTTCTGGACGCCCATCCTGCTCGCGGAGGAGCTTCCTGCCCCGGACTGCGCGCCCGTCCGCGCCCGCATACTCGGCGAGGACCTCGTGGCGTTCAAGGACAGCAAGGGGCGCATCGGCGTGCTGGAGCCGTGGTGCGCGCACCGCGGCGCGGACCTCTTCTACGGACGGAACGAGCAGGAGGGCCTGCGCTGCGTCTACCACGGCTGGAAGTACGACGTTGAAGGGACGTGCGTGGACGTGCCGAATGCGCCGGAGGGGGCCACTTTCAGGGAGAAGATACGCGCCCGCGCTTACCCCGCGGTCGAGCGAGGGGGCGTCATCTGGGCGTACCTCGGCCCGCGTGAGAACGGCGTGCCGGAGTTCCCGGAGATGGAGTGGACGCGCGTCCCGAACGACCAGCGCTACATCTCCAAGATGTTCCTGGAGTGCAACTACCTGCAGTCGATGGAGGCCGACATCGACTCCAGCCACCTCGGCTTCCTGCACAGCTACGTGCAAGGCGGCACGGTGATCGACGGCCGCGCCAGCGGCATCGCGGAGCTCACCGCAACGGACAGGGCGCCCGTCTGGACCGTGAGCGACACCGAGTACGGCGTGATGCTGACCGCCCGCCGCGAAGCGGGCGAGAACTACTACTGGCGCGTGAACCAGTGGATGCTCCCCTTCTACACCATGATCGCCGCCCGCCCCGGCGACAGCGTCCTCTGCCAGGTGAAGGTGCCGGTCGACGACGAGCACGCCGTCGCCTTCCGCGTCCGCTGGCACGCCGAGCGTCCGCTCACGGCAGAGGAGCTCTCCGTCTACCGCGACAAGGGCGTCCTCTTCCCGGAGATGGTCCCCGGCACGTACCGTACGAAGGAGAACAGATACAACGACTACCTGCAGGACCGTGCGGCGCAGCGCCACTACTCCTTCACCGGCATCAAGTCGATACCGGCGCAGGACTTCGCGGTGACGGAAGTGCAGCACGGCGGGCCGGTCTCCGACCGCACGCGCGAGCATCTCGTGAGCAGCGACACCGCCATCATCCAGGTGCGCCGCCGCCTCATCCGCTCCGTGCGCCAGCTCATGGAGGGCCAGGAGCCGCCGGAAGCCCGCAACGGCGGAGCGTTCCGCGTCCGCTCGCTGGACATCGTGCTGCCGAAGGCCGTTGCCATCGAGGACGCCGGCCAGGAGTACATGGTCTCGAAGGTGTGAGGGGGCGAGCCAGGATCCCCTGGAAGTGGGCTGTCCGACTACCCCGGACCACAGAAGTAGTGGACGCTATCTGGAGTGTGCGCGTGCCCCGATGCGACCCACACCCAGTAGCCTGCGCCGGTCTCCACGGTTTCGTTGGAGCCAGCCACCAGTTTTTCCCATAGGTTCGCGCTTGGCCGGTACGTGTAAGCGGCCCGCCATCTGATACTGGCGAAGTGGTCGTCTGCGTTGATTCTCGTACCTGCGGCCCGCTGCTCAGCGTCCCAGATTCCCATCAACTGCCATCGGCATCCTTCCGACGATGGTCTGGGCGTATCCGGCGAGAGCGCTGCTTCGACGACATCCCCGGCAGTCGCGTGTACCCAGTATCCCCGCCCGCCTGACATCGTGAAGCCGCTGGTTGTGCGCCAGATGCCGTCGCTCTTTCGCACGGCGGCGCTCCAACGAGCGTCCCGGTATGCCAGGACCATGTCCACCTGAGCATCGCCTATGACGTTCTCCAACGTCGGGTCCACCGGGTCGCCGGGGAACGAGATGAGGTTCCACCCCGTATGGAGGTGGATGCGGTACGGTGGTCGCTCCGCCGGGTCCTGCGCGTGGAGCAGCCCCACGGAGGAGACGACAGCAGCAAGCGCGAGGAGTGCGAGCGTCGTGAGGATGCGGCGCGTCATGGGGGCGAGTGTACCAGCCCCTGCTAACCTCGCATGCTACACTCTTGCCATCCTCACGCAGGTGCAGCTTGTATTGCCGGCAACCGTCCTCCTCTCCCTGGCGCTCCTTGTCCTCGTCGCCTGCGGGGAGGCAACGCCGAGCCCTGCTCCCACTGGCACGAGCCTCGTCCCCTCTGCCACGCCCGCCTCGACGCCGATAGCCATCCCGTTCCCAGCGCCACTCCCCATACCGACGCCTACGCCCATCGCAACCCCCACAGCGGGGCCGATTCCGCCGCCGGTTCCCACCCCACCCCCCACCTCAAGTCCAACGCCTGCGCCAACGCCGACTCCCACGCCAAGGCCAACACCAACGCTTACTCCCACTCCGACACCCATCCCCGCGGAGCCGGCGATCGTGAGGCTCACGGGCCCGCAGGACACGGGTTGGACAGGTGTCCTCATCAGCGAGAGCGGAGAGATACTCACCACCTCAGAACTGCTCGGGGAGGCCCCTGTGGTGGACGTCCGCTTCTGGGACGGCTCGGACGATCAGGCATGCGTTACCGGCAGGGACGACGACGTGGGGCTGGCGCTTCTCGGACCGCTGACGGGACCCGCGCGCACCTACGACTACCTGGCGCTATCCGGCGAGTCTCCTTCCGCCGGACAGCAGTTGGACATCTTCCAGTACTCGTCCTCGACGTCGGCACTGGAGCGACGGGCGACGACGGTCGTGGAGGACGAAACTCTGGCCGACGGCTTCTCGCGTATAGCCGCCACCGACGAGACGACCGCTGACGGGGCAGTCCTGGTGGACGCGGGCGGCGCGATGCAGGGCATGCGCATGCCCATTCTCTGGCTGCTGAGGAACGACATGGCCGGTTCCGGCGAGGTCATCGCTGTCGATGCGTCCGCGGTCGCAAACGTTGCCCTCCCGGCTTTGCGCTCCGGACGCATGCATGCCCTGCCGGCATCGACATCCCCTGATATCGACACCATTCCTCTGCTTCCGATCGTCTTCCATGGTGAGATCGGCATCGATGGCACTCCGGCCGCCATCGGGACGCTGGTGCATGCGAAGGTGAGCAAGGAACGGGAGCCGGACCGCTGGCATCTGATCCGGACAGGGACGGTCGGCGAGTATGTATTCCCTGTCGCCGTCGATTCCCTGAACTATGTCGGGGCAACCGTGGAATTCTGGACGGACTGCAGACGTTCCCCAACGACCGCCTTGTATGAGGAGCCCTTGGCCAGGGCCGTGGAGCTGGGCCTCGCCTTCTAGCGACTCCCGGCGTTCGGGCGGCCTCACGCGGAGCCAGGTCCGGGCTCCCTTACCGTCGTGCTACAGTGAGAGGAGAGGAAATAGTGTCGCCTGTCGTTCGTTCCCACCTCATCGTTGCGCGTGCTCGCGCCCGCCTCGTGGCGTTCGCCGCGCTCCTGCTCGTCCTCCTCCTGCTGACCTCCTGCGGCTCGGAGTCACGCTTCGATTCCTCCGTCGTGTCGAGGGGCAAGGAGCTGTTCGCGGCGAACTGCGCCACCTGCCACGGCGTCGGAGGCGAAGGACAACCCAACTGGCACGTCGCGAAAGCCGACGGCACGCTGCCCGCCCCGCCGCTCAACGGCGACGGACACACCTGGCACCACGGCGACGGCCTCCTCTACCGCGTCGTCAGCAAGGGAGGGAAGGAGTTCGAAGACCCGCGATTCAGCAGCTTCAAGAGCGCCATGCCGGCCTTCGGCGACCGGTTCAGCCACGATGACGTCGTCGCGGTGCTCACCTACGTCAAGAGCCTCTGGGGCGACAAGACGAGCCGCGGCGTCTCCATAGTCGAATCGCAGGCGCGGGCCAGCGAGCTGGACCCGTTCCCGCCGGGCGGCGGATAGAGGACGGCACTGAGGGTGTCTCCCTTCCGGGCTTGTGTAGAATGAGAAGTAGGCGCCGGCTTCCGGCGCAATCCCGGCCAGGAGCGCCCATGACCACCTCGCGAAGGAAACCCACGACCAGGAAACCATCGAAGAACGGACGCCCGGAGACGCTCGGCGCGCTGCGCGAGAGCGGCTATGCCGTCGCGTCCGTCCGCGACGAGCTCCGGCGCAATCTCATGGAGCGCCTGCGCAACGGCCAGCCGGTCTTCCCGGGCATCGTGGGCTACGAGGACACCGTTATCCCCCAGGTGCAGAACGCCATCCTCGCGGGGCAGGACATCATCCTGCTCGGCGAGCGCGGACAGGCGAAGTCGCGCATGATCCGCGCCCTGGTGGACCTGCTCGACGAGGAGATCCCCATCGTGAAGGGGAGCGAGGTGAACGACGACCCCCTCGCCCCCATCTCCCGTTACGCCATCGAGCTCATCCAGGAGCAGGGCGACGACACACCCGTCGACTGGATCGGGCGCGACCGCCGCTACGGCGAGAAGCTCGCGACGCCTGACATCTCCATCGCGGACCTCGTCGGCGACGTGGACCCCATCCGCATCGCGGAGGGCCGCTATCTCTCGGACGAGCTCGCCATCCACTACGGCCTCATCCCGCGCACCAACCGCGGCATCTTCTGCATCAACGAGCTGCCGGACCTCGCGGAGCGCATCCAGGTCGGCCTCTTCAACCTCATGGAGGAGCGGGACATCCAGATCAAGGGCTACCTCGTCCGGCTCTCGTTGGACGTGATCGTCGTGGCGAGCGCGAACCCGGAGGACTACACCAACCGGGGCCGCATCATCACGCCGCTGAAGGACCGCTACGGCGCGCAGATCCGCACCCACTACCCCCGGGAGATCTCCCAGGAGATCGCCATCATGGACGTGGAGCGCAACGAGTTCCCCGGCGCGGCGGAGCCCATCGTCGTTCCGGCGTACATCAAGGAGCTCATCGCCGAGTTCACGTCCCTCGCGCGGCGGCACCCGGAGATCAACCAGCGCTCCGGCGTGAGCGTGCGCGTCTCCATCGCCAACTACGAAACGGTCTCGGCCAACGCGCTGCGGCGCGCCATCTCGCAGGGCGAGGCGCAGGCCGTGCCCCGCATCACCGACTTCGCCTTCATCATCGCCTCCACGCTCGGCAAGGTGGAGCTGGAAACGATGGAGGAAGGGCGCGAGGCCAAGATCGTCGACGAGCTGGTCCGGCGCGCGCTGCTCAACGTCTTCGACCGCCATTTCGAACCGCACGAACTCGACGAGCTCGTCGTGGCGTTCGAGGCCGGGCAGACGTTCGACACCGGCGCCGACCTGCCGGCCAGCGTCTACCTGGAGGAGATGGGGCAGCTGGAGGGGTTCGCGGGCGCGCTGAGCAAGCTCGGCACGGGCAGCAGCGGGCCGGAGGCGGCCTCAGCCGCCGAGTTCGTGCTGGAGGGGCTGCACCTGAACCGCCGCCTCAACCGCGACGAGTTGAACGGACGCTACCGCTACCGCGTCTAGGCGGGAACGTACAGACTCCCCTCTCATTGAGGGGAGAGGGTCAGGGTGAGGGTGAAATGTCGAACGGACCGCAATACGACGTCATCATCATCGGCGGGGGCGCAGCCGGCCTCGCCGCGTCCATCTACTCGGTGCGCGCGATGCTCAAGACGCTCATCATCGAGAAGAAGGCGGTGGGCGGCCAGATCCTGCTCACCGGCGAGATCGAGAACTACCCCGGTTTCCCCGAGCCGATCGACGGCCCGGAGCTCGCGATGCTGTACGAGAAGCAGGCCGAGCGCTTCGGCGTCGAGTTCGAATACGACACCGTACTCAGCCTCGACGTGGAGGGCGACGTGAAGCGCGTCGTTTGTGAGGACGGCGAGTACACGGCGAAGGCGCTCATCGTCGCGACCGGCGGCGAGCACAACCAGCTTGGCGTCCCCGGCGAGGTCGAGTACTGGGGCAAGGGCGTCTCCTACTGCGCGACGTGCGACGGCAACTTCTTCCGTGGCATGGACGTGACGGTAGTGGGCGGCGGCGACGCCGCGATCGACGAGGGGCTCTACCTCACCCGCATGACCAACAAGGTGACGGTGGTGCACCGGCGGGACGAACTGCGCGCCAGCAAGATCCTGCAGCAGCGGGCCTTCGACAACCCGAAGATGGAGTTCGTCTGGGACACGGTCGTCGACGAGATCCGGGGCAACGGCGACGTGCACGGCGCGGTGCTGCGCAACCTCAAGACCGGCGCGGTCACGGAGCACACCACGCAGGGCGTCTTCATCTTCATCGGCTTCCACCCCGTGAACGAATTCATGCAGGGCGTGCTGGAACTGGACGCCGCGGGCCACGTGCGAACGAACCTCCAGATGGAGACGAACGTTCCCGGCGTCTTCGCCGCCGGCGACGTCCGCCAGTTCTCGGACCGCCAGCTCGCCAACGCCGTCGGCGACGGCGTCGCGGCAGCCCTCGCCGCCTACCGCTACATCGAAGGGTAGGGCGCCATCTAGCCCAACTGTCACCCCTGCTATCCTTGCCTCCCACGTACTCTGAGGAGGGATAGCGCATGACCATCGGATGGGGCATCGTCAGCACGGGGAGGCACCCGGACACCAAGATGGCGCCCGCCATCAACGAGGCGGAGGACGCGTCGCTCGCCGCCGTGATGAGCCGGGACATCGGGCGCGCGGAGGCGTTCGCGCAGAAGCACGGCGCAGCGACCGCCTACGACGACCTCGACGCTCTGCTGCGCGACCCCGCCGTGGACGTCGTCTACATCGCCTCGCCGAATGCCCTGCACGCGGAGCAGACCGTCCGCGCGGCGCAGGCGGGCAAGCACGTACTGGTCGAGAAGCCGATGGCCCTCTCCGTGGATGACGGCCAGCGCATGATCGATGCCTGCGACACTGCGGGCGTGCGGCTCGGCGTCGGCTTCCACCTGCGCGCGCACGAAGGGCACCAGCGCCTGCGCTCGCTCGTGGCTGACGGGGCGGTCGGCAGGGTGTCACTCGCGCAGGCGAGCTGGTGCCGGGGCGTACGGGGCCAGGAGGCGCCCCCGCCGCGCACCGGCCTCCAGGCGTGGTGGGACGACCCGTCGCTCATCGGCGCGGGCGCGTTCATGGCGACCGGCGTCCACTGCGCCGACCTGCTGCGGTTCGTGCTGAACGACGACGTGGCGGAGGTCTCCGCCGTGAGCGACGCCACCCCGGAGAGGCCGCTTGAGGAACTGGTGACGCTGGCGCTGCGCTTCAGGAGCGGCGCGATAGCCACCCTGCTGACGGGGCGCCGCACGCCCGACTACGAGAACAACGACGTGATGGTCTACGGCACGCTCGGCCGCGCGGGCCTCCGGTCCAGCATCGAGATGACGCAGGGCGGCGCGCTCGCGGTCCGCACCGACGCGCTGACGGAAGACGAGACCTACCAGGAACACCCCTTCGCGCTCTACACGAAGCAGGTGCGGGCGTTCGACTCCGCCGTCGAGGGCAACGCCGAGCCGCTTGCCTCGGGCCTCGACGGCCTGCGCGTCGTCGAGATCACGCTCGCGATGGTGGAGTCTGCGCGCACGGGGTCACGGGTGTCGCTGGGGTAGGGGGCGTATAGTTCAAGTTCATGCCGATCGAGGACAGGGACTACTATCGCGAGCGGTGGCGGACTGCTCCCAAGCCGCAGGGAGGCTCAGCACGCAGGGGCGGCGGAGGGCATGTAGGCACCGCCGTCAGTCCCGGCGCAGGCGGCTCGTCCGGCGGACGTGGCTGGTGCTGCTTCTTCCTCCTCCTGGCCCTGATCGCGGGAGGCATAGGCGTCTACTACTGGTACACCTCCCAGGAGACGGAGAGCGAGCCGACGCCCACTCCGACTCCGACGGCGCCCGCCGTCGTGGGGGTAGCGCCAACGTGGACCCCCACCCCAGCCCCCGCATCCGCCACTGCCACGTCAACGCCGTTCCCCTGCGCCGTTCCGACACCCATCCCGACCTCCACGGCAACCCCCGACCCCTCGGCGACTCCGACCCCCACCCCAACGCCCGTGCCGCTCACCGAGGCCTGGCAGGAGTGGATGCGGGACTGGAGCCCGAAAGAAGTCAACGCTGCCCTGGCGCAGATCATCCGCGACTTCGACGAGGCGGTGGAGAGCCTGGAAGGCCTGCCGCTGCGTGAGGCGTGTCCGTTGGTCGATGACCTGGAGACACGCTTGACCGCGGCCGAGGACATCGTGGCGTTTCACCGCCTGCAAGACGTCATCGTCGCCGGTGAGCACGGCGGGCATACGTGGAGGATATGGCTGCTGAACCGGAGAGAAGTGCTGGTGGCCACGGTTGCAGCCTATGTTCCGCTCGCCGAGTGCCGAAGCCTGCTTGTCACACCCACTCCTCCAGCAACCGCCACCGCCGTACCATCGGTCGTGGAGCCCACCCCGCTGCCGCCCTGTCCGACCGCAACACCGACGCCACCTCCCACGGCCACACCGACGGCAACGGCAACTCCCCGCCCCACACCGAGGCCTCGCCCCACGGCTACTCCCACACCTCGCCCGGCGGCCACGGCGACCGCACCCATCTTGAATTCCAATGCCACCTCAGAGCAGCAACTTACGGCGCGCGAGATTCAGGAGCTACGTGTCTACGCCTTAGGGCTCATCAATATCGACCGGGCCGCATATGGTTTGCCGTCTGTGGTACTGGGCTTGAACGAAGCGGCTCAACTTCATGCCGAGGACATGCTCACTCACGACTATCTGGGTCACTGGTGGGTAGATGGACGCAAGCCCTACATGGTCTACTCCCAAACCGGTGGGGCCAGCTACGCATCGGAGAACGCAGCGTTCAGCGGCTGGACGGACAGCGAATGGGATCTGTCTGGCTGTGATGGCAAGGTGAATTGCATTGTCCCGGCGCCCAGGGGCGCCATTGAACGTCAACAGTGGGCAATGATGTACGACGATGCTCACGCTGATTGGGGGCACCGTGACAACATCCTACGGAGGAGTCATCGCGCCGTTAACATCGGCATCGCCTTCAATGGTAGGCGGGTTACTTTCGTTCAGCACTTCGAAGGGGGGGCTGTAGAGGCTCACGCATCACCTACACTGTCGCGTGAAGGATTACTCTCATTCTCCCTGGCCAAGCGCGAGGCTGCAGTCAGAATCGGGGGCGTGGTTGGCGTGTACTTCGATCCCTTGCCTACCCCAAAGACTCCAACACAGATTGGCAGGCTTGACAGCTATTGCATCGGAGGGGGGTTCACCACCTCTTGTGGTGAACCTGTTGCGCGCATACTCGAACCGCCTGGACAGGGCTATTACTACTCCAACCTCGATGCCAACGAAGTGGTCGCTGATACGTGGAATGAGACGGGAGACTCTTTCAGCTTCACTGTCTCGTTGGGCAGCTTGGCTACTGCGCCAGGCGTGTATACGGTGATGGTTTGGCGCGATAGCGGAGGTAACATGCTGACCGAGCAACTCGTCGAATTGTCCGTGACTCAGCCCGCGCGGTAGGCGTGCGGGGAAGCGTGGTAGCGGAGCTCCGCCAGCGGCAGCCGTGGCGTGGTAGGCTTATGTCCCGCAGACCCTGTGGCACGCGCCCGGAACACAGGAGACCTGAGAAGCCATGACATCAGGCGGACTGCCAACCATCACCTGCCGCCAATGCCGGAGGGAGTTTCCACCTCCGCTCTGGGCTGCCCATGTCCACAGCGATGAACGGGCCCACTGCGTCGAGCCGGAGTGCGAGGACCTCGCCGCCGGGTACGCCATCCGGGGCATGAACCCGCTCTGCGGCAGGCACCTGGTGCAGCGCCAGCTCCGCGACCACGAGGTCCGTTTCGTGGACGGCGGCGTCTGCAGCATCTGTGAGGGCCGAGGGCAGGTGACGTCCGATCGCTCGGGCGGAGGTCGGGAGCGCTGCCCGCTCTGCCAGGGGGCGGGCTACCTGGACCAGGAGACGTTCGCCATCCAGCGCCAGCGGGTGGAAGAAGAGCAGCTGGCGGAGTATCGCCGCCGCTCGGAGATGCGACGGGAGATCGAGCGGGTCGCCCGCCGCCAGCCGGAACTCGAGGACTTGAATCGCAGGCGGCGGGAGGACATCGAGCGCGCGAGGGCATTCGAGGAAGCCCGCCTTCAGGCGCTGCTGTCCCGCGAGGGCGGCGGGGGCCGGGACGACGGCGGCGGCATAGGCTGGGGTGACGGCGGCGGCAGACGAGGGTTCTTCCGCAGGAAATGCCGCTTGCTCATCGTACTGCTGGTCGTCGTGGCGCTCGCCGCGGCCGCCGGAGGCGCCGCATTCGCCCTCTTCGGGCTCGGAGTAACCGAGGACCCGGAGCCGACGCCTACCCCGGCCCCGGTAACCCCAACGCCGACTCCCGTCCCCACGGCTGCTCCGACGCCGGTTCCGCCGACGCCAACGCCCGCGGCGACGCCCACGCCGACTCCAACCGCAACGCCTGAACCAACCCCGACGCCGCGTCCGACCGCGACGCCAACCGCGCCTCCCACGGAGGCGCCGACCCCGGAGGAAACGGCAACGCCAACGCCGGTGCCCGTAGACGTAGACGCGCTCTCGGAACGTGCGCGTCCGAGCGTCGTCAAGGTAAGTACGGACACCGCCGCCGGTTCCGGCGTCATCGTGGAAGTCGATGACCTGGGCAAGGCAGTGGTAGTCACCAACGACCACGTTGTGGGCAACGATCCCGGCGCCATCCAGGTCACCGCCCACAACGGCAGGTCATACGAGGCGACCGTGCTCGGCTCCGATAGCGCGAGAGACCTCGCTGCCTTGAGTATCTGCTGCTCCGAATCGTTCGAGGCGGCGGTGCTGGCCGAAACGAACCCCATGGCGGGGACGGCCGTGTTCGCGCTCGGCTACCCGCTGGACAGCGACTCGGTGGTGCTGACGAGCGGCGTCGTGTCCGACGTGAACTACAACGAACTCCTGCAGCGTTGGGAGTTGCTGGCCGACGTACCGCTCAGCGTTGGCAACGCCGGAGGGGCGCTCCTCACGGCGGACGGCACGGTCGTGGGCATCACTGCGTTCGCCGTACGGGGATCGGGTTCGGAAGTGGTTATAGAGGGAGATGGATTTGCGGTGAGTTCGGAAACGGTGCGGTCGGTCCTGCCCGGACTGAAGGCCGGGGCTCGCGTGGAGCCTCCGGAAGAAGAGCGCACGCCGGATCCCGGCGCACCCGTTTCCTTCGGGCCGGTGAACGGCGACCTGCCGCACGGCAGCGACGAGTTCATCGTGGAGTTCGGCGCCGGGGTCTCCGCAGGCGACTTCATCGCCACGGCCACGTTCAACAACCCGTACCCCGCCGTCCTGAGCGGCTGGGACTACGGGTTCCTGTTCCGGGACGCGGGACAGTTCAACTACCACGCGCTGGTGGTGGAGAACCGAAACGACGGCGCGCCCATGTGGTTCCACTACCTGCGCCAGGGCGCCGGCGAAGGACAGCTGCTGGAGAGCGGCAGGGCGTCGGGCCTGTGGCCCGACACGGGCGGCATGAACACGCTGCGCCTTACCGCGATCGGCTCCCAGGGCTGGCTCTTCATCAATGGCAGCGCGGTAGCCATACTGGACCTGGGTGTCGGCCCGACCCGGGGAGACGTCTCGGTGATCACGGGATACCACACCGATAACAAGGAGCACGGACAGACGACGCGCTTCCTGGGCTTCTCGGTCTCCGAACCCAGGCTGCTGGGAACGGACTCAGGCGCACTGGAGCAGCAGGCCGGCGGCGACGCCGTCGAGTTGTCTCGTATCGGCCCGGGGGCGGGCGACTTCATGGCGGTGGCGACGTTCACGAACCCGGCTTCTGGTGTCGGTCCGTGGGACTACGGCTTCATCTTCAGAGAGTCGGAGCGGAACGTCCTCAGCGCCGTGTATGTCGGCAGCGACGAGGAGTGGAACCACCTGCTGGGAACGGGCGGGAGACAGCCCGCGTTCACAAGGTCCGGAGACCTGCGCCTGAACACCGGCGCCGGAGAGCGGAACGCCCTGGTGCTGCTGGCGATCGGAGAAGTGGGCCTGTTCTACGTGAACGGCGTCCTGGCGCAGGAGCTGGAGCTCGGAGAAGGCGAGACCGAGGGTGGTATCGCCGTCGCGTCCGGCTTCTCAGAGGAGACCCGTACGCCGGGACAGGCGGTCGGTTACGCCGGGTTCTCGGTATGGTCGCTGGACTGACCGCAGCGGCAGAGACTGCTATCGCAACGTGAAAGCGCCCCGGCTCCAGCCGGGGCGCTTCTCTGTACGTGCTTGACGGCGAGGGTCTACTGGTCGCTGCACCCGCATCCGCCGGAGCCGCATCCGCACCCGCCGCTGCCACAGCCGCAGCCGCCGCTGGTGGCGATGTTCGGGTTCTCGATAACGAACCCGCTGCGCATCAGTCCCTCCGAGTAGTCGATGGACGCTCCGTGGAGGAGCGGGGCGCTGTCCTCGTCCGCGATGACGCGGATGCCGGAATCGAACAGGACGAGGTCGTCCTCGGCCAGCGTGTCCTCGAGCGAGAGCATGTACTGGGCGCCGTGCCCGTTGGGGACGACGATGACGCGCAGTGCGGCGCCAGCCTGCCCTTCCTCGGCGAGGACCTCTGCGAGCTTCTCAGCCGCGAGGTCGGTGATGGTGATGACGGGCTCGCCGGTCTCCGTGCCTGCCGCGCCACCGTTGGGGATCGTGTTGGTCATGCGTCTGCTCCTTGCGGTTACGGACTTGTGAGACAGGCTAGCAGCGAGGGACGCACCGGTCAAGGAGCCCTGCGCGCTCGCTCCGCGCCAGGGCTGCGGGGTCCCCGCATTCGCGCGTGCTCGAGCACGGGGCGCTGCGAGGTCAGCGGGCATGGTGCATCACTCCCGGCGGAGCCGCGAGGCGAGCCAGACGTACCAGCTGAGCGCCCACGTCGCGGCCAGCGCGAGCACCTCCCACGCGAGGCCGGCGCGGCTTGCGGCGAGCAGCGGACCGAGCGGCAGCACGCCCAGGGCGGCGAACACGAGCACGAGTTCCGAAAACGCTCTCTTCACCGCATCTCCTCCCTCGTTCCCGCCGGGAAGGATGTGGGCCGCGTACCCCCGCGCCGCAACGGTGCGGCGTGCGACTTGCGCATGCGCCCCCGCTCGCACCAGGTGTGCCTGCAGAACGGGCACATGAATATGGGGTGCCCCTCCTGCGGGAGGGTGGTCAACTCCCGCATGCCGCGCGCCGCGCAGCGCGGACAACGGACGTATTCGTGGACAACCGGTCTTGCCATCGTGTTCTCCTCCTTGCTGACGCACGAACGTCGGCATCAAGTCTTGGTCATGACATGATGACCCCGGGCGTGTCGATTGCGCAACGGGGCGGTGTCACGGATGCGTTAGGCGCGCGGGTTATGTACAATCCCGCTATGACGACGGTGAAACAGGGCGACACGCTCGCCTCATATCTCAGGCGGTGGCTCACTGAGCACGAGGTCTCGCAACTCGCGCTGGCCCGGCGCGCCGGGGTGCCGCACGCATCGCTCAGCGTGCTGTTCAACCACGGCACGATACCGACCCCCGCGACGCTGCGGAAGGTCGCCGGGGCGATGGGCGCGCCGCTCGGCCAGCTGCTGGTGCTCGCGGGGCACCTGACCGAGGAAGAGTACGAGACCCCCATCAAGGAGTCCGACCTCGCGCGCCTCTACGAGGTAGGCGACCTCGACGCAGACGAGTGGGAGCAGGTGCGCGACTTCGCGCGCTACGTGCGGAGCAAGCGGAAGCCGCGTCCGCTGACGTAGGGACGCGAGGCGGCGGCCCTGGTCCTCGCCGCCCCTTGGATTCCAGCCTCCGCCGGAGTGACGAACAAGGCGCAGGCTAGGAGAACCGCGCGCCGTAGACTCCCCGGGCGTTGCCTTCGTAGATGGCGCCCCGGTCCTCGTCCGACAGGAAGTCGATGCCGTCGATGAGGGGCTTCGTGTCGTCGTACCATTCGCCGGTGCGCGGGTTGTTGGCCGACCCCGCGCCCGGGCGCTCGGTGCCGAACAGGCAGCGGTCCGACCCCACTATCTTGAACAGCAGTTCCAGCGACTCCACGTTGTAGAGACACGTGTCGTAGTAGAGGTTCTTCACGTGGCGGTCGAACGTCTCCTCCCCGTTCGCGCCGCGCATCCGGGCCCGCCAGCGCCCTATCTGGTAGGGGATCGAGCCGCCGCCGTGGCTCATGATGATCTTCAGGTTCGGGAAGTCGTCGAACACGGTGGAGGCGGCGAGCGACAGGATGGCGATGCTCTCCTCCGTTATGAAGTGGTTGTGGAACGACTCGCGCAGGTCCTTGCAGCTTGCCGGGTGGATCAGCGCCGGAATGTCCTCCCTCTCCATCTTCTCGTAGAGCGGGTACCAGTACTCGTCGCCCATCGTCGGCGTGGTGTGCTGCCCCTCGCTCGGGTCCGGGTTGATCATGATGCCGATGAAACCCAGGTCGTTGATGCAGCGGTCGATCTCCTCGAACGTGTCGCTCACGGGCGCCCCGTCGCACTGCGGCAGGCCCGCGACACCCCTGAAGCGGTCAGGCTCGTTCTGCACCGCCAGCCCTATGGCGGTGTTGGTCGCCTCGCAGAACCAGTGCACGATCTTGTTCGGTTTCTCCGAGTGCATCAGGGAGTACGGGCGCGGAGAGATGAAGGCCATGTCCGTCCCCACCTCGTCCAGTAGTTGGGAATGCGTCTTGCCCGCATTCTTCCAGCCCGCCACGGTCTCAGCGGTAACGCCGGGGTGTCCCTTGCCGTGGAACCCGCGCCCGTTGAGCAGGAACGCCTGATACTGACCGATCTGAGACCCCGTAACCAGGTGCTGGTGCGCGTCGATGATCATGCCCGCCTCCTTCCCGCGTAGTGGCCGCATTATCCTCCAAACACGGCCTGCCGCAACCCGTACCCGTATGGACAGTGATCGCGGGACTCCGCCCATGCTACCGGAATGCTGACACGAGCCCCTGGCGCCACGGGATGCCGGGTTGCGAGAATGCGTCCGATCCCGAGTGCAGGAGGGACCGTCTATGCGCGCATTCCGGCTGGGGCGCGACCTTGCGGAGCGCTACGCCATCCAACCCGCCGGCGACCTGGGCCCCGTGCTGCGAAGCCTCGGCCTGGAGGTCGTGCCGTGGCGGTTCCGCGGTCGCCTGCGCGAGGTGATCTTCGAGGGGGCCATCGGGATCGACGAGTCGCTGCCGGAGAACTGGCAGCGGTGGCTGACGGCGCACGCCGTCGGGCATCACGCTCTGCACACCGGCACGAGCCTCTACCTGGCGTCGTGGCAGTGGGTGAACCGGGTCAAGGCTGAGCGGCAGGCGGAGGAGTTCGCCGCCGGGCTGCTGCTGCCGCCGCGCTCCATGGCCGGCGCGGGCGAGGTCCGGCTCGCGGCGCGGTGCGGCGTCCCGCGGGAGAAGGCGCGGTGGGCGCTGGAACGGTTCGGGGCGGAAGAGGGTCAGGAGCGGTAGTAGAAGCGGTTGGCCGCTTCGTACAGGACGCCGCGGCGCTGCTTGTCCGTAAGGTCCTCGCGGGTGCGCATGTGCTGCAGCGAGCCGGGGTAGTCCGAGTCCCAGTGCGGGAAGTCCGACGCGTACATCACCACGTCGTCGCCGACGATGTCGAGCACCTGGCCGAGCATGCGCTCGTTCGGCTCGCAGCCGACGAAGACGTTGCCGCCCTTGTGGACGAACGTGCTGGGCGCGCGCGTCAGCAGCGGGGCCTCCGCCGCGCCGCGGGCCTCGTACTCCTCGTCCATGCGGTCGAGCCACCACGGGAGCCAGGTGGCGCCCGCCTCCAGGAAGCCGAAGTTCACCTCCGGGAAGCGCTCGAAGACGCCTTCGAACATCATGCTCGTGAACTGCCGGATGATGCCGTACGGGTGCGCGACGGAGTGCGCCTGGATGAAGGTGGGGAATACCTCCGCGCCGGGAGCGAACGGCGAGCCGGACGCGTGTATCGCGACTGGCAGTCGGGCCTCCCGCGCCGCCTCGTAGACGACGTCGTAGCGGGCGTGGCCCAGGAGGTGCGTGCCGTCCGCCGGGAACATGACGCCCGCGTGGCCGAGCCCGGCCGCGCGGTGCAGCTCCGCGGCGGCGGCGTCCTGGTCGAGCGTCGGGAGCAGGGCGACGCCGAGGATGCGCCCGTCGCAGTGGGGGTAGAACGTCTCGGCGAGCCAGTCGTTGTAGGCGCGGCACAGCGTGGCCTGGTAGGCGGGGTCCCGCACGTACCCTGCGTAGAGCCCGAGCGTGGGGTAGACGGCCGACCACTCCAGCGGGCCGCGGTCCAGGGCTTCGAGCCAGTCTTCCGCCGAGCGGGCCCGTCCGCCGACGAGCCGTCCGCCGAGGCTGCGCGGCACGCCGTCCAGCGGGGTGAGCGGTTCGATCGGCATGACGTCCGGCGAGGCGTTGCTGCCGACGCGGTAGCTGCGGTACGGCTCGTCGAGGAGTTCGGCTATCCGCTTCGCGTTCTCCAGTACGTGGCCGTCCCCGTCGGCGGCCGGCATGTCGTTCATCGCTACGTCTCCTGCGACCGCGCCGCGGCCAGCTCCTCCAGCGGTCAGATGAACTCGTCTCCGCCCACGCTCGCCGCGTCCGCCTGGCCGGAGGCGCTAGCGTCCTCCGAGGCCATTCCGGCGACCGGCGCGCCGCCCACCAGCTCGTCCACGAGCTCGTTCAGCTTCGCCTCGTCGAGGATGCCGCTCCACTTCCGCACGACGGTGCCGTCCGCTGCGATGAAGAACGTGGTGGGCATGCCGAAGATCTCGAAGCCGCGCACGACCGAGTCGTCGAACGTCGTGCCTGCGGGGTAGGTGACGCCGAGCTCCTGGAGGAGCGCCTGTCCTTCTTCGCGCGTGCCGAGGAGCTGCTGCGGCCCGATGTCGACCCCGAGGATGACGACCTCGTCGCCGCGCTCCTCGTGGACACGCTCGAATTCGGGCATCTCGGCGCGGCACGGCGGGCAGAGCGCGGCCCAGAAGTTCAGCACCACGGGCTTACCCTGTCCGACGACCGTCGACAGAGAGGTGTCCTCGCCGCCAAGCGCGTCCAGTCCCTGGTAGGCGCTGATCGGCAGGTCCGGCACTTCGAGCGCAACGGAGCCGGACGACGCTTCCGGCTCGGACGGCTCGTCGCTCCCGCCGCACGCCGCTAGCGCCAGCAGCGCCATCGTCGCGGCGACTGCCAGTAGCGCGCGTTTCGCTATCGAACCGCTCATACGTACAGGATAACGGATTTTGGGAGGGGGGTGGATTCATCAGGAATGGACAGGATGCGCAGGATGGGGTGGGAGTGTTGCTATAGTGTGCAGCCTGATGGAGGTGCGGCCTATGGCTGACACGATATTCGTGCGGAAGGGCATTGGGGCTCCTGCTGCTCCGCAGGGTAAGGACCTTCCCCCGCCACCACGGACAACGGTGGCGGAGGTTGAATTCTATGGTCGGCTTGGCAGGGAACCCGTACGCGCGGCCGCGAAGCACCTTCTCGATGTTGCTCGCGAGAGTGGGGCGAAGGTTGTCCGGGGTGGCCGGGGACTGTCGATACGGGTAGACGTCCCGAAGGAGATATGGGATTCCCCTGTAGCGGTTGCCTGGTTCTTCCCCGAGCCGGGCCGCGTCTATTGGGCGGGGCTCCGGGACTTCTCGTTCGGCGCTGCATACCCCGACTACCGCAACGAACGGCTGAACGACGTTATGCGCAGGTGGGCCGGCTATTTCTCATTCGGCGAGGAGATCACGTTCGACGGCGAGAGCGGCGGGGGGCGGACGCTCACTCATCGCCAGGTCGTGGAGTATCAGGATGCCCTGGCGAGCGGCCTTGCGAGCGTAACCGCCATGTTGCGCAGACTGCGGGAGTGAGAAGACTACATCCCCGCTGACGCAAAGAAGCCCCTGCAGGCGCAGGGGCTTCTTCACGTGAGCCGTGTTGGCGTTGGACTAGAAGTCCATGTGGTCGCCGTGCGGCATGGCGGGGGCCGCGGGCGGCTCGGGGATGTCGGTAACAACGGACTCGGTGGTGAGCACCATTGCCGCGACGCTGGACGAGTTCTCGACCGCCGCCCGCGTGACCTTGGCCGGGTCCACGATGCCGCGCTCGATCATCGGGCCCCAGACGCCGGCGTCGGCGTCAAAGCCCCAGTCGTCCTGGGAAACCTTGGCCTCGGCGATGATGACGTCGCCGGAGTGGCCGGAGTTGGATGCGATGGTGCGGATCGGCTCCTCGAGCGCACGGCGGACGATGTTTGCGCCGGTGAGTTCGTCGCCGTCGAGGGAGAGCTCGGCGATGGCCTCGGAGGCGCGGACCAGGACCGTGCCGCCGCCGGGAACGATTCCCTCTTCAACCGCCGCACGGGTGGCGGAGAGGGCGTCCTCAACGCGCGCCTTCTTCTCCTTCAGCTCGACCTCGGTGGCCGCGCCGACTTTGATGATGGCGACGCCGCCGGACAGCTTCGCGAGCCGCTCCTGGAGCTTCTCGCGGTCGAAGTCGCTCGTGGTCTCCTCGATGCGGGCCTTGATCTGGGCGATGCGGTCCTGGATCGCCTGCTCGGTGCCGTGCCCCTCGACGAAGGTGGTCTCGTCCTTGGTGGAGACGACCCTGCGGGCCCGTCCGCAGTCCTCGATGGTGGCGGAGTCGAGCTTCCGGCCGACCTCTTCGCTCAGGACGGTGCCGCCGGTGAGGATGGCGATGTCCTGCAGCATCTCCTTGCGGCGGTCGCCGAA
>DAOUJA010000044.1:0-2868 GCA_034423175.1 Dehalococcoidia bacterium
GCCCGTGCCGACGGGTGAGCGCCTGCACGAGCTGACCGTCGAGGCGGTCCTCGAAGCGGGCCTGCGGGGCAACGCCCCGCCGCTGGTCGCTCTCGAACTCATACCGGAGAAGGTAGAGGAGTACCACGTGCCAGTCGAGGTGCTGCGGCCCGGCACCAGCAAGGTCGTCAGCGAGTCCGCGGCGGTCTACCACGACGACGGGGAGGTCACCTACCACGACGTCTCGGCGCGCCTCACCATCCCGCCCGAGGTCATCACCGTCGTGCCCGTCGTCACGATCACCCACCCGGAGCACATCCTCGCCACCGTGACGCCGCGCGGGAGCGCCCACGGCAGCAAGGAGGAGACCGTGCACGCGACGCTCATCATCGGGGCGGACGCCCCGTACGCGCCGTTCACCCCGCCGGCGACGCCCGGACCGACGCCGACCCCGGTGCAGACCCCGCTCAGCGAGGGTGAATCGAAGGGCCTGTTCGGAATCCTCGGGTGGGAGTGGCCGTGGTGAGACGCATCGCGGCAGCCCTGACGGTCTCCTTCGCGGCGGCAGCCTCGATGGCTGCCGCGCCGGAGGAGGAGCGGGCGATGCTCGAAGCCTTCGACGGCGTGCTGACCGCGATGGCGTATGCGGCCGCCGGTCTCGCGCTCTTCGCCGTGGTCTGGGCGGGCTTCGTCCTCATGGCGGAGGCAGGCGAGCCGCGCAACGCGGGCAGGGCGCGCAACGCCGTCGCGGGAGCCCTGCTCGGGCTCGCCGTCGTCCTCTCCGCGAAGGCAGTCGCCGTCGTCCTGCGCTCCGGCATCGTCCCCATCCCATGAGGAGGAACACGTCACCATGAGAAACCTGATCGAACACGCCAGGCGGATCACGCGCCGACCGAGAGGCGCGACACGCGAAGCGGAGCAGCAGCCGGAGCGGGAGCTGAAGCCGCCCCTGCCGCTGCCCCTGTGCTTCATGCTCTCCCACGTCGAAGATGACGGCCCCGTGCGCGCCGACCGCGTGAAGCTCGGCGTCTGCGAGGTGATGGGCCTCGAGCTCGATGAGCCGAAGCTGGGCGCGTTCGCGGGGGCGCTGAACGCCCTGGACTTCCCGCTCCAGCTGCTCATCAGGCAGCACCCGCCCGACCTCGGTGCCATGCGGGAGACCCTGCGCGAGGCGGAGCCACCGCACCTCCCCCAGCAGACCGCAGCCGCTGCGGAATCGCTCCGCTCGCTGTTGACGGCGCTGGAGGGCCGCAGCGGCATCCTCGACCGCCGCTTCTACGCCGTCTGTCCGTTCGACCGCGTTGTGGACCTGCACGGCCTGCTGGGGAGGGCGGGGCTCTCCGTCCACCCGCTCACCGGGCGTGCGCTGCGCCGCCTCCTGCTCGCGTCCGCCCTCGGCGGCTCTCCCGCCGACAGGGACGGTGACGAGCCGGTGGAGGTCACGGTCAACCGCCGCGAGATAGAAGTGGGCGACCGTCTCACCCGCTCGCTGCACCTGGGCCGCTGGCCCCGTGCGCTGGCCCCCGGCTTTCTGCAGGCACTGATGGCCGCCGGCGCGCCCATGGACCTCGCGCTCCACCTCGGTCCCATACCCGCCGAACAGGCGGCGCGCACGCTCGAGTGGCAGAAGGTGCGCTTCGAGTCCGCCCAGTCGCTCTCGCTGCGTCGGGGGCGCACCATGTCTCCCGAAGCTGCCATCGCCCTGGAGGACGTCACGCGCCTGCGCGACGACGTGCAGCGCGGGCGCGAGCGGCTCTTCCACACGTCCCTCTCCATCACGCTCCACGCGAAGGACGAGGCCGCGCTCAAGGAGATGACGCAGCGGGTGAGGGCGCACTTCGCGGCCACCCTCGGCAGGGTCGACGCGCTCCCGTTCCGCCAGCGCGTGGGCATGCTCTCCACGCTGCCGATCGGGCTGAACGCGGTGGCGGAGTGGCGCACGCTGGACACCTCGTCCATCGCGCGGCTCTTCCCCTTCTGCCCGCCCGACCTGGACACCCGCAGCGGCACCCTCTACGGGATCGACCTGCGCTCGTGCTCCCCCGTCGTCTACGACCCGTGGGACGGCACGCACCTGAACGCGAACACCGCCGTCCTCGCCCGGTCGGGCTCGGGGAAATCGTTCGCCACCAAGCTCGGCGTGCTGCGGGGCGTTACGCGCGGCGTCACCGCATACGTCATCGACCCCGAGGGCGAGTATGCGGACATGGCCCGCGCGGCTGGTGGCCGCGTCCTCTCTCCCGGCGTCCCCGGACAGGGCCTGAACCCGTTCGTCATCGACGAGGCCGACCCCGAGGAGCTCCTGCTGCGCATCGGCAGCCTCAGAAGGCTGATCGAGGTGATGGTCGGCGAGCGGCTCAGCGCCGAGCGCCGAGCGTCCCTCGACCACGCGCTCGCGGGCTACTACGCTGAGACGCGGGAGCGCACCGGCTTCCGCGACTTCTACGCCTATATGCAGGATGGGGAATCGGAGGACTTAGCGAGGTTGCTCAGGCCCTTCGCGACCGGCAGCCTCCGCCACCTCCTCTCCGACGAGGGCGACGACCTGCTTGCCAACGAGGCGCTCGTCACCGTCTTCGACCTCCGCCTCCTCGAGCCCGAGCTGCGCCCAGCCGCGGCGATGGTCTGCACCGAGACCGTCTGGGCAGCGGCGGCCCGGAACCCCAGGCCCCGGCTGCTCGTCGTCGACGAGGTGTGGAGCATCATGCAGCACCCCGAGGGCGCGGCCTTCATGGTGTCTATGGCGAAGCGCGCGAGGAAACACCGCTTGGGGCTGCAGTTCATCACCCAGGACGTGCAGGACCTCCTCTCCGAGGACACCTCCCGGGCCATCACCGGCCACTCAGGTAGGGCGCTCCTGCAGAACGCCGCGTTCAAGCTGCTTCTCCA
>DAOUJA010000045.1:0-3070 GCA_034423175.1 Dehalococcoidia bacterium
CGCCGGGGCCGCACCTGAAGAGCAGGTCACGTTCCGGCGGCACGACGACGACGCGTCGGAGACGGACCTGTTCGTGCGGCTGAGCTTCCCGGAGGAGGGGCGGGAGTACGAGCAGGGCGGCTTCAGGGACTCGCACGCCACGGTGACTATCACGGAGATAACGCTGGACGGCGAGGATGCGATGCCGCTGCTCACGAGGCTGAACAGTGCAGCGTTCGAACTGCTCGCCCACAACCCCACAGAGAGCCACCACGACGTCGAGTACAGGGCCGTGGACGAGGCGGGCAACGAGCGGTTCTTCGACGTACACGCGGACGCCCTCGGTGCGGAGGAGCCGCCCTATGAGGTGCAGCTGCACCCGGGCTGGAACCTCATCTCCCTGCCCGGGACCCCGGCACGTCCCGCCCTGGGCGACGTCGTGCCATCGAGAGGACTCGTCACCCCGGTGCTCTCCTACCAGGAGGGCGACTGGCGTACGGCCATCCTGGACGACGGCGTGTGGCGCGGGCGGCTGCAGGAAGTCGCAGGGGGCTACGGCTACTGGATGTTCTCCATCGCGTCAGAGACGATCGCCGTCCACATACCGCCCCAGGAACGCAGGGAGACGCTGCCGGCAGTGCCGGTGACGCACGGCTGGAACCTCCTCGGCGTGGTGGACTTCTCCCATAACGCGCAGGGCAAGCCGCCGGGCGCGGGCGAGGGCGACGGCGAGGCGGACCACTACTTCATCGGCATCCCCTGGCGCATGGCCTACACCTACGACACGCCGGGCAGCCGCTGGGTGCGCCTCGTCCCCAACAGCGGTACCGGCGGGCCGCCGGAGATCGTGAACGGCAGGGGTTACTGGGTCTGGTCCGAGGAGCCGTCCACGCTCGTGCCGTAGCCAAGCCATGTACAGGGTCGGGTCGCTGCATCCTCTCCGGGACGGCTTACCTCATTCCCCGTTACCCTGGAGCGTCTCCCCGATGGCCATCCGATAGCCGACGCGGGGCTCGGTGAAGATGTACCTGGGGCTTCCCGCGTCGTCGCCAAGCTTGTGACGGAGTCTCTTCACGACGTCCCGCACCAGCCAGGGTTCCCCGACCCTTTCCGGACCCCAGACCCGCTGGAGCAGCAAGCTGTGCGGCAGTACGCGGGGCGCCTGGACCGCCAGTTCATAGAGCACCATGTACTCCGTTGCAGTCAACTCCACCGGCTCCCCTCCCACTGTCACCCGGCGCTCGGCGTAGTCGATGCCCAGCCCTCCGGCGCCGTAGGGTCCCGAGGGCTCATCCAGGAAAGGAGTCAGCCGCTTCCGCAGGGCCGCGCGGATCCGCGCGGCCAGCTCCGTAGGTGAGAAGGGCTTGACGAGGTAGTCGGCCGCCCCCATGTCGAAGGCCCTGGCGATGGTCTCATCCTGGCCGTACACGGACAGGAAGATGACCGGCACGTCCGCCCTTCGCAGGATGTCGTTCATCAGTTCGATCCCGTCGCTGCCCGGCAGCACGAGGTCCAGGAGCACGAGGTGGGGCTTCTTCTCCGCCATGAGCCGGGGCACGTCCGTTGGGTCGCCGGTCACGATGGGCGCGTAGCCCGCCTTTACGAGGACGTCGCGGACGTACCTCAGCGCCTGGGGATCGTCGTCCACGGCCAGGACGCGTACCTTGTTCGGGGCCGGCGGCCGCGCACGGGAGGGGGGCCGAGCGACAGCGGCGGGCGCCGTTGTCTCCACTGTCGGCAGTGTGAAGGTGAAGCGCGACCCCAGCCCGGCCCCGCCGCTCTCGGCCCAGATGCGCCCTCCGTGGGCCTCTACGATCCCCTTGCAGATGGCGAGTCCCAGGCCCGACCCCTCGACTCCGGCCCCGGCGTCCGTGCCGAATACCCGCGAGAACTTGCGGAACAGCTCCGGCAGCAGCTCCGCCGGTATGCCCCGGCCTGAGTCGGCGACGGTGATCGCGACGAGGACGCCGTCCCGCGCTGCGGTCACCAGGACCGGGGACCCTTCCGGAGAGTACCCGGCGGCGTTGGACAGCAGGTTGCTGAGCACCTGGACGATGCGCCGCCGGTCGGCCATCACCATGGGCAGGTCGGCCGCCAGCTCTACGCGCAGGGCGTTCCTGGCGCCTCCGCTCAGGAACCTGTTCCCGGCCTCGTCCACCAGCGCATGCACGACAGACGGCTCGGGGGCCACCGAGAGGGCGCCCGTCTCGATGCGGGCTACGTCGAGCAGGTCGCCGATCAGATAGCGCATCTGGTCCGACTGGTCGCGGATGATGCGGAAGAACTGGGTCATCTCGGCCGGGTCCAGCTCTCCCGCCGCCTCCAGCAGCGTGGTGATCGATCCTTTCACCGCCGCAAGGGGCGTTCTGAGCTCGTGGCTCACCATGGCGAGGAACTCGGCCCGCAGCCGCTCCTGCTCCTCCAGGGGCGTCATGTCCTGCAGAGTGACGATGACGGACGCCAGCCGCCCGTCCTCCGAGTGGATGGGGGAGGCGTTGAGCAGGACGCTGACGCTGCGCCCGTCAGGGACCCGCAGCACGATCTCCTCGGCCCGCACCGTCTCCCCGGCCCGCAGAGCTTCGGTTACCGGCAGCTCCTTGAGGGAGACCTCCCGGCCGTCGGAGCGCACCAAGGTCAGCACCTCCAGCAGGGCCTCAGGAGGTTGGTCATCATCCCGAAGACCATCCACGATGCGCAACGCCTCCCGGTTGAAGGGCGCCATCCTACCTGTCTGGGCGTCGAAGACCACAACGCCCACGGGCGAAGTGTTGACCAGCGTCTCCAGGTCCGCCCTGGCCTGCCGCTCCTCCCGGTGGGTGCGGGCGTTGGCGATGACCAGCGCAGCCTGGGAGGCGAACATCACCAGGACTTCCTCGTCGGCCCGGGTGAACTCCTCCCCATTCTCCTTGTCGCCCACGAAGACGTGGCCCACCCGGGCGCCCCGGTGGAACATGGGGGCCGCCATGAAGCGGAAGACCCCCACCGGCAGGGGAATGCTGAAGTCCGTGAACCCCAGGCCCCGGACGTGCTCCACCAGGTCGGGGAGCCGCAGGGGTCCGGAGATACCGGTCAGGGCCTCGAAGAGCTGCCA
>DAOUJA010000046.1:0-29422 GCA_034423175.1 Dehalococcoidia bacterium
TCCTTGGCTCGTACTCGCTCGATATTCCCTTGTTAACGTGCAAAGGCGGTGGCACCTTGGCGCGCCACCGCCTTTCGGTAGCAATGCAACGCCGGATCGGTCCTACGTGCTCAGAGGCACTGCCATTACGAAGAAGTCCTCATGTGGCTACGCAAGCCTCCCCAGATGGCGGTCTAGTGAGTATATGCAGCCCCTTCATCCACTGTCAACCATGCGGGACAACTCCCTTCGGCCTCCCCGCTCCTCGCGCTTGACCCTGGGACTCCGTCTGTGATATGCGTAACAATGTCCCATTGGCGCGGGGATACGCAACAGCAGTGACTACACCTACCGCTCATCCGCAGAACCTGGCAGCGACCCTCCGGCGGCTCTTCTTCTTCGCACTTGCCGCCGTAGCGCTCGTCGCCGTGCTTGCTTCCTGCGACACACCGCTGACCACGTTCGAGCCCCGGTCGGACGCCGCCCAGCGCGTTCACTCCATCTACATCTTCGTCATCGTCGCCGCGAGCATCGTCGGTTTCCTCGTCCTCGCCGCGATGGCGTACATCCTCTGGAAGTACCGCGAGCGCCCGGGCCACACCGCCCAGCAGATACACGGCAATACCACGCTGGAGATCACCTGGACGGTAATCCCCATCCTCATCCTCGTCGCCATAGCCATTCCCACCATCGTCTGGATAGCGGGGACCACGCAGGAGCCCGAGGACGATGCCCTGGAGATCGTTGCCGTCGGTCATCAGTGGTGGTTCGAGTTCCGCTACCCCGGCCTCGGCCCGGACGGCGGAGACCTCGTCACCGCGAACGAACTCCGTATCCCCGTCGGTCGCCAGATCGCCATCACGCTCGAGGCGAAGGACGTCATCCACTCCTTCTGGGTGCCCCAACTCGTCGGCAAGACGGACATGGTACCGGGCAGGACCAACATCCTGGAGAAGTTCACCGCCACGGAGATAGGCACGTTCTACGGCCAGTGCGCCGAGTTCTGCGGGTCCGCGCACGCGCTGATGCGCTTCCGCGTCCATGTCGACTCCCACGCCGACTTCGACCAGTGGGTCGAGAGCATGAACGCCGATCCCGTGGAGCCTGAAGCGGGAAGTGTCGAGGCCGCCGGCGCGCGCGTCTTCGGTAACTTCTGCGCGCGGTGCCACGCGATCCACGGCGTTTCCGATGAAGTGATCGGCCCCAACCTCACTCTCTTCGGCGACCGCGCCACCCTGGGCGCGGGCATCCTGGACAGTACCCCGGAGAACCTCAAGGCGTGGGTCTCCAACATAAGGAGCATCAAGCCCGTGCTCGAGACCACCGACGCCATGCCAACGTTCTACGTTGAGGGCTCGGACCTGAACCAGCTTACGGAGGCCCAGGTTGACCAGGTTGTCGTCTACCTCAAGAGCCTCAAGTTGCGGTAGCCTGAGGAAGCAAACGGAAGGCCCCGCACGCAGCGACTGAGAGAAGAAGGCAAACGATGGCAGCGAACATAGGCATCCTGAGACGCCCCGTTTCCACAGACGGCGTGTGGGGATGGATCACCACCGTTGACCACAAGCGAATCGGCATCCTCTACGGGGTGTCCGCGTTCGTCTTCTTCCTTATCGGCGGCATCGAGGCCCTGCTCATGCGCGTCCAGCTCGCGCAGCCTGACGGCACCTTCGTGGACGCAGGCACCTTCAACGCGCTCTTCACCATGCATGGCACCACGATGGTCTTCATGGTGGTCATGCCCGCCGGAGCGGCGTTCTTCAACTTCCTCGTCCCGCTCATGATCGGCGCGCGGGACGTCGCGTTCCCGAGGCTGAACGCGTTGAGCTACTGGCTGTTCATCTTCGGCGCCATCCTGATGAACTTCAGCTTCTTCAAGGCTGCCTTCCCGGATGTGGGGTGGTTCGGCTACGCGCCCCTCACGACCTCTGAGTACACGCTCTCCAGCAGCACCGACTACTGGGTGCTCGGGCTTCAGATCATGGGAGTCGGCACCACCGCGGCCGGCTTCAACTTCGTCATCACCATCCTGAACATGCGCGCGCCGGGCATGACCCTCATGCGCATGCCGCTTTTCCCGTGGATGACGCTGATCGTCTCCTTCCTCATCATCTTCGCGTTCCCGCCGCTGACCATCGCCCTTACCCTGCTCTTGTTCGACCGCTTCTTCGGCACGAACTTCTTCGATACGGCGGGCGCGGGCGCGGACCCGTTGCTGTGGCAGCACCTCTTCTGGATATTCGGCCACCCGGAGGTGTACATCCTCATCCTCCCGGCCATGGGCATCGTGTCGGACATCCTGCCCACCTTCTCCCGCAAGCCCCTCTTCGGCTACACGACCGTCGTGTTCGCCGGAGCGGTCATAGCCTTCCTCGGCTTCGGCGTCTGGGCGCACCACATGTTCACCACCGGACTCGGGGCATGGGCAACCGCTGCGTTCGCGGGCGCGACGATGGCCATCGGCGTGCCGACAGGCGTCAAGGTGTTCAACTGGCTGGCCACCCTGTGGGGCGGCTCCATCCAGTTCAAGACGCCGCTGCTCTTTGCGCTCGGCTTCATCAGCATGTTCATGCTCGGCGGTCTGAGCGGCGTCATGCACGCCGCCGTGCCGGTGGACACGCAGCAGCAGGACACCTACTTCATCGTCGCCCACTTCCACTACGTACTCTTCGGGGGCAGCATCTTCGGCCTCACCGCCGGCATCTACTACTGGTTCCCCAAGATGACCGGGCGCATGCTCAGCGAGCGCATCGGGAAGGTCCACTTCTGGCTGATGCTCATCGGCTTCAACATGACGTTCATGCCGATGCACATCCTGGGCGTACTCGGCATGCCGCGCCGCATCTACACGTACTCCGTAGACCAGAACTGGGCCGAGCTCAACCTGTTCGTCAGCATCGGCGCGTTCGTTATCGCCCTCTCCATCGCCCTCATGATCGTCAACATGGTCCGGTCCGTCAGGCACGGCGAGGCCGCGGGGATGAACCCGTGGGCAGCCGCGACGCTCGAGTGGGCCATACCGTCGCCGCCGCCGCACTACAACTTCGCCATGATCCCCACGGTTCGCAGCCAACACCCGCTCTGGGACGAAGAGGCGAACGCGGTTGAGCCGCCGCCTCTGCCCGCCCACGGCGAGCCCCACATGCCGGACCCCTCCTATTGGCCCATCGTGATCGCGTTCGGCATCACGATGGTCGCGGGAGGGCTGCTCATCTGGCAGGCCAACACCTGGCTGGGCTTCCTGGTGATAGGGGTCTTCGGGTTCATCGGGATGCGCGGTATATACGGCTGGGTCTTCGAGCCGGTTGCCGAAGAGAGTTCGGAGCACGTCCACGCCCACCACTAGCGGGCGCCATCAACTGAAGGACCACAGATAGCAGGATGCAGTACTTATCGGGCATAGACGACCATCACACCTCTACCGGGCTGGACAACCGGAAGATGCTCATGTGGGCCTTCCTCGGCTCGGACGTGATGTTCTTCGGCACGCTCATCGGAACGCACCTCATATACCGCAACCGCAGTCTCTCCGGCCCCCAGGAAGAGATCCTCAGCATCCCCATCACCACCATCAGCACATTCGTCCTGCTCATGAGCAGTCTTGCCATGGTGCTGGCCCTTGCGGGGATCCAGCGCGGCAACATGGGGAGCTTCCGCTTCTGGACAGCCATCGTGTGCGTCTTCGGCTCCATCTTCATCGGCTTCCAGATGTTCGAGTTCGCGGAATTCGCCCACCTAGGCCTCACTCCGCGGACCAACCTCTTCGGCAGCACGTTCCTCGTCATGACCGGGTTCCACGGTACGCACGTGGCGGTCGGCATCCTCTGGCTGTGGTCCATCCTCTTCGCCTCCTACAAGGGCAAGATCCACCAGGGCAATTCGCTGCAGGTTGAGATTGCCGGTCTCTACTGGCACTTCGTGGACATCGTCTGGATCGTCATATTCGGCGTCGTCTACCTCATCGGCGCGTACGGCGCCGAGGGCCGCGCGCTGGAGGAAGTCCACCACGCCGCACGAGCAGTGGGCATCGGGTAACGGAGCGGACACATGGCCACCGATCACGCACACGTTGAAGAACACAGCCACCCGGGGCCGCGCCAGTACGTCATCATCGGCGCGATCCTCGCGGTCATCACACTCGTCGAGTTCGGCGTCTTCTACCTCGAGCTCGACCCTGCGCTGATGACCTGGATCATTCTGGTGCTCTCGTCTTCCAAGTTCCTGCTCGTGGTCGGCTACTTCATGCACCTCAAGTTCGACGACGTGCGCTTCTCGGGGCTGTTCTTCGCCCCCTTCGTCATCATGGTCAGCATCGGCGTCGTACTCATGGCGCTCTTCTTCAACCTCACGCGATAGCGCGTCCGGCCCTCATGTGCATGAACCGCCCTCCCGCTGACACCGGAGGGACGCCGTGAACGACTCCCTCTGGCTCGCCTGGAGCGCAGACCCCACGGCTCTCATCGGCATCCCTCTTGCCGCCATCCTGTACGCTCGCGGCCTGCGCAGCCTCGAACGGAGGCGCATCCACGACAAGCGCCGGGCAGCGTCGTTCTACATCGGCCTCATCGCGCTCTTCGTCGCGCTCGTCAGCCCACTCGATGCTCTCTCGGACGAGCTCTTCCTCGCCCACATGGCACAGCACATGCTGCTCATGTTCTTCGCCGTTCCCGCCATCCAGATCGGCGCCCCCGTAATTCCGCTCATGCGCGGAATCCCGCGTCCGATCCGCCGGCGTGTCGCGATACCGCTGTTCAAGTCGCCGCTCGTGCGCAGCGCCCTGCGCAACCTATTCCGGCCCCTTATCGCGTGGCCCCTGTTCATCGGCGTCATCATCGGCTGGCACTTCCCGCTCACCTATGAGGCGGCACTCAAGAACGAGGTCATCCACCTCATCGAGCACCTCACCTTTGCGCTCGGCGCCTACCTCTGGTGGTGGAACGTCATCGACCCGGCGCCGCTCCGCGCGAGCCTCTCCTACCTTGCCAGGGTGCCGTTCGTATTCATCACTATCGTTCCCACCTTCGTCCTCGGCGCGTTCCTCACGTTCGCGCCGAACCCCTTCTATCCTCACTACGAGCTCACCGCCCCCGCTTACGGCATCACGGCCTTGGAGGACCAGGAGATCGGCGGGGTCATCATGTGGATACCCGGCTCGTTCGTCGTCGCTGCCGCGCTGCTGCTCAGCCTCTACTATGCCGTGCGCTACGAGCAGCAGCAGCAACTCGCCCGCGAACGCGCGATGGACGCCAGGTAGGAGAGCAAGGGGTCAGCAGCCCCAGGACGGCATTCGCGGTTGTTCCGGACGCCCTAGTCTCCCGAGAGCTGGAACACGAAGAACAACCCCACGATGTACGCGGGCGGCAACGCGTAGGTCAGGTGCCGCAGCGGCGAGAGCACCGCCGTCCTGAAGCTGCGAATGATGAGGAAGCCGCCGCTCATAAGACCTACAGCCGCGCCTGCTGCCACGAAGTGCGCCGACTCCATCTCGGCGAGCAGCGGCCCGCCCACAAAGAACAGCCCCGCGATGGGAATGACGAACAGGTTGAAGGCGCAGCTGCCGTAGATGTTGCCGAGCACCAGCCCGTACGAACGTCGCATCGCCGCCGCCACGGTGACCGAAGCCTCCGGCAGCGTCGTGACGATGGAAACCAGCAGGACACCGATGAAGCTCCGGCCGAGTCCGGTTGCCTCCGCGATACCGTCCGCGCTCAGGGCCAGGAAATAGGCTGCTATCAGCACGACAGCCGCCGCGGCGGAGAACCCGACCCAGACGCGGGTTGCGCTCCCGGTGTGTCCTTCCGCGCCCGAGTTCCCCTCTTCGGCTACCGCAGCGCGCCCGGCGCTCCCCGCGTTGTAGACGAGCTTCATCCCCACCACGTACCCCACCGCTATCACGAGTGCCCCGACGCTCGTCGGGCCGAGCGCCCAGTCGCCGAGCGCCCCGAAGGCGAACGCGATGACGCCCAGGACCACCCCAACGATCACCAGCGTCTGTGTGTCCTTCGGCTGGTCCGAGAACAGGTTCCTGATGCCGAACACGATCGCCACCATGGAGATGGTGAAGATGTTGATCATGTCCGCGCCGAAGACGTTTCCCAGTGCAAGGCCCGGCGCGTCGATGAGCACTGCCGTGATGTTCGTCATCAACTCCGGCAGCGACGTGGCTATGCTCACCAGGATCGTGCCGACCCACAGCGTGCCCCAGCCGGTGATGCCGGCAACCTGGTCTCCGTACCGCGCAAGCGCGACGCCAGCGAATACCACCACCACTGCGCTGGCGAGGAATACGGGCACTGCTACGGCGAGGCTGTCCATGCGGGAGGCTCCTTGGGCGGTTGCGCCGGCAACACGATATGGCCGAGGCCGGTACCGGAGGGTATCATAGGCCCGCTCTGCAGGGCTGCGGCGCGTGCCTCAAGTGCAGCCGCGCAGGCGAGACAATGGACGCTGTCAGGAGAAGGGAGAAACGTATGGACGTAAACGCACTGGCGCAGACCGCACAGGCGCTCGTGGCCCCGGCGAAGGGCATCCTTGCCGCCGACGAAAGCTCCGGCACCATCAAGCGGCGCTTCGATTCCATCGGCGTCGAGAGTACGGAGGACAATCGGCGCAACTACCGCGAGATGCTCTTCACCGCCGAGGGCGCAGAGAACTACATCAGCGGCGTCATCCTCTACGACGAGACCATCCGCCAGAATGGCGCGGAAGGCGCTCCGCTTGTCGAGGGTTTACAGGGCAAGGGCATCATCCCCGGCATCAAGGTCGACACGGGCGCCATGCCGCTAGCGGGCTCTCCGGGCGAAGTCGTGACCGAAGGACTTGATGGTCTCCGGCCGCGCCTCGCCGAGTACTACGAGCTTGGCGCGCGTTTCGCCAAGTGGCGCGCCGTCATCACCATCGGCAGCGGCATCCCCAGCGCCAAGTGCATCGACGCGAACGCGCACGGCCTCGCACGCTACGCGGCTCTCAGCCAGGAAGCGGGGCTCGTTCCCATCGTCGAACCCGAGGTGCTCATCGACGGCGACCACACCATCGAGGCCGATCAGGAGATCACCGAATGGACACTTCGGGAGGTGTACAGCGCGCTTGCACTCTACGACGTCGCCCTCGAAGGAACGCTCCTCAAGCCCAATATGGTCACCTCCGGCTCCACAGCGTCCGACCGCGCCCCCGCGACCGAAGTGGCAGCGAGGACGGTAGACGCCTTCTTGCGCACCGTGCCCGCCGCCGTGCCGGGCATCGTTTTCCTCTCCGGCGGCCAGCCGGACGACGAAGCGACGCTTAACATGCACGAGATCGCACGACGCGGCGCTGAGGTCAACGCGCCGTGGGAGCTGAGCTACTCCTTCGGCCGCGGCCTGCAGGCCCTTCCGCTCAACACCTGGCTCGGCGACGCCGCTAACGTCCCTGCGGCGCAGGAGGCGTTCCTGCACCGCTGCAAGCTCACCAGCGCCGCCCGCCAGGGGGCCTACTCCGCCGACATGGAGTAGAAGCCAGAAGCCCGTCAGCGCCGGCTGAAGCGAATCGGGTCGTATCCGACTCACTGAGAGGGCGATGGAATCCCATCGCCCTCTGGCGTTGTAGCGGCCAGCTGGTGAGTGCCTACGCCACACACTCCCGGTACAGCGCCTCGTAGCCGTCCACCATTTGCTCCACCGTGAAACGTTTCTCGACGTGCGCTCGCACCGCACGCCGATCAAGCGTTGCCGCTCGCGCGACCGAAGCGACCGCCTCCTCCTCCGATCCCACGATGCACCCCGAAACGCCTTCCGCCACCAGTTCCGGCATCGCACCGCGCGCGTACGTGACCACCGGCGTGCCGCATGCCATCGCCTCAGCCGCTGCCAGCCCGAACGGCTCGTCCCACTGCAGTGGAAAGAGGAACGCCTTGGCGCGCGACACGACGTCCAGCACCTCCGTGTTCGGCGCTTCCTCGAGGTGGGTCACGCGGTCACCGTCGACGTGCGGCAGCACCTCCTCCTCGTAGAAGGCCTTGCTCCACGGCAGGTAGCGCGACACCGGCCCGACGAGCACGAGGCGCTCACCCGCGGCCCGTGCGATGCGTATCGCCTCGGCGATGCCCTTCGTAGGCGTCATGCGGGCCACGAGGACGAGATAGTCTTCCGCTGCTTCCCGGAATGGAATACGCGCCATGTCGAGCCCGTTGTAGACCACCGGCAGGTCCGGCTCGCCCAGCAGTTCGGCCTGCTTGCGGCTCACGCACACCGGGCGGAGTTGCGGCATCTCGCGGCGGTAGTACTCGTGCAAGTGACGCTCGATGTAGTGGTAGGTCAGCAGCGTCGGCGTGGTGGTGAAGGGCGCGAAGTACTGGGCGAGCACCGGCCAATGCGCGTGGACCACGTCCACCTCACCCGCGCTCCGGTATGCCTCGAAAGCGTTGCGCGCCTCCAGCTCCTTCTCGATGTAGAGTGTCACGTCGGGCTGATCGAGCGTTGCGCGCTCTGTCACCGCGCGCAAAGAGGCCGCTGTCGAGGAGTCGCCGGAGGCGTGCAGCCGCACGTCGTGCCCGCGACGCACGAGCTCCTCCGTGAGATAGGAGACCATCATCTCCGTGCCGCCGTGCGTTGGCGGGGGCACGGAGATGTACACGCTCGTGATCTGCGCTACCCGCACCGGGCGACGCTACGCCGGACGGTACGCCATCTGCAGCGTCGGCAGGTCGAACCCCTGCGGCTGCTGGCCTACCGCGTAGTCGTACAGGGCTGCCTTGAAGATGCCTTCCAGGGTTTGCACCACGGTCAGCGCCGCAGCCATCAGCACGACGCCCAGCAGGACTCCGGCACCTACGTTGATGAATCCCACCAGCACTGCGGGAACGATGGCGATTACCCCCGCCAAGACGTAGAAGATGATGAAGCTGAAGCTCGCGGTTATCTGCCTTCCCCACGTCTGGCGCACGATGCTCGCCGAGCGCTTGATGCCGCTGATGGGCCCCTGCTCCTCTGCAACGATCACGGGCACCACGAAGAACGTAAGGAACTCCCAGACGCCTCCGACCATCCGCAGGACCAGGTCTACTATGAACGGCCAACGCCTCGCCGCCGCCCTGAGCGCCGTCAGGATGAGGGTGACCGTGGCAGTGATGATTGCCCACAACACGAGGTGATGGGCGTGTTTCAGCGCGTGGCGCAGCCCTGACCCCACGTCCGGGTCCCCCCCGCGCAGACGCTCCAGCGCGGCCGATACGAGCGAAGCATTAAAGAACGTCGTGATGATGTACGCCAGCACCACGAAGATCACCATTCCCGCCTGGAACGAGCTCTCGGCGGCGGTGGCGCCGTTCTGGTCGCTGAAATCCCCCAGCAACCCCAGTCCACCGAACACGATGACCAGGATGAGGAGGGCAATGGCTGAGAAGACCGGGAAGAGCAGCAACTCCTTGTCCAGCATCAGGACGTCCCAGCTCATCTTCATCAGGTGGAAGGTGTGTTTGATGGTCGTGCACATGATCCCGTCCTCCCGCAGCATAGATCCGGCGATGCCGGGGCGCCCGCGCGGAGTATACGGCATGGCTGACGCCCCACTGCTAGAATCTGCCCGTGCCCCATCCAACCGGAGGACCAACCGCCATGACACAACGAACACGGCAACCCATCGAACGCAACCTCGCGATGGAACTCGTCCGCGTTACGGAGGCCGCCGCCATGTCCGCCGCCCGCCACATGGGGTTCGGAGACAAGGAGATGGTCGACCAAGCCGCGGTCGACGCCATGCGGCACACGCTCGACGGGATCAGCATGGACGGAATCGTAGTCATCGGGGAAGGCGAAAAGGACGAAGCCCCCATGCTCTACATAGGCGAGCAGATCGGCGACGGCTCCGACCCCAGGGTGGATATCGCCGTGGACCCCATAGACGGTACGACGCTCCTCTCCAAGGGGATGCCGGGCGCTATCGCCACTATCGCCCTCTCCCCCCGCGGCACCATGCACGTCCCCGCGGACATCTTCTACATGGACAAGATCGCGGTGGGGCCCGGCGCCGCCGGAGTGATTGACATCGAGGCCCCGGTCGAGACGAACCTGGCCAACATCGGCAAGGCCCTGGGACGGGAGATGCGGGAGATTACCGTCGGCGTGCTGGACCGTCCGCGTCACGAGGAGCTGCTCAGGCGGATACGCGGCGTCGGGGCCCGCGTGAAGCTCGTGCCGGACGGTGACATCGCCACCGTCATCCAGGCTGCTCTGCCGGAGGGCCCCATCCAGGCTGCGATGGGCATCGGCGGCTCGCCGGAGGGCGTCCTTGCTGCGGCTGCCGTCCGCTGCACCGGAGGCGCTATCCAGTGCAAGCCGTGGCCGCGCAACGATGAGGAGCGGCAGGCCGCTATCGAGCGCGGCACCGACGTAGACCACGTCTACGACACCATGGAACTCGTAGGCGGAGAGGACGTCTTCTTCGCCGCCACCGGCGCGAGCACCGGCGAACTCCTGCGCGGTGTCCGCTTCTCAGCAGGCCGCGCGTCCACGCAATCGCTCGTCATGCGCTCCCGCTCCGGCACTATCCGCTGGATCGACGCCATCCATAACTTCGAACGGCTCGACAAGATCCGCTACGAGTCCTGACCCGCGCATGGCGTCCATCGGCACACCTCTCTCCCCGACGGCCACACGCCTGCTGCTGCTCGGCTCCGGCGAGTTGGGCAAAGAGGTCGCCATCGAGGCACAGCGCCTCGGGGTGGAGGTCATAGCCGCCGACCGCTACGCCAACGCCCCGGCCATGCAGGTCGCGCACCGCGCCCACGTCTTCTCGATGCTGGACGGTGACGCACTCCGCCGCGTGGTCGAGACGGAACGCCCGCACCTCATCGTGCCCGAGGTAGAGGCCATCGCCACCCCCACGCTCGTCGCATTGGAGGGCGAGGGCTGGCGCGTCATTCCCACCGCCCGCGCGGCGCGCCTTACGATGGACAGAGAGGGCATCCGCCGCCTCGCGGCGGAGGAGTTGGGACTCAGGACTTCCGAGTACCGGTTCGCGGACAGCGAGGCGGAGGTGCGGGATGCCGTTGAGGCCATCGGGCTCCCCGCTATCGTGAAGCCGGTCATGAGTTCATCCGGCCACGGCCAGAGCGTGGTGCGCACTACTGACGATATTGCCACCGCGCGGCGCTACGCCATTGAGAACGCCCGCGGCGACAGCGCCCGCGTCATCGTCGAAGGCTTCGTCCCGTTCGACTACGAGATCACGCTCCTCACGGTGCGCCACGCGGGCGGCACGTCATTCTGCGAGCCGATCGGCCACCTGCAAGTCGAAGGCGACTACCGCGAGTCGTGGCAGCCGCAACCCATGACGCTCCAGGCGCTGGAGGAAGCACACCGCATCGCGGAGGCCGCCACCGGCGCACTCGGCGGCGCGGGCATCTTCGGCGTCGAGTTGTTCGTGAAGGGCGATGAGGTCTGGTTCAGCGAAGTCTCGCCGCGCCCGCACGACACCGGCATGGTCACGCTCGTTTCACAGGACCTTTCGGAGTTCGCGCTGCACGTCCGCGCCATCCTCGGTCTGCCCGTCCACGCGATACGCCAACTCGGGCCCGCCGCCTCGTGCGCGCTGCTGGTGGATGGCGAGTCGTCTGGCGTCACGTACGAGGGGCTGGATGAGGCGCTGTCGGAGCCTGGCACCGCGCTGCGACTCTTCGGCAAGCCGGAGGTCGCCGGGCATCGGCGCATGGGCGTCGCACTCGCCCGTGGCGAGACCATCGACGACGCCCGCGCCAAGGCCCGCCACACCGCAGCCGCCGTCCACTCCGTGCTGTAGTCCGGCTGACTGCCTGTTCTTCCCCTTGCATAACGGCGGTCCAGCGGCTGCCCCCGCTCCCGCTGCGCGGGTGCTAGACTCGTTCCGCAAACCCACTCCGGAGGACCTCCATGACCGAACAGCCAGACTTCGTAGCCCTGTGCAGCGTCGACGACATCAAGCCCGGCGAGGCCCGCCACTACAGGCCCACCGCAGGCAAGTGGCGCCTGAAGCCCATGGCCGTCTGGAACGAGAACGGCGAGTTCCATATCACCAACTACGTATGCCCGCACAGCGGGGGCCCGCTCAGCGAGGGCAAGATCGAGAACGGCGTGATCGAGTGCCCCTGGCACGCATGGCAGTTCAACGTCGCGGACGGCAAGTCCGCCCGTGGCGACGGCCACGCCATCGCCATCTACGAGTGCAAGGTGGAGGACGGACAGGTCCTCGTGGGCGACGTCAAGTAAGCGCAATCAGATGGCCCCGGTCACCATCTCACGCCGGTTCGACTTCTCTTCCAGCCACCGCTACTACCGCGAAGACTGGAGCGAGGAGGAGAACCGGCGCGTGTTCGGCCCCTGTGCACTGCCCAACGGCCACGGTCACAACTACACGTTGGAGGTCTCCGTTTCGGGCGAGCCGGACATCGCCACCGGCATGGTTATCAACCTGATCGACCTCAAGTCCGCCGTCGAGGGAGTGCTCGAAGGATTCGACCACAAGCACCTCAACCTGGACACGCCGTGGTTCGCTGACCGCCAGCCGACCACCGAGAACCTCGCCGCCGTGCTGTGGGACCTCATCGGGGACGCGCTCCAAGGCGCGACGCTCTCGCGGTTGCGCCTCTACGAGGCCGACGACCTCTACGTCGACTACTTCGGAGCGACGGCGTGAGCGCGCCCGTTGTTCACCTCTCGCGGCGGTACACCTTCGCGGCCTCCCACCGGCTGTACACAGAGGCGCTTTCGCACGAGCAGAACGAGGCCATCTTCGGCAAGTGCGCCAACCCCAACGGCCACGGCCATAACTACGGCCTCACCGTCACCGTCCGCGGCCCTGTCGACCCGGACACCGGCTTCGTCATGCCGCTGGCTGAGCTGGACGACGCGGTGAGGCGCAACGTCCTCGACCTGTACGACCACCGGTACCTGAACCTGGACGTCGAGGACTACTTCCACCTCGTCCCCACGGGCGAGAACATCGCACGCATGATCTGGGAGCGGCTCAGCGCCCCGCTCGCCGGACGCATCGAGCGCGTCATCCTGGACGAGACGCGCAACAACCGGTTCGAGTACCCCATCGTGGGAGCAAGCCGGTGAACGGCCCGGCCAGCGTTCTCAGAGGAAAGACCGCCGTCGTCACCGGCGCTTCGAGCGGCATCGGCAAGGCGATCGCGCAGCGGCTGATCGACGAAGGCGTGCGCGTTGCGCTCGTCGGGCGCAGCGAGGAACGGCTGCGGGAGGCCGCGTCCGACTGGCCGTCCGATGCGTGGTTCGCCCTCCCTTGCGACGTTCGGGACAGCGCAGCCGTGCAGGCGATGGCGGCGCGCGCCGAGGGGGAGCTGGGCCGCGTCGACATCCTCGTGAACTCCGCCGGCGTCTTCAAGGTAGCGCCGCTCGCCGAGCTGGACGACGAGACCTGGCGCGACCTGTGGGAGACGAACGTGAACGGCACGCTCTTCCCGACGCGTGCGCTGCTGCCCGGCATGGTGGAGCGCGGACTCGGCTACGTCGTCATCATCTCCTCGGTCGCTGCGCACCGGGGCTACGCAGGCATGACCGGCTACGGGGCGACGAAGCACGCGGTCACCGGCTTCGCGAGGGCACTGACAACGGAGGTGCGGAGGCAGGGCGTGCGCGTCGTCAATGCCTTCGTCGGGCCCGTGGTCACGCCGATATGGGAGGGCGCCAGTCCTCCGCTGCCCCCAGAGGAGATGTTGACCGCGGGTGAAGTCGCGGACGCCATCGTCGGCGCCATGACGGTGTCGGACAAGCAAGTGATAGAGGACCTGCTGCTCCTCCCGCAGGGCGGTCTCTACTTCTGACGCCTGCCGGTGGTAGGCTGTTCCTGATATGACCACGCTCATCCAGACCGCCCTCACGGGCATCCGCCGCGCCGTCAGCCTCAACCTGGGTACTCACGCCCATGGAGAGCATCACCACCGGACCGGAGGAGCGTCCATCCGCGAGGTTGTCTTCGGCGCGAACGACGGCCTCGTCTCGAATACCGCGCTCGTCGCCGCAGTGGCGGGGGGCACGTCCGACCCCGGCATCATCATCCTCGGAGGCATCGCGGGCGCCGTCGCAGGCACGATCTCGATGGCGCTCGGCGCGTACGTGTCTACGAAGAGCCAACGCGAGCTGCACGAGTACGAGGAGGCCCGCGAATTCTGGGAGATCGAGCACATGCGCGAGCACGAGCTCGCCGAGACGCGCCGCATCTTCCGGCTCAAGGGCATCACCGGCCCGCTTCTCGACGAGGTCGTCGACGCCGTCTCCCGCGACCACGACCAGTGGGTGAAGCTGATGATGACGGAGGAGCTGGGCCTGCCCAGCAAACCGCCGAAGCCGTACATCGCCGCGAGCGTCATGGGCGTCTCCTTCGCCTTCGCCGCCATAGTGCCGGTGTTGCCATTCTTCTTCGCCGAGGGCGCCGCCGCGCTCGCCGCAACGTTCATCATGAGCGGCCTTGCGTTGTTCGGTGTTGGCGCGTGGCGCGCCACGCTGAGCCAGGGCAACATGCTCCGCAAGGGAGCGGAGATGGTCGTCCTTGCGGCCATCGCCGTCGCCGCCGCCTACGGCATCGGCACGGCCGTCGGGGTCGTGGTCTAGCCGGCCTGCACAGCCCGGACCGCGCTCAGCACCTCTTCCACCGTCACCAACCCCTCGTACCGCGCCGCGATGAGCCCGCCCTCGTCCACCACGAACGTCCAGGGCTCCGACGGCAGCCCCCAGTCCAGCATCCCGGCCGACGGAGTGAGGCGGCCCTCGTTCCGTGCGGCGTCGAGGTCCCACGGCTCGATGTGGATGACCTCTACCGAGCCTCCGAGCTCCCGGTGCACCCGGTCCAGGGCGTCCGTGACCGGGCCGCAGATGGCGCTCACGCAGAACCGTGGGGATGCGAAGAACACGACGAACGGTTCGCCCGCGTCGATCGCCTCCGCGACCGAGACGTTGTGCAGCGCGTCGCTCTCCACCGGGCGCGTCGATATCTCCGCGAACGGGGCGTCGTGGATGGTGAGGTTCGCCGTGCGGGGCGCGGCTTCGCCGACCATGGGCGCGCCCGCCTCCGCCTGCACGTGGAACGCCGTTCCCTCGGTGAGCGTTCCGCCCTCGACGACGAACTCCGCCCCCCAGATACCCGGTGACGGGAACGTCACGTCGTCGACGACGTACACCCCGGCGTAATCGAGGTGCAGGTGCAGTTCGCCGTCGTCGTGCAGGTGCGGCGTCACGCCCTCCACCTCGCGCCACGCAGCCTGGGCCTCGGCGTGGAAGCGTGGGTCTTCGCCATCCAGTTCGAAGAAGCGCACGGATACGTCCGCGCGCTCCAGGAACGCGCCGTTCTTGTCGACGAGTCCGAACGGGAAGCGGTTCGGCTGCGGTCCGGCAACGAATTCCGCCGCCGCGAGGATGCCGCTGTACACCGGAGCAGGCGGCTCCGGCTCCCCACTACACCCGGCCAGCAGCGCCGTTACCGCCATCACCACCACGAGGGACCAGCCCAGCGTCGTGTGGAACCCGCCGTGCCGGTTATACGTAGTATCTGGTAGAGGCATAGTCACCGGGGAGCATGGACATGCGCATCGTCTCCGTCCTCATTCTAACCGCCGTTCTTGCGCTGGCCCTGGCGGCCTGCGGCGAGCGCAACGCCGTCACCGGCACGGTCACCTTCGAGGGCGACCAGTCCATCCCCGCAGGCGCCGTGATGGTGGTGCAACTGCGGGACGTCTCCTACCAGGACGCCCCCGCACCGCTCATCGCTTCCCAGACCATCGAGGACCCCGGGCGTTTCCCCGTCGATTTCGCCGTGCCCTACGAGCCCGGTGACATCGACTCCCGCGCCACCTACGGCCTGCAGGTGCGAGTCACCCTCAACGACCGTCTCATCTACATCAACGACACCGCGTTCGACGTCCTCACGCGCGGCAACCCGAGCCGCGGCGTGGACATGTGGGTCATCGCCGTGGAGGGCTGACGCCGTCCCACGTCATGCCCCGCCCTCCGACAGGCCCAGGCGGGGTCCGCCCGGGCATCTCCCGTCCACTCCTCGATGTTCCTCCGCAGGAGTAAAGGGCACTGCGTTCTCGCTCCAGGTGGGACATTGTGAGACATTCCGAGCCATTTCACTCTTGTGAGCCCGTGGCGGCGCAGTGAAGGGCCACGGCGTCGTTGGGGGCTTCCGAGACAGCGTACGCGGGCACGGCGCGACCGCGAAAGGGGCGCGTGTCGCAGGGCGGCCTGTCGAACCGCGAACCCCGGTCATGTATCCTCACCCCGTGACCAGGTACGATCCCACAGTCCGTTACGACGTCGTTTCGCAGGAAGCGGAGTACCTGCGCGTCGACGGCGAGTCGCTGCTGATGACGGTCTACCGCCCGGTGGGCGAGGGGCCGTTCCCCATGCTCCTCCGCGCGCACGGCGGCGCGTGGAACACGGGGGACCGCCTCGGGGCGTCCTTCATCGACACCCAGCTCGCGGAGTGCGGCATGGTCGTCGCGGCGCACGACTTCGGGCTGGCGCCCGCCTACCCGTATCCAACCCAGGTCGCGCAGACCAATTTCGCGGTGCGCTGGCTGAAGGCCCACGCCGACGACTTCAACGGCGACCCCTCGTGCGTGGGCGGCGCGGGCGACTCCAGCGGGGGTCACACCATCCTCCTCACCGCGATGCGCCCGCACGATCCGCGCTACGCGGCCATCTCCGCAGACGGTGTCGGCGACGACGCGAGCCTTGCCTTCCTCATCGCGCTGTGGACGATCGTGGACCCGTTGGCCAGGTACGAGTGGGCGAAGGGCGCCGGCGTCGAGCGGCTCGTGCACTCGACCGAGAACTACTTCCAGCCGTGGGACGCCGTGCACGAGGGCAACCCGCAAGAGATACTCGACCGGGGCGAGGACGCGGCGCTGCCGCCGTTGATCGTGTTGCAGGGGACGGCCGACGGCAACATCCCGCATGAGATACCGCAGCGATTCGCGGAGTGCTATGCCCGCGCTGGCGGGCACGCGGAGTACGAGGTGTTCCCCGGCATGCCGCATGCCTTCGCACGGGAGCCCGGCCCCGAGCCGGACCGCGCCATCGACCTCATGCGGTCATTCGTTGCGCGACAGGTGGGCGGCTGAGGCTGATCCTCTTCTCAGTCTCGCTCACGTCAACTCGTAGTCGAGCACGTAGGAGTGTTGGCCCTCGTCGTTGTTGATCGTCAGCGTTCCTGAGATGCCGGTCAATTCTCCGGTGCCCGAGCCGGGCACGATGGTCACCGTCAGTTGGGCGTGACCCTTGTCCATCACCCCGCTGTGCTGGAGCACGAACGAACCCGACTTCCCGTCCACCGAGCCCGTGAAGTGCTCGATGGCTACGTAGCCCGCCGATCCGGGCGTGCCGGTGAAGGCCGCGAGCATCTGCGCCTCCGAGGAACCGACCACGTCGCCTGAGAACTGCTTGCGCACGACGTTGCGGTTCAACGTTATTCCGTCCCGCTCCAGGAACGGTGGTTCGGGCTCCATGTTGACGTCGAAGGACCCGTGTGCGGTGGGCATGATGCTCTCTTCTTTCTCCTGCCTTAGACCGCATCCCTGGGCGGACGCGACTCCGGGGGGCCGATGCAGAACTCGTTGCCGTCCGGGTCGGCGCAGACCCAGAAGCCGGCGAGGCCGTTGTCGACCGGGTGGAGCGCCCTGCCGCCAAGCTCCTCGACGAGGGCCACCGCGGCGTCCATCTCGTCCGTCTCGAAGTCGACGTGCACACGGTTCTTGCCCGTCTTGGGCTCGTCGCTCTGCTGGAGCAGGAAGTAGAGGCCGCCGGGAAGCTGCGCCCGCCGGAAGCCCGTCTGGGTGGACCTGCCGAAGGTGCAGCCCAGCAGCCGCGACCAGAACGCCGCCGCACGGTCGATGTCGGCCACGTCATAGCAGACGGCTTCGAGGAAGCCGATAGGGGAACGTTCCGTGGTCATGGTCACCTCGGCGGCGAGAGCGCCGCTTCCTCCGCGAGCCGCGCACGGACGCGCGGACCCACGACGCCCATCAGCATACCTATGGGCGCCATGGTCAGGAAGATGGCCCCGATGACGTAGAACGCCGCAGCGAGCCCGAAGATGTCCGCGATCCCGCCGATGGCGAACGGCCCCACAAACGTGGCGAAGTGTCCCGCGGCCTGCGTCTGCCCGAAGAAGCGGCCCCGCGCGCCGGGGGGCGACACGTCGATGGAGAAGGCGTGCGTGCCGACCATGACGAGGGCCGCGGCCGCACCGAGGGCCACCGCGAGCAGCACCATGCCCGCCAGACCCGGGCCCTGCGCGGTCAGTACGAGGCCGGCCGTCGCGGCAAGGGCACCCGGCACGAGCGCGGTCTGCACGCCCCACCGGTCGGTCGCCCAGCCGCCCGCCAGGGAGGCCACCAGCCCGCCGACGCCCATGGCCGCGATCACGATACCGAGCTGGGACTCGGCAAGCCCGAGCACCTGCTCCACGTAGACCGGCAGCACGAGGTCCTGCACCGTGGAGCGCATGAGGTTCACCGCGAACGTGCCGACGAGCACGTAGAGGAACCCTGTGGCAGCCATCGACGCCAGGGCGGACGGCGTGGCCCCCAGGCGGACGGCGGCAGTGCCCACGCGGATGAAGAAGGCGCTCACGTAACCCGTTTGGTAGGGCGCCGTGCGGTGTGCCGCCGTTGGCGCAGGCGCGGGTGCTGTGGCCTGTGCGGGAGCCGCCCGCGCCGAGAGCTGCCGCGTCTCCACCATGATGAAGAGCATCACAATGAGGCAGGCCATCTTGCTGAAGCCGTTGATGAAGAACGGGATGCGGATGTCGCCGGTTGCCGCCCACGCCACGCCGCCCACCACCGGCCCAACGATCGCGCCGAACTGGGCCCAACCCTGCTTGCGGCCGCTGATGCGCCCGCGGTCCTCGGGGGTCGATACGTCGGCGGTGATCGTCTGGTGCGCCGTCCCCCATATCGACGTGCCTACGCCCGAACCGAACCGGAAGGCGACGAGCGCGAAGTAGGTCGGCGAGATGCCCTCCAGGAACGAGAAGACCATGCGGATGAATATGCCGACGGCGCCGATGCCGCGCCTCCCGAAGCGGTCCAGCATGGGCCCGGTGATGTAGCTGACGAAGAACCGCCCGGCGCCGCCGATCGAGACCACCAGCCCGGCCAGCGCGACGTTCTCGTTCAGCTGGAGGGAGAGGATGGGGATGACGGGCACCGCCGCCCAGAGGCCGAGGCTCCAGGAGAAGGACATGAAGTACTGGCCCCAGATGACGCGCCGACGGGGGAAGCCGGCGAACCGGGGGTCCATCAGCGCACTCCGTCAGCGGAGCCCGGCATGGTCCCGTTCTGAAGGCGAGCGGTGGCTACGCAGGATGGCGCGGAGGGGAGGGAGTTGATCAGGACGGCGAGCACAGCGGGAGTGTATACCTCCCGCCGGTGTCGTGGAGTGGAGTCCGGGCGCGGTGGCGGGCCAACCGGTACTGCAATGTGCTCAGACCTCGTAGCAGGCCACCAGATGTCCGGGGCTCTTCTCCTCCATAGGGGGGTGCGGGTGGTCCAGGCAGTGCGCAGTGGCTGCGGGGCACCTCTCGTGGAACCGGCAGCGGGATGGCGGGTCTATGGGCGCAGCAGGATCGCCGTGTATGTCCGGCGTCTGCCGGCGCCGTCCCGGGTCAGGCAGAGGCACCGCGGACAACAGCGCCTTCGTATACGGATGCAGCGGATTGCGGAGCAACTCTTCCGTCTCAGCCAGTTCCACCACCTTCCCCAGGTACATGACGGCGATGCGGTGACACATATACCGGGCCACCGCCAGATCGTGCGTAACGTACAGGTAGGCTACTCCCAGTTCCGTGGCCAGGTCCTGCATCAGGGACATCACGCCCATTCTGCTGGAAACGTCGAGCATGGAAGTCGGCTCGTCCGCCACGACGAAGGAAGGGCGGATCACCAACGCACGGGCGATGGCTACCCGCTGGCGCTGCCCACCCGAAAGTTCGTGGGGGTGGCGGAACAGGAATGCACCTGCCGGCGTGAGGCCCACCAGCGTCAGGACCTCCAGTACCCGGTCGACCCGGTGCTGAACGTCGCCCATGCCCTGCACTGACAGCGGCTCAGAGATGATGTCGTAGATGGTCCGCCGGGGATTCATGGACTCATAGGGATCCTGGAAGATCATCTGCACGCGCCTGCGGAAGGCGCGCAACAGCCGTCCCCTGATGGCGGCAGCATCCCAGGGAGGCTCAGCCGGAGTGTCATCCAAGTCGTCGGCGAACCGGAAGAGCACCTGGCCGTCGGTGGGCTCCAGCAGCTTGACCAGCAGCTTGCCTACGGTCGTCTTGCCACAGCCCGACTCTCCGACCAGTCCGAGGCTCTCGCCGTGTCCCAGTTGGAAACTCACGTCGTCAACGGCATGGATGAAACTCGAGGGTCTGCGGAAGGGGCCGCCGCCCACCGGGAACAGTTTGGTCAGGCCGTGAACGGCCACCAATGGCTCGCGATATGAAGCGCCAGAGCCAGCAGCCTGGGCGTTCGGGGTGTCCGGAGTGTTGCTTGCACTTTCCATCCGTCAGCTCTGCGGGACCAGGGTACCGTCCAGGGGATGCCAGCAGGCGGCCCAATGACTGCCGGACCCGACCTGAGGCGGGTACTCGGTCCGGCATACGTCGGTGGCATATGCGCAGCGCGGATGAAACGGGCAGCCCGGGGGCGGGTCCGAGAGGTCCGGCGGCTCGCCGGGGAGGCCGGTCAACGGACGCCTCTCCCCGCTGACACTGGGGAATGAAGACATCAGCGCCGCGGTGTAGGGATGAGCGGGGGCCCGGAAAACATCAGCGGTGTCTCCCATCTCCACCAGCCGCCCGGCGTACATCACGCCCACCACGTCCGTCACCTCCGCTACCACCGCCATGTCGTGACTGATGTAGATGATGCTCATGGCGAGTTGCTGCTGAATGGCCTTCAGCTCCCGGAGTACCCGGTCCTGCACTATCACATCCAGCGCAGTGGTCGGCTCGTCGGCGATCATCAGGTCAGGGTCGCACGACAAGGCCATAGCGATGACCGCCCGCTGGCGCATACCGCCGCTGAATTCATGGGGGTAACGCTCCATCAACTGCGGGTCCAGCCCAACCATGCGGAACAGGCGGGCCACGCGCTCCCTGGCTGCGCCGTCAGTGGACTCGATGCCGTGTGTCTCGATAGCTTCAATGATCTGCTCGCCCACGCGATAGACGGGGTCCAGAACGTTCATCGCGGCCTGGAAGACCATGGAGATGCGCCGCCACCTTCGGAGCCGCATCTCCTCCTCGGTCAAGAGCAGGATGTCCTGCCCGTCCAGGAGCACTCGGTTGGCCGACAACCGCGCGTTGTCGGGCAGCAGGCGCATAAGGCAGTTGGCGACGGAGGTCTTTCCGCAGCCGGACTCGCCCACCAAGCCCAGAGCGGAGCCTCGGGCCAGCTCGAAGCTGACGTTCCGAACCGCTTGTACCTCTCCCTGCCTGGTCTGATAGCTCAGGCTCAGGCCGTCCACCGCCAGCAAGGGGTCGCGACGGTCAGTCATTGCGTCGCCTCAACCGGGGGTTCACCACCTCGTCCAAGGCTCGCCCTGCCAGGTAGAACGCACTGCAGAGGAGAGTGATTGACGCTCCGGCGGGCACTATCAGCCACCAGTACCTGGTGCCACCCAGCAGATAGCCACCGGTGTTGGCGGTGTGGATCATGATCCCCCAACTCATCCTCAGGTCCAGGAGGCCGAGGAACGACAGCACGGCCTCGGCAAAGATGGCGCTGGTTACGGTGAACATCATGTAGAGCAGGGCCAGGGGCAACAGGTGGGGGATGATGTGTACGAATATGATGTGGAGATCGCCGCCGCCAGCCACTCGCGCTGCTTCGATGAAGGGCTTCACCTTGATGCTGAGCGCTTGAGACTTCAGGATGATGGCTGTTCCCCCGAACCCGCCCAGCACGCCGATTATCAGCGCGAGGTAGAACAGGTTCAGGTGGAACAGGGCACTCAACACAATCAGCAATGAGATGGCCGGCAGAGCGATGATCAGGTCAGCGAGCCGCATGAAGAAGGAATCCAGCAGCCTGCCGTAGTAGGCGGCCACCGCTCCGACGAAGGTCGCGATGCCTACGGTCACGAGTGCCGCGGTTATCCCCAGCACGAACTCGGAGCGGGTGCTGTAGAGCAACTGGCTCAGCACGTCCCGGCCCAGCGGATCGGTCCCGAGGAGATGTTTCCAGCTCGGCGGAGCCGGTTGCTCCACCTGGTCAAAGGAGTATCCGGTCACGGGGTCGTAGGTGGCGGGGTCCCACACGAACGCCATCAGTAAGGGGTGAGCGGCTGCCATCAGGGCAAAGGCGATTATGGTGAACAAGGACAGTCTGCCCATCCAGCTCTCCATGAAGATGCCCCATCCGTTCCTGAACGATCGCCACATCAGCCGCAGCCGCGCCAGCACGAAACGCACCCTGCTGCGGCCGAGGTCGGCCTCGAGTTCCGGGGTGGGCATGGGGCTGACCGGTCCTGGAGTAATCACTGGTAGCGGATCCTGGGGTCGAGGTAGACGTACAGCACATCGACTATGACGTGCGCCAGGAGCGAGAGCGTCCCTATGAAGAGCATGGCCCCCATGACCAGGGGCAGGTCTTCGCTCCTCACCGCCTGGAGAAGGGTCAAGCCGGTGCCAGGCCAGGAGAAGACACTCTCGATGATGACGCTGCCATCTATCGCGAATATCAGGCTGTAGACGAGGCTGGTCACGATCGGCAGCATGGCGTTCCTGGCGGCGTGGCGGTCACGGACCTGCTTGTCCGGCAAGCCCTTGGCCCGCGCAGCCATGACGTAGTCCTCGCGGATGGTCTCCAGCATGCTGTTGCGGGTCAGCAGCATGGTCCCGGCGAAGGATATGAGCGTGAGCGTAGCCACGGGCAGCACCATGTGCTTCACGATATCCAGCGCCAACCCGCCGATACCCGAAAGGGCCCAGGCCACCATGATGACCAGCGCGCCGCCGAGGACTATCGGAAGGGCAACCACTGACGGCACTCGCCGTCCGAACCTCTTAAGGAACAGCATGACCAGGAGCGCGAAGGCGATGAAGACCGCCGCGCTGAGGAGCATGTTGCCGAAGACGTAGTTGGCGCTGACATCAGCTCCCCGCCATACCAGGGGGTCCAGGAACTTGCCCACAGGAAACCAACCAAGCTTGAAGGCGAATACCCAGATCATCATCAGGGCGAAGGCCGGCGTGAAGGCGGTAAACAGCATCGCCCCCGAGATGGTAGCGGCGTACTCGAACAGACCGCCCCGGCGCCAGGCGATGGCCTTGCCCAGGAAGAACCCGATGTAGAAGGACACGGCCGTGGCGGTGAGGAAGAGGACCAGTGTTCGAGGTACCCGCTCCACCAGCACGTCCAGCACGGGCCGTGGAAAGTTCCCGAAAGACACCCCGAGGTTGCCCGTAGAGGTGTTCTTGAGATGGATCAGGTACTGCTGCCACACCGGCTTGTCCAGCCCGAACGCTGCCCTGATCTGATCCTTCGTTTCGGGCGGCAGGTCGGGGTTGAGGACGTAGAAGGACGCGTAGTCTCCCGGCTGCGCTTCCACCAGGAAGAAGGTGAGCGTGATGATGAGGAACAGCGTCAGTACCATCTGACCGGCTCGCCTGACCAGATAGCCTGCCATCAGATCCGAATTCCCAACGCGATGCTCAGCGTGCTTGCTCCCCCGCCCGTGCGCCCTGGCTGACCGTGCCGGACACCACGGACTGCCGGAAGGCTACCTGAAGTCCACCAGAGCGGGCATCCCGGAAACGCCCTGGAGACCACCCCAGGTCTCGGTATAGGGAAACTCGATCCGCTCGCTCCGGTAGGTTTCCACGATGGGAGTGTCGAACAACACCACGTAGGGCAGGTCTTCCGCGAGGAACGCCTGCATCTCGAAGGCCTGTTGACGCGCCGCTTCGAGGTCGGTTGCGGCAAGCAGGCCGTCGGCCAGGCGGTCGAATTCCGGGTTGTTGTACCCACCGGGGTTGTAACCTTCCAGTTCCGAATGACGGCTGTGGAAGAACGACTCGAGGTAGTCCGGGAAGGGGGTGAGACCCCAGCCGAGGATCCACATATCGAAGTCCTGCTGGTCGAACACTTTCTCGACGATGACGTTGAACCCGGTGAGGTTGGCCCGCAAGGGGATGCCCACATCGCTCAGCCACCGCTCCATCCAGATAGCGAATGTGGAGCGCAGCGGGTCGTATCCCGCACTGGGGGCGAGCACCTCCATCGCCGGTACCGGCTCGCCGTCGGGCATCCTCAGCCCCTCACCCCGTTGTTCGATGAAGTTGCCGTCCTCGCTGACGCGGGGTTCCGTCTCCCAGGTGAACCCTGCTTCCTTGAGCAGCTCTACAGCCCTGCCGACACGCTCCTGGCGGGTCAGTCCCTTCCCGATGAGCGGCACGTCGGCGTTGTACCAGGCCCCGTTGCCCTCCGGCACCATCGTGTATATGGGGGTGGCTACGCCCTGCAACACGGTGTCCACCAGGAATTCCTTGTCTATCAGCGTTGCAACCGCCTGCCGGAAGGCCTTGTTGTCCATGGGCGCCCTTCGGAAGTTGAACCCCAGGTAGCGGACGCCGTCGGACGCGTTCTCGATGGTTGTCAGGCCATCCTCTTCCGCCAGTTGTTCCTGCAGCCCCTTGGACAGCCCCAGCGGGTTCAGCATGAAGTCGATGTCGCCCTTCTTGAGGGCCAGAACGGCTGCGTCCTGGCTGCCGTAGATGGAGTAGATAGTGCTTGCCGCGAAGGGGCCCTCCACGTACTCCAATACCGTTTCGCCGCCGGGTTCGCCGTAGGCAGCGAACTCGTTGAGCCCGGCGGTGGTGGCCGAGTATGCGCCGTTGGCATACAGCGCAACTTCCGTCCCGCTGAAGGAGTAGACCGGGTTCTCGTCCTTCTCTGCGAAGGCCCCCCGCTCCCACTGGTCGAAGATGAAGCCCCCGGCGCTCGGCTCGCCCTCGGGGACGTGGGAGAACAGCACTTTCTGCTGCTCAGTGGTGTCGCCGACCTGCCGGGCCTCGGCCACCACCGGCTCCCAGTAGGACTTCGAGAAGATGGGCATGAACGCCAGCCCGAACTGCCATCGCGCCAGCCCCGGCTTCTGTTTGAAGAAGATCTTGAGGCGGTACGGGCCGTCGGTTTCGGCGTGGTCGAAAAACTCCGGGTCCACTATCGAAGGCCAGTTGCCGGTGAGCTGCATCTCCGCCGCTGTATTGGCCGTGAACGCGAAGTCCCCGGCGGTCACGTCGCTGCCGTCGCTCCACTTCACGCCTTCTATCAGCTCCACCTCCGTGGCCCAGAGCGTCTCGCCTTCCACCACCACTTCCTCGAGGGGAGTGGGGAAGTCGACGGCCAGCGATGGGACCCAGTCGTACCTCTGGGCCGAGTACGCGTAGAGCGCCGGCTTGCTTCCGCCGAGCACATAGCCGTTCCACACGGTCCCGTCCGGCCCCAGGTAAGACCAGTGGTTGGTGGTGGTCAGGTCCTCTGCGATACCGATCCGGTAGACCTTCCCTGTCTCCGCGTCGGATGTGGCATCCGGTTGAGGAGCAGCCGTGGCCCCGGAGGCACGAGTGGGAGTGGCAGGGCCGTCCGTAGCCCCTTCCCTGGTGCAGCCCATCAGCAAGGACAAGACCAGCAACAGCCCAACGAATACAAGCCGACCGCTGAAACGCATCTTCGATCTGCCTCACGAGTCAGACAAAGCCTGAGAATAGCACGAAGACGAGGACCGGTGCGGCCAGAAAACGCCCCGAGCCGACGAGTTATGCGTTCGGGAACTCTGGTGGCGCATACGGGATTCGAACCCGTGATCTCCGCCTTGAGAGGGCGGTGTCCTGGGCCGCTAGACGAATGCGCCACGCGGTGGAAACGGCCTTCCGGCCTCGGCCCAAAGGTCAGTATATCCGAAACCGCGTATCATGCGCGCATGACCAACGCCCCGCTCGACGTCATCACCTTCGAGGTGATGAGCGCGCGCCTGGACGGCATCGTCCGGGAGATGGAGAACGCGGTCTTCCGCACCGGCTTCTCCACCATCGTCCGCGAGTCCCACGATTTCAGCTGCGGCCTGCTGGACGCCTCAGGACGCCTCGTCGCGCGAGGCTCCCACCCCGGCCACATGGGCGGACTTCCCGCCTGCATCCACGGACTGTTCGACTTCCACGCTCCCGCCGACATGCGCGAGGGCGACGCGTTCCTCGCCAGTCACCCGTACCACAGCGGCTGCCCTCACGCCAACGACATGGTCGTGATGACTCCCGTCTTCTGGAAAGGGGACCTCATCGCATTCGCCGCCAGCATCGGCCACACGCCGGATATCGGCGGCGTCGCCGCGGGCTCGCGCAACGCGACAGCGCGGGACCTCTTCGGCGAGGGTCTGCAGGTCCCGCCCGTGCGCTACATGCGCGACTACCGTCTCGAGCAGGACACCGCGACGTTCGTCCGCGCCAACAGCCGCGTGCCGGAGATGATGATCGGCGACCTCACGGCCAAGGCGGGCGTCTGCCACACCATCGGCGAGGCGCGCCTCCACGACCTCATCGGCGCCTACGGTGCGCCCGCGCTCCTACGGCAGTTCGAGCAGGCGGGCGAGCGCACGGCGCACCGCATCCGCGAGCAGTTCTCGGCGTGGCCCGACGGCGTCTGCGAGGTCGAGGCCATGGTCGACGACCCCAGCACCGACGAACCCATCCGCATGCACGTCGCCTCCATCAAGGAGGGGCAGCGCCTCGTACTCGACTTCACTGGCACCGGCGACCAGGCGACCGCGCCCATCAACCTCCGCCCGCCGTTCATCGAGGGACTCGCCCGCAACATGGCGATACGCCTCACGGACCGCCACATTCCCCTCAACCACGGCATGGCGGACGCCGTGGAGTGCCGCTTCAGGCGCGGCAGCCTGCTGGACCCCGCCTTCCCCGGTCCGGTGGGCTTCTACTCCAAGACGCTCGCGCTCGCGGAGAGTGTCATCGGCGCGGTCATGGCGAAGGCATCCGGCAGGCCCGCCCTCGCGCACATCGCCACCCAGAGCTCCATCGTGGTCGGCTACACGGGCGCCAGGCGGCAGTACGTGCAGTACGAGCTGATGTACGCGGGCGCTCCCGCGTGGGAGGGCGGCGACGGGTTCACCGGCGTCGGCTCGCGGGCCAGCTACGGCGCGCGCTTCACGAGCGTCGAGGTCATCGAGTCCGAGTTCCCCGTCGACATGACCCGCTTCGAGGTGCTGCCCGACTCCGGCGGGGATGGGGCATTCAGGGGCGGCCCCGGCTACGTGCGCGAGTACCGCGTGCGCGCGCCCAGCCGGCTCTCCGGCGGCGCGTCCAAGCGCGAGGCGGCGGGCGTCGAGGGCGGCGGCGACGGCCGCAACGCGTGGGTCGTCGTGCATCCCGGCGAAGAGCGGGAGCAGCGTTACCCCGGCATCGTCTCCAACGTCGGCCTCGAACCGGGGGACGTCTTCCGCATCGAAACGGGAGGGGGCGGGGGCGTCCTTCCCACGTCGGAACGCGACCCCGACCGCGTCCGCGCGGATATCGAGGACGGCGTCGTCACGCCCGCCAGGGCCCGCGAGACCTATGGCGTGGAGTGGGAGTAAGATACTGCTATTCCCAACGTCGACCGGGCCGTCCGGCGCGTAAGGGCGGCCACGTAAGAGCGTACAGGAGGGACTACCATGCGTAACGGATTCCGGGTCTTCGATGCAGACACGCACCTCCAGCCGTCGGTGGAGACGCTGACGCCCTACCTGGATGCGGCGACCCAGGCGCGACAGCCGGAGCTGGCGCAGTTCCTGCGCGAGGTGAAGACGGGAAGGGCGGGGCAGGTGCTGGACCCACCGTTCAAGCACTGGTACAGCTTCAAGCGCAGCGGCGGCTGGGGCGGCGGCAAGCCTCGCTACCTCGGCGAAGCCGGGCCGCGCGAGCACGAGGACCGCCATTTCCAGAACTTCCAGGGCCGCATCTACCCCTCGCGCTACTCCGAGGACTGGGACGTCGATACCCGCGTCAGGGAGATGGACGAAGAAGGCGTGGACGTGGAGCTGATGGTGCATGGCGCCTTCACCGGCCACGATGACCCGAGCGTGGACGCCGCCCTGGTCAGCGCTGTCCACCGCTTCCTGGACGACGTCTGCTCCCGCTACCCGGACCGCCTCACCTCCCTCATCACCGCGAACGCGCGCGATATCGAGAACGCCGTCGGGGAGATCAAGACCTGGGGCGGGTCGCGCTGGGCGCGCGGCGTCATGCTGGACCTGCCGCTGGACTTCCCCATAGACCACCCGGACCTTCACCCCATCTGGGCGGCTGCGGACGACGCCGGACTCGTCGTGGTCCACCACAGCAACTCCGCCGGTTATCCGGGCTACCGGGACCTGTGGGACAACCCCTTCATCGGGCGCACGGCTTCGCACCCGTGGGGGGCGATGCGGATGACCGCCGCCTTCCTCGGCGCGGGGTTGCTCGACAAGTACCCCAACCTCAACCTCGCCATCCTGGAGTCGGGTTTCGGCTGGCTGCCGTTCTGGATGAAGCGCATGGAAGACCAGGTGCACTACATGGGCTACGTGGCTGAGGACCTCCAGCACACCATGGAGGAGTACATGACCGGCGGCCGCTTCTTCGCCGCGGTCGTACTCCACGAGGGGCAGGAGATGGTGAAGATGGTGTCCGAGATGATGGGCGACCACGTGCTGATGTTCGGTTCCGACTTCCCTCACGCGGAATCGCGCTTCCCGGACTCCGTTGACCTGGTCCTCGGGTGGGACAACCTCGATAACGACGACAAGCGCCGCCTTCTCTGGGACAATCCCGCCACCTGCTTCCACTGGGACTGACCTCCGCGATGGCGGTATAGTGCACGCGACAGCACAAGGAGGAATGCCATGGTAGTAGAGACGAGGACCCAGAACGCGTTGGACCGTTTCGTTTCGAAGGCCCGCGAACTGTTCGCTTCGGAGCCGGACCTCGAGAAGCGCTGGACGGCGCTCGCGCCGGTCCTCGCCGAGTTGCTGGCCGACCCCACGGTCGTCGAGGCGTCGAAGCAGTGGCCTGACTGCGTGCCGGCCGACGGCCGGGCCGAGAACCTGATCTTCTACGAGGACCCTGACTACGGCTTCGCTGTGAACGGCCTGACGAAGGGCGAGGCCCGGCAGGGCGCGCGCCCCCGTATCCACGACCATGCCCACATCTACACGCTCTACGGTGTGCTGGACGGCCACGAGCGCATCGAGCGCTACAACCGCCTCGACGATCGCTCAAAGCCGGACTACGCGGAGATCGAGCTTGCGTCGGACCAGTTGGTCGGCCCGGGCGAGATCGACCTGGTCAAGCCGTACGAGGTCCACACGGAGATCACGGTCGGCGAGCGCACGGTGGCGGTCATCATCCGGAGCGAGAAGTCGGGCGGGTTCAACCAGGGCCG
>DAOUJA010000047.1:0-3737 GCA_034423175.1 Dehalococcoidia bacterium
TGAAGCCGGCAATCGAGGGCGGAATCAGCAGCGCCCCGCAGAGATATGCCGTCGGGCGGGAACGCCGATAGAGCAGAATCAACGCCAGGCTCAGAGGGATGGATACCACCCAGACCACGACCGATAGCGACGACAGCAGGGCGACTCCGAACTCAAAGTCCTCCCGCTCGAAGGTCGTCCATCCGGTGGCGACGTGTATGACGAACGCGGTCGCCACCAACAGTGGGAAGAACAGGGAAAGCGCTGCGGTTCTTGCTGCTACGGCCAGTTTCGTCCCTCCGGGATGGGGTCGGCCTCGCCGCCATACATGGAGAAGCTCTCCATCGCAACCTTCATCGCCGATGGCGCTCAGCCAGGTTCCATTCTATTGCGCCAGGGCGGTGGCGGACAACAGAATGGCCCGCACTCATGGTCGGCCTCGGGGCACGGGCGGAGGCCGCTGTCGCGCCATGCCCCAAGACGCAAAAAACCCATCACACATGGCCGGGCAGGAGAAGGCCCTCACACGCGCCCTGGCGCTGGCAGCTGCACGACGGCCAAATGCAAAAAGGCCCCATATATGGATGAGCGGGCGCCCTTACTAGTCACGGCTGCCGTCCTGGTCCGTCTCATGTGCTAACGTGTCGGCAAGCTGGCGCCAGTCTTCCGCTTCGCCCCATCGGCCTTCTTCCTCCATGTCCCGGGCCATGTCCTCGATCATGTCCTTCGCAGTCGGCATCGCCAGGGTCTTGCAGTCCTGGCAGACGGTCCCAACCCAGTGGCCATGCAGCCGGTCTTCTAGGTAGCCCTTCAGGTCCCTTCGCTCAGTGGGGGTCGTATCCCTCCCACAGCGGGCCCGCTCCTTCGCGGCGTTTTCGTCGAACAAGTGCATCTCCATCACGTCGTATCTCCTTTCAATATCTGGTGTCGGATTCTTCAAGGTGTCTTCGTCTCGGGTTCTCACTGGTCACTATCCTTTCTGAAATGCAAACGGGCCGCACACATGCCTGAAATGCGTAAGGCCCCACATATGGGTTCGGGCGGGAGAGGCCGCCGCATTTGCAGCGACGGCCTCTCCCGTACTCTTGCGACGCGCGCTCCGCGCCGACCGGCCCCTAGAACAGCCTCAGCGTCTGCTGCTGCTCCTCTTGCGCCGTCTCGCCCTCGGCATCCGCGGCTTGTGCCGCTCCCTGCTGACGCCGGTTGCGACGCTTGGGCGGTGGAGCGGGACGCTCGTAGGCCGGGTGCTTGGGCGTCTCCTCCCATCTGGCCCTGGCCCTCTCGGTCACCGCCGGCACCTCCTGGGCCAGCGCGGTCAGGTCGTGGTCGTCGAAGGTCTCGATGTGCGGGTCCGCCGAGGGTTTCTGCACCCCGATGACGGCCCTGCCTCCCTTGATGGAGACAACGACCTTCAGGTCGTCGGAGGAGCCGGTCTCCTCCCCCGCGTCATCGGCAGCGTGCTCGCCCTCTGCGGCCTCCGCCTTGGCGTCCTGCTCCCCGGCGTCGTCCGAACCCTGTCCGTCCTGTTCGTCCTGCGCCCTCTCTTCGCCAGCGTCCTGCTCCTCGACGGCCTCGGCGGGCGTGTCGACCGCCGCCTCACCAAAGAGACTGTCGTCGGCGCTCGGTGCATCCGGGCGGGTTGCTTCCGTTCCAACTTCGTCGGGCATGGTCTTCTCCTTTCCTAGTTGAGTCCTTGGATTGGTTCGAGGCCGCCGCTCGCTAGGCGGCTAACCCCGACGACTTCCGCCTGATCTCGCCCAGGGTCTGCGGCTGCCAGTAAAGGTCGCGCTCCACGGCGGGGACGCCGCCGAACACGGTGACCTCCGCCAGCTCGTCGAGCGAGAAGTGGCCAAGCTCCGTCTCGAACCCCTCGACGAGGCCGAAGCAGAGGCCGGTCTCGGCCTCCCACTCTGTGACGTACCAGGTCCAGTTGCTGTATGGCGAGAACAGCTTCACCCTGGCGACCACCGCGTCGGGGTCGTCCGCTCCGTCGTTGGCGTACAGGGGCGGGATCGTGTCGGCGAGCTCCTTCGTCATCAGCTTGTGCCTGCGGAGCCCGCTGTGCTTGTCCTCCCAGATGGTGGCGTTTTCGTTTCCGTTGAACATCGTTGTCTCCTTCCTCGTCTCCGGTCTGACTGACGTGCGTCTGCGCCGTTCGCTTGCCCGGCGTGTGCTCACCCGGCCACCGGCTCGGACGACCCCATGATTCGCTCCACCGCCTCCGGCGTTGCGTAGCTCGGGGTGACCGTTCCGAGGTCCATGTCCAGGTAGAGACCCATGAAGGGGCAGGTTCCCGCCACCATGCGGCGGACCACCTGTAGCACCAGCGACGCCATCATCTGGTTGATGGTCGGGTCCTGGTCGGTGAGGTCGAGGGCTGCGGCGCAGTCCACGTCCGGCGGCCTTGTCGAGACCGCCGTCAGGAGGTCGGGGCGCTGGAGCGTGGGCGCGGGGGCGAGGTAGCAGGTCTCGCCCTCGAAGGGCGGCTCTTCCCAGTCCACCCGGCCGGAGACGTTGCCGACCAGCACCTGCCCCCAGTTGGTGTCGTTGCCCGCGTCGATGAGCCAGCGGGCGGGATGCCCCGGCAGACACTCGGCCATCGCCTTCCGTGCGAGGGCGTTGTCGGCGCAGCCGATGATCAGGCTCTCGCCGTAGTCGATGAGACCGGGGTAGCCGTGCCTGATGGTGCGGGAGTCGTCGTCGAATTCACGGAACGGGTACACCGAGTAGCCGATGGCACGCCGGTAGGCTTTGGTCAGCCGGTCGGCCAGCGCCTCGCTCTTGAAGCGGCCCACGTCTCCGGCGTAGAAGTTCTGGCGCAGCAGGTTGTGGGGCTCCACGCGGTCGTGGTCGACCAGGACGATGTTGGCCTCCCGCCCCTGGAAGAGTCGGCAGAGGCCCTCGGCGACGAAGCCGCCGGTCCCGCCGCAGCCGACCACCGTTATCCAGGGGTTGTCGAGCAGAAAAGCGTTGTCCAGGTGGTAAGGCATTCGATCACCTCCTCTTCTGATGTCTTGTTGTCTTCACCCACGAGGCGAAGGCCCGGCACCGGGCCGTCGAACACGTCGCGCCACTCCACCGGGGCGAAGTGGCCATAGACGCCGACCCGCAGGCGCAGCTCGGGTTCAGGGTCGTCGAGGCGTCCCACGACGCCGTAGACGTGGAACCCCTGCTCGTCGCCGTCGTCGGTCTTCGAAAAGAAGGCCCGCGAGGTCCCGTGGGAGTGAAACTCGGCAACCACCCCGGTCGGCGGCGTGTATTCGAGGGACGTGGCCGTCCCCTCCTGCTCGGGAACCACCAGCCGGTAGGAACGCCCGTCCCAGCGCACGGCGAAGAACCGCTCGGTGGACGGATCGTCCAGGAACCAGCCCAACCCCACCTCGAATAGCCTCGAAGGGATGGGGCCGTGGGCAAGCTCCACCTTTTCGGCGACGGGGGCGAGGCCGCGCACCTCGCAGGGAGCGATGCTGACCCGCGCCGTCAGGTGGGCGCTCTCGGACTGGACGTAGAGGCCGCCCGCTCCGAGAACGTAGTCGTAGCCGATGCCGTGCGATCCGGTCAGCCCGTCCTTGTGATTGACGAGGTAGCCTACCGGCGCCCGCCTATCGGTCGCGGCGGGCCTGCCCCTAGCGGTAGCCATAGCCTCGTCTCCCCTGGCTGGCCGCGATTGCCTGGGCCACGGTGCACTGGGGAACAAGGTCCTCAACCGGGTACTCAGTCTTTCCATCCAACTCCTCCCATAGCGCGTGCAGATTGTC
>DAOUJA010000048.1:0-4954 GCA_034423175.1 Dehalococcoidia bacterium
TCCGATCCCGTGGTCGATGCCCCAGCACGCTCCTTGACCGAGCGCAACTCCTTCGACGCGACCGGGATGGTCTGGCCAGCCGGGGCCGCAGGTGTGGGGTCAGCAGCCGGCGCCCGTGGCTCAGCAGTAGCGGTAGGTTGCGGTTCGCCGTCGCAAGCCGACAGCAGGACGATGGCCGAAACGCAGAGGGCCATGACGAAGAGTGACCGGCAGACTGACCGGCTCAACCTGTTCGGGCCATTGATGCCCCTATATATCCTTCTATACATCGTTCGCCTCCATCACTCCTGCGGTCCTCCCGCTCATGCCTGCAAGTGAGCCTATCGATCACCTGATAATACGCATCGGCTCAGGAAAAGGTTCCCTCACCGGAGACTAGAACGACAGGCCGTGGTCCGTGGCACGTCCGACACGGAGCTGCACGGAAGCACGGCGCTCGAAGCCACCAAGACCCTCAATGCAGAGGGCATCCCGAGCCCCTATGGCAGGCGCTGGCCGAGGGCCACCATCTACCGGATGCCGGGCCGACGCTGCGTATACGGGCACGCTCTCGTGAGGGACGAGCGCCAAGGACAACGCTCCGCCAGTCTGCATCGACACTGACGGCCCACGCCCGAATAGACGGGACTGCTATAGTCCTTGTCGCGCGAGTAGAGAGGAGTGTCGCATGCGTTTCCTGTCCGCAAAGGTTGGGCCGCTCTACGTCTGGCAGGTCCCGGTGCTGCTTGCCGCTCTCGCGGGTGCAGGGTTCGCCGCCTTCCTCTACGCGCCAGAGCGGTCGATGGCCCCTGCCGGGGGGCTCACCGAGGACGAGCAGCTGATCCCCGTGCAGCGGGGGACGCTGACCGACGCCATCACCACGAGCGGGACGGTGATGTTCCCGATGCGCGAGGAGGTCTCGTTCTCGGTCGCGGGCGAGGTGGGCGAAGTGCTGGTGAGCGAGGGGAGCGTGGTGCGGGAGGGCGACGTTCTCGCGCGGTTGGATGCAGCCACGATAGCGTCGCTGGAGCGCAACGTGACAAAGGCGGAGGTGGACCTGCGGGATGCCCAGGAGGCGCTGGCCGATGCCCTCGGCCTGCCGGACGCGTCCGAGGTTGCGGCTGCGAGCGATGCAGTGACATTCAGCCGCCGGGCGTTGGAGAACGCGCAGGCCGACCTCGAGCTCACAATGAAGAATACGGCGCGGGATGAAGCCGACGCGCAGAACGCTATCGACGATGTGCTCGACGCAGTGCAGGACGCGCTCGAGATGGTGGACGAGGAGGCGGAGGAGTACGCGGAGGCATTCGTGCAGTGGCTGGGCGTTCCGGCATCGAGCGTCAATGTGGAGCGCGACCCTTCGGAAGTACTCGGAGCCTGGCAACTGGACCTGGACGTGCTGTTCGACGACCGCCAGGTGCTGAACCACGACCTGTCTTGGATGGACCCGCCCGACGACGACCCGGCGACGCTGTGGGACGAGTTGGTCGTCTTCTCGTGGAAGACGCTGTACGTCGGCAGGCTTGCGGGGACGTGCCCGGACGGCCCACCGTACGAGGGACGATGCGCGGAGCACGAGATGGAGGAGGCATGGACGGCGCTGGAGGACGCCCGTGCCGTGGTCGCCGATGCCCGTGCCGTAGTGGACGATGCGCGTGCGGCGTTGGAGAACACGCAGGCGAAGACGGTGCGGGAGGTCTTCTCGGCTGAGGAGGCGGTCGAGAAGGCGGAGAACGCGCTGGTTGCCGACGAGCACGCGGCGGCGGAACTCGTCGTCGAGACGGAGTCGCTGGACGTGGCGCTGCTGCAGTCGGAGATAACAGTGGCGGAGCACGCCCTCGCCAAGGCGCGGGAGGACGTGGCCAGCACGGCGCTGACCGCTCCTGTAGCGGGCGTCGTGGAGAAGGTCTCGACAGAGGAGACGGGCGGACGGACGGAACAGGAGGCACGGGGCCGGTTGACGATCACCATCCTGGACACGTCGGTGGTGGAGGTCGACGGCTCGGTGGACGAGATGGACGTGCTGGCGGTGTCGGTGGGGATGCCCGTGGCGGTGACCCTGAGCGCGCTGGAGGGGCAGACGCTGAGGGGTGGGATCGTCAAGATCGGCGCGGCGGCGTCCGGGCATGCGGGTCTGGTGACGTTCCCTGTGACGATCAGACTGGACGTTCCGGCCGGACTCACCCTGCGCGACGGGATGAGGGCCACGTCGGAGGTCGTGCTTGCGGAGTACCCGGGCGTGTTGCTCATACCCGCCTCGTCGGTGGGCGGGAACTACCTGGCGCCAACCGTGCGCGTGTGGGCGGACGGCGGGGTCGAGGAGCGGAGGGTGGAACTCGGGCCGGACCACGATTTCTGGGTGGTGGTGCTGAGCGGGCTGACAGAGGGGGAGCGCGTGGTCATGGCGGAACCGGGACCGGCGCAGCCGGGGTTCGGCGGGTTCGGGGCGGATTTCTAGCGATGGGGATCATCGAGATGCGCGACCTGCGGAAGGCGTACCGCCTCGGCGCGATGGTCGTGCCGGTGCTGAACGGCGTGAGCCTGAGCGTGGAACACGGGGAGATGGTGTCCATCATGGGGCCGTCCGGCTCAGGAAAGTCGACGCTGATGAACATCATCGGCTGCCTGGACGCCCCGACCTCCGGCAGTTACCGGCTGGAGGGGGAGGAGGTGAGCGGTTGGAGCGACAGGCGGCTGGCGCGGACGCGCAGCCGCAAGATCGGGTTCGTCTTCCAGACGTACAACCTGCTGCCCCGGCTGACCGCCCTGGGCAACGTCCAGCTGGCGCTGCTGTACGGGGAGCGGCGGGACGCGCGCGCCCGTTCGATGCGGGCGTTGGAGACCGTGGGGCTGGAGCACCGCTATAAGCACCGCCCGCTGGAACTCTCCGGCGGCGAACAGCAGCGCGTGGCCATCGCGCGGGCGCTGGTGAAGAACCCCGCCATCCTGCTCGCGGACGAGCCGACGGGCGCGCTCGACAGCCGCTCCAGCACGGAGATCATGGCGGTACTGCAACGGCTGAACCGCGAGGATGGGCTGACCGTCGCGCTGGTCACGCACGAGGGCGATATAGCGCGGCACACGCAGCGCATCATCTCGCTGCGCGACGGGCTGGTCGTGGGCGACGAGCGGGTCGCCGGACCGCTGCAGGCGCAGGCGGAGGAGGCGCAACCGGCATGACGCCGCTGACGCTCATCGGAACGGCATGGCTGTCCATCGGGGGGAACCGTCTGCGCACGACGCTCACGCTGCTGGGCATCATCATCGGCGTGGGGGCCGTCATCGCACTGATGTCCATCGGCCGCGGCGCGCAGGCGGAGATAACGAAGAGCATCGCGTCGCTCGGCTCCGACCTGCTGGCGGTCCAGCCATCGGATGACCTGACGCTGGATGACGCGTTCGCGCTGGCGGACCCGGCGGCTGCGCCGGCCATCGAGGCTGTCGCGCCGGAGATACGGACCTCGGCCGAGGTCGCCTTCCGGGGCAGGGTGACGTACGCAGAGGTGCGCGGAGTGACCTCCGATTTCGCGTTCGTGCGGAACGTCACCGTTGAGAGCGGGGAGTTCATCTCACCGGCGCACGTGCAGAACCGCAGTAACGTGGCGGTGCTCGGCTCGGAGGTTGCGAAGGACCTGTTCGGCTCGCGCGACCCCATAGGCGTGACGCTCGCCGTCATCGATAGCGGGACCCGGGTCGGGCCGGGTTTCCCCGGCGAAAGCGCGGGCGCCGCGCCTGTCGGCGTGCCGTTCACCGTCATCGGCGTGCTGGAGCACAAGGACAGCGGATTCGGCTTCGCGGGGCAGGACGACTATCTCTTCCTGATGCCGCTCACGACAGTCGCTTCCCGGTTCTCCGGCAGCCGCACGGATGCCGGAGAGATAACCGTGACGTCCGTCAACCTGCGGGCGCGGGGCGGTAGGACCGCGCAGGCAACGCAGGAAGCCGAGACGATCCTCCGTATGCGCCACGAGATAGCGGACAGGGACGACTTCACGATCGTGAACCAGCAGTCCCTGATAGACGCGGCCAGCCAGGCCGGAGAAGGGTTCACGCTCTTCCTCGCGGCGGTAGCAGGCATCTCGCTCCTGGTCGGAGGCATCGGCATCATGAACATCATGCTGGTGTCCGTGACAGAGCGGACGAGGGAGATTGGACTGCGGAAGGCGCTCGGGGCGAAGAGGCGGGACATCCTGGCGCAGTTCATCACGGAGGCGGTGCTGATCAGCCTCGCGGGCGGACTGCTGGGAGTGGCCCTGGGGCTGGGCTTGAGCGCAGGGGTGACGGTGCTGTTCCGCGGCCCCGATCTCTTCGGGCCTGACTTCAGGGCGGTGGTCGGTGGGGATATCGTGGCGCTCGCGCTCGCGGTGTCGGCGGCGATCGGGCTGTTCTTCGGCATCTATCCGGCGGCGCACGCCGCGCGGCTGCATCCGATAGAGGCGCTGCGGCATGAGTAACGCAGGGACGCGCTCCGCAGCAGGCGTTCGGGGAGGCTCGCGCTGATGGGCGCACGGGGGGGCATCCTGTTGCTGCTGCTATTCATTATCGTGGGCGCAGGCGCCGGCTACGGCGCGTCGCTCCTCGTTCCGGGGGACGCGCGAGGACAGGAGCCTGAGACGGCGGACCTCGTCGCACCCGGCGCTGGCAGCGTGGATGACGAACAGCAGACCACCGCGCAGCAGACCGACGTTGACCAGATGATGGCGTCCCTGCCTGAGGAGGCGCGTCGGGAGTTAGAGAACGACCCGGAACTCGAGGCGCAGGTGCGGGCTCAACTGCAAGCGGCCATCGATTCCGGCGGGATGCAGGCCGGTGCGTTCGGCGGCCAGTCGGAAGGCGAGGTATTCCTGGCGGCTCCGCAGGAAGCAGCCATGCGCGATACCGAACCGCTGACCGGAACGGTCCTATCGTTCGAGGACGGGATGCTCCGTCTGGAGACGCCGGACGGCGAGGCGGCCATCGCCGTGCCGTCCGATGC
>DAOUJA010000049.1:0-7243 GCA_034423175.1 Dehalococcoidia bacterium
GACCCGGAGGGACTCAGCTCCTCCGTCGACGTGACCATCGAGGTCACCGATGTGGATGAGGGGCCGGAGATCACGCGCGGCGGGCTGGCGATATCCGGCCCTGCCTCACCGAGGTATGCGGAGGGCCGCACGGATGCAGTGGCGACCTACACGCTGGTCGGTCCCGACGCGGCTTCGGCCACGTTGATGCTGGGCGGTGATGACGCCGCTGCCTTCACATTGACTGGCGGCGTGCTGACCTTCAATGCATCGCCCGACTTCGAGACGCCCGCGTCTGCGGACGGAAACAACGCCTACGAAGTGACGCTGTCAGCCAACGACGGCACGTACACGGCCGCGCGCACCGTGACGGTCACCGTCACGAACGTAGACGAGGCTGGCACTCTGACGCTCTCGTCGGCGACCCCAGCGATCGACGTGCCGCTGACGGCGACACTCGAGGACTTGGACGGGGTCGTCAGCGCCGAGTGGCAGTGGGCGCTGGAGCGGCAGTCTGACGGGAGCTACGTGAACATCGCCGGGGCCACGTCGGCCGCGTACACGCCAGTGGCCGCGGACGAGGGCAGCCGCCTGCAGGTGACGGTCACGTACACCGACGGTCACGGTGCCGGCAAGGAGTTGGTGGCGCCGCCGACGAGCGCGGTGGTTGCCGGCGACCCATTGGTCATCCGGTACGACGTCAACCCCAAGAACGGCGAGATTGACAAAGCCGAGGTCATACAGGGCATAGATGACTTCCTCTTCGGAGAGGGGGATCAGGCCCTCAGCAGGCCGGACGTGATCAAGCTCATCGAGTTCTTCCTCTTCGGAATACCGTAGGCGGTCCAGGAACCAGTACGGAGCCGTAGGAACAGGATTCTGTTTGCTTCAACAGCCAGGGTATCCCCCCGTCACCAGGGTTGTTGGAGCAGGCAGAGTCCCCCGCAGACGTAACCAAGGAGATAGAGGCTTTGTTCAGGAAGTACCTCGCGTTGGTGACTGTGATCGTGGCGATGGGCCTGGTGGGACTCTTGAGCCTTGCTTCCGTGGCCGCACAGTCCACTCCGAGCGCTACAAGGTCGTTCAACACTACATCCGTGGCGCCCGGCGGCGAGGTGACGGTGACGATCCGCGCCTCCAACTACGACGGGGGTGCAGGGGGAGGAATCACGGAGACGCTGCCCGCCGGGTTCGCCTACGTCTCCAGCAGCCTCGACGACAGCCAGGTTCGCTATACGGCAGGGCAGCCGACTGTCCGATTCATACTGCGAACCGAGACTACCTTCACGTACACGGTCACGGCGTCCAGCACTCCTGGTCCGTACACGTTCTCCGGGACGCTGAGGGCCAGCGCCACCGACCCACCCAGCGACTTCGACGTCAGCGGCGCTTCCAGTGTCACGGTCACGGCTGCGTCGACGGCTACGCCGACGCCGCCCCCGACCGCTACACCCGCACCGCCTCCTTCGGCGGGCGATCCGAGCGCGAGCCGGTCGATCTCGCCGTCGCGGGTTACGGCAGGCGGCGAGGTGACGGTGACGATCCGCGCCACCAACTACGGGGAGCAGGGCGGAGGCATCACGGAGACGCTTCCTGCCGGGTTCGCCTACGTCTCCAGCAGCCTCGACGACAGCCAGGTCCGCCATACGACGGGAGAGCAGACGGTCAGGTTCATACTGCGGACCGAGACTTCCTTCACGTACAAGGTCACGGCCTCCGGGAGAGCCGATTCGTACACGTTCTCCGGGACGCTGCGGGACAGTATTGACCGGAGCGACCACACGGTCAGGGGCGCTTCGAGCGTCACGGTCACGGCCCCTCCAGGCGGGCCCAGCGCAAGCCGGTCCATCTCGCCGACGCGGGTTGAGTCAGGCGGCGAGGTGACGGTGACGATCCGCGCCACCAACTACGGGGAGCAGGGCGGAGGCATCACGGAGACGCTGCCTGCCGGGTTCACCTACGTCTCCAGCAGCCTCGATGCCAGCCAGGTCCGCGATATGGGGCAGACGGTCAGGTTCATACTGCGGAACGAGAATTCCTTCACGTACAAGGTTACGGCGGGCACTGCCGGTCCGTACACGTTCTCCGGGACGCTGCGGGACAGTGACCGGAACGACCACACGATCGGCGGCGCTTCGAGCGTCACGGTCACGGCCCCTCCAAGCGGCCCCAGGGCGATGAGGTCGTTCTCCCGGTCGTGGACGCCTCCGGGCGGAACGGTGACGGTGACGATCCGTGCCACCAACTACGGGGAGCAGGGCGGAGGCATCACGGAGACGCTTCCCGCCGGGTTCACCTACGTCGGCAGCAGCCTCGACGACAGCCAGGTTCGCCATACGGCAGGGGAGCGGACAGTCAGGTTCATACTGCGGACCGAGACTTCCTTCACGTACACGGTCACGGCCCCCAGTACTGTCGCTTCGCACGCGTTCGAAGGGGAGTTGCGGGACAGTGAACGGAACGACCATAGGGTAGGCGGCGCTTCGAACTTGAGGGTCGGTGCAGCTCCCCCGCCCAGGCCGAGGCCCACGCCGAGGCCGTCCAGCGGCGGCGGAGGCGGCGGAGGCGGAACGGTCACACCCGTGAACATTCCGACTCCGACGCCGGTGCCACCTGCTCCAACAGCTACGCCGGTGCCACCTGCTCCGACTCCGACGCCGGTGCCACCTGCTCCAACAGCTACGCCGGTGCCACCTGCTCCGACGGCCACGCCGGTGCCACCCACAGCGACGCCGACGCCGGTACCTCCGACGGCGACGCCGACGCCGCGACCCACGGCGACGCCGACGCCGCGGCCGACAGCAACGCCGACTGCGACGGCAACGCCGGTCCCGCCCGCTCCGACTGCGACGGCTACGCCTGTTCCGACGGCCACGCCGACGCCCACGCCGATGCCTGTGGTGCCCCCGGTTGCTCCGGAGGAGGAGGGCGGCATACCGCTCTGGGTGATCGCCCTGATCGCCCTCGGCCTGGCAGCCCTGGCGGTAGTTGGGACTCTCGCCATAAGGGGGCGACAACGGTGAGCCGGCGTCGAGGCTGACGACATGAGCTGAACAGGGGGCATCCGCCCCCTGTTCTCTTGCCAGAGGCGTGCACCCCTCGTTCGTGGAGACAGAAGCGGATGGCATCGTCGAGAAAAAGGCAGACCGTGGCGACGATCGTGGTTGTGGCGGCATTGGGGCTGTTGGGGCTGGGCGCCGTTTCAGCGCAGCAGGGGTCCGGCGGCTCCCGGTCGTTCGACCCGCCGAGCGTTGCCCCCGGCGGGCAGGTCGTGGTTACCGTGACAATAGCCGACTACGGCTCTTTCGGAGCATTGACCGAGACGCTGCCGGAAGGATTCACGTTCGTATCCAGCAGCCTTCCTGCAGACCAGGTCCGGGTCGACGGCAACGCGCTCAGATTCACCTTCATCGGACCAGGCACCACAGGGTTCACGTACACGGTGACTGCGCCAACGTCCGAGGGTACGTACCGGTTCGACGGGACGCTGAGAGACGACAACCGGACCGATCATCCGATTGGCGGAGCGTCGGAGGTAACGGTCGGGGGTGTCACGCCCACGCCGCCCCCGACTGTCGGCCCGACGCCTTCACCAACAGCTGCAACGACGCCAGGCCCCCCCGTAGAGCCTACTCCTTCACCCATGGCCGGAACGACACCTGGCTCCAATGCAGGGCCTACAGCCTCGCCGACGGTTGCCGTTACAGCGACCCCAACCCCTGCACCGACAGCAACTCCGACTCGCGCGCCGACAGCGACGCCAACCCCTGCGCCGACAGCGACGCCAACCCCTGCGCCGACAGCGACACCAACCCCTGCGCCGACGCCGAGCCCGACGGCCGGGCCGACGCCGATACCGACGCCGATACCGACCGTGCCCGTGGTCCCCCCCGCGAGTGAGGGCGGCCTGCCGGCATGGGTGGTCCCCGTGGTCGTTCTTGCCATCCTCCTGGTATTGGTCGCCGGCGTGGGCCTGTTCATCACTTCGCGGCAGCGGTGACCATGCCTGGACCGGTCTGCGCCATCTGCCGTAATTGGGGCGGCCCTGCCTGAGCCGCGTGATAAACTTCCGCCGTCAATCTCCCTGGGCAGGGTGGCCATTTGAGGTGCCGTGTTGGACGAAGCCGAACGGTTGAAGGCGGAGAACCAGGCACTACGGGCCCGGATCACGGGACTGACTGCGGCCATCCTCCGCATAAACGAGGCCCTCGACTTGGACTCCGTCCTGCAGGAGGTTGCGGACAGTGCGCGCTCGCTTTCCGGCGCCCGCTACAGCGCGATCACCACGATGGACGAGGCTGGCGCGTTCCAGCGCCTGGTGGTCTCGGGCATGACGGAGGACGAGCAGCGGAGGATGTACTATGAAACGCCTGACGGGTGGGACATCCTCTGGTACCTGAGTGGGTTGCGGGAGCCGCTGAGGACGCGGGACTTCGACGAGCACATGATGTCGCTGGGGTTCTCGGGGTTCCCGTTGCCGATCGGGGCGTTCCTGGGCCTGCAGATACGAGAGGGTGTGCGGCATGTGGGGCACATCTACCTCGCGATGGATCCTGGAGGGCCGGATTTCACCCAAGAGGACGAGGAGACCCTGCAGATGTTCGCCGCCCAGGCGGCGATGGCCATCACCAACGCGCGCATCTATGGGGAAGAGCAGCGCCTCAATGCAGATCTGGAGGCCCTCGTCAACACGTCCCCCGTGGGTGTGCTGGTCTTCGATGCCAGGACGAGGGCCGTGGTTCGGTTCAACCGGGAGGCGCAACGCATCGTCACCGGCGCTCGTGGTACGCCCCTCCCGTTCGCCGAGTTCCTCCGGACGGTCTCCTACCGGCGTATGGATGGGGCTGCGCTCTCCCCCCAGGAGCTCCCGCTGGAACGGGCGGCCGCCAGCGGGGAGAGCGTCAGGGCGGAGGAGGTGGTGTTCCGCCTGCCGGACGGCACCGAGACGAGCACGCTCGTCAACGCAACGCCCATATGGTCGGAGGACGGAGAGGTCGTCTCCGTCGTCGTCACGGTCCAGGACATAACCTCCCTAGAAGAGCTGGAGCGGTTGCGGGCCGAGTTCCTCGGCGTGGTCAGCCATGAGCTCCGGGCGCCGCTGACGTCGATAAAGGGCTCCGCAGCCACCGTTCTGACAGCCTCGTCCCCGCTCGACCACGCGGAGATGCTCCAGTTCTTCCGCATCATCGAGGAGCATGCCGACCACATGCGCGACCTCATCAACAACCTGCTGGACCTCACGCGCATCGAGGCGGGGACCCTCTCCATCGCTCCCGAACCCACCGACGTGACCTCGGTGATCGAACTGGCGAGGAGCGCCTTCCTCAGCGGCGGCTACAGGAACGGCATCGAAATAGACGCAGCGCCGCATCTGCCCAGGATACTGTCGGACGGTCGCAGGATCGTCCAGGTGCTGCACAACCTCTTCACCAACGCATCCCGGTACTCGCGCGACTGGTCCTCCATCAGGGTCGCCGCGTGGCTGGAGGACCTGCACGTTGCCATCTCCGTCACGGACGAGGGCACGGGCATACCCACCGAGCTGCGGCCGTACCTGTTCAGCAAGTTCTCCCGCGCGGAGTCCGCCGACAGGAAGCATGAGCTGGACGGGTACGGTCTCGGCCTCGCCATCTGCAAGGGCATAGTGGAGGCGCACGGCGGCCGGATATGGGCGGAGAGCCCGGAGCAGAGCCCCGGCACCCGGGTCGTCTTCACGGTGCCTGTCGTGGATGAGGCCGCCGGCGTCGAGTCGCCGGGAGAGGAGACCGCCTCCGGCCCGGCGCAGGAGGCGCTGCAGTCGGAGCGCATCCTCGTTGTCGACGATGACCCGCAGATACTCCGATACGTCCGCAACACGCTGTCCCAGGTCGGCTACATCCCCACGGTCACCGGCGACCCTGAGGAGATGAAAGGCCTCCTCGAGGCTGTCGACCCCCACCTCGTCCTGCTGAACCTCGTGTTGCCCGGAACGGACGGGTTCGAGTTGATGAAGGGCATCTCCGGAGAGATCCCGGTCATCTTCCTGTCCGGCCGCGGCAGGGGACAGGACATCGCCAAGGCCTTCGAGATGGGGGCAGCTGACTACGTCGTTAAGCCCTTCTCGCCCACCGAACTGGTGGCCCGGGTCAGGGCAACCCTCCGAAGGCGTTCGTCCTTCTTCCAGCGACAGCCATATGTGGTGGGGGACCTCACCATCGATTTCATGGAGCGCACAGTTTCAGTGGCGGGCCGTACCGTGCCGATGACGCCGACTGAGTACAAGCTGCTGCACGAGCTGTCCGTCAACGCCGGACGGGTCGTCACTCACGACCAGATCATCCAGCGGGTCTGGGGCGAAGAGAATACGGTCGACGAGCGCCTGCTGCGCTCGTTCATAAAGAACCTGCGCCAGAAGCTGGGCGACGACGCGAGGAACCCTTCCTACATCTTCACCGCGTCCCGCACCGGCTACCGTTTCGCCGAATCCGGCGCCGCTCGGACCAGCCCAGCGGAGGTCGGAGGGGACGCCGAGGAGCTGGACTGAAGCGATGGGATTCCAATCCCATGGCCGTCCGTGCCCGAGCCAATGCTACGCAACCTTGAAGAGGATACATGCGGTGTGACTACGCATTCCTTTGTGATTTTGCCCAACAGGACCCTGGCGGAAAGCTCCACGCGATAGGCATCGGCTGGTCCGCGCTCCAAGCGCAATCTATACCTGCCACACATCCCCAGATGTCGTTCGTGGCGCGCCTTAGCGGCCCAGTCGCCGAGGCGGGGACGAAGAGAGTGGAGCTTCGGTTCATCGGACGCTGATGGCGCGAATGTGATGCCCCCTTTCACGGCGGACATGGAGTTGGCCGTGCAAGGGCCTGCCTTGGAGGGCTCCATGAATATCGTCTTCAACCTCAACAATCTCACTTTGCCCAAGTATGGGCAGTACGCGTTCCATCTGGTGGTGCAGGGTATTGAGATGGCCCGAGCACCATTTTCCGTGGTCGAACCCGCCGTCACCACCTAGGTGGTAGAGGCATGCTGCCCCAGGAGGCAGCCATGTGGAAGGTACTCCGTCGCAGCGGCTAGGATGGACGCTGCGAGCCTAGAGCACTACCTCCCACTCAAACGTTCGCAGTACAGTACCGCTTGGCCCACCAGACTTGACGAAATCAAGGACCTTCACTCTTCGGACGCAATCGACAAGCAACACTGAGGTGCTCGTGGACAGTCAATTTGGAGGTAGCCACGTAGGAGATCGGACCCCTACGGGTGTGGCACGGCGTTCCCG
>DAOUJA010000050.1:0-10134 GCA_034423175.1 Dehalococcoidia bacterium
ATCCTCTACGACGACCGCGGCACGCACAACATCGACCTTGCGGTCGACCGCGACATGGGCCCCGGCTACCGCCGCGCGGAGCTGGAGGAGCTGTACGACGCGGTGGTGGAGGACAGGCCCATCTTCCACACCGGCGAATGGGGACTCGCGACGCTGGAGGTGGTGCTCGGCATCATCCAGTCTGGCGCGGAGGGCAGAGAGATATACATGCAGCACCAGGTCCCGGTGCACGAGCGCTACGGCGAGGCGCGCAACTTCTCGCCAGTGTCCGTCTAAGCAAGCCGGTATCCCGGCGCGAACGGAGGAGACGAGAGCATGACGAGCGTAGAGACCAAGCCCCTGAAGCTGGGAGTGATCGGCATCGGCGTGGGCGCGGCGGAGATGCTGCCGCCCATGGAGCGGGCCCCTTACATAGACCTGTTTGCGGGAGCGGACGTCAACCCGTCCGTGCGCGAGCGTTTCAAGGCACGCTACGAGGAAGCACGCGTCTACGACAGCGCGGAGGCGCTCTGCGCCGACCCGGACGTCGAGGCGGTGTGGATCTCCACGCCCAACCGCTTCCACGGGCCGATGACGGTGCTGGCCGCGAACCATGGCAAGCACGTCGTGGTGGAGAAGCCGATGGCGCTGGACATCCGGCAGGCGGAAGAGATGGTGGAGGCGTGCGACCGCAACGGCGTGAAGCTCGTCGCGGGGCACACGCAAAGCTTCCAGCCGCACGTCCGCCTCATGCGCCAGATCGTGGCGTCCGGGGAGATGGGAGCGCTCGGCGCGGTGAACGCCATCGCCTACACGGACTGGGTGATCCGGCCGCGCACGGCAGACGAGTTGGACCCGGACCAGGGCGGCGGGCTCGTCTACCGCCAGACGCCGCACCAGATCGACAGCATCCGGCTCATCGCCGGCGGCAAGGTGCGGAAGGTGCGGGGCACGTACGGCCAGTGGATGAAGTACCGCTCCATCCCCGGCTACTACGCGGCGTTCCTGGAGTTCGAGAACGGCGTGACGGGCGTGGCCATCCACAACGGCTACGGCTACTTCGTTGCCTCGGAGCTCGTGCCGTGGGGCGACGCGAACACGCGCTACACGCCGAGCGAGCGGAACGAGATCCGCAAGTCGATGGCGGCGGGGACGCGCCCGGAGGACGCGGAGAAGCTGTCGCTACGCATCGGCGGCGAGGCGGAGTCGGCCATCTTCCGGCGCGAGCACGGGCCGGAGTCGTGGAAGCCGAACGACCTCGGCATCGTCATCGTCAGCTGTGAGTTCGGCGAGCTGCGGCAGGGCCCGGACGGCCTCTACAAGTACACGGACGACGGGCTCACCGAGCTCATCGTCGACTCCGACCCGCTCCACCGCGACCAGGAGCTCGAGGAGCTGTTCAACGCGGTGCGGCTCGGCAGGCCGGTCTTTCACAGCGGCGCGTGGGGCATGGCGACCCTCGAGGTCGGTCTCGCGATCACCAACTACACCAAGACCGGGAAGGACGTCGAGCTGACGCACCAGATCGAGATGCCGAGCGAGTACGACACGGAGTACGCTGTGGAAGTGCTCGAAGAGCGGAAGATAGACCACTAGAGGGACTCCACACCCGTGTATCGAGGTACGCCACCCTCTCCCTGGGGGAGAAGGGAATAACAGGGGCGAGATTCCCGCCTGCGCGGGAATGACGAGACTCATCCGGAAGGAGGTACGGCGATGACGATAGGAGTTTCACATGGCGGCGGCTCGAACGTACTGACGGCGGACGCGCCGAGCGACGAGGCGCTCGTCGGCACGGTCAACGGCGTGGTGCGCATCGTGCGCGGCGCGGCAGGTTGGACGGAGACGGAGCGGACGCTGGAAGGCAGCCACATCCACGCGCTGGTGCAGGACGCGAAGAGCGGCGTCTGGTTCTGCGGCGTCGAGCATGGCGGCATCTACGCCAGCGAGGACGACGGCCACACCTGGGAGAAGCGGGACGTGGGCGTCACGGAGCAGGACATCTACAGCCTCTCCGTCGCCGAGGTGAACGGCGCGACGCGCGTGTTCGCCGGGACGGAGCCCGCGCACCTGTTCATCAGCGACGACCTCGGCCTGACGTGGACGGAGAAGCCGGCGCTTTACGCCCAGAGGACGGATGAGTGGCGCTTCCCCGGCCCCCCGCACATCGCGCACCTGAAGCACATCAGCTTCCACCCGGACGACACGGGCGTCATCTACGCCAGCATCGAGCAGGGCGGGCTGTACCGCTCCGACGACGGCGGGGACTCGTTCACCGAGATCCCGGGCATGTACAACGACGTGCACCGGCTCGTCTCCAACCCGGCAGAGCCGGAGCGGCTGTTCGTGACCGGCGGCATGGGGTTGTGGCTCTCCCGCGACTACGGCTCGACGTGGGACAACGTCTTCAGCCGGGGCAGCGAGTACGGCGGCTACCCGGACCAGCTGGTCTACAAGCCGAGCGACCCGTCCTACATGCTCATCACGGCAGGACAGGAGAGCCCCGGCGCATGGCGCCAGAACCGCACCTCGCAGACCCGCATCTCCCGCAGCCGCGACGCAGGCGAGACCTGGGAGGTCCTGACCAACATGGGCCTCGACGACAAGTTCGTACCGAGCGTCGAGGCGATGACGCTCGAGGAATCCGGGGACGTCGTGCAGGTGTTCGCGGCGACGTCGCACGGCGAGGTGCTCTGGTCGGAGGACGGCGGCGAGTCCTGGCAGAAGGCGGTCAGCGGGCTACCCCCGGTATCGAAGGGCGGCCACTTCCACGCTTTCGAGGCGGACCCGCGCCGGTAGGCTGGCACGGGTGATACCAGCATCGAGAGAAGCCTCGGCGTTGCGCCGGGGCCTCTTGTTTTGCAGTTGGCGCGGGTTGGGAGGAGGCGTCAGTCTCCCTCGAACTCCTCATCGTCATCGTCTTCTTCGCCGTCGTCCCAGTCGCCGCACCAGTCGGACGCGCGCACCCAGGGCCAGATGGCGATTCCAGCCTCGTTGACGTGGGGAGGGTTGGAGCGGCAGAGCCCCGCGTACTCGCTGAAGGCGGGGTCCATCCGCTCGTCCATGTAGATGCAGGTGGCGCAGGTGCGGTCTTCTTCCATGTGGTCGTGGTCTCCTTGGTGTTGTGTTCTCAGACGTTGAGGTGGGCGCCGCCGGTGACGGGGAGGATGGCGCCGGTGACGTGCTTCGCGGCGTCGGAGGCGAGGTAGGCGATGGCCTCCGCGACGTCTTCCGGGTCCCCGGCCTTGCCGAGCGGGACCCGCCTGGCGAACGCGGCGCGCGCCTCGTCCGTGATCTGACCGACCATCGGCGTGAGCGTGGGCCCGGGGGCGACGCAGTTGACCCGGATGCCGTCGCGGGCGTGGTCGAGCGCCATCGCCTCGGTGAGGTTGTGGACGCCGGCCTTGGACGCTCCGTAGGCCACGCGGGATGACGGGCCGCGGAAGCCGGAGATGGCTGAAACGTTGACGATGGCGCCGCCCCTGCCCTGTTCCCTCATGCGAAGGGCGGCTGCCCGCGCGACGAGGAAGCTGCCGGTGAGATTCGTGTCCAGCACGTCGGCCCAGAGTTCGGGCGAGGTCTCGGTGACGGGCCCGGTGCCGCGGATGCCGGCGGCGTTCACCGCGATGTCCACGCCGCCGTAGCGGCGCACCGCCTCCTCGAACGCACGCTCGACGTCCCCGGAGGAGCGGACATCCGTGCTGACGAACGTTGCCTCGCCGCCCTGCCCGCGTATCGCCGCGACGGTGGCCTCGCCCGCCTCCGCGTTGCGCGACAGGCCGACGACGTTCGCGCCCTCGGCGGCGAGGAGCATGGCGGCGGCCTGCCCGATGCCGGAGCCGAAGCCGGTGACGATTGCCGTTTTGCCGTCGAAGCGTCCCATCAGATGACCGGGAGCGGGTCGATCCGGCCGTTGGCGATCTCGGCGATGCGGGCCTCGTCCGGCTCCAGTCCGTACATCTCGGAGCGCATGCGGAGCCGCTCGGTGCATATCTCCATGAGCATGCGGCGCAGGAGGGCGAGCTCTTCCTCGGTGTTGAGCGCACTCTCAGCAGCCTCGGCGCCGTGCTCACCGTGGCCGACCTCATCGTCATAGACGACGCGGCAGGCGTACTTGATGCGCAGGAGGAGCGGGTCGTCGGTCTCGAGGGCCGCGCCCGCGTGGAAGATGCCCGCGCCGCCGCCCTCGGCGAAGCTGTAGGCGATGTGGGCGATGCGCTCATTCTCGGCGATGAGGCGGTTGCGCAGGGCCTCGATGCGGTCGTCGCTGGGGAGGCGCAGCCCGTCGATGTCGCGCATCAGGACGGGCTCGCCGGTGATGTCCTCCAGGATGTCGGCGAGCAGGCGGTAGTGGGTGAACTCCTGGCGGAGCGCCTCCAACTGGTATTCGAACTCGTCCCGGCCTTCCTTCGACTCAGCGGCCGGGAGACTGTCGCGCACGTTCTCGATCACCCACTGGACGCGGCTGTGGGGACGTTCGAGCAGTCCGGGTCCACGCAACTCGCGGTAGCACTGGTGCCGCAGCCAGTGGACGTGGTCGGCAGGGTCGTGGGGCGCGGTCAGGAAGTTGCGGGCGATCTCGGCCTCGCCGGCCCAGAAGCACAACCCGAGCGCGCGGATCCCGGCCTTCATGTCTGCGGCGGTTGTTGTGGTCATGCCTGGCCCTCCTGTCTCAGCCCGTTCCTTGTCGAACGCCCCCCGAGAGATTCCTCGGCTTCGCTCGGATGACAAACGCTGGGCTTCAGCCTGCGTAGACGTTGAGTGGAGCGATGTTGCCCTCGGTAATCTCGGTGATGCGGGCCTCGTCGACGGGGAGGCCGAACATCTCGTAGCGCATGCGGAGGCGCTGCTGGCAGATGGCGATGACAATCTCCCGGGCCTCGGCCCACTCCTCCTCGGTGTGCAGGTTGTGAGCGAACTCGTTCGCACCGTGTTCGCCGTGCTCTGTCTCGTCGCCGAAGACGACGGCGCAGGCGGCTGCGATGGCGTCCGAGATCGGGTCGCCGTCTATCCTGCGGCCTTCGTAGAAGAACGACGCGCCGCCACCCTCCGTGAAGCCGATGGCGGCCTCGCCGATGCGGCCCCGGTCCTCGCGGGCGGACTGGCGCACCTGCTGGAGCCTCTTGTCCTCCGGCAACTGCCAACCGCGGAGCTTCTCCAGGCGGACGGGCTCGCCGGTGGCGTCCTCGAGGATGTCGGCGAAAAGGCGGTAGTGGTTGAACTCCTCGCCGAGGACGCGAATGTCGCGCTCGAAGTCGTCGCGCTGCTCCTTCGTCTGGGCGTGGGGCAGTGTCGATGAGAGCTTCTCGATGAAGCCGCGGATGATGCCGTCCGGGTGGCCGGAGAGGCCTGAGCCGAACATCTCCTTGTAGACCTGGAGGCGGAGCCAGTGGGCCTGCTCCTCCGTTGTGCGGGGGACGCCCCAGAACTGCCGACAGATCTCGGCCTCGCCTGCCCAGAAGCGTTGGGCGAGCTCCTTCATCTCCTCGGCGAGTTCGTGTCTGCGCTGGTCGTCCATGCATCCATCCTCCTGAGCGCAAGGCTATCGTGCCCGGCTCGCGGCGGGCAAGCGCGGGGGCATCCAACATCGATGCACAGGATGGACAGGATGGGGTGCGAGGTTCCTGCCTCCGCAAGAACGACGGATGCGCGGGTGTCGCGGCGGGGTTGACGGAGAGGAGCGGGACTCGCGAGGGGAAATGGGAATCGCGGGCGAATAGTGGTGCTGGTGGTACGATTAACGTAAGGGTGGTTGAGAGGAGGTTGGGCGATGCTGAAGTGGCTGTCGGAGCTGAAGGGAGCGGCGGAGGCGAGGCGCGGGGATGAGGATGGACCCGGAGGCGACGCTCAAGAATCTCCCGACGACCCGATAGGCGGAAGGGCCATCGGCCCGAGCATCGCTCACGATCGCGACGCCGTGGATGGGTACGCGTTCGACGAGGGCGCCGCTACCATGCAGGCGTACACCCTCAACGCCGCGTATGCCGAGTGCATAGCGGAGGGCAAGTCCAACGCTTACTCCATCGTCTACGCAGCCGCATACGGCATCGGCCGTTCGATCATCGGCGCATCGGAGCAGTGGGCCCGTTCCTACGCACAAGCGTGTGCGCACGCAATCGCAGCAGGGGCGCCTGTAGGGTTCGTGTCCGCGTACGGACATGCGGTCGCCGACGGGGCATCGCCGGAGGACGCGTTCGTGTTCGCGCGGCGGTTCGCCGCGTAGGGGTTCCTTCCCCGCGCCGCAGCCATCCACCGCGCGCTGGCGCGCCTGGATCTCCGCCTGCGCGGGGAAGACGGAGGCTGCCCCGTTATGGCTGTCAGGCTTCTGCATGCGCAGGGCTCCCCATGTGGTGTGTTTCCCTGGCGCCGCGCCCCCAGCCGCTCCACCGCGCGCTGGCGCGCCTGGGTTCCCGCCTGCGCGGGGAAGACGGAGTAGGACGTTCCGCTGTCGTATCCTTCCGGCATGACGACGGAGGAGCTGATCATCGCGGCGGTGCGGGTAGCGGGCGCGCTGCTGGTGCTGCGCTGGGCGTTCGCGGGGTCGCTGCTCGCGATCCTTATCGATTTCTCCGACCTGTTCATGATGAACCTGCTGGACCTGGGCGGGGTCCGCAACTACCAGGCGTTCGACAAGGCGCTGGACCTCGCGTACATGGGGACGTTCCTGTGGGTGGCGTGGCGGTGGCAGGGGCCGGTACGGACGATAGCGGTGGCGTTGTTCGCGTACCGGATGGTGGGAGTGCTTGCGTTCGAAGTGCTGGGGACCCGCGAGGTGCTGCTGGCGTTCCCCAACGTGTTCGAGTTCTGGTTCGTGTTCGTGGCGGGTGTGCGCCACTACGCACCGGGGTACGAGTTCACGATGCGTCGGTCGCTGTTGTGGCTCGTGCCGGTGACGCTGCTCAAGGAGTTCCAGGAGTACGCGCTGCACGGGGCGCAGTGGCTCGACAACTACCGGGCGGTGGACGTGGTGGTGGATATATGGAGGTGGGTGACCAGGTCTTAACCCAGGAGGCCGAGGACGGCCTCGTGGAGGAGGCCGTTGGTGGAGAGGGCGTTGGGGGCGTGGATGGAGTGCGTCCCGTCCAGGCCGCTGAAGCGTCCGCCCGCCTCCTCCACGATGGGCAGAAGCGGCGCGTTGTCCCAGACGTTCATCTGCGGGTCGATCATCACGTCCACCCTGCCCGTCGCGACGAGGTAGTGGCCGTAGCAGTCGGACCAGCCCCGCGCCTCGCGTACCGCGTCGAAGAGCCTCGCGAGGCCCTCCGCCTTGCCGATGTGGTCGAAGTTGTGGAAGCCGGTGGAGGCGAACAGGGCCTCGCCGAGGTCGGAAACGGATGACACCCGCGCGGGCCTGAGGTCGAGCGGGTCGGACGAAGCGCCGATGGCGTTCGCCCACCACGCGCCCTGCCCTCTCGCGGCGTAGACGAGCTCGCCGAGGGCCGGGAAGCAGATGGCGCCAGCGACGGCCTCTCCGTTGTGCTCAAGGGCGGCCATGCAGCCGAAAAGCGGGACTCCCCGGACGAACGACTGCGTGCCGTCGATGGGGTCGAGATACCAGCGGTAGCCGGACGTTCCGTCCTTCGCGCCGTACTCCTCGCCGAGGATGGCGTCGGCAGGGCACTCGGCGTCGAGGATGCGCCTGGCGAGCTCCTCGCCCTCCTTGTCGGCTCGGGTGACGGGCGAGCGGTCCGGCTTGAAGTCGAGGCCTATGTCCTGCTGCTGGTAGTAGGCGATGACGTGCGCGCCGATGTCCCGGACGACGCGGACGGCGAGCTGTGTGCGTTCGGTGAGTTCGCTCATGGGGGGACAGGATACATGGCGCGTGGACAACAGGGGCGAGATTTCTGCCTGCGCAGGAGCGCCCAAAGCCTCGCCAGGCTGCGTAAGGGAACGAAAATAGGGGCACCGATCGTGCAGTGGCTGCGCTCTGCACAATACGGCGCTCACCCCTCCCACCCCTTCCCGCGTGCGCTGCCCGCGCACTCTGGATTCCCGCTGGTGCGGGAACGACGGTAGTGTGCCAGCGTAGCGCTGTTTTCATAAAGGCGACGAGGTCGCGCATTTCCAAGGGGCGGGCGTAGTACCATGCGGGCAGTTGACCCGGAGGTGCGCGATGCCCCTGCTGGAACCCGAGTCTCTGAGCTACGGACACTACGAGTGCCGCTCGCTGGACGAGACACTGCCGGTGTTCACCGACCTGCTGGCGTCGGAGGTGGTGCGCCGCGAGGACGGCGCGGCGGTGGTGAAGCACCCGAACACGCCGTGGACGCTCGTGGTGCACGAGGGCGGGCCGGGTGCGCCGATAAAGCCGCACGCGAACCACTACGGCTTCCGCGTCCTGGAGCACACGGAGATCGACGCGGCGGCGGCGTACCTGCACGAGCACGGAGCGAAGTACGGACTGACGTTCATCGACGGGCCGAAGGGCAGCCACTTCGCATACTCGGTGTACATCGACGAGCCGGGCGGCAACACGATCGAAATCGAGCACTACAACCCGCGCGCGGCGCTGCACGGCCGGCAGATCGCAGCGCCGCACTGGAGCGAACCGCTGTCGGCGGAGCGCTTCCCCGGTCGCGGGTACGTGCCGCAGGCGCTCTCCCACGGGACGATGCAGTGCGCCGACAAGGAGACGAGCAACCGCTTCTACACGGAGGTGCTGGGGCTTCAGATAGTTGGCGGTGGCAACGTCTCTACGTACATCGGCGCGGGCCAGGACCCGTGGTATATCGTCGTGCTGCCCGCGCCGGGGGAGCGGACACGGCTGCGCCCGGTGAACCGCTATGCGTTGCGGCTGGCGGACCGCACGGACGTGCTCTCGGCGCACGACGCGCTGGGGCGGCTCGTGGGTTCGGGCGTGTCCCACCTGGGCGAGGTGCGGGAGGACGGCGGCGAGGCGTGGTTCGTGCTGTCGGACCTCGACGCGAACTGGTGGGAGGTCACGTCGTCGGCTGAGGCGAACCTTTTGCCGTTGGGTTAGGCCTCCCCTGTATCGCCGCTACGATGCGGCCTCGCGCCAGTTGCGGACGTAGTCGAGTTGCTCCGACATCTGGGGGGAGCGCGGGTGGCGCGACGACTTCGGGCAGTCCCGCCAGAGCTCATCCAGGCGTTCGAGCGCCCCTTCACCGGAGCGCCCGTGCCGCACAAGCCAACAGCCGACTATGGTGCCGGTGCGTCCGACGCCGCCGAAGCAGTGGACGTAGACGGTACGCCCCTCAGCGATGTGGCGGTCGATGGAGTTGAGCACGGCAGTCGTGAGCGCGGGCGAGCCAGGAACGGACATGTCGGCGACGGGGAACCGCTCGTACGACGCGCCGTCGAGCATCTCGTCGTAGGGCTTGATCCAGCCCCACGCCTGGGCTTCGACCTTCTCGGTGAGGTCGATGAACGCGGAGACGCCCGCGTCCCTCAGCGCACGGAGTTTCGTGACCGAGGGCGCGTGGTCGTATTCCCTGGGATACTCGCCCGCGAGCAGCTTGCCGGGCTCCACCCAGTAGCAGTTCTGGATGGGTCGCTCCACGCCTGTCCTCAGACGCGCAAGCGGGGGATGAAGTCGGCCATCTTCGACTCGCCGCCGACCTTCGCGAGCGTCTCGGCGAATGTGTCGTGGATCCAGGGTTCCTCGTCCTCATACTCGATCTGCGCGCCGCCGAGCTTCACGGAGACGTCGGCCTCGCCCTCCATCGCGACGCCGAGGCTGAAGCCGTGCTTCTGCGAACCCCAGCGGAACGCGAGGTAGCGCGCGGGTGTGGTGCCGCCGTTGAAGTGCTGGTGGAACCAGTCGTTCGGCGGGACGACCATAGCCCCGGGTTTCCAGTCGACGCGGATGACGTCGTCGGGGACGCTGCCGCTGCGGGGCCAGAGGAGGCTGTAGCCGTGGCCGGAGATGATGATGACGTGCGCGCCGGGGCCGTGGCGGTGGGCCTTCTTGTAGGTGCCGACGGGAAACTGGGAGACGTGCGCGGCCTGGGTGTTGTCGGCGAATTCGAACATGACGCTGGAGCCGCCGGCGCCGCGCTCCTTCCAGGAGAAGGTGGTGAAGGTCTCGATGTCCGGGATGAAGTTGGTCTCCCAGACGTTCACGCGGCCGGTGTTGCCGGTGAACATGTAGCCCTCGCCCTGGAACTGGCGGGAGTCGCCGATGCGGTCCTCGAA
>DAOUJA010000051.1:0-2625 GCA_034423175.1 Dehalococcoidia bacterium
CAGCTTGCCGCGATGGCGCGAGAGAACCCCTTTCCGGGCGGCGTGGGCGTCAGCGTCAGCCCCGTCGGGGCGGGCGCGGGATTCATCGCCGCCACCTGCACTTCGGCGCTGGAATCGCTGATGACGGTGATGTCGGGAGCCATGATGGACCCGGTGAGCTCTACCATGTGCGCCCGCGCCTCGTAGGCCGTGTCCTTGGACAGCCCGGTGACCAGGATGCTATTGAACGTCCATGTGTATGAGCCGCCGGTGGCGCCGTCGGGCAGCAGGCTGCTGCTCGTCGCATCCGGCCAGTCGTCGGATGTCGACTCCCGCAGTTGGACCCGCATTTCCTGCCCGCGCCCGGGCTGTTCCGCGAATGTGAAGCTGAGGGCGGGCAGGCCGTTCCGCGCGGTCCGGGTCACCGAGAACCCGGGGGCCGGGAGCAGCGCCCGGGTCACCGTAATGGTGTAGGTCGAGGTCTTCCCGTACAGAGTCTTCTCCACTTGGATGACGTTCTCACCGTCCACGAGGGGGATGGCCTCGCTCACCGCGTGGTTCCTTGAGCTGACTGGCGCCTGTACCAGGGTCGAGTCCTGCAGCCCTATCTTGACGATGCCGGGTTGGGCGCCGGTGGCCCGGATCGTCACGCTTGGAATGTCGGGGTTCACCCGCGTCGCGTAGTTGAAAACAAGCGGAGATTCATAGAAGCGCGGGGTCATGACCAGGCGCCTGACGGCGTTCGGGTCGTCATCCACGTCGATCTCGCCGCTGGGGTGCACGTACAGGCCGGTCAGGTACGGCACGTCGTCATCGACCAGGGTGAAGGTGACGCCCTTCACGGTGATGCCCGCCACGTTGACGGTGGCGTTCAGGACGAGCTGCTTGTCCCGCTCGACAAACACGTTGTCAATGAGGGTGATGTCCGCCGTCCCTGCGGTGTCGTTCTCCGCAATGGTGAACGGGGGTGGCAAGGTGAAATCGGAGCCGACTTGAGCGCGTGACCCGATGGGGCGCGAGGTCAGCCTCACCCGCACTCCGCCGGCGGGCGCGGGCCGGTCCAGGGTGGCGGTCACGGTGACCGTGCCCGCGTCCTCGTGCACCGCGTCCTTCGCCACCGTAAGAGTGAGCGTGGTGGGCGATTGCGCCACGGCTGGCAGGGTCGAGAGCAGACCGATCGCCCCCGCGATAGCGAGGATGGGCGCGGCCATGAGGAAGCGCCGCCCGCACCTGGCGGCCCGGTAGTGGCCCATGTGCAAGAGGTTGCGGAGCATGCCTGCGTCCCTGCCCTACTCGTCCCGGCTCCAGCCGGAGCCGAAGACGTAGCCGTCGTAACCGGCCACGAACACCCGCAGCGACTCGGACTCCACCCAGACGCCCGCCTCGGTGGCCTGGAACGTCTCCGCGCCGAACAGGTCCTGGGTGTCAACGCCGATCTTCGAGGTATCGGAGTGTCCCAGGACCTTGCCGTTCGGGCCGCCGATGAAGGCGAACCACTTGCCGTCCACCGTCTCAGCGTCGTTGTAGTAGGCGATGGCCTCCTCCAACCCTGCCAGGGCGCTCCCCGGGCTGGCGAAGTAGGCCAGGGTCCCGGCCAGACCCAACTCGCGGTACTTGTCCACCGCGACGGAGACCAGCATCCGCGTGAACTCATCGGCGGTGATGTACCAGCCCGACCCGAACAACAGCCCGTCGTGCTTCATCACCCACGCGTTCTTCAACTCGAATTTGCCGGTGTCTATGCCACCGCTCTCCGGGTTGCGGTACACGTAGGACACCCACTTGCCCTCCTCGTCGGCCGCGAGCATCTCAGGCCCGAACTCGTAGCCGTTGGCGTCAGTGCCCACCCAGCCCTTCACGTCCAGGCCCAGGCGTTCCGGGTCGGGGTGTCCGATGACGAGATCGTTCTCGTCGATGATGAAGACGTACCACTGGCCGTCCACGCTCCGGGGGCTGTTGTAGTGGGCGAGGGTGGCGTCCAGGCCCTGGGCCTCGTACCGGGCGATGGCGTTCTCGACGAACTGCTGGGTGTAGTCGGCGGGGGCGGACTTGGACGGGATGGAGGCGATGGCCGCTCGGACGATCTCCTCCACGTCGGCGCGGGACAGGCCCGGCTCCGACGGGGCCATCTTTTCGATGGCGTCGTTGACGATCCCCTCCACCTCGGCGGGGACCATGCCGGGAGAGGATTCGGCATCGGTCTGCGCGGCCATCTCATCCCTGACTATCTCCTCGACCTCGGCGCGGGACAGCCCCGCGTCCCCGTCGCCGCAGGCAACGAGCAGCGCGGAGAGGATGAGCAGGGCTCCCGCCAGTGAAGCAACTCTGCGTGTTCTGCCGGTCATGCTTACTCCTTCTTTCTCTACACGCCGCCGCACGGTCCGCCGTCGTTGTCGGTTATGGTGACGTGGACCCCGGTAACGGCGTTGCTGCCGCGGCCTACAGCCCGCCCGGTGCTCGCGGCCTCTTCAGTGCGGTGATGGACAAGGAGGCAGTGCCGCCGTTCTCGTCCTCGGCCGAGTATGTGAGGTCCCAAAAGCGCAACGACGGCGGCGTCCCGCCCACCTTGCGCGTGACCGGGTCGAATGTGACGCCGCTTGCCACCTCGGTGAACGGCTTGCCCGTGCTGCTCTCTTGCAGGCGGTA
>DAOUJA010000052.1:0-1628 GCA_034423175.1 Dehalococcoidia bacterium
TGAGCGCCTGCGGGGTCGAGACCGATTTCACCTTCCCGGACGCGGGCGACGCGTCCCCGAAGGACGATGCCGCGTCGACGGATGATACGGGCACGCCTTCACAGTAGACGCCGAGCTCCGCGCAGGGGCAGCGTGCGCGGGCTGCAGGAGGCGGCGGCAGAGTTCTGCATGAGGCGTCGGCTCTGCGTAGGAATGGCCTTAACTGGGGTAAGGGCGGGGTTGCGCCCCTCGTCATCCAGTGGCTGCTCCACCTGCGCCGGGTCGAGGAGCGGCGATGATCCTGCAAACGTACCAAGTCCAAGATGACGCAGACGCTGCGGTGGTAGTGGCGCGACAACAGGGCTGGCCGGAGGCGCACGCTACGGCGCTGCTGAGCGGCGGATGGGCTGTGCAACTCGCGGCTGGGCTGTACCTGCATGACGACGGCGAGGCGCGGCCATGAAGCGCGCCGAGTACATCCGGCGCATCCGGCAGCTAGCGAGTTCGGTCGATTTCCTGGCGGATGCGGCGCTGCGTTGCTTGGACTTCACGCCCTCTCAGCGCGAGCGGATGCGCCGCGCCGTCGCGTGCGCCGCGCCGTCGCGTGCGCCGCGCTCTACGCAGCCGAGGCCGAGGCCGCGCCCATGCCGGCCATCGCGCAGGCGCTAGGCGAGCTCAGCGTCGCCGCTGCTGCCCGCGTCCATGACTTGGCCGAGAGCGGCCTGCAACGCGCCGAGCGCGAGGAGCAGCCGTGAGTTGGCACCCCCCTGGGAGGTGCCGCCCCGTCCGACCTCCTACAGGGAGGAGGTTCCCCCGTACGGGGCGGCATGAGTCAGGATACCCATCCGACCAGAAGCGCAGTGGCGATCAACGCCATCAGCGCTAGGATTACGAGACCGATGGTGACCTGGTTGTCCATTAGCCCTGTTCGTTCCGAAAGATGCGGCCCAGGCCGCAGACAATCAAGTATCAAGCTGGGCGACGACGCGGCCAACCCCGCCTACATCTTCACCGAGCCCCGCGTCGGCTACCGCATGCCCAAGGGTGAGGGGGGATAAGGGGGGGGAGGAACCCTTTGTGAAGCGGACGCGTCGATTCGTGAGCGCTGCCGCTACCCTCCGCCTGTGTGACGGCGCGGCCCCCGTCCTCGAAGTCGGTTTCGGGTTGTGGCTGCCAGACCGATGCGTGTCCGACCTCAGCCGTGACTCCCACTGAGGAAGGACGACCCTCGCGGCAATTCCTCCTTGCGCGTCCCCATCATCACCTTCTGTACGAGGTTCTCGTTACCCAATCGACACCAGCAGATCGGACGCCACGTAGACAGTGAAACTTGTCGTCAGTGACCACCATAAACGCGGCCCGCGACGCTAGCCTGCCCGCCACACTTTGCAAGAGCCCAGGCCGGCCGTGCTGCCGGTCGCGCGCGCCAGTGTTTCCACCAGCGAAGACCACACCGTGATATGGAGGTCCTGGTATCTCAGGACTGAGGCCGACAGCTGCGCCACCACCTCGAAGCTGTCCCGGGTCACGTTGTAGACATCGGCAAACGCATTCGGCGATCCCCTGCCCGACACGCGGCTGGCCATCTCGCGCGGCCATACGCGCCCGACCGAGGAGACGTTGCCTCTCTCGTTCGTGCCCAGCTCGAT
>DAOUJA010000053.1:0-6614 GCA_034423175.1 Dehalococcoidia bacterium
GAAGGTCATATAACGGGTGTCATGCGTGACACCCGTTATGGCGCGTGGCGATCCGGGCGGCGTCCGTGGTGTGATGGACGTGTACAGGAGATAGACGTATGTCCGCGAGGGAATGCGGGGTCGTGGGCAAGGCCACGGCCTATCGGACGGGCGATGCGTCACGTCGTGAGGCAACACTTCCGGTGTGGAGCGCATTGCACGGTCTGCCGCAAGGCCCGTGAGGGGAAACAGCAAGGCTTGCACGGGGACGGACCGGTGATCCGCGCAAAGCCCACGAGTGAAAACGGCAAGGCTTGCAGACGGGAGGGAGACGGTGGAAGACGAAACCATGGAGCAGGACGCGGGCCGCTACGTTGAGGGCGCGCATGAGCTGCGGCTGTTCGCGCTGCTGCACGGCCTGGTGCGCGAGCACGAGATGAAGGGGGCGGCGGAGCTGCTCGGCGTGGACGTGAGGACACTGGCGACGTGCCTGCGGCGGCGACGGCTCTCCGACCGCGTGCGGGTTGCGTTGGAGGGCCTGCTGCAGGCGGAGCCGGACCGGCTGGCGCAGCGGGTCGGCGGGTTGGCGGAGGAGGTGGCCGCCCTGGGGAACCGGGTGGAGGAGCTGGCTGGCGAGCTGCATGGCGCTCTGGACCGTGTCCGTCCGGTCGTGGCCGAGGAGGTCGGGGCGCTGCGTGAGGAGCAGGCCGAGGCGGTGCGCGGACTGGAGCGGCGGCTCGCGCGGGTCGAGGGGCGGCAGGGTGGTTCCAAGACGGTCGGCGCGGTGAAGGACGGCGCGGTCGCGGCGCCGGAGGGGGAGAGGCGGCAGGTGCATCGCCAGGCGCACCCGAAGGTGGTGACGGCGGAGGCCGAGTACGGGGAGGAGGACGTGTACGGGGACGCCGAGCCGCTGGTCATCGCATGGCGCAACGCGCGGATGGTGCGCCGGGCTGCGAAGGGCAGGCTGGAATATGCGGAGGCCACGGAACGGCAGATGTCGCTGGAGATCGCACTGATGGACGGACACGGCCTGACGCTTGCGCCCGAGCGGGACCCTTTCGACAGCCTCACGATGTCCAGCGAGCTGAAATGGCGGAGGCTGGAGCTTGCCGCCGCGCGCCGCGAGCGGCAGAGAGCGCTTCGCCGGCGCTGGCTCCGCCGTGCGCTCACCCTAGGGCTGTGGTGGGAGTAGGCGTTGGGAATGAGGTCAACATCCGGCTCATCAGAGGCACCAACCCGGGCCACAGGGGCCTCGAACCGTTGCCAGTGGCCCGCCGGGACGGCAAACTGAGTCTGTTGTTCGGCTTGCCAGCGTTCGCACCAGAGAATGCTGGAGGGTTCGTACCGCCCCTGCCCTTGGCCGGAGGGATCGAGCAGTGCTCTTCCGAAGGTCTGAACGAGGGACGGACCACCACCCCGGCGGCGGGAAGCATCGGCAGGGTTTGAGCGAGCTCCCCTGATGAGTGCTTCAAGAGCCGGGAAACACTGGGCGGGCACACTGACAAGCCTCGCCTCACCTGATACCGCCGGAGGGCGTTCGATGCTCTGGCGACTGCCTCGCGCGCGGCTAGGCCGCCGACGACGCTGAGGCCTCTTCCCACACGCCGGTCTGTAGCACAAGCCACAGGCTGGCTTCCTCATGTCCGCGCATCGCCCAGCCCCGTCGGAGGTCCGGTTGATTGCGCGTGTCTCCCGCCACGGCTGCTCCGCGTTCCAACCGCGCGCAGGCCCGGCATCTATCCCCAACACTCCGTCTCCCGCGTCAGGCATCCACACCGGGGGCGGAGTCTGTCCGTTTGCGAACCAGCCATCGAGAGCACGCCCGACGCCCCGGATGCCGGCGAGGGCGACACCACGAGGAGGTGCGCGATGCACGCCAGGGGACTGATTCGGAAGGTCGCGGGACTGATGGGACGGCGCAGAGGTTCGTCCGAGATCGGAGTGCGGTACACGCCCGAGTGCGCGTACTGCGGCGTCCCGGACGACGAGGCCGTGCGGTACCCGCGCGGGTTCTCGGTCTGCCGCGACTGTCACGGGAGCGAGTGCGCGGACGGCATCTAGGGCCGCGAAGAAACGTCAGCGAAGAGAAGGGGCTGCGGGTCGACCCGCAGCCCTTTCTCGCGTTCAACGCCAAGGAGGTGCGCATGAGCGTCTGGACCCTGATCAGAGTGGCCGCGGGATTCATGAGCAGGCGCAGGAGACCGTTCGCGATCGCGGCGGTGCTGCTGCTGGTGCTGGGGCCCCTGCCGATGACCGGCAGCTGGGAGCTCCTCGCCCTGAACGCGGCGGGCCTCGCCTGGGTGGGGCTGCTGCTCCTGCGGCTCACGGGACTCGGCAACCGGAACAAGACCACAGCGAAAGCGAAAAGGAGGACCCGATGACGACGGCAACCGTGCGACTGAACGACCGGATGGTGACGGAACGGCCCGAGCGGAGGCTGGAGGAGCTGGCGGGCATGGTGATCGACGCGCTGCTCGCCAGCATCGGCGGGAAGCGTGAGCGGAGCGTGGCGCGGGCCGTGCACGACGCGCGGCGGCTGCGCCAGGCGGGCGACCTCGACGGGGCGATGGCCGCGTTCGCGGACCTCGACCCTGCGGACGCCTCAGAGAACGAGGCGCGGTGGGCGTACGGCGAGTGGATCGGGCTGGTGCGGCGGCGCTTCGCGGGCAGCGGGGCCGCCGTCTACAGCCCGGGCACGGGACGGGCCGCCGTCCTCATCCCCAGCGCTGGGGATGAGGACGGGATGCTCGAGGTCGTCGCCGTGCTCGGCATGCGCTGGCAGCCGGGACAGCGGGTCTCGCGGCGGAGCCTGCGCGGGCTCCGCCCGCTGGCTGGAGGGGCGTCATGACGACGGTCGACCTGACGGCGCTGAAGCGGCGTTATCCCCTGGGCGACGTCGTGGAAGGGTACGGGGTGCAGCTGTTCGGGCGTGGCAGGGTGCGCCAGGGGGTCTGCCCGTTCCACGAAGAGAACGAAGGCAGTTTCACCGTGTACGCCGACTCGGAACGGTGGTACTGTTTCGGGTGCGGCGAGGGCGGCGACGTCCTCGACTTCATCGGCCGCATTGAGAACCTGGACCTCCCCCAGGCGATCAGACGGCTGAACGGCGGCGCTGGAAGCGACACCAGCACCGCCGTCGTGCGTCCGGGGCCGGTGACCGCGCCCCGGCGCACGACCGTCCCCCCTCCGTTCGATCCCACCCTGCTGACCGCGGCCGCCCGGTTCTACGCCGGCTGGCTGCGGCGCAGCCCGCAAGCGCAGGCGTACCTGCGCTCGCGGGGCATCCTGCCCGGAACGGCGGCCCGCCTCGGCCTCGGCTACGCGCCGGGCGGCGGGCTGCGCGCTCACCTCGCAGCGGCAGGGTTTCCTCCCGAACGACTGAGGAACTCGGGCCTGTTCGTCGAGCAGGGCGAACGGTTCGCGGGGATGGTCGTCGTCCCCGACCTGACAACCAGCGGGCGCGTCCAGTGGCTCGCCGGACGCGCCATCGATCCGGGGCGCAGGCCCCGGTTCCAGTCTCCGCCCGGCCCCAAGCCGGTGCTGGGGACGGGGCGGCTCGGTACAGCCCCGCCATGGGTGGTGCTGACCGAGGGGCTGTTCGACTGGCTGACCTTGGCGCAGTGGGGCATCCCCGCCTGCGCCGCGCTCGCCACGCAGGGAGCCGAGCGCATCACGGCAGCCCTGCGGGGCTGTTCCCGCATCTTCCTCGCGTTCGACGCTGACGACGCAGGCCGCTCGGCGGCCGAGCGTTTCACCGAACTGCTGGGACCCAGGGCGGCGGTCGTCGCCCTGCCGCGCGGGACCGCCGACGTGGCGGAGCTCGCCACGCGCCCCCATGGCTACGCGACCTTCCGGCGCCTGCTCACGCAGGCGGCACGGGCAGCCGCGTAGCCGCCCACCCACCCACCCCATACACGCGGAGCGGAACCACCATCGCTTCTCAGTGGAGGTGGTTCCGCTCCGCGTTTCCCCTATCCCATGCGAAGGAGGCCGTATGCCCGACGCGCGACGGCTCACCCCGCCCACGGGCCTCCCCTCGGGAGCCCGCGCTCCATCGACAGGACACCCAACACACGATACCCAGGAGGCAGTGATGACACAGAACGGAACGGTACACGACGGATCGAACAACGGCGTTCACAAGGACACCATCCCCGACAGCCCGCACGACCTGCTCTGGGACAGCCTCTCACCGAAAGTCGTGGGGGAACTGGAGAAGCCCCTCGACCCGGGGCTGGTCTCCTTCCGCAAGGGGCGGAAGGGCGGCACGTACCCGTACATCGAGGGCCACACGGCCATCGATGAGGCCAACCGCATCTTCGGGTACGGCGGCTGGGGGTACGAGATGGTCGGCGAGGTCACGCAGTGGGCGACCGAGCGCGTGGACTCCGACACGGGGCAGGTGCTCCGCTCCTGCTCGTACGCGGCGGCGGTGCGGGTCACCGTCCCCGGCGCCCAGCCCCGCACCGACGTCGGCTTCCACACGGTGGCCGACGACACCGCCGAGGGGCATGAGACCGCCTACAAGGCGGCGGTCACCGACGGCCTCAAGCGCGCGCTGCGGAGCTTCGGCGGCCGCTTCGGGAACTCCCTGTACGGCGACGGCGTGGCGGAGGCGCTCGCACCGTCGCTGCGCCGGACGCTCGTCGACCTCGGCGTCGCCCAGGGCTACGGCGAGGCGCAGATGCGCTCCGCCGTGCGGGCGAAGACGGGCAAGGACATGGACGCCCTGCCCGTCGCCGAGCTCACGAAGCTCGTGGAGGGGGCGGCTCGGAAGGTGCTGCAGGCGGGAGAGGCGCAATCCCCCGTCAGCCAGCCTGAGGAAGTCCCGTCCGCGGACGAGACCGACCTGCCGGCGGCCGCCTGAACGGCGGCCGCTGCCTGTCACTCCCACGGAAGGAGAAGACCGATGACGACGGCAACCAACCAGATGCTCATGGATCGGGTGGAGGAAGGGCTCGCCGACCTGTGGTTCCTCATGGAGGAGGCCGGCGAGCCGGAGCTCCAGGAGGAGGTCGATGAGATCGCGCGGCTCTTCCCCGCACCGGAGGAGAGCGCGGACGGACGCCGGGCCGTCGAGCGGGCGCACGCGCTCTTCCGGCGGCTGCAGACCGCCTGCCCGCACTGCACGTGCAGGGACTGACGGAGCACCGCTCCGCATCCACCGCCGCTCCCTCGGGGAGCGCGCACGAGGCCGTCCCATCGCGGGATGGGCCCCGCTGTTCACCACACCGGGCGCGGCTGAGCCGCGCCACGCTTCATGTGCAAGGAGGCACACCATGGCAAGGACCATCAACAGGATCGAACTGCTCGGACGCGTCGGAACGGACCCGGAGATGCACTATGCGCCCAGCGGCACCGCCGTCACCAAGTTCCGCGTGGCGACTGACCGCCGCCGCCAGAACGGCGAGACCGAGACCGACTGGCACTCGGTCGTCTGCTTCTCGAAGCAGGCCGAGGCGGTCAACACGTACGTCGGCAAGGGCGACCGCATCTACCTGAGCGGCTCGCTGGCGCACAGCAGCTACGAGACGGAGGACGGCCAGCGGCGCTACCGCACCGAGGTGCATGCATCGGAGGTCGTCTTCCTCGACTCCCGCAACGGGGAGCGCAACGGGGAAGAGAACGGCCACGCCGACACGGAGGAAGCCGCAGCGCGGCATGCCGTCGCCGCGGGCGTCGACCCCTTCTAGCCCCTGTCCCACGAAACGCACCACGGGGCCGCCCCCCATCGCCGGGGGCGGCCCCGCTTCGTCTCTCCAACCATCCCCACCCGAAGGAGTCTTCCATGACCACCTCCAACCCCGCCATCCTTCCTACAGGCAAGGCAGCGAAGGCGCTGCTGGACGCCCTGCGCTCCAACACGCTCGTCCTCAGCGAGATCGCCATGCGCTACGGCATCGAGACCCAGCCCGCAAGGCCCGAACCTCCGCCCGTCATCTCCACGTCCGACGACGCGCAGAGGCTGCTGGGACGCGAGATGGCCGCGCTCGCCCAGGAGCAACTGCGCGTTCTCCTGCTCGACTCGGCGAACCACCTCGTCGGCCAGCGCGTCATCTACCAGGGGAATATCTCGTCCGTCACGATCAGGACCGCCGAGGTGCTGCGCCCCGCAGTAGCCGGGGCCGTCCCCCACCTCATCATGGCGCACAACCATCCATCGGGCGACCCCAACCCGAGCTCGGCGGACGTCGCCATCACCAAGGAGGTCTACCGCGCGGCGCGGGTGCTCGACCTCAACCTCCTCGACCACATCGTCATCGGCGGGGAGGACTTCGTCAGCTTCAAGGACAGGGGCATCATCCCCTTCGAGTCCTGACATCTCTACCGGACATACCCCACACGCGAAAGGACAACCCCATGCAGAACACGCACCCAGCCGCTTCAGGCGCCACCCCGGAACCGGAGCTGTACACCATCACCGCCGGCGGCTTCTCCGCCACCGCGGACGCCTTCGCCAGGGACCCGGAGACGGACGGCCTCTGGTTCCTCTCGGTCGTCGGCGCCCAGACGGCGCTGAAGGCCATCTGGGCCTCGCTGCTGAAGCAGCCGCCAGACCCCGCGCACATCATCAAGGGCGCGGACGGGATGGCGCTCTCCGGCGGCTACCAGCGCTGCGTCGTCCCCCGGGAGAC
>DAOUJA010000054.1:0-1544 GCA_034423175.1 Dehalococcoidia bacterium
CGGCCCATGTCGCGGTATGCCATGCCCCTGTGGTAGTGGGCGGCGGCGAGCTTGGGGTTCAAGTCTATGGCCCTGCTCAGGTCCTTCACCGCCCGGTGGCGTTTGCCCATCGCCACGTGGGTCAGTCCCCTGTTGTAGTGGGCGTCGGCGTCGCCGGGGGCCAGGGTGACGGCCACGTCGAAGTCGCTCATCGCCCCGGCCAGGTTGCCCAGCTCGGCGTTGGACGCCCCCCGGCTGTAGTGCGCAGCGGCGTCGCCGGGGGCCAGCCGGATTGCGGCGTCGTAGTCCTCCACCGCAAGGCGGTGCTCCTCCATCGCGGAGTGGGCGCGGGCTCTGTCGCGGTAGGCCCCGGCGTTGTCGGGCTCCAGGGCGATGACCCTGCCGTAGTCCTCCGCCGCCAGGCGGTGCTCACCAAGCTCGGCGTACGCCAGCCCCCTGGCTCCCAGGGCTTCGGTGTCGCCGGGATTCGCCTCGATCCGCTCCGTCAGATGCTCGACCATCCGCTGAAGACCCTCCCGCCCCGCGCCGTCCGTGAACCTGCGGTACTCTTCCGACAGCTCCTCCGGGTCCATTCCGTCATGCTCACCGGCCATGACGCTCCTCCCGTGTGTCTTGGTCTTTCCCTCATCGCCCACGTTCCCCATTGCGGTGGCGGTTGCCGGGATGGGGCAGGGTCCCTCGGACGGCGCAGGTCTGAGTCCGTCTCCCCGCCTATCCGTCGCGGTCTTCCCCTCGCGGCGTGGGCTCCGCGCAGTCCAACTGGGGGACCGACGCGGGGACGCCTCCATGATGGCGAAACAGTTCCCGGAATGCAATGCGGGCTTGGCGGTGAGGACTCCGTGTTTGACGGCCTTCCGGCGTGTCAGCCCCTATGGGACACCGCCCCTCACAGGCGCGCCGTCCCGCTCAGTCGGTGAACAGATGGCCCAGTCCCAGAGAGTCCGCCAATTGCAGGAGCGCCGCATAGTTCTGCGTGTTGGGCAGCACGCCCTTCTCCCTCCAACGCCTCGCGGTCTCGGGATGGACGTCGAGACGCCGGTATATCTCCGACCACGACAGGTCGGACTCCTCCTTGAACCGCACGAGCCGTGCGGCGAAGTCGGCGGGGAAGCCGTAGGTTATTCTGCTGTGGGGTATTCGCTGTCTCGGCATCGAGCCGGTCCGTTGTCAGGATTCATCGTTGGCTGCCCACGTCCGGTGCGTTGCGGCGGGCCGCGCCCGGACATCCATGTATGCAGCCCTCGTTGCGTTTCAATAAAAGGGCGACGCGACCTCCGGGTCCCCGCGCCAGGCGGCGTCCAGCGCGTCGGGGATGTGTGCGTTTGTCAGCTCGCCTTTCCAGTAGGCGGCGCGCTCGGCCTTGGCGAGGGTGGCCGGCTGAACCTCCCATCCAGGGTTGGACTCCCGGATCGCGCGGGCGATGTCCGCGAGCGTCGCGCCCCGCGTGCAGAAGTCGTCGACGACGATCACCAGGCCGGGCTCACCTCCGATGGCGGAAGCCAGGTACACCCCATCCACGGCGGCGTCCCGCTTGCCCGCGGAGG
>DAOUJA010000055.1:0-74021 GCA_034423175.1 Dehalococcoidia bacterium
GGAGGGAGTCGAACCCACAACCTGCCGATTACAAATCGGCTGCGCTGCCGTTGCGCCACTCGGGCCGGGACGGCATTCGCCTCAATCAAAAAAGACGGCCCGCAGGCCCGCCCGATAGGAGATTATCGTACACGCGGGGAGGCCAGTCAAGCAGCATCGCGCCGGGGCCTGAGTCCCGTGGCGGCGAGAACCGGGAACATCATGGCGGCTCCTCCTTGGCGCGTTTCCAGCCGGACAGGTGTCAGTATAGGCTGAGTGGAAGGAGGCTGCGATGGCGGACGAGCGGGGCGTGGTGCTGATAACCGGAGCGTCGAGCGGCATAGGGATGGCGGCGGCGCTCTACATGGCGGAGCGCGGCTACCGCGTGGTCGGCACGAGCCGCGAGAAGGCGCGGCTTTCGGGACTGGAGTCGGAGGCCGGGCGCCGTGGGCTGGCGGTGGCCGGGGTCGAGCTCGACATCAACGACGAAGCGGGCCTCGCGGATGCGCTGGCGGCTGTCGTGGAGCAACACGGCCCCATCGACGTGCTCGTCAACAACGCCGGGTACGGCCTGTTCGGTCCGGTGCAGACGCTCGGAACGGACGAGCTGCGGGCCCAGTTCGAGACCAACGTCTTCGCCGTCGTCCGCCTCATGCGCGCAGTACTGCCCGGCATGATCGAGCGGGGCGGCGGGACCATCGTGAACGTGAGCTCCATCCTCGGACGGATAGGCGCGCCCTTCCACGGGGCCTACGCCTCCTCCAAGTTTGCGCTCGAGGGACTGACCGAGTCGCTCAGGACGGAGGTGTGGCCCCTCGGCGTTCGCGTCGCGCTGGTTGAACCGGGCCTGATCAACACCGCGTTCCCGGAGAACCAGCTCATGGCCGCCGGCATGGGCTCGGACGACGGCGCCCCGTACGACCGCTACGTCCAGGCCTACCGGAGCAGGGCTCGCGGAGCGTTTGACCGGGGCCGGGACCCCGTCCTCGTTGCGAAGGCCATCCACGGCATAGTCCGCTCCCGTCGTCCCCGCTTCCGCTATCCCGTCGGCATCGACTCGCGCTTCGGCTCGCTGGCCGCACGCGTCCTCCCGGAGCGCGTCTTCCTTTCCGTCCTGGGCTGGGCCACCCGCCGCTGACCGCGTCCCCGGGTTTATAACAGGCCACTCAACTTTGTTATACTGTAGGTAGAGCAGCTTACTCGTATCGAGCAACGCACATGGCGAAGAACTACTACGACACGTTGGGCGTCGCGAAGAACGCCACTGAGAAGGAGATACGCTCCGCGTACCGCCGCCTCGCGCGCAAGCATCACCCGGACGTGAACCACGGCGACACGAACGCCGAGGCGAAGTTCAAGGAGATCAACGAGGCGTACCAGGTGCTCTCGGACGCCGACTCCCGGAAGAAGTATGACCGGTTCGGCGAGAACTGGCGCCACGCAGACCAGATGCAGGGCGGCGGCCCCGGGTCGGGCGCATCGCCGTTCACCTTCTTTACGAACGCACGAACGCGCCGCGGCGGCTCCGCCGGGTTCAGCGCCTTCACGGACCTCGACGGCCTCGGCGACTTCAGCAACCTCTTCGACGGGTTCGCCGACGCGCGATGGGGCCCGCGTCAACAGGCTGCCCGCCGCCGCTTGGAGGTGCCGGTCACCGTAACCCTCGAAGAGGCGTACTCGGGCGCAGCACGCACGGTCCTGCACCCCTCCGGCAAGCGTCTTGAAGTGCGTATCCCGCCGGGTGTGGAGAGCGGCGCGCGCATCCACGTGGACTCCGCGAAGGATGGCGTGGACGGGTTCTACCTCGTCGTCACGGTCGCTCCGCACTCCGTGTTCGAACGCGTGGGCGACGACGTGCGTTTCACGGCGCGCGTTCCGCTACTGGACGCCGTCCTCGGAGGAGAGGCGGAGGCGCCCTCGCTCGGCGGCAAGAGCATCGCCGTGCGCGTCCCGCCGGAAACGCAGAACGGACGGGTCATACGCCTGCGCGGGAAGGGCATGCCGAAGCGCGGCGGCGGCCACGGAGACATGCTCGTCACCGTGCAGGCGGTGCTGCCCGTGGACCTGACGCCGGAGCAGCGCGAACTGTTCGAGAGGCTGCGCGAGGCCGGGCGCGGCGCGCAGGCCGGGGTGTAGGAGGACGGCATGATGCAACGAACGGTTATCGCCGAGGCGTGGGCCCGGCCCGCGAGCGTGGACGGCGTGAACGACGACGAGCCCTGCTATGTCATCAGCGTTGCCGCCCGCATGGTGGGCGTGCACGCGCAGACCCTCCGTACGTACGAGCGCATCGGGCTGCTCACGCCCAAGCGCTCGCGCGGGAACATCCGTATGTTTTCTCCGGCGGACGTCTCGCAGGCGCGCTGGATCAAGTCGCTCATGGAGGACCTCGGCATCAACCTGGCGGGAGTGGAGGTGTTGATGCGCATGCAGTCGCGGCTGGTGGAGCTGGAGCGCCAGGTGCGCATCCTGGAGGAGCGCCTGGGCAGCCGCTGACGCGGCTCGTCCGGCGCGGATCGGAGTATCCGGAATGGTATTCAGGCAGGAAGACTTCACTGAACAGGCGCAGATGGTCATCGGGACGAGCTACGAGGTCGTCCGGAGGTTCCGCCACTCCCAGTGGGACGTCGAGCACGTCATGCTCGCCCTGCTGGAGAGTCCGGACTCCGTCGCCTCGCGCATCTTGAGGGGCATGGGCGTCAACGTGGACCGCACCCGCGGCGAGCTCGAGCTCGTGCTCAAGAAGACGCCCCAGCTCGCCTACGAGTCCAACCAGCTGCACCCCACGCCGCGGGCGATGGCCATGCTGCAGGCGGCGAAGGACGAGGCCGAGCGTCTGCACGACGAGCACATCGCCACCGAGCACCTCTTCCTCGCCATCCTGTCCGATACGCAGGGCGATGCCGCGCGCATCCTGGCCCAGCACGGCGTCAGCAAGGAGCGCGTCTACCATGCCCTCCTGAACGTGCGCGGAGGACACCGCGTCACCGACCCGGGTGCCGAGCGCCGCTACCAGACGCTCGAACGCTACACCGTGGACCTCACCCAGCTCGCCCGCGAGGGCAAGCTGGACCCTGTCATCGGCCGCATGGACGAGATTCGCCGCGTCATGCAGACGCTCATCCGCCGCACCAAGGACAACCCGGTCATCATCGGCGGGGCGGGAGTTGGCAAGACGGCCATCGCTGAGGGGCTTGCGCAGCGCATCGTCGCGGGCGACGTGCCGGAGTCGCTGAGGGACAAGCGCGTCCTCGCTTTGGACATGGCCGGCCTCGTCGCCGGGGCCAAGTTCCGCGGCGAGTTCGAGGAGCGGCTGAAGTCCGTCATCGACGAGATGAAGGAGGCGCGTAGGGAGGTGGTGCTCTTCATAGACGAGCTTCACACCGTCGTGGGGGCCGGAGCGGGCGAGGGAGGACTGGACGCCGCGAACATCATGAAGCCGGCCCTTGCGCGCGGCGAGTTGCAGGTCATCGGCGCGACGACGCCGGACGAGTACCGCAGGTACATCGAGAAGGACGCCGCGCTGGAGCGCCGCTTCCAGACGATATGGCTGGAGGAGCCGACCGTCGATCAGACCATCGAGATACTCCGCGGCCTGCGCCCCCGTTTCGAGGCGCACCACAGGGTGCAGTTGGACGACGCCGCGCTCGTCGCCGCTGCGCGCCTCAGCGCCCGCTACATATCGGGCCGCAACATGCCGGACAAGGCGGTCGACCTCATAGATGAGGCCGCCGCCAGGCTGCGGCTGGACGTGGAGAGCCTGCCGCCGGACCTCACCGCGCAGGACCAGCGGATACGCGACCTGCAGGAGCAGGAGGAGTCGGCCGCCCAGCGGAGCGACTACGAAGGGGCGGCCAGCCTCAAGATGGAGCGCGTCCGCGTGGAGGAGGACTTCAACCGCGCGCGGAGTGAGTTCCTGGGCCGGGACCACACCGACCTCGTAGTGCGCTCCGAGGACATCGCAACGCTCATCGCAACGTGGACCGGCATCCCCGCCTCCCGGCTTATGGAGGAGGAGGCTGAGCGCCTCCTGCACCTGGAGGAGCGCCTGCACGAGCGGGTCGTCGGCCAGCACGACGCGGTCGTCGCCGTCGCCGACGCGGTACGCCGTGCGCGCGCCGGCCTGCGCGACGAGAAGCGCCCCGTGGGCTCGTTCATGTTCCTCGGCCCCACGGGCGTCGGCAAGACGGAGCTTGCCCGCGCACTGGCGGCCTGCCTGTTCGACGACGAGGAGAACATGGTGCGCGTGGACATGTCCGAGTTCGCGGAGCGCCACACCGTCTCCCGCCTCATCGGCGCCCCGCCCGGTTACGTCGGCTACGACGAGGCCGGACAGCTGACCGAGGCGATACGCCGCAGGCCCTTCCGCGTCGTGCTCTTCGACGAGATCGAGAAGGGCCACCCTGACGTGTTCAACGTCATGCTCCAGATACTCGAGGACGGTCGACTGACGGACGGCCATGGACGGACCGTGGACTTCAGCCACACCATCATCATCATGACCAGCAACATCGGCACGGCGGAGTTCAGCAAGGGCGGCATCGGCTTCCGCGCCGGACTGCCCACGACCGAGGAGGAGCGGCACCGCCGCGCGGTGATGGAGGCGCTCAAGAAGCAGTTCACGCCGGAATTCCTGAACCGCGTGGACGAGTACATCGTCTTCCACCCGCTCGACCGTGATGAGCTCCACCAGATCATCGACCTCATGGTGCGCAATGTGCAGGAGCGGCTCGAGGAGCGGTCCATCTCCATCCACCTCACCGACGCGGCGAAGGAATGGCTGGAGGACGAGGGGTTCGACCCGGTCTACGGCGCGCGCCCGTTGCGCCGTGCCGTAGAGCGCCACGTGGAGAACACCATCGCCCGCGGGATCCTCTCCGGGGAGTACGAGGACGGCGACACCATCAACGTGGACGCCGGCGCCACCGGCCTCACGTTCACCCGTCAGTCCGCCGCCGAGCCGCTGCCCACACCCGTGTAGCGGGCCTCTGCTCCTTCTCCCTCGAGGAGATTCTTGCACGAGGCCGATGCGGCAAGTCCCGTCGTTCCCGCACCCGCGGGAACACCAGTGTGCGCGGGCTGCGCACGCAGGGAGCGGCGTCTGCGCGTGTGTTTGCAGGGCCCCGCGAGGGCTGGGGTGGACCGGGGGACGTCGGCGCCCGGACGCCTGTCCATTTGACGCCGCAGGATGCATCTGGTATGGCGTCTCCGTGCCGTCGAGTGCATGGCGGGACACGGAAAAAGGAGGCGACATGACCACCGACGCCGAGATCCGACGCGCCGAGACCCCCGATGACCTCGAAGTCTTCCCGGAGCCGGATGCCTACCTGGACTGGCAGCGCGACGAGGGCGTGAAAGTCATCGTCGATTTCGCCTTCGAGGACCTCGCCCGCATCGAGCTTGGCGACTGGCCCCGCAAGGGCGGCAGGGGCGCCATCATCAACATCCCCAACCGGCTCCTCCTGAACGACTCCCACCTCGTCGAGATCAGCCCCGGCGGCAGCTCGGAGCCGGAGCACCACCTCTATGAGGAGATGGTCTACGTCGTCTCAGGTCGCGGGGCGACCAGCGTCTGGCTGGAGGGCGGCGCGGAGCAGACGTTCGAATGGCACGCCGGCAGCCTCTTCTCCATCCCGCTCAACGCCTGGTACCGCCACTTCAACGCCAGCGGAACGGAGCCCGCCCGCTACCTCGGCGTGACGAACGCACCACCCGTGCTGCGCTGGTGGCGCAACCGCGATTTCGTCTTCAACAACGACTTCCGCTTCACCGACCGCTTCGGCGGGGACGGCGACTACTTCAGCGGCAGCGGCACCCTCTACCAGCGCCGCAAGTGGGCCAGCAACTTCATCCCCAACGCCCCAGACATGCAGCTCTACGACTACCTCACCCGCGGCGCGGGCGGCGTGAACGCTGCTCTGGAGATGGCGGGCAACGTCACCAAGGCCCACATCTCCGAGTTTCCCGTCGGCACCTACAAGAAGGCGCACCGCCACGGCCCCGGCGCGCACCTCGTCATCCTCAGCGGCGAGGGCTTCTCGCTCCTCTGGAACGACGACGAGCAGTCTGACCTCCGCAAGGCGGACTGGAAGGTCGGCGGCATGGTAATCGTCCCGGCTGACCGCACCTTCCACCAGCACTTCAACGGCGGTCCCACTCGTGCCCGTTACCTCGCCCTCCGCCCGGGCACCGGGCTCGTCGGCGGGCCTCGCTCTTCCGACCTCAGCGTCAACGAGGGCGGTGGCCAGATCGAGTACGAGGACGAGTCCCGCCGCGTCCATGAGATATTCGAGGCGGAGCTGGAGAAGAACGGCGCGCCCTGCCGCATGAAGGCCTTCATCCCCTGGTGCAACGGCGAGGTCGGCCCCACCCGCGTGAGGGACACCTAGGGCGCCGTCGTTCCTGCGGAGGAAGGAACCTCGCAGCCGGTCCCCCGCGATATCGTCCCCGCGTGGTAACCTGCGCCCATGGACACCAAACCGTTGGGAAAGAGCGGCGTTGCGCTGCCGGAGATCGGCCTCGGCACGTGGGAGTCGAATGGCGATCCTGCGGTGATCAACCGCGCCATTGACCTCGGCGCGTTCCTCATCGATACCGCCGAGTCCTACGGCACCGAGGATCTCATCGGCAGGGCGGTCGCTGGCCGGCGTGACGAAGTCTTCCTCGCCACCAAGGTCTCGCCGGAGCACTTCCGCCACGAGGACGTGCTCACCGCGTGCGACCGCAGCCTGAAGGCGCTTGGGATCGAGACGATCGACCTCTACCAGCTCCACGCGCCGTCCAGACACGTTCCCATCGAGGAGACGATGGGCGCCATGGCCGACCTCGTCGCGGCGGGCAAGGTGCGCCACGTCGGCGTCAGCAACTTCTCCGTGCAGGAGATGGAAGCGGCAGAGGACGCCCTCGGCGCGGACCTCGTCGTCGAGAACCAGATCAAGTACAGCCTGTTCGACCACGAGTTCGCCGACACCGTTATCCCCTGGTGCGAGGAGCGCGGCATCATGGTGCTGGCGTACAGCTCGCTGGAGCAGGGCGCGTTCGAAAGCGAGCTACGGGTCAACGCGCGTCTCGTCGAGGTGATGGAGGGCGTCTGCGCGGAGACGGGGAGGACCGCGGCGCAGGTGCTGCTGAACTGGACGCTCCGCTCTCCCGTCGTCATCACCATCCCCAGGACCAACACCCTCTCGCGCGTCGACGAGAACTGCGCTGCGTCCGGCTGGCGCCTCACCGACGCCCAGTGGCACGCCCTCACCGACGCTGCAGGCGAGACCCGCTCCGCCTACTGGTGGCGCTGACTAGGACTGCCTCTGGGGAAGCAGGACGTACACTGCGAACGCCCGCCGGTCTCTGGCCGCAACCTTCATGAAATTGTCGATGATGTTTGAAGTGGCGTTGATGTCCAGGTTGACGGAGGACTTAGAGAACTTCTCCGTGGGGTTGTAGTCCGCTGCGTGTCGCTGCTCCTGCATGGCGACGAAGTGCCTTGCGAACCGCTGGACCTCGGGAGGGAATCGCCTCACGAGTACGTTCCGGCATCGGTTGCGTGCGTCCCTGTGATCTAGCGCTCGATATGTCTGCACCCACGCTCCCTCGCTGCGGTCGGAGTTGGTTCCGCCGACCAGCATGTCGGCGCAGCACGTTGCGAGGCAGTGGAAGAGCGCGTAGTAGGCAGTGCTCACCGCCCGCCTCAGGTTGGATTCCCGCGGGCGGCCTCTCCCCGTTCGCAGGAGGTCTTGAGCTGTGGAGATGAAGTCACCGGGCTGCAACGCGCTTCTTCCGTTGCACTGCTCGGCTGCGTCTTCGCTGCTCGCTCTCCCACTCCGACCGCTCGGTGAATCGAGGCACGGGGAAGGCGGAGATGTCTTCGGCCTCCAAGTGGGGAAGGATGTCCGGGACCAGTCCGACTATCCGGGGGACGAGGCAGCTCTGATCGCCGTCGAAGACGATGTCGACCCACACGATCTCGTCGCCGTATCCCCCGATATCTGCCCGCACTTCGATCGGGTCGAAGACGACTTCATTGCCGAACTGTTCCTTGAGGTATGCGGCAACATAGCGCTTGACGGTCTGGAGTTTGTGCTGGTCCATACAAGGCCTCGTGTCGCCGTCCTTCACCTGGGTGAAACTCACTCTAACGAGCTGGCTCTTCTGCGTCAATCACCTGGGAATTCTGCGTAAGCTACGGCTACCCTCACGCATAGGGATACATTACTCCTATGATACCCTCTCGGCATGAACACATCCCCTCCTACTCCTAGCGCAGGCGCCATCGTCGTCGCAGCGGGCGCAAGTACGCGCATGGGCAGCGCCGGCGACAAGACGCTCGCCGACCTCGGCGGCGGGCCCCTCATCGCCCGCACGGTGGATGTCTTCGAGCGGTGCGACGCCATCACCGCCATCGCCGTCGTCGTGTCGGAGCGCAACATGGACGCCATCGCAGCGCTGCGTGAGGAGAAGGGCTGGCAGAAGACCATGCCCCCCACGCCCGGTGGCGCGCGGCGCCAGGACAGCGTGCGGGCCGGGCTCGACGCCCTCCCACCCGACTGCGACTGGGTGCTCGTCCACGACGGCGCGCGGCCATTCGTAACGCCCCGCATGATCGAGGACGGCCTCGCCGTCGCCGCGGACACCGGCGCGGCCATCGCCGTTGTCCCCGCGTTCGACACCGTCAAGCGCCTCGCGGGGGATGGGCGCGTGATTGAGACGCTCGACCGCAGCGAACTCGCCATGGTGCAGACCCCCCAGGTCTTCCGCCGCGACGTCCTCGAACGCGCACACGCCGAGGTCACGGACGACGTCACCGACGACGCCGCGATGGTCGAGCGCATCGGTATCGAGGTACGTACCTTCGATGGGACCCGGAGCAACATCAAGATCACGACCCCCGAGGACCTGCTGATCGCCAGCGCGCTTCTCGGCTGAAGCCCTGGCGTTGGGCGACATTCGCCCCTTACGCGGTCGCCCCTGCGTGTCCTACGATGGTTCCCGCTGCGAGACCTCGCTTCGACCTGGACCGGTTGGTGCGTTCAGGAGTGCAATGTCCCTGAATGTCCCCAAATGTCCCACTCGGGCGCAGGGCTGGGCCGTGCTCATTCCTGGCCGCTCGCTGCTCATCCGGGCGCATGGTGAGGGCGGGCAACCTGCGCCCGCTGCTAAACTCACCGGGCACACCGCAGCGGAGGAGACAGCATGACTACTCGCTTCGGCATAGGCTACGACGCGCACGCGCTGGAGGAGGGTGTACCGCTCACGTTGGGCGGCGTCCGCATCCCGTCGGACCGCGGGCTCGCTGGACACAGCGACGGCGACGTCGTCGCGCACGCCATCATCGACGCCCTGCTCGGCGCGGCTGCCCTCGGCGACATCGGCACGCACTTCAAGGAGGACGACCCCTCCGTTCCGCACGGCGTCACGAGCACGTCACTCCTCGAGCGGACCAACGCGATGCTGCGCAGGGCCGGATGGAAGGTGGGTAACGTCGATGCTACAATCGTCCTCCAGCGTCCCCACATTGCGGAGTTCACTCCGGCCATGCGCTGGGCCATCGCGGCTTCGCTCGGCGTCGAGCTTTCGACGGTGAGCATCAAGGCCACTACTGAGGACGGCCTGGGCTACACCGGCTCGGAAGCGGGCGCGGCGGCCATAGCCGTGGCATCCATCACAGACGGCAATCCATGAAACTCTCCGACACCCTCACCGGCGAGAAGCGCGACTTCGCTCCCGTCGGCGACGAGGTACGCATCTACGTCTGCGGCGTCACCCCGTACTCCTCCTCGCACGTCGGCCACGCGATGAGCTACATCGTCTTTGATGTACTGCACCGCTACCTGGAATTCCGGGGCTTCCGGGTGCGCCGCGTCCAGAACTTCACCGACATAGACGACAAGCTCATCGACCGCGCCGCGCAGGAGGACACGACCGTAGAGGCGCTCGCCGAGCGTTACATCGCCGACTACTTCGCGAACATGGCCGCACTCAACGTCCGCGAGGCCGACGAGTACCCCCGCGCCACGCAGGAGGTGCCCAGGATCATCGAGCTCATCTCCGGCCTCATCGCCTCCGGCCACGCCTACGAGTCCAACGGCGACGTCTACTTCCGCGTCCGCAGCGACGAGCAGTACGGCAAGCTCAGCCATCGCTCGCTGGATGCGATGCGGGCCGGGGCGCGCATCGAACCGGGCGTGCAGAAGGAGCACCCCATGGACTTCGCCCTTTGGAAGTCTGCCAAGCCCGGCGAACCGTCGTGGGAGAGCCCGTGGGGCGGCGGGCGCCCCGGCTGGCACATCGAGTGCTCCGCCATGGCATTGCGCTACCTCGGCGAGAGCATCGACATCCACGGCGGCGGGCAGGACCTCATCTTCCCCCACCACGAGAACGAGATCGCCCAGAGCGAGGCGTTCACGGGCATTCGCCCCTTCGCGCGGTTCTGGCTGCACAACGGCCTGCTGAACATGGACGCGCAGAAGATGAGCAAATCGCTCGGTAACCTCGTCACCATCGGCGACGCGCTGGAGCGCTACTCCCCGGACGCCATCCGCCTCTCCGTACTGAACGCGCACTACCGCAGCCCCGGCTACTACTCGGACGAGGCGCTCGCCGGGTCCGAGCGCGCAGCCGGGCGGCTCCGGCAGGCGGCGTCTGCCGGAACGAACGCCGGCGCTGCCGATGTGCTCGACGCCTCGGAGACGCGCTCGCGCTTCATAGAGGCCATGGACGACGACCTCAACAGCCCGCAGGCGGTCGCCGCCCTCTTCGACCTTGCTCGCGACATCAACCGTGGCTCCACTGAGGGGCTGGACGTTGCCACCGCGCAGGAGACGCTCCGCGAGCTGACCTCCGTGCTCGGCCTGACGTTGGAAGAGCGCGAGGCCTCGCTCGATGCGGACCTCGCCGCGCGCGTCGAGGCGCTCGTCGAGCAGCGCGCCGCCCTCCGCGCCGCCCGCGACTTCGCCGGCGCCGACGCCGTCCGCGACCAGCTCACCGCGATGGGCGTCGAGCTCACGGACTCCCCGTCCGGCACCACCTGGCGCGTTGTCGGGTAGGCTGGCGTGTGGGCATGAGCACCACCTCCGCCGCTGACCTCCGCGACGCCCTCGCCGCCATCCTCGGCCTGGAGCGCGTCCTGACCGACGACGAGTCCCGGGAGCGGTTGTCGTTCGACGCCGTGACCGCCCACCGGCTCGGCGGGCGCTCGGAGTTGGCCGAGGCCCGCGTGGACGCCGTCGTGCGTCCGGCCACCACGGCGGAGGTCGCTGCGGTCGTGTCCCTCGCGTCGGAGCGCGGCATACCCGTCGTGCCCTACGGCGGCGGCACCGGCGTCATGGGCGCCGTCGTGCCGGTGCGGGGCGGCATCGCCCTCGACCTGCGTCGCATGGACGGCATCATCGAGGTGAGCCGCGAGGACCGGACGGCCCGCGTGCAGCCCGGCGTCTACCTCGCCGACCTCGACGCTGCCGCCCACGATCACGGCATGATGCTGGGGCACGATCCGTGGAGCGTCCCGATAGCCACGGTCGGCGGCGCGATCTCCACGGACAGCGTCGGCTACCGCGCCAGCAGGTACGGCTCGATGGGACAGCAGGTGCGCGCGCTGGAGGTGGTGCTGGGCAGCGGCGACGTTGTGCGGACGCGGGCGCTCGAGCGCCAGAGCAGCGGCCCTATGCTCAAGGGGCTGTTCGCCGGGGCCGAGGGCACGATGGGCGTCATCACGGAGGCAACCATAGACCTGCGCGCCCTCCCGGAGGCGCGTGAGTTCGCATCGGTGGGGTTCGATACGTTCGAGCAGGGCTATCCGGTCGTCACTCGCCTGTTCGACGTCGGTCTCGTGCCCGCGCTCATCGACCTGACCGAAGAACCGGGGGCCCCGGAGAACGCCGCCCCATGCATCCTCTACCTGGGCTTCGAGGGCTACCGCGAGCAGGTGGAGGCGCAGCGCACCCGGACGATGGTTGAGGCGCTCGCCGCAGGCGGACGCGACCTCGGCCCCGGCCCGACGCGCGAATACTGGGAGACGCGTCACGCCGTAGCCGAGCGCTGGCGCGACAACACCCGGCCGCTCCGCCCGACGGAACGTTGGAAGGAGCAGCGATGGCGCTATGCCGACTACCTGCACGTCGCGATGCCCGTCTCGCGGGTGCTCGCCTACAAGCGCGCCTGCGAACAGATCGCCGCCCGTCACGGCCTGGACATCCGCGAGTCCGCCGTCTGGACCCACCCGGAACTCTTCTCCGTGTTCGTGCGTGCCACACAGAATGAGGCCGGGGGCGATGCCGCTGCATTGGCCCTGCGGCAGGCGGTCGACGCCATGCTGGAGGAGGCGCTCCGCCTCGGCGGAGGCGTCGAATACTGCCACGGCCTCGGCGTGAAACTCGGGGGATGGGCCGAGCGGGAGTGGGGCGACGCGCTGCTGCTCGCCCGTAGGCTGAAGCGCGCCGTCGACCCGAAGGGCATCCTCAACCCGGAGAAGCTGGGGCTGTGAGCCTGCCGCTCGTCGTGGTTGCCGGCGCGACCGGCGTCATCGGGTCTGAGGTCGTGCGCGAGCTGCAGGCTCGCGGCTCCCGCGTGCGGGCCTTCGTCCGAGAGCCTTCGCGCCTCACGACCGAGCCGGAGGAGGTCTTCGTCGGCAACCTGCTCAACCCCCGGACGCTCGAAGGATTATGCGCGGATGCCGACGCCGTCGTCTCCTGTGCCGGTGCGAGCCTCGCCTCGAAGCTCTTCACCTTCAAGGCAGAGTCGTTCCACACCGTGGACGACGCAGGCAACCGCAGCCTGCTGCAAGAGGCTGAACAGGCAGGCGTGCGGCGCTTCGGCTACGTCTCCATCTACGGCGGCCGATTCCTCGGCATGATGGAGTACGTCCGGGCGCACGAGTCGTTCGCCGCGGCGTTGCGCATGTCATCCGTCGACCATCTCATCGTGCGCCCGACCATCACGTTCGCGCGGCTCCGTCCATTGCTGGAGCGGGCACGGAACAACGGCAAGCTGTCGATGACGGGGGGCGGCCAGGGGCAGACCAACCCCGTCCATGAAGCGGACGTGGCGAAAGCGCTGGTGGATGGCCTGGAGGGGCCTGAGCGGGAGGTGGACATAGGCGGACCGGAAGTGCTGACCTGGGAGGAGATCGCCGGGCTCGCTGCGGCAGCCGCCGGGGACGTGCCGATCCGTTTCTCCTACCTGTGGCGGGCGCAGGTTCGGGCGGCGCTTCGCCGGTTCACCGGACGCCACGGGTACGACTCGGCCGTCTACCGCATCGCGGAGTCGGAGGTGGACATGGTCGGCCCTGCCGTAGGCGAGCGGCGCCTGGAGGACTACTTCGCGTCGTTCGGGGGCTAGCTGACCGTCAGGTTGAGGACCGCGAGGATGACGAAGATGATGCCCAGCCCGATGGTGAACTGGAAGAGCGTGCGCTCGACGCCCCGCCGCGTGCGGTAGGACTGGATCGAGCCTGCGCCGAACAGGCCGCCGCCCGCTCCGCGCACCTGCATCAGGATGCTCGCCACGAGCAGCGCGACAACGATGATGACTGCGAAACTGATGTACGTACCCAAGTGCTCCCCCTGCCTACTTCATCGCATCCAGCTGCTCGACGATGATGTCCGCGACGACCGACGGATTGGCGTTGCCGCGCGTCGCTTTCATCACCTGCCCCACCAGGAACTTCGCCGCGGTCTCCTTCCCCGCCAGGTAGTCTGCAACCGCCTGCGGGTTGGCGTCTATAGCCTCGGCGACCGTTCCCGCCAGCTCGTTCGTGTCCGTTATCTGGACGAGTCCAAGGTCAGCCACCACCGCCTGCGCGGACTTGCCGGTGTGGAACATCTCCTCGATGGCGCGCTTCCCCTGCGGCGTACCGAGCGACCCTGTCTCCAGCATGCCCAGCAGCTCCGCGAGCCGCACCGGCGTCACCGGCGACTCGTGGATCTCGGTGTGCGTCTCGTTGGCCAGCCGCCCCAACTCCGTGAGCGTCCAGTTCGCCGCGGCCTTCGCCACGCCGTCCGCGCCGCCGCCTTCCCGGGCGTGCCGCAGGGTCGCCTCGTAGTAGTCGGCGAGCCCCGGCGTTGCGGTGAGCAGCGTGGCGTCGTAGGCGGGCAGGGCGTACTCGGAGGTGAATCGCAGCCTGCGCTCCTCCGGCAGCTCCGGCAGCAGCTCCGCGATCTCCGCGACCCACGCGGGGTCGACGTTGAGCGGCGGCAGGTCCGGCTCCGGGAAGTAGCGGTAGTCGTTCGCCTCCTCTTTGCTGCGCAGCGAGGTGGTGACGCCCCTGTCCTCCAGCCAGCCGCGCGTCTCCTGAACGACGCGTCCGCCGGAGTCCAGTACCTTCGCCTGACGCTCGACCTCGTGCTCAATGGCGCGGAAGACGGAGCGGAACGAGTTCATGTTCTTGACCTCGACCTTCGTGCCGAACGTGTCGCTGCCCTTCGGGCGTATGCTCACGTTGGCGTCGCACCGGAAAGAACCCTCGTCCATGTTGGCCGTGGAGACCCCCAGGTAACGAAGGATCGACTGGTACGACATCAGGTACTGCCGCGCCTCTTCCGCCGAGCGGATGTCCGGGCGGCTCACCATCTCCACCAGCGGCACGCCGGAACGGTTCACGTCCACCAGCGTGCGCGCTGTTGCCTGGCCGAATGTGTCTTCCATGAACTCCGTGGCCTCTTCGAAGTTTTCCAGAGGGCGGTTCACATACTCGAGAGCTTTGCCTAAGTCTGTAGTGTGCTTTGGTCCCCAGCTAGTGATGTGGAGTAGCTTGGCGACGTCCTCCTCCATGTGGACGCGCTCGATGCCGACGCGGCGGCGCTCGCCGCCCACGCTCACGTCGAGGTAACCGTCGGTGCAGAGGGGAAGGTCGTACTGGGATATCTGGTACCCCTTCATCAGGTCCGGGTACGGATAGTTCTTCCGGTCGAACTTGCTGTGCGAGGCGATTGTGCAGTGGAGCGCCAGCCCGATCATGATGATGGAGCGGATCGCCTCGCGGTTGATGACCGGCAGCGAGCCGGGCAGCCCGAGGCAGACTGGGCAGACGCGCGTGTTCGGTTCGGCGTCCTGGTAGTCGGCGGGGCAGGCGCAGTACATCTTGCTGCTCGTTCGCAGCTGGGCATGCACTTCGAGGCCGATGACTGGTTCGTAGTCGGTCATGAGCACTCTGATTATAGCGTAAGGCGTGCCGGGGAGCGGCGGCGCCCCGCTCGCGGCGCGGTACAATTCCTCGCATGACGACTGACTACGGCAGGGTGACTGCTCCCGAATTCCCCGCGGACGCCGACTGGCTGAATGCGGACCGTCCGCTGCGTCTCGCCGACTTTGCGGGGAAGCTGCTGCTGCTCGACTTCTGGACCTACTGCTGCATCAACTGCATGCACCTGCTTCCGACCCTGCGGCGCCTGGAACGTGAATTCCCGGAAGAGCTTGCCGTAGTGGGGGTGCACACCCCGAAGTTCGACGAGGAACGGGCCACCGAGAACGTTCGCCAGGCGGTGATGCGCTACGGCATACGCCATCCCGTGCTGAACGACGCTTCGATGGAGACCTGGCGCCAGTACGCCATTCGCGCCTGGCCGACCCTCATATTCGTGGACCCTGCGGGGCGGGTCGTTGGCAAGGCGGAAGGAGAATTGCCCTTCGATCAGGGAGCGGAACTGGTGCGCAGGATGCTGGAGATATTTCGCGCCGAGGGAACGCTGCGTCCGGGACCGCAGTTGTACGACGTGGAGTCTCCGCGCTCCGGCGTGCTGCGCTACCCCGGCAAAGTGCTTGCCGACTCTGTTGGGGAGCGGCTTTTCATCGCGGACTCCGGCCATCACCGCGTGCTGGTTACGGACACGGAAGGGCAGATACAGACCGTGATCGGCAGCGGAGAAGAGGGCTTCTCCGACGGCGTGCCTGAGGGCGCGCGCTTCAGCAACCCGCAGGGCATGGCGCTGCTCGGCGAGGTGTTGTACGTCGCCGATACGGGTAACCACGCGGTCCGCGCCGTGGACCTCGAGATGGCGTTGGTTGATACCCTGGCCGGCACGGGCGAGCGCGGCGTGGGCCGTGTGGACGGCGGGCCCGGGCCGACCGTTCCGTTGCGCTCCCCGTGGGACCTCGTGTTGGTCGGGAGGCGGCTCTTCATCGCGATGGCGGGCAGTCACCAGCTGTGGATGTACGACTTGGAGAGCGGCCTCGTGCAGGCGGTGGCCGGCACGGGGAGTGAGGGCATCGTGGACGGTCTGCCGGAAGAGGCGCAGCTCGCGCAGCCCAGCGGCATCGCGGCGGACGAGGACGGAGTGCTCTACTTCGCCGACAGTGAGACGAGTTCCGTCCGGCAGGCAGACCTCATTACGGCATATCACGTCAACACGCTGGTGGGGTCCGGGCTGTTCGATTTCGGCGACGTGGATGGAGAGGCGAGATCGGCCCGTATGCAGCACCCGCTCGGCATCGCCTTCGAAGGTGGATTCGTCTATGTCGCTGACACGTACAACAACAAGATCAAGCGCGTGGGCACGGAGACGTTAATGGTCGCAACGATGGCGGGGACCGGTGAACCGGGCTACGGGGACGGGCCGTTTGCTGCGGCGCGTTTCCATGAGCCCGGAGGTCTGAGCATCCTCGGCGACAGACTCTACGTTGCGGATACCAACAACCACGCGGTCCGGGTACTCGATGCGGCCGGCGGGACGGTTTCCACGCTCCCTGTGGACTTCTAGGCACACGCGGGGTACCGGGCGTGGCGGAAACGGCGGGTCCCCAGATGGTGGAAACGTCAGCGCTTGGGTGGAGAGAAACGTTTCCGTAACCAGAGGGCCGAACCCAGGAGTGTCAGCACGATGCCCACTTGGAGCACGGTTGTCGTCACGGTACCAAGTGTGCTCTGGAGGCTGAAGTACACGACCATGAGGAGAGCGAAGAGGCTGATGAAGACGAGTCCAGGGCGCATGGTTTGCCTTCCACCTGGGGCCGGATAACCGCTTCATTTACGGCCGGTTAACGATAGCAGCAGCTGCAACATTTACGCAATATCTTGCCCTTGAGTGAACATAAGGCATGCTATAAGGCGTGTATACCCTGATTGCAGCTCCTGAGCGGTTCCGTGCTGTTATTGTCGCATTAGCGAGGGTGTGGTGGCTTCGCCAGGAGCACGATGACCCCCGCGGACCCCCACGCTAAGGCGGCGGCCAGGAACGCGAGCGTGTAGCCGCCCTGGAGATCGTACAGCGCGCCGAACAGCAGCGGCCCCGCTGCGCCCGTGCCCATGACGATCGGCCTGAACAGGCTGTTCACCGCGCCAAGGTACGTCCTGCCGAAGTAATTAGCGGTGAGCAGTGCGCGCAGGATGAGGTATCCGCCCATGATGACCCCGGCCATGAACATGACGGGGAGCAGTACCTCCATCGCTCGTACGTTCAGGAAAATAACGATGAGCACCGCGGTGGCGATGGAGACGCCGCCGAGCAGATAGCGCGCGGGGAACCGTTCGCCGAGTAGGCCCCAGCCGGGCCGCACGATGCCGGACATGAACCCGTACACGGCGATGCCGGCCGCAGCCTGCGCCGGGGTGAAGCCTGTTTCCACCAGGAAGGGATGCCAGTTGCTCTGGAACCCCGTGATGCCGAGGCCCACCAGGCTGAACGCGGCCAGCAGCAGCCAGAATGCGGGCGTCCGGACCGCCTCGCGCCGTGTGAGCGAACGCTCATCGACGGTCTGCGTTGCGCCGCGCGACAGGGCTTCGCGGGATGGTCCGTCGTCCGGCAGCATTCCAGAGTCTTCGGGTCTGGTGTGGAGGAACAGTCCGAGGAGGAATGCGATGCTGCCCACGACGATACCGAACCACAACCACGCGTCACGCCAGCCGACTGCCTCGATGAGCGCCGAGACGCCGGTGGGGAACAGGAGCGCCCCCAGTCCGGCGCCCATGACGGATACGCCGAGCGCGCGCCCGCGCTTGCGCACGAACCACTTCGGCACCAGCGCCTGGGAGATGAAGAAGCCGCCCCCCAGCTCCGCCACTCCGCCCAGCACGCCGAAGAGCGCGATGAACTGCCACAGCTCGGTGACGTGGCGGATGAGCACCATCGAGAGGCCCAGCAGTACGGCGCCCACCAGCGCGAGGATGCGCGGTCCGCGCCTGGAGTCGTACAGGGGCCCGACGAGCGGCGCGGCGAGGCCGATGAACAGCTCCCGAACCAGGAACGCCGAGAAGAACTCGGCCCGCGACCAGCCGAGCTCCTCCGTCATGGGGAGGAGCAGGACGCTCGGGCCCCAGATTGCGGCGCCGGAACTGAGGCCGGAGGCGACGAACGCCGCGCCGACGATGACCCAGCCGTAGAAGAACGGCCAGCGCTCCGGTCTCACGGTCTGGTCAGGCCGTCCACCATTCGTCGGGAGGGAAGACGTTCGTGCACATGTGGCGGACCGTCTCCTCCGCGTAGATGTCCGCCGTGGCCTCGCGGTACTTCAGGAAGTGCGGCATGCCGCGGTGCGCTTCCAGCGCGGCCTCGTCCTTGTAGACCTCGAACAGGAAGAAGCGGTCGGGGTCCGCCTGGTCGCGGACGCAGCTGAACTGGAAGTTGCCCTCTTCGTTCGCATGCGTCCCTGCTCCGTCTGCCTGCACCGCGGCTATGTAATCGTCCGCGCGTCCCGGCTTCACTTTCACACTCACTACGAGAACGAGCATCGCCCTGCCTCCGGATATGCGAGATGTAGTCCGGCGATTGTACCTTGCGCGGGCAGCGCACGCGGGGCGTCGTCGTTCCTGTGCCGTAGCGCATCCCTATGCCCCCGCGACCGCGCTCAAGGCGACCACCGCCGCCACCGTGACGCCTGCCCCGGCCCATTGCAGCGAGCGCGGGCGCTCGCGCAGCAGCACGATGGCCAGCGCGATCGTCACCACGGGGTGCGCCGCCGTGATCGGGGCGACGACGGCCACGGGCGCCACGTCCACGCCCAGGTTGTAGCCGACGTAGCCCCCGGCGTCGAGCACCGCTGCGGCGAGCAGCAGGCGCTTGCCGCCCCACCCCTGGGGCAGCCGGATGACCTCGCCTCGGGACCGCGTGAAGAGATACGCAGGCACGATGGAGAGCGCCCGGACGATGAGCACGGCGAACATGGGGTTGGACGCCTCCGTGACGCGGTCCAGGAGTCCGAGCGCCAGTCCGAGCCCCACCATCGCGCCGAGACCCCACAGCAGTCCGGTGTTGCCGCCCGAGCGGGTGGACGGCTGCGCGGAGAGCATGAGGATGCCGGCGAGCACCGCACCCATGAGCACGAGTTGAAGCACCGAGATGTGCTCTCCGAAGAAGAGCACGGTCACCGCTACCGTTACCGCAAGCCAGGCCGAGGCCGCGCTCGTGACCACGGACACTGCGCCACGGTGCAGCCCCGTATAGTAGGCGAGGTAGGCGAGACCGAGGCACGCGGCGCTGAGCGGCGCCCAGAGCGCTACCGCTCCCCAGTCGGCGTCGAGCCCGTTCGCGGCGAGTCCGGCGAGCACGAACGGCAGCGGCAGGGCGAGCCCCAGCACCTGGATGAGGACGGCGGTGCTCATGCTCCCGACGCGCACCGCCACCGAGCGGGCGAGATAGTCTGCAAGGCCCCACGAGAGAAGACCGAGGCTGCCCCAGAGGATGCCGTTCAGCGGGTCGATGTGTTCCTCCCTCCGGTGTGAGCGCTGCGTTCGGGGTGCCCGGAGGTCCTCGCCGGCAGACGGTCCGCGCAGGCCTGGGTCAGATCAGGTAGATGCGCTCCTGCAGTCGGCGGTCTTCCAGCGCGCGGATCGCCTTTGCCTGGGAGACGAACTCGTCCAGCTGGATGCCGGAGAGGAGCCCGGCATCCGTCAGCAGGGCGTGGAGCGCGGGGAAGAGCCGTTCCGCCCCGCGGTCCACGTTCAGGAAGTCCCCGGCGAAGTGGTAGGGGAGGAAGTACGGCGTGAAGTAGGCGAAGTTCTCCCGCAGGATGGCCTGCTCTTCATCCCGCGCGACGGAGCAGCGCGCCTCCACGTAGGCCTCCGTGAGCGGGGGCGAGAAGTCCACGTACGTGAGGTCGGTGCCGTCGCCCACGAAGTTCTTGATGTGCGGGTCGATGGCGACGCCGGCGTCGATGGCGTGTCTCAGGATGCCGATGGCGCTGGCCAGCACGTCGGCGTGCCCGTTGGTCAACTGCTCCGGGTGCTCGTACCGCTCGACGAGGTTCAGGCCGCCGTCCTCGCAGAGGTAGATGATGCTGTCGTCGGTGATGCGGCTGTCGGCGATGCGGGGCATGGGGACGCCCGCGGCGGCGAGCTGGTCCCGGTAGACGTCCATCTCCGCCTTGAGTTCGGCGTGCGAGACGGGCAGCGGGGCGTTGCGCCGGATCGTCTTCTCGACGAGCGGCTCGCCGTCCACTGTAACCCTGCGCACGAGGGTGTTGTTCACCGAGAACGGATTGGCGTTGGACATCGACGACATGTTAACCGAGTGAGGAGTGGCGTGGTAGGCGCGGAGGGGCGTCTCACGCGGACGGGCTGCCTGCTCTCAGGCAGCCCGTCCGTGTCCGGTCTCGTTCTGCGCCGGGTCGTGCGGTCAGCTTGCGGCCCCGGCGAGGGAGCCGACGGGCTGGAGCTGCGCGACGAACTTCTTGGTGGAGACGAGGTGGCGGGAGAGGCCGAGGTCCTTCGGGTCGAAGCCGAGCGCGAGCCCGACGACCTGGGGCACGTGGAGGATGGGCAGCTCGATGTCCCTGCCGACGGCCTTGGCGGCGTTGCGCTGCTCGCCGTCCATCTCCAGGTGGCAGAGCGGGCAAGGGACGACCATGGCGGTCGCGCCCTTGTCCATCGCCTCGCCGGTGTGCTTCGCCGTCATCGCGAGCGAGTTCTCCTCGTTGATGGTGAGGGTGGGGAACCCGCAGCACTTGCCCTTGCCGCTGATGTCGACGTTCGTGCCGCCCAGCGCCTCGGTCACCTGCTCCAGGTAGAGCTTGCGCTCGGGCCGCTGGATCACGTCTATGGGGCGCCGCAGGTAGCAGCCGTAGAAGGGCGAGAAGCCGAGGCCGTCCAGCGGGCGCTTCACCTTGCCGCTGACCACGTCAAGCCCCACGTCCTCGACGAGCGCCCAGAGGAAGTGCTTCACGTCCGTGGTGCCCTGGTACTCGAGGCCCTCGTCGGCGAGGTGCTCGCGGTTGATGCGGGCGCGGTAGGCGGGGTCCGTCAGCCGGAGCGCGCTGCCGCCGATGACGCCCTGGCAGGTGCTGCAGATGGTGAGCAGCGGGAGGCCCATCGCCTCCGCCTTGGCGAGCGTACGGGCGTTGATGGGGTCGGATATCTCGGTGGGGAGCACTCCTGCGCCGCTGCACCCGACGTCGGTCATCTCTTCGAGTTCGATGTCGAGTTCGGCGGCGACGCGCACGAACGAGTCGTACAGCTCAGGGCAGAAGCCCTTGGAGACGCATCCGGAGTAGAAGGCGAACCTGTGGCTCATGGGTTACTTCTCCTTTCGCAGCGGGGCCGTGGACTGGCGGTAACGCTCGAACACTTTCCGTATCCGGTCGGCCCCGGGCCGCTTGTGGTGCGGCTTGAGGGTCGCCTTGCCTGCCCGGAGCGCGCGCAGGCCGGTGGGGAGCATGCGGACGCCGCCCTTGACGACCCCGCCGTAGCTCGCGAGTGCGACGGCGCGCTCGTTGAGCCAGCCGCTCTGCTCCACGGACTTGGCGAACGACTTGTAGTGGCGCTCCGCGGAGCGGTTCCCGTACCCGGACGCGATGCCGTGGGCGATGGCGCGGTCCCGGGTGTCCATGATGAGGTGCGTGGGCTCCAGGCCGAACGGGCAGTGCTCCGTGGCCTCCCAGCAGTGGACGCAGTCCCAGATGCCGTGGGTCTCGCTGCCCTCCCGCAGCCGCTCGGCCGTGATGCCGTCGCGGGGGTCAAACGCGAACCGGTAGAGCTTGGTGAGCGCGGCGGGGCCGTAGAAGTCCAGGTTCACGTCGATCACGGTGCAGCCCTCGTCGCAGAGGCCGCAGGTGGTGCAGCGCATCGCCTTACGGACCGGGCGCAGCTCCTCGTCGGTGACGGGGTGTCCGCCGTTGGGGACGACGCCGCGCGCGAACGTGTCCACCTTGTCCCAGAGGAACTTCCGCATGTCGTGCATCACGTCCTTCTCCACCGGCGCGTACCGGATGGGCTGGACGGTGATGACGCCGTCCTTCTGCGTCTTGCCGACGTTGACGAGGCAGGTGACCTTCTGCGCGCCGTTGACACTGAGGGTGCAGTCGCCGCAGAAGCCCACGGAGCAGTTGCCGCGGAACGCGAGCGTGCCGTCCTGGGTCTCACGCACGGCTATGAGCGCGTCGAACACCGTCATCTCCGGGGGCACGTCTATCTGATAGTCGACGTACTCGGGGTTCGCCCGCGTGCCTCCGCGCTGGAACTTGAACGTGATCTCCATATGCGCGTCTCCTCTCTGCGCCTGCTCTAGGCGGAATCGCTGCTCACCTCTGGGCCGTTCCTGCCCTTCCTGACCTGCTGGCGCTCGCCCTGGGAGGTGTCCAGGTCCGGGTGGTCGGTGCGCTTGTGCACGCCCCGGCTCTCGGTGCGGTTCAGGGCGCTCGTGGCGATGACCTCCGCCACGTCCAGCAGGTTCCCGGCCTCGAGGTACTGGACGAGGCCGAAGTTGAAGTCCCTCGTGTTGGAGCCCGCTCCGAGCCGGGCGTGCTCCTCGCGCATCGCCTGTATGCGCTGGATGGCCTCGTTCAGGCCATTGGCGTCGCGGCTTTCGCCCACCTTCTCGTGCATGAAGGAGGCGAGTTCCGAGCGCAACGCCGCCACCGGCGCTCCGCCGGGACGTCCCAGCGCGGCGTCCAGCGCCGTGCGCGCCGCGGCTGCAGCCTGCTCGCCCACCTTGCTCTCTTCGACGCGGCGCGTGTGCGCTCCCGCGGTCAGCCCGGCGTTCTTCCCGGACGCTATCGACACGAGGAGGAAGTTGCCGTCAAGCCCCTGGGCGCCGTGGAACCCGGTGCCCGCGCACTCTCCGGCCGCGTACAGCCCGAGCACGGACGTCTCTCCCTGGATCGTGACGTCGACGCCGCCGAGCAGGCGCGCCATTCCCGAGTGCACGGGAGCGGGCTCCTTGCGGATGTCCACGCCGCTGAGCGCCTCCACCCGGTGGAGCGTGTCCGGGAAACGGGACTCCAGTTGGGCATCGTCCAGCGCGCCGTTCAGCCGGATGCTGCCGTCCTCCAGCACCGCGCCTGCCCCGAGCAGCAGCGGCGACAGCGCGAGGCGGCTGCCGTTGAGCACCGTGGGAGAGTACTGTATGAACTCCATGTCCACGAGCGGCGCTCCCGCCCGGTACGCCAGGGCGAGGCCGGAGCCGCTGCAGTGCAGCGAGGACGTGCTCGGCTCGAACGCCCGCCGCGGCCCGCCCGTCGCGAGCACGACCGCTCTCGCCTCGAACGCCTCGACCGAGCCCGTCGCGAGCTGGAGTGCCACGGCGCCTACGCACTCGTCGCGGTCCATGATGAGCGACAGGGCTATCCACTCCTCGAAGATCGCCACGCCCGTGCCTATGGCCTGCTCGTAGAGCGTCTGCGTGACGGTGAGGCCCGTGATGTCGTTGACGTAGGCGGTCCGGGGCTGGCCGGAGCCGGGCACGCTGACGCGGTCTATCACGGAGCCGACGCGGTTGAACGGGACGCCCATCCGGTCCAGCTCCTCGACGAGGACCGGGGCGTCGCGGCAGACGCTGTTGACCACCATGGGGACGTTCAGCCCCGCGCCGGCGGCCATCGTGTCGCTGACGTGGCCGTCGCGGCCCTCCGGGCCCTCCGGCGCGTTGATGCCGTCCTGAATGGTGACCGAGTAGCTTCGGGTGGGGTGGGACTGGGTGAGCAGGGCGACCGCTGCGCCGGTGCTCCTGGCCGCGACCGCGGCGCGGAGTCCTGCTATGCCACCGCCAACGACGAGCACGTCATGCATGTGCTCTCCCTCCGTGCGAGTGTTGGTGAAACCGGGGGGCGCCGCCCCGGAGCGTGAGCCTCCGTCCAACGGAAGCGCCCTCTCGTGCGCCACTTTACCACATCTGCTCCCCGATCTCCGTTCAGCCGGGTTGACGACGCCCAAGCGGGGGCCGCGTTTTTCCGAAACTGTCGGATCTGGCTGGTCTCACTCCTGCGACGGCCCTCTTGCCTGTCGAAAACCCCGGCATTCTCCTACACCAGGTCCGACACAATCCGACAGCATTCCGACACAATCCGACAGTTTCCGGCACCCCCCGGCGGAGGCATGGGGAGCCGTGCGTCCGGTTGCCGGAGACAGCGTACCCGGACGTGCGCCGACCGCGAAAGGGCCGCGTGTCGCGGGGGTGATCAACATCAATGGACAGGATGGACACGATGGGATGGTAGTGAGCGAGGGCGTCCTCGCTTCATGAAGGGAACTGGCACGCCCCGCCTTATCGTCATTCCGAGCGGAGCCGAGGAATCTCTCAGGGAGCGTCCGTGTCCACCAGCATCTTCTGGTGCGACACGAGCCCATTGCGCGGTCCGTATCTGCCGTGGGGCAATAGCAGTAACGACAACAGGCAGCCTTGTGCCGGTGCCACCAGTTGACCACGGGGAGATAATGAAGCGGCCATGAGCGACAACTCGAAGATCGAGTGGACGGAGGCGACGTGGAACCCGGTGACGGGGTGCACGCAGATATCGCCGGGGTGCGCGCACTGCTACGCCATGCGCTTCGCCAACCGCTTCCGCGGCGTGCCGGGGCATCCGTACGAGCAGGGGTTCGACCTGCAACTGCGCCCGGAGCGCCTGCGCCAGCCGCTGGAATGGGAGAAGCCGCGCCGCATCTTCGTCAACTCGATGTCCGACCTCTTCCACGACGACGTGCCGGAGCAGTACATCCGCGACGTGTTCGACGTGATGGAGGAGGCGGGCCAGCATACGTTCCAGGTGCTCACAAAGCGTGCGGAGCGCGCGCGGCAACTCGCACCCGATCTGCCGTGGCCGTCCAACGTCTGGCTTGGGGTGTCGGTGGAGAACAGGTACTGGACGCGGCGCATCGACGCGCTGCGCGAGGTGCCCGCCGCCGTGCGCTTCCTCTCGTGCGAGCCGCTGCTCGGTCCGCTCAACGACCTCGATCTCTCGGGTATCCACTGGGTGATCGCGGGCGGCGAGAGCGGCCCTGGGGCGCGGCGTCCGAGGCCGGAGTGGTTCCGCTCCATCCGAGACCAGTGCGAGGCGGCGGAGGTCGACTTCTTCTTCAAGCAATGGGGCGCGTTCGACGCCGACGGCAGGCGCGTCGGCAAGAAGAAGGCAGGCAGGGAGCTGGATGGGGCGGTTTGGGATGGGATGCCGGTGAGGGTGGCTACAGGTTGAGCCTACCTTGGCCTGTGGCGTCGGGCTGGCTGAACGCCCAGTTCATGATTCTTCCACCTGCTGGATCCTTGCTCGCGAATAGCAAATAGTACAGATGCCGATTGCCGTCGTCTCTGACTAGTCGAGAGTGGTTGGGCTGTTCAGTCCAGCCTAAGCTTGCCAGCCGTTCGAGGTAGAAGCGAATCAACCCCGAAGTACGGGACAGCCTTCCGCCATTCCAATAGTCCCTCCATTCTGGCGTACCGAAATACGCCTCGGCCTTGACGGAGTCCGCATTCCTGTTGATGGACATACCCAGCGGGAAATTGATGAGTAGTTCAGTCCGCCACCCCGCTAGGGACTGAACTGTCTCCCAACTTGGTTCAATTCCTTCCGTGTCTAGGAAGATGAACGTAGGCGACCTAGGGTGTATCTGGCGCATCAATTCGGGTAGTTCGACGTTCACGTCACCCGCGATGACCGTTGCTCTCTCGCTTTCTCCGCGATGTTCCACCTCGGATTTCAGTTCTGCAGCGAGTTCGTAATCCTTCTCGATAAAGTATAGATGGTCAAACCCACGAGCGCCTTTGCTCCCTCTTGCGGAGAGCGCGATTAGGGGCGAACCATCGATGATTTCGCCCGTTCGTTCAATCCTGTTCGTACCAGGCCCTGCAAACGCATCTATATAAATGCGTTCAATAGCACGCTCTGTCGCATCCAGGTATACAGGAAGGTACTGTGTGACTATCTTTAGCTTGTCCTTGGTCCACTCGCCGACGTCTCTATGCATGCTATAGGCCAACTCCCTGAACAAATCTTGAAAGGGTGCCGATGGATTGAATCAGATGCGCCGCCTTACCGTTGGCGAGGCCGTCCAAAGCCATCTTGATGATTGATTTGTTGGGTTCGGGTTTGGCTAGCTGGCTGTTGATGGTCTCAACCTCAGCGATAGCCGACATCTTGTCGTCTTCCGTGAGATCCGACTCCTCTATGGCACAACGATCTTGCTCCAAGTCCTTTGCCAGACCAACAAAGGACTCGCGCACGACATTGCCGTCTCCTAACTGAATGGCACTATTCACTGCTGTGATGTTGACATTGGCATAGGGGCTTTCGCGCATGAACTCAGACGAAGCCCCTTCAATCTTGTCTATGCCCTTAGCAGTTATTGTATACCAGTCTGTGCTGCCGGGCTGTTGTGTTCCCCTGTTAGTCGTGAAGGTCCGTTCTTCTGTGTACTTGATTACCCATCCACTGCTGATGAGGTAGTTCAGTTGAGCCATCACTTGAGTTTGATTCAACGCATGCCGTTCTTTGAGTTCCTTCTTGATGTCAGATATCCTTACTTGCGAACCCCGCTTACCTCTTTCGCTGGTAGCGTTGTTGTTCCTGTCATAAAAATACTGCAGCATCTGATGACGAATCTGGTCGTTCGAGTTGCCCATGTAATTGGCCCTCCATCGCATTCGCCCTAATCGCTCGAATCTTCCGATACCGGTGCTCTGGCGTGAGTTCAGCGTAAGCACATAGGACACGTTCATGCAAGGCCCGAATGTCACATTTTCCGCCCGGCGTGCCCGACGGGCACCCTGGATTCCCGCTTTCGCGGGAAAGACGGAGAGATGCGGGAACGAGCGGTGGTCCGCTATGCTCGCCGTGACCCGGAAGGGGCTGCGAGGTTCCTGCCTGCGCAGGAACCTCGAGGCACTTCACGACGGGGGGAATGCGGGAATACCCCGAACCCGCTGCCCTCACTCCGCAGGGAGTGACAACCCCTCGATGAACTCCAGGCCCGGCAGTTTCTCCAGCTCCCGGGGCGCCAGCTTGACCTTGCCGGACCGGCTGCCCGCTCCGAGGATGACGTAGTCCATCTCCAGCAGGCGCACGTCGGCGTAGATGGGCAGTCCTTCCGGCAGCGCCAGCGCCGTGACGCCGCCGATCATCATGCCCGTCACTGCGCGGGTCACCTCCGCCGGGGCGAACGACGCCCGCGACACTCCCATCAGCCCGCGCACCCGCTTGTTCACGTCCAGCCGGTCGCACGCCCGTACGATCCCCGCGCAATGCGCCGCCGGCCCCCGCTTGGCGGCCACGAGGATGGTGTTGGCGCAATGGGGCAGGTCGTAGCCGTACTGTTCGCAGAAGTCCGCGGTGTCGCCGTACTGCGGATCGATCTCGATCCACTCCCAGCCTGAGACGCCCAGCCCGTCCAGCGCCGCCCGCACCCGCCCTTCGATCGCTTCAGGCGTGCTCGTCATCCCGTTCCTCAACGCCCTCGCCCCAGGTTTTGCCAAAGTCGTTCTTGCGGAGGACGAGGCCGGTGAGCGCCATCGGCGGCTGGGCGAGCATCCAGAGGAACGAGGGCTCGACCGATTCCAGGCTGTCGCGCGCGTTCGGCCCGGCCATGTCCGTTCGGACGTGGCCCGGCGTCCACGAGACGACCTCGACGCCCTCCTCGCGCACTTCGAGGGCGAGCGCTTGCGAGAAGACGTCGAGCGCGCCCTTCGCGGCGGAGTAGGCGACCCGCCCCACCGCGAAGCGGATCGCGAGGTCGCTCGATACGTTGTAGATGCGCCCGCCGCCCTGCCGCGCCATCACGGGCAGCGCCGCGCGCGTCACGTAGAAGACGGCGTTCATGTTCACGTCCATGTTGTCGTGCCAGTCCTCGTCGGACATCCCGGCGATGCGGGCCTGCGGGAAGACGCCGGCGTTGTTCACGAGGACGTCCAGCCGTCCGGCGCGCTCGATGGTCTCGTCGACGAGGCGCGCTGCATCCGCGGGGTCGGTGATCGTCGCGGGGATGGCGTAGGCCGTGCCGCCCTCGTCCTCGATCGCCCCGGCGGCGCCGCGCAGCGTGCCGCCCTGGCCGGGGGAGGAGTCGAGGTTGCGCGCGGTAACGACGACGGTCGCGCCGCGCCGTGCCATCGCAAGGGCGAGCTGCCGTCCGATGCCCCGGCTGCCGCCGGTGACGAGGGCGACCTGTCCGGTGAGGTCAGGGGAGGTCATGGGGGTGAGTCTAGCATGCGGCAACCCTCACCCCCGGCCCCTCTCCCAGAGGGAGAGGGGAGAAAGTTGTCATTCCGAGCGGAGCCGAGGAATCTCTCGGGTGCGTCCGCGTTAGCTGGCGTTCCTCCTGAGAGATGTTTCGACTTCGCCTCCGGCTGCGCTCAACATGACAACGCCCCCATCCCGTCCCCACACCGCGTGCGCTGCCTGCGCACCCTGGATCCCCGCCGGTGCGGGAAGACGAGCATTGGCTACGAGGTTCCTGCCTGCGCAGGAACGACGGGGATTCACAGCGACGCGATGGAGCGCAGGGGGCGGGTGGACTGGCGGATGCGCCAGAAGAGGTACTGGTTGGCGTAGCCGGCGTCCGCGCCGAAGCGCTGCCACGCCCACTCGCGCATCGCGGCGTACTTCGCGTTCGCGGGCAGGCCGTACCACTCGTGCAGGACCTTCAGCACCCAGCGGTCGGCGGGAAAGGCCTCCGGCTTCTCCAGCGAGAAGAGCATGGCGCAGTCCGCGATCTTCTCGCCGACGCCGTGCAGCGCCGTGAGCGCGGCGAGCGATTCGTCGTATGACGCCTCGCGCAGCGGAGCAAGGGCCAGCCTGCCGCCGGCCACGGCCTCCGCCGCCTGCGCCAGGTAGGGCGCCCGGAAGCCGCAGCCGAGCTCGCGCAGCCGCGTCTCGCCCGCCTCGGCGAGTTGCACCGCGCTCGGGAACGCATGGCGCACCGCGCCGTCGAGCGTCAGCCGCTCGCCGAACGTCGTTGCGAGCAGTTCCACCGTGCGGCTGATGCGCGGCATGTTGGACGTGGACGACAGGATGAACGCGGCGAGCGTCTCCCACGGCTCCTGCCGGAGGATGCGCATGCCGGGGTAGTCGGCGATGCCGGCGCGCACGTTCTCGTCCCACGCGATGCGCTGCTGCACGGCGCGGAGGTCGTCGCCGATGCGGAAGTACGCCCGCAGCGCCTGCGCGGTCTCGTCCGGTTGTGCGGGGGCGCTCGCGACGCGTAGTCCGCCTCGCGTGGGCTCCAAACGAACGATGCTGCCGCTGAGCACGCCGGTCCAGCGCCCCTCGGCGTCGACACGCCATCGGAAGCACTGGCCGGACGTGAGCGAGCTCGGCAGGTCGATCGGCTCCTCGACCCGCATCGTGACAGTTGTGTGGCGCATAATGCTCCTTGCTACTCTGCGTACTATGATACCGTTCTAGGGTACCGGGCTGCGCTGGTCACGGTTCCCATGATCTTCGTTCAGGGCAGGAGGCTGATGTGACGCTCGCGGCTGACTATTCCATAGAGGAGCACGCCGCCCACAGAGACCGGATGCTGGAACACGCCCGTAAGATGCTTGCGGAGGGCGACAGGCGCACGCTGAAGGAGATCGGTGTCGCCGTCGAGCGGGCGGAGCGATTCCTCTCCCTGCTGCACGAGGCGCATCTGGCCATGCCCCCGGACCTGCCGATGCCCAATCACCCGGAGTACCGGAAGCGGGTGAGACAAGACGCGAGGCGCGCGGCTGGCGCCCGCACGGAGGACCGCTGAACGCTTTCGTCACGGCTGCATCGCCAGCCAGCGGCCCACCGCCGGGGCGAGTTCGTCGAAGCGTCCCTTCACGATGGTGGCGGGCGGCATGGAGCTCAGGAACATGCGCCCGTAGGCCTTGGACGTGATGCGGCTGTCCAGCACCACCGCGACGCCGCGGTCGCCCTTGCTGCGGATGAGCCGACCGAAGCCCTGGCGGAAGCGGAGGACGGCCTGCGGCACCGCGTACTGCATGAACGGCTGCTCGTACTGGCCGGAGCGCGCAGCGAAGATCGGCTCCGTCGGCACGTTGAACGGCAGCCGCGCGACGACCAGCACCTTGAGCGTTTCGTTGCCGACGTCGACGCCCTCCCAGAACGACGCGGTGCCGAGCAGGACGGCGCTCCGCTGGGCGCGGAAGCGCGCGAGCAGTTGCTGCGGCGTGCCGTCCACGCCCTGCGCGAGCACCCCGATGCCCCGCTTCGGCAGCGCCCGGCGGAGCCGGGAGGCGGTCGCGCGGATGGCTGCGTGGGACGTGAAGAGCGCCATCGTCCGCCCCTCGGCGACGTGTGCGAGGCGCTCCAGGACGCTGGCGACGGCGTCAATGTAGCGCGGGTCGTTCGGCTCGGGGACGTCGGTCGGCAGGCAGAGCAGGGCGGCGTTGCGGTAGTCGAACGGGGAACCGAGGCAGACCTCGCCCGGTCCCTCGACGCCGAGCCGGGTGCGGACGTGGGCGAAGCCGCCCGCGACGGTGAGCGTTGCGCTCGTGAGGACGACGCTCCGCTTCGCGGCGAAGAGCTCCTCGCCGAGACGCGGAGCGACGTCGAGCGGCGCGCCGTTCAGCGACAGGTTGTCGCCGCGCCCGAGCCAGTAGACGGTGTCCGGGTCCGGGTCGGAGACGAAGCTGCGTATCTTCTGGCGGGCGTCTGCCTGGTCGACCAGCCACTCGGTAAGCTCGCCCTTCAGCTGCTCCAGCACGGGCGCGGTCTCCGGCGGCAGGCCCTCCATCTCGCGCAGCAGGGCGTCGGCGCGCTCGCTCGCCTCGGCGGCGCTGCGTTCGAAGGCGTCCCAAGCGATGTCGAGCCCCGACCATGCGGGCTGCGCTCGCTCCGACGCCGTGATGCGGATCTCGCCCTCGTCGGACTCGCCCGTGCGGTGCTCCGCGGTGAACTGCGCGAGCCCCGCGGCGAGCTGCGCCCACTCGTCGCGCACCCTGTAGAGCGGCAGCTGTGCCTCGTCGCGGCGGAGGTCGGCGCTCTCCCTGCGCGACTCCTCCAGCGCGCTCGCGCGAACGACCGTCCCGAAGCCGTGGATGACCCCGCCGAGCCGTTCGACGAGGTTCTCGACGGTCGTCTGCGAGACGCGGAAGCCGAACTGGCGTGTCGCCTCCGCCTCGAGGTTGTGCGCCTCGTCGACGATGAGGTAGTCGAAATCGGGCAGCAGCGAGCCGCCCACCTGGAGGTTGGAGAGCAGCAGCGAGTGGTTGACGACGAGCAGGTGCGCGGAGGCGGCCTCGTCGCGCGCGTGGCGGTAGAAGCACGCGCCCTCCCGCGCGCCGGTGCAGACCGCGAACCCGCTGGCGCTCATGCGGTCCCACGACCCCAGCTCCGCGCCGGAGAGCCTCAGCTCGGCGCGGTCGCCGGTCCGCGTCTCGCGGAGCCACGCGAGCGTCTTCGCAAGCGTGCGGGCGTCGTCGGGCGAGGCCATATCGCTGTTCGCCGCCGCCTCCCAGCGTCGCAGGCAGAGGTAGTTCGCCTTCCCCTTGAGCTGCGCGTAGCGGAAGTTGGCGACGTCCAGCCCCGGCACGCCGCGCAGCACGTCCACCAGGTCCGGGATGTCCTTCGCGATGAGCTGCTCCTGGAGGTTGATCGTGTTCGTGGAGACGACGACGCGGACGTTGTTCCGCAGCGCGAAGAGCACCGCGGGCAGCAGGTAGGCGACCGACTTGCCGATGCCGGTGCCGCCCTCCACGAGCAGGTGGTGCGGCTCCGCCTCGGCGTCCGTCGAGCCGAGCGCGTTCGCGACGGCCTCGGCCATCTCCGCCTGCTCGCCGCGCGCCTCGTAGCGGCGGAAGCGCTGCGCGAACGGGCCGTCGTTCGCCAGCAGGCGGCGCACCTCGTCCGCCGTCACCGCCTTCGTGGGCTTCGGCATGCCCAGGCTGCGCGGACGCTCCAGCCGCCGCGCGATCTCCTGCGGATCGATGCCGCCGATGGGCCCGGCGTCGCTCGCGGCGGGCGAATCGGCGAGCGCGAACACGAGCTCGGCGAGCGGGCTGTGCGCGCGCGCCAGCAGGTCGGCGAGCCGTCGCAGCAGTCCTTCCCCGAGGGCCTGCGCCTGCCTTACGAGTTCGAGATAGACGGCGTAGGTGAGGCGTGCGTCGGCGACGGCTGCGCGTTCCGCGGCGTCCGGGGCGGTCGTAGCCACGCCCAAACGCCCCGCGAGCTGCGCGAGCGAGTCGTCGGCGCTGGCGGGCACGAGCAGCTCGGCGAGCTCGCGCACGTCCCATACGCCCGCGCTGAGCGCCGACGCGGCGTCCTCGCCGAGGGCGTCCGCGAGCCCGTACGCCACGATGGGCGAGCCGTCCGCGAACCCGGCGAGCGCAACCATCGCGCTGGCGTCGGCGGCGTGGAAGGTGTCGAGCTCGCGGGTGCCGTGGCACTTCACGGCGCCCACGGCGGCGAGTCGCCCGCGCCCTGCGCGGTCCGCCTCCAGGCTGGCGGCGAGCGCGACGACCGGCGCGTCGAGCGGGTGCACGGTCAGCAGGCGCATACGGTAGGTGGACTCGGTCATCGGTTGAACGGTACGGGAGCGCGCGCCGGCCGCGCAAGGCGTGGGAGGCGGGGCGCATCCCCGCATTGACCCCTCGCGTCTGCGCCAGCACAATGCGGGCGAACGCCCATCCCGGCAGGAGGCAGGCCATGAGCACCGACGCTCCCGCGCAGAGGTTCGTCGACGAGGTGATCAACGACATCATCGAGCCCGGCGTCGAGCGGCTGCTGGAGAGCCGCTACTTCGCGGACCTGCGCGCCGGCACGCTCACGAAGCGCCGCATGCAGGGCTTCGCCATCCAGCACTACCGTCACAACATGGCCATCCTCAAAGGCTTCGCGCTCCTCGCGGTGCAGGCCGCGCCCCGAAACGACCTCTTCAAGGTCTACGCGGGCGGGCTGAACGAGGAGATCACCCACCCGGATATGTGCAAGAAGTTCGGCTTCGCCCTCGGTTTGAGCGACGACGACTTCGAGAACGCGCTCCCCGCCTACGGCTGCCTCGCGCACACCGCCGCCTGCCTGCACGACATGTACCTGGCGACCCCGGCGCAGATGCGCGCCAACGCGCTCTCCAACGAGACGATGGTGCAGCGCTACTCGACCGAGTTCGACAACCACCTGCGCTCCTACGGCATACCCGAGGAGGCGCTGGAGTTCTTCATCGTCCACAAGGGCGCGGACATCGAGCACACGGAGCGCGCGGCGAACGCGATAGCCCAGCTCGCGGTGACGGACCAGGAGCAGGAGCGCGTGCGCGCCGTCTGCCGCAACATGGCGAAGTTCAAGCTCGGCAAGTTCGAAAGCATCTACGACGAGTACGCCTGAAGCATGTCGTTCCTGCGGAGGCAGGAACCTCGCAGCCCACGGGGTGGGGTTGGGGGCGTCATGTTGAGCGAAGCCGGAGGCGGAGTCGAAACATCTCTCGGGAGCGATTGGCCGCGCAGTGCGTTCCCTGAGAGATTCCTCGGCTCCGCTGCGCTTCGCTCGGAATGACAGTCAATCGATGCGCCGGTACACCAGCGCGTTCCCCCTCTTGCCGCAGAGCTCGATGACCCCGCCTTCGCGGAAGCAGTACGCGGCTTGCTGAGCGAGGCTGCGCGACGACCGCATCGACGCGGCGACGTCGTTCGTCGTGAACTGCTCGGGGAGCCGGGCGTCGACCATGGCGAAGAGGTCGGCCATCGACGCGAAGGCGTGCGTCTCGACCACGTCCACGAGCCGGCGGTCGACGCGGGTCCAGTCGCGGCGCCATCGTCCCCGGCGCTCGCTCGGGGCGCGGACCTCCTCCTCCACGGTCATCACGACCTCCAGCGTGAGGTTGGGGTGCGCCAGCAACGACGGGATGCTGACCAGCGCCGGGAAGACATCGAACACCGAGCCGTGCCTGGGCGACCTGCGGCGTGTCGGTGGCAGTGCAGGGTCGGCTGCCGGCTTCACGATGAACCTGTCCCTGGCAACGGGGTGCACGAGCGTGACCGGGTGGGCGTCGAGCAGGCGCGACAGCTTGTGCCGGAGCGGCCCGAAGCTGCCTGTCTGGATCTCGATGATTCGCCCGTCGACGACCACATCCGTCACGAAGCCGTCGACGACGCGCTCGGTCTCGCTCCCGTCGATAGCGTAGCGCTCCTTCAGGGCCCGGTGCAGCGACCGTTCGTTGAGCTCGCCGATGGTGGTCATGGAGGGGCTACCTCTGCGCGGCAAGCCGCTCCCGTACGAAGCGCTCCGCCTGGGTGCGGGTGCGGACGCCGCCGTCCAGCACGGCGTTGCGGAGCGTGGTCAGCATCCCGCCGACCGCGGGGCCGGGCGGCACGCCGAGCGCGAGCAGGTCGTGGCCGTCCAGTAGGGTGCGTCGGCGCGAGGCGTCGCGGTAACGGGCGAGGTTCCGTCGCGCCGCGGCGTCCGGAGCAGCGGCTGACGCCGCCTCCACCGCCTCGCGGGGCGCGGCGCCCGCCAGGGCCGACGTTCTGCTGGGACGCGTCGCTCCGGCCAGCTTCGCCTCGGCCTCGCGCAGGCGCGCGACAGCGCGCATGACCTGGGCTTGACGCTTGTTCGCGCCGATGCGCTCGCGGAAAGCGGCGGCGCGCTCGGCGGACAGGGGATACGTCAGCGCGCCGAGGAGCGCCAGGCCCCGCAGGCCGCGCGCGTCGGCGCGCCGCAACGAGGCGCGGACCTCCGCCGCGCCGAGTCCGGGCTCGACCTCGGGCAGGACGCCCAGGCGTATCGCGGTGAGCAGGGCGCGGGCCGCGTGCTGCTCGGCCAGCAGGCGCTCGATCTCCCGCCGCACCCGCGCTGGAGAGAGCGCACCCACGTATGGCAGGCCCCGCCGCAGGTGCCGGCGGGTCGCGGCGTCCAGCCGGAACCCCAACCGCGAGACGTAGCGCGCCGCGCGGAACGTTCGCGTGGGGTCGTCGCGGAACGAGGCGCGGTGCAGGACACGCACGACCCCGGCTTGCAGGTCCGCGCCGCCGCCCTCGGTGTCCAGCAACTCACCGGTCCGTCGCGGGTGGAGCGACGCGGCCATCGCGTTGATGGCGAAGTCGCGCCGCGCGAGATCGGCGGTCATGTCCGCGCCGCCCGCCACGATCGACGGCAGCGATGCAGGGTAGGGGTAGACCTCTGCGCGGGCGGTGGCGAGGTCGAGCGTCCTGCCGCCGAGGCGCAGCTTGACCGTGCCGAACTGCGAGCGTGCGCCGCACGTCCCGCCGAGCCGCTCCGCGAGCAGAGGCCCGAGTTCGGCGGCAGGCGCTTCCGACGTGAGGTCGAGGTCGAGCACAGGACGCCCCAGCAGGGCGTCGCGCACCGGCCCGCCCACGAGCCACAGCTCGACCCCCTCGTTCGCTGCTGCTTCGCCGAGGCTGCGCAGCAGTGCGAGGTCGTCGGGAGCAAGCGCGGCGTCGAGCGGTACGAGGGCCATGGAGGAAGGGTATCACTGCGTGTAGGGGTGACGAGTGGTTGTGTGGTGTAGTGTCAGGTGGTTGGATATGTCGTGACGAGCGTGACCTGTCGGTCACTCTGGATTCCCGTTTTCGCGGGAATGACGAGGTTGCAAGTGCGCGCTTCTCACAGCGGCACGATGCGCACCCCGTCGCTGTCGACGACGAGCACGACCTCCTCTCCCGGCGCTTCGCGGATGCGCTCGGCGATGGACGCGACCTCCTCGTCCGAGAGGGCAGGGCCGTCCGCGGCGTCTGCGCGGGTGCGGCGCGCGATGCCTGCACCGAGCGCTCGCTCCAGCGCGTCGACCGCCGCCATGCCCTCAGCGCTCACCAACGCTGTTACGCGCTTGGGTGGACTGACCGGCGCTTGGGGCTGCTCGGGCGCGGGAGCCGACTGCGCGTCCTCGCGCAGGACGAGCCAGTGGTAGACGCTGACCGCGGCAGCGGTCAGTACGACGCCCAACGCCCACTTGCCCCCGTCCAGCGCCTCGGTCGAGAGCTCGTTGTTCAGGGCGGCTTCCAGCACCCCGTAGAGCAGCGTGATGAGCGAGATGAGTCCCGCAGCCACGGAGACTCCGAACACGGTGAACAGGTAGGCGCGCCGGGAGAGCGATGCGCGCTCGTCCGGGTCCGAGCGCCCTGCCCGGAGCAGGTGCGGCCAGTGCCAGCCCCAGAGCCCCGCCCCGGCGATGAGCAGGGTGATCGCAACGGAGAGCGGCATCCCCCACCAGCGCTGCCCGAGGAAGGAGCCCTGCGCGCTCGGCACGGCGAGCCCCACGGCGATGGCGACGAGCAAGGCGAGCGCGACCCACAGAGTCCCGAGACCGATGGCGGCGGAGAGGTAGCGGTAGGCGCGCTGCGCTCGGACTCCCTGTCCGGGCGCGGCCTCGGCGAGGGCGGTCCTCCGGTGGTAGGCGGCGACGGCGGCGGTGACCAGCAGCACGACGAGTGTCTCGGGAACGGGGTCGAAGTGGTCCAGGCGCACGCGGTCCGGCGCGGGGTCCAGCGGCCAGCTGATGAAGGTGACGAGGAGGACGGAGAGCGCGCCCATGGCCGCCGCCGTGCCGCCGAAGACACCCAGGACGTAGAGCACGGCCTGCCGGATGCCGGAGGCGTCGCCGCGTGCGAACCAGAGCCAGTGCGTGCCCCACAGCGCCGCGCCGACGATAGCGAAGCTCCAGGCTTCAGGCAGGCCGTCCGGGCTGTTGTCGCCGCCGAACGCGGCGTGGTACCCCGCGTTCAGCAGCGCGCCGCCCAGTATCGCTATGCCCGCGGCGAGGAGGACCAGGCCGTAGGCGGATAGGGCGTAGAGATAGAGACGCCGCGCCGTTGCGGCCGCGAGAGTGGACTGCCCCTCCGCCGACTCGAAGCGCCAGTGGAACGCCCAGACCCCGGCCCATACGAGCGGGACGGCGAGTTCGCCGAGACCCGGCGTACGGCGGCTGTCCAGCAACTCGTCGATGAAGAGCGTCAGCGAGAACGCAACGGTGATCGCGGCTGCGCCGAGCGTGAGATAGACGTATACCTTGCGGCCCAGCGCCCCGGCCTCGACCGGGTGACGCTCCACGGAGCGCTGCGCAGTCCGCCAGAGCAGGCCCCACACCGCGAACCCGACGCCCCCGGCGGCGATCCCGAACGCGAGAGCGCTCGCGCCCTCCCCGGCGATGACGTCGCCCGAGGCGGCGGTGAGCAGCGCTCCGGTGAGCAGCGCGAGCCCGCTCGCGGCAGTGATCAGCGCGGCGAATGCGAGACCGTACAGGAAGATGCGGCGCGTCGTGCCTATGCCGGGGTCGCCGCCGCTGCCCCGCGAGCGTAGCGCAACCGCGATGATGCTGCCCGCTCCGCCCACGAGGATGAGCATCGCGAGGATCGGGATGATGAGGAAGTCGAAGTCGGAAAAGAGCATCGCTATGGCTCCGTCGAAACTGTGGCAGGCGGGGTGGGCGTGGCCCTGGGCGGGCACCGCCAGCCTGGCCAGAACGTGTGGCTCAGCCGCCATTCTCCGAGCTCGCGGACAAGGCGGTACGTGGTCTCGTGGTCGGAGACACCGCCTCCGAGCAGCGGGACATCCTGGGGCGCGTCCACACTGGTGACCTCGATGGTCACCAGTGCATCGTCGTCGCCCTCTTCTTCGCGCACCAGCCGCATGCTGAACGAGCCGCCGGGGAGGTCGAAGGCCCTGTCGGACACGGCGTCCGGGTCACACTGCTGGCGCCGCTCCTCGCTCAACAGGGCATGGGCGGCGTGCGCGTCCTCCCGCTGTACCGCCAGGATGTAGTCCTGCACGACGCGCCCCGGCGACCCCTCGGGCAGGAGATCGGGTTCGCGGTCGCGGCCCAGTACGGCCATGACGACGCTGGCTGCCACCAGCAGCGTTACGATAAGGGCTGCCCCGGCGAGCCACCGGCTGGATGTCGTCCGCGGGATCATCCGCCGCTCTCGTTCGTGGACTCCACGGCGCGCACCTCGAATTCCGCAGGTTCGGAGGTCTTGTCCGCGAACCCGGTGACGACCATCGTAACAGGGCCGTCGACGCTGAACGACGCCATTCCGGCGTCGTTGACGGCCACTGGCATGACCGCCGCCGTATCTCCTGACCCCTCGATCACCCGGATGACGAACCGCTGCTCGACACCGGCGGCGCCGATGCGCACGAAGCCGTCCGCCTCCCAGGCGCCGTCCGCCTCCGCGTCGTCGAAGAGATCGATCTCATGGATGGCGACGTCGTCGATGCACCAGCCGCTCTGCGTGGTCGAGTCGTCGGTCAGGTAGTCGAAGCGCACCAGCGCCTCGCGTCCCGTGAACGGCGTGAGGTCGGCGCTCTCCAACTGCCAGCCGCGCGATGCGCCGGTGTAGGACGGCCCGTAAGCGACGAGGAAGGGGTCGTACGCCGTCGTGCTCGTGGCGTCCAGGATGGACCAGGACGCTCCGCCGTCGGTGGAGACGGAGACGTAGCCCCGGTCCCAGTGCTCCTCGATCTCCCACCACGACTGGTAGCGGAGCGTGGCCTCGCTGACGTTCGTGAGGTCGACTCTCCGGCTGAGGCTGGAGTGGAGCGAATCGCCGGTGTTGCCCCACCAGCACGCCCCGCCGCTGAACGGCTCCACGGGCAGCAGCGGCGTCGTTCCCTCACCGGTGAACGTCACGTCCAGGGGAACGTCCGCGTCGACGTCGAGCAGCCACGCGCCCATCTGGGTCACTTTGCCGGCGACGCTTCCCGGACCGTCGAGCGTGCGCTCCGCCCGGATGGCGGGCCCGGCATCCGGGTAACCGTAGGGCGGGGCGGCGCTGCCGGAGACGTTCGCGGCGAGCCAGTCCGCGAAGAGCGCCTCGAACGCCGTTCCGGGATGCGTCGCGTCCAGCACAGTCTGCACGCCCTCCTGGCCGTCTGTCCGCTCTGCGGCGATCCCTGCGATGGTCTCCTTCCCCAGCCGCTCCACGAGGTAGGCGGAGAAGAGCGCGGCCCCCGCGTAGTTGGGCAGGGGGTTCTCCTGGATGGGAGGCCAGTCCCGTATCGAGACTTCGGGCTGCTGGCGGTAGTAGAAGAAAGGGATGCCGTCGTAGCCGAGGGTGCGCGCCGCGAGTTCCGCGAAGCCCTCGTGCACCCACGCAGACTCGGTGGGGTCGGCGGTCCAGTGGACGAGGTGCTGCAGTTCGTGGGCCAGGACCGCGGGGTAGAAGCCGCTGTCCAGGGGTTGGCTGTCGTTCAGATAGAGGCCGATGCGCTCGTTGCTGTGCGCGCGGACGGAGGCAGGGAGCGCGTCGCCGGCGTTGAAGTAACCGCCAACCCCGGGGAACGTGCCGTGGACGATGGCTATCCTGCCGGGAAGCGCGCCGCCGGGCAGCACGAGGTCCAGCACACCGGGGAGGATGGTGTTCTCGAATGCGTCCGCGACTGTGGCCAGCGCGTCGTCGTCCACCTCCGCGTCCGTTCGGAAGTACCAGACCGCGTTGGGGGTCACGAGCCGTACGGTGGCGTCGAACGCGAACGTGTCGTTGTCGACGAGGTCGAAGCCGGTGAAGCGCCGGGTGAAACCGACCTCCTCGCTCGCGTACAGCGTCCCTGTGGGGACGGGCGTGGCCGCCACGCCGGTGAAGCGGTGCGCCAGAGCGAAGTCGTCGCGTTCGGGAGCGTCCGGGACGTTGGCGAACGGGGCAGGCGTCGGAACGGGCGTGTCAAGGGGTATGACCACCGGGGTGGGAAAGGGCGTGGCGGTCGGCTCCGGTGTCGGCGTGGGGGTTGCGTCCGCGCAGGCGGACGCGGCGAGCAGCAGTGCGGCGACGGCGATGGGGGCGTGAAGGCGCACGGCTAGTTGAATTGGTCCATCGCGTAGTTGACGCCTTGCGTCAGCCATGCCTCAGCGGCATCGGCGGCGCGCGCTATGGCGGCCTCCGCATCCGGCGCTTCCTCCGGCGTGAACGCGCCCAGCACGTAACCCACCGTCTCGCCCTGTGGCCTGCCGATGCCGATGCGGAGGCGGGCGTAGTCCTGCGTGCCGAGCGCGGCATTGATGGAGTTGAGGCCGTTGTGTCCGCCGGAGCCGCCGCTGGCCCGCATCCGGACCCTGCCCAGCGGCAGGTCCAGGTCGTCCAGGACGATGAGCACGGACTCCGCGCGCACGCGGTAGCGGTCCATCGCGTAGCGCACCGCCTCGCCGGACACGTTCATGAACGTGCGCGGCTTGACCAGCACGATGCGCTTGCCTGCCAGCCGCCCCTCGCCGAGCAGCGCCGCCTTGCGCTTGTCGTTCAGCGATATGCCCGCGCGGTCGGCGAGCTTGTCGACGCACATGAAGCCCGCGTTGTGGCGCGTCCCCGCGTACTTCGGGCCGGGGTTGCCGAGCCCCACGATGACGAGCGTCGCCTCCCGCTCGGTCGTCCTGCGCCGCACCAACCGGCCCAGCAACCCGCTACGCATCGGCTGCCTCTTCGGGGGGGAGGGTTCCCGTCGTTCCTGCGGAGGCAGGGACCTCGCCCGGGTGCAAGTCCCCCTCCGCGAGCGCCGTCAGCTCATATTCCGAGAGGACGGTTACGCCGAGCCGCTCCGCGTCGTCGCGTTTCGAGCCCGGCTCCTCCCCCACGACGACGTAGTCCGTCTTCTTGCTGACGCTGCCGCTCACCTGACCGCCGCGCTCCTTGATGAACGACTCCGCCTGCGAGCGCGTGAAGCCCTCCAGCCGCCCGGTGACGACGAACCGCATGCCCTGGAACGGCATGGGACCGTCGGCCTGCGCGGCATCCGATCCCTCCGGCGCCGCGAGGGCAACCCCGGCATCGTCGAGCCGCCGAACGATGCTGCGGTTACCGTCGTTCGCGAAGTGCGATGCGATGCCCGCGGCGACGATGGGGCCGATGCCGGGCACTGCTTCCAGCTCTTCCTGTGCCGCGTCCATGAGCCGTTCCACGCTGCCGAACCGCCGCGCGAGCAGCTCCGCCGTCTCGCCGCCGACGTGCAGGATGCCCAGCGCCGAGATGACCGACGGCAGCGGCCGCTGCTTGCTTGCCTCGATGGCATCGACGAGGTTCTTTGCGGACTTCTCGCCCATCCGCTCCAGTGCTTCCAGTTGCTCCTGCGTGAGGCGGTAGATGTCCGGCAGGTCGTGGATGATGGCCAGTTCCTCGGTGAGGTGCGGGTACACCTGGCCGGTTTCCAGGTCGCACGCAGGGTGCGCGCCCAGCAGCTGCATCACGAGCTTCTCACCGAGGCCCTCGATGTCCATCGCGGCCTGCGACGCGAAGTGCCGTACGCGCTCGAACCGCTGGGCCGGGCACGCCGTGTTGACGCAACGGTGCGCTGCCGCCCCCTCGTCCCGCACGACGCCCGTGTTGCACGCGGGGCAGAGCGCGGGCATCTCGAACTCGGCCTCGCCGCCGGTGCGACGCTCCGCGACGGGGCCGACGACCTGCGGGATGACCTCGCCCGCGCGCTCCACGACCACGTAGTCGCCGATGCGGATGTCTTTCCGGCGGATGTCGTCCTCGTTGTGGAGCGTCGCCTGCCGCACGGTGACGCCGCTGACCTGCACGGGGTCCAGGATGGCGTACGGGTTCAATGCGCCGGTGCGCCCGACGTTGATGCCGATGTTCAGCAGGCGCGTGACGGCCTGCTCGGCGGGGAACTTCCAGGCGATGGCCCATCGCGGCTCGCGCCCGACGAAGCCGAGGTGCCGCTGGTAGTCCAGCCGGTCTATCTTCACGACGACGCCGTCGGTCTGGTAGTTCTTGTCGGTGCGCTCCCGCACCCAGCGGTCGTAGTAGGCGGCGATCTCGGATGTCGATTCCAGGCGCACGATCTCCGGGTTGACCCGGAAACCCAGTTCCCGCAGCCACTGCATCGTCTCCCAGTGGGTGGGCGGCGTCTCCGCGTCCTCTACCCAGCCCAGTTGGTAGACCCAGATGTCCAGCCGCCGGGACGCCGTGACGCGCGGGTCAAGCTGGCGCAGCGAGCCCGCTGCGGCGTTGCGCGGGTTCGCGAACAGCGGCTCGCCGGCGGCCTCGCGCTCCTCGTTCATGCGCCGGAAGGCGTCCCGCGGGAAGTAGACCTCGCCGCGGACCTCCATGCGCGGCGGGGCCGGGGTTCCGGCCTGCAGCACGAGCGGCACCGACTTGATGGTGCGCACGTTCAGTGTCACGTCCTCGCCGCGCAGGCCGTCGCCGCGCGTGGCCGCGCGCGTCAGCCGTCCACTCTCGTAGGTGAGGGCGATGGCGAGACCGTCGATCTTCGGCTCGCAGACCATCGCGAAGTCGTCGCGCTCCAGCATCCCGGCGGCCCGCTTGCGCCACGCCTCGAACTCCTCCTCGTCGAACGCGTTGCCCAGGCTGAGCATCGGCCGCGGGTGCGTGACCTCGTCGAACTGGGGCGCCGGCGCCGCGCCGACGCGCTGGGTCGGCGAACCGGCGTCGGCAAGGTCCGGGTGCGCCTCCTCCAGCGTCTGCAACTCGCGGAAGAGCGCGTCGTATTCGGCGTCGGAGATCAGCGGCGAGTCGAGAACGTGGTAGAGGTAGTTGTGGCGATGCAACTGCTCCCGCAGTTCGCTCACACGCTGGGTGGTTGCGGAGTCGGCCATCTGGTGCGTCTCGCGGGGCGGGCGAGGGTTCTCGCTCAAGTATACGGGGGCGGAAGGTGAGCGCGCTCCGTGACGCGCGCGTATGATGCGGGCATCCCGCCATGGAAACTCCCGCCGCAGCACCTCCGCGCGTCACTCGGTTCTGGCCGTTCACGCGCGTCTACTACGGCTGGGCCATCGTGTGGGCGTCCACCGTATCCGCGTTCGGCATGGCGCCGATGTTCGGGCCTGTGCTCGGCGTCTTCTTCACGTCCATAGAGGAGGAGCTTGGCTGGAGCCGGGCGACCATCTCCCTCGCGTTCACGCTCGGGAGCGCGACCGGGTCGGTCATGCAGTTCCTCACCGGGCGGCTGCTCGACCGCTACGGCGCGCGGATGGTCGTCGTCGCCGCGGGCGTCATCATCGCGCTCGCCATGGTGGGGCTCTCCTGGATGCAGGAGCCGTGGCACTTCTGGCTGGCGTTCGGCGCCGGCCGGGGCTCCGCGCTCGCCGGCATACAGGTCGGCACTGCCGTTGCGCTCTCCAACTGGTTCCTGCGCAAGCGCGGACGGACGATCGCGATCCGCGGCATCGGGCAGAGGGCCGGTCAGGCCATCATGCCGATGGCCATCTTCTTCATCATGGCGGCGGCGGGCTGGCGGGTCGCCTTCCTCTCGCTCGCGGGCGTCACTGCCGCGCTCATCATCCTCCCCTCCCTCATCTACCTGCGCCGCCGCCCCGAGGACATGGGGATGACGATCGAGAACATCCCGCCGGAAGAGCTTGAGGCCATGAACCGCGGCGGAGGCGAGCGCCGCGGCCTCGCGCGGCTCTCGCGGCAGGTGCGGGACGTGTCGTTCACGCTCGCGGAGGCGAAGCGGACCCGCGCGTTCTGGCTGCTGCTCTTCTTCGTCATCGTGGAACGGTTCGCCCTCGGCTCCATCAACCTCCACATGGTCGCGAACTTCGAGGACAAGGGCCTCGCGATGGGCCTCGCCGTGAGCACGCTCTCCATCTTCGCCGCGACGTCCGCAGTCACCGGCCTGCCGTGGGGGCTCGTGTTCGAGCGCTTGCACATCCGGTTCGGTGCGATGCTCATGAGCGGCATCCTGACGGTGTCGGCGCTCGTGCTGCTCGTGGCCGACAGCTATCCGCTGGCCGTGCTGTTCGCCGTGTTGTTCGGCCTTGCCACCGGCGCGGGGAACATCATCCAGAACCTGCTGTGGGCGGACTACTTCGGGCGCGAGCACCTGGGCGCCATCCGGGGCTTCGGCGCGCCGTTCCGCATCCTGAGCCCCACCGGCCCGGTGCTCACCGGCCTGCTCTTCGACTGGACGGGCTCCTATACGGTGCCGTTCTCGGTCTTCACCTGCGTCTTCATCGTGATGACTGTGGCGATGTACTTCGCCACCCCGCCGGTGAAGCCTGTGGAGAGCGGTGAGGAGTGAGCGTGGACTTCAGGCGCCGCTGCTCCCCGTCGTCACGCATTCAGTGCCGCTTGCAGATTCGCCTTGAGAGTATGCATTCAGCGCAGTGTGAAGCCTCCCGGCGGCTATCAGAGCCTCACGGAGCATCTCCTCCGCTGTGACGTGTGCTCCGTTGTACAGGAGCGGGCCTGCCACGTTGTAGTCGCACTCCCCACGCATGTCTGCAAGAAGGCGGAGCAGGAAAGCGATGTTCCTCTGCGCAGGGTCGCCGGAGTTACTGAATCGCTCGGGAAGTTCAGTGTGTCTCCGGTTTCGTTGAACCGGAGAGGCGTCCGGGTGCTCACGGAAGTAGCGGCAGCACGACTCGTGGTGGAAGCCGTAGTACAACCGGCTGACCGCAGACCGTAGGGCCGCCTCGCTTGGAGTGCCGTCGATCAGGCTGAGGGCCAGGTCACGGAAGTCAAGAGGACGCATTCGCAAGGCGGGAGACGAAGGATTCCAGCGGTACGGCCGCCAGCCGTTCCGGGGTGAGTGAAGCGGAGAACCGCATGGGGAACGCATCCTCCCGCTGCCTTGGCGTCCACGATCGCCACATCGCCGCCTCGCGCTCCACCATGCGGTCCCACATCTTCTGCTGGTCCTGCTCGGTACCGTCTATCCAGCAGACGAGCCCAACTGAAGGAGGGGCTTCCTCCTGAGGCTCGTGGACGTAGACATATGCCTCAGAGATGACATCCGCGCCGCTGTCTGCGAGCGCAGCGTCGTACAGCGCCCGAAGTGTGCGCTCGCGGAACTTGGTCAGGAGCGGACGGGCTTCCGGCCTGATCTCCAGTGGAACTGGACGGGGAGAGGCGGTTTTCAACGCTTGTGCCATAGCAGTCTCTCCGGGACTCAGGCAGCATACCACACCATGGTAATGGCCCGCTGACAGGACTGTACCAGCGCTCTGCCCCCCTACCTCCTCCCGTCCTCGTCCATGAGCGCGGCGACCTGCCGACCCATCCGCACGGAGTAGTTCGTGCCCCGGTCCTCCGGGTAGATCTGCGTCGTGTTCGCGAGGTAGAGGCCGGGTATCGGCGTGCGGTGGTCCGGGATGCGGTCGGAGTAGCCCTGCGTCATGATGGGCTGCGCGGCGTCCACCTTGTGGTGGTGGTACTCCTTCACCCAGGACTCGTCGAACGCCGGGTTGATCTTCTTCAGGTGCTGCACGTACTCCCGGTACAGCTCCTCAGGCGTCATCTGGTAGAGCGGGTCGTCTCGCTCCAGGTAGTTGGTGAGATAGGCGATGTGCGCGCCGCCGTAGTGCTCCGGCGGGATGAAGTTCGTGTGCTCGATGATGCCGAGGAATGGCAGCGATCGGTCGCCGACGTACGTCCAGTAGTGCGGGCTGAGCGAGCGGTCCATCACCAGGATGACCAGCACGGCCGCGAGGTAGACCTTGTCGGTCAGCTTGCCCAGGTAGTCCTCCGGCAGCTCCGGCACGAGGCGTGGGAAGATGTAGGACGGCGTCGTGGAGAGCACCTGGTCGTACTCGCGGCGCTCCGGCTCCCCGCCGCCGACGCTCACCTCCAGCGCGCGCGCGCGGCCGTCCTCCACGATGACGCGTCGCACGGCGGAGGAGATGTGCACCTCTCCGCCCTGCTCCCGCACGCGCTCGCCGAGCACGTCGAAGATCTCCCCGAACGAGCCGGTGGGGTAGGCGAGCTGCTCCTTGAACTTGCCGGCCAGCCCCTTGCCGCGGGACGCCGTGCGGAGCGCGAACTTGTTCCACAGCCACGCCATCGTGATCTGGTCGTGGTAGCGCCCGAACTTGCCGCGCAGCATCGGCTCGAAGATGACTTCGTAGACCCGGTCGCCCGCGTTCCGGCGCATCCACTCCGTCGCCGTGACCTGTTCGAGCGACGCCCACTCCTTGCGGCGCTGCAGCCCCAGTGTGAGCAGGCCCAGGCGGACGCGGTCGGACATCGGCAACGGGCGGAAGCGAAGCAGATCGAACGGAGAGGTGAACCGCCAGAGCCTCCCCTGCGCGTAGTAGCCCACGTTGGAGTCGATCCACTTCAGGCGGTGCGATAGCCCGAGCTCGCCCATGAGGTCGATCATGGCCGAGTCGCTGCGGAAGAGGTGGTGGTACCCGCGCTCCAGCGGGACGCCGTTGACCGGGAACGTGGAGGCCTGCCCGCCGAGGAACGGCGCGCCCTCGAACACCTCCGCATGGTGTCCCCGCAGTCCGAGTTCGTATGCAGCCGCGAGCCCTGCCGCGCCCCCGCCGATGATGCCTGTCTTCAAGGTGCTCCCTTCGTTGTCGGTTCTGTTCGGGACTGCAGCAGCTCGCCCAGGGGGATGCTGCGTACCGCAAGGTACAGCAACCCCACGACGATCACCGGCAGCAGCAGGACCGCGTGCAGCACGACAGCGTACGCCGATGCGTGCACGGACTCCACTCCCAGCACGACGAGCCCCAGCGCCGCGAATATCTCGAACGGACCGACACCTCCCTGGGAGAGCGGCACCGATATGGCGAGGTTCGCGAGCGAGATGATGAGCAGCATGGAACCAGCCAGCAGCCACTGGCTGCCAAGATGCGCGTCCAGGTCGAATCCCAGCGCGATGAGATAGTACGTGATGCCCTCCATGGTCCACACGGGGAGCGTGAGCACCGCCACCTTTGCGAGGCGCCCCGGCTCGTGCAGCCCCGAGAAACCGCCGACGAACCGCGAGAAGAACGCCCTGAGCAACGCCCGGTAACGCATCGGCAGCGGGACCCGCCGGGCGATCCCGTTCCCCAGCCCCTCGAACAGCCCGGGCCGCAGGGCCGCCGTGACGATGAGGACGAGTCCCAGTACGAACGGCGCCGACATGATGACGGCGGCGGCCCATATGGGGATGGTCACGGCGTCGCGCACGCCCTCCGGCAGCCCGGAGAACGGCAGGAAGAGCACGCCCGCGAGCAGCAGGAGGAGCATGAGCACGCCGTCGAACACCCGCTCGATCACTATGGTTGCCAGCGCCGTAGGGGTGCTCACCGCCTCGCGGCGGGAGACGTAGTAGCTGCGGACGACTTCCCCCGCCCGCAGGGGCAGGATGTTGTTCGCCATGTAGCCAACGATGACGACCGGGTACAGGCGCGCCGTGGTCGTCTCCGCGAACGGACGCAGCAGGTACCTCCAGCGCAACGACCGGAAGTAGAACGATGCGAAGTACGACGCGCCCGCCGGGATGAGCCACGCGTAGTTCGCCTGCGATAGCGCGTCCAGCCACGTACGGTAGTCGCTGCGGACGAACAGGAAGAAGAGCAGGGTGAGGAAGGCGGCGGTGGGGAGGAGGCTCAACCACAGCCGCGTCCTGTTGGATATCGCCGGCGTGCGTCTCCGGCCTCCGGGTGCGGGAGCGCTCATCCCGCGGACCCCTCGTCGCGGAGCTGCACGTTCAGGAACGACGTGCACCCCTGCGTGTGCGCCACGAGTTCGTTCCGCACGTAGACCGCGCCGCGTGAGAACTGCATCTGGGAAGCGACCTCGCGCCGCAGCTGATAGTCCAGCACGGTGCGCCAGCCGTCGCGGGAGAGCGCACCGGAGAGTACGTCAGGGGCCGTGATGTCGCCGTAAGCGTAGTTGGGGAACCACCACAGCGTGTGCAGCCCCCCGAGGCGGGTGTATTCCGCGAGGTGCTCCCTGTTTGCGTCCTCCGACCAGATGCTCATCATCACGAGGTGCTCGACGGGCGGCTCGGTCAGCGGAGTGGTGTTCAGCGTGCGGTAGACGATGCCCGGGTAGTCGCGCAGGTACCAGCGCCACTGCCACGCGAAGTTGTCGTGCTCGTCGGCCAGGATGCGGATACCGCTGCGTCCCAACCCGGCGCTCTCCGCGAGGCTCTCGATGCACTCCACCGCGTACGGCGTCTCCTGGCCCGTCTGCGAGTAGACGAGCAGCTCCCGTGGACGCTCGAACCCCGCGTAGGAATAGCTCGCGCGGGCGGACAGGAAGACGGTCATTCCGAACGCTGCGACGAGGACTCCGAGCGCCAGGACAGCCAGGTGCGGCGAGACTCTTCGCAGGGGTCTCGCCGCAGCCTGCATCGCCATCGCCGCAACGCGGCCCAGCGCGCGCGGCGGCGCCATCAGCACCCGCAGGATGAATGCGCCGAACCTGCGCGTCCGCTCCCCTCGCGCGGCCCGCCTGCGCTCCGCGCGGCTCCCCTGCACCCTTCCTGTCCCCTCTCCCTCGGGGAGAGGGTCGGGGAGAGGGTCGCGAGGAGCGGCAGGCGCTGGCGGCGGCAGCCGGTCGGGCGGAGCTGCGCCGCCTCGGAGCGTCGCCGCGTGCTCTGCCAGCATTCCCGCGATGCGCCCGGCGACGAACGCGCAGGGCACCGCGATCCCCATGAGCAGCCAGGGCATGCGCTCGCCCGCGAAGGAGAAGATCGCGAACGAAAGCCAGGCCCAGCCCACGATTGCGAAGTCGAACGTACTTCGCCGCCGCACCAGCAGAATGAGGCCGCCGACGAGGGCCGGGACGGCGATGGCGAACTCGTAGACCGAGAGGCCGATGATGTAGTAGTACCAGGGCTGGTTGGCGCGCTCGACGCCCTGCTGCGCGATCCAGTAGCCGAGCGAACCCCAGAGCCCGGTGAAGAACCCGTCCCAGTTCGTGAAGAGACTGGTGAACAGCAGGAGCCACACCGCGGCGAACGTTCCAAGCAGGAGCGGCCACCGCCGCCTGTCCCACGCCATCCCCAGCGTCACGGATACGGCTGTCAGCAAGAGGACGATGACTCCGGCGATGTAGAGCGCACCGCCGACAGGCGCGCCCGTGTGCGTGTCGGCGCGGAAGAGCTCTCCGCTCCGTACGAGCGGGTGGTTCGCGTCCGGGTTCACGAGGATGAACCCGAAGACGTCCTGCACCAGTCCGGCGATGGGGGCCCACATCGGCAACGTGAGCGTGCCCATCACGACCAGCAGGTCTGCCGCAGGCCCGGTCTCGGAGAGCCTGCTGCGGCCTCGCGCCCACTCCCATAGCGCGGGAGCGGCGCGTCCGGCGAGCAGGAGCCCGAACATCCCCACCAGGAAGAAGGCGCTCTCCTTGCTCGCGAACGTGAGCGCCCAGATCACGGCCCACGCGAAGAGCATCCACGTGCGCGGGCGCTCCATGTAGCGCAGCGCGATCGCGAGCAGCGCAACCGCCCAGACCGCCATGTAGACGTCGTTCCGCATGAAGCGGCTGAAGTAGAGGACAGTGGGGGACGCCAGCAGGAAGAGTGAGACGGCGAGCGCGCCGCAGCGCCCCAGTTCCTTCCGGAAGAGCCACGGCATCACCACCAGCGCCGCGCCGAAGAGCGCCGGGATGAGCCGGGCCGCGAACTCTCCGGCGCCGATGACCTGGTAGGTCGCGGCCCCGGCATGGTAGAGCAGGGGCCCGTGCGTCAGGGGGTTGTGGGCGTAGTTGAAGTCCCTGGTGTAGAGCCAGGAATACCAGGCGTGGAGGATCTCGTCGTAGTGGAGGGCGCGCCCTCCCAGGTCCCACAGGCGGGACCCGAGCGCCAGCACGAGCAGCGCCAGGACCGCCCGTCCTTCCCATGTCCTGGGTGGACGTATGCCGGCGACGCTCCTCCCGGCCCGCGCCGTGAGGTCCTTAACTGCCCCCAGTCTCGACGCAGCGCCTTTCGCCGCCCCGATCGACGCCGGGACGCCCTTCACAACCTGCACTTACCCCGCTCCCTCCGTATCGATGCGGTACACGGTGACGCCTTCCTCCCGGAAGACGGCTGACCCGAGTGCCGGAAACTTCGCGATGCCCGCGTTACCGTAGACGGCCCGTTCTCTCGGACCCACTACTACGTAGTCTACCCCGTACTTGCTCAGCAGGCGGGAAGCAGTATCCGGGTCTTGCGTCTCGTAGATGGCGCGTACGTCGCGCTGCCGCTCTTCGAAGTTCGCATTCTCGCTGCTGCGCCACTGGCGTTCGTGGCCTTCCCAGCCGAGTATCGTGGGTCGTCCGGTGGCCGATGCGATGCGGCCCAGTTCCGGCTTCCAGTCGCTGCAACCGGCCGGGTTCTCGGGGCAGGGCACGAGCGAACCTTCGAGCACCAGGGCGTCCCGCGGCGTGTTCGCGCGCACCCACTGGATCGTGTTGTAGTCGGCGGGCGAGTACTGGGTGAGATAGGCCGTCCCGTTCAGCGTGAACCGGTCCTGCTCCGCGATGCGGGTCGCCGCTGCTGCTGCCGGGTAGTACGCCACTGCCACGAAGAGCACTATCAGCGTCCCGCGCCATGCGAAGGCCCGCACTCGCCCAAACGTGCGGCTCGCGTCCAGTCGCAGCGTGATGAACCAGATGGAGAAGCCGCCGAGCACCGCCAGGAGGATCCACGCCTGGTAGTACAGTTTGAAGATGGTGTTCATCCGGCGGAATACGCCCCCGCCGAAGATGTCCACCACGTGGAACAGCTCCGCTCCCATGACGAGCATGCCCGCGACGCCGAATATCGCCAGTCCCGGCACCACCGAGTTCCAGCGCGCGGCGCGTTCGCGGTCCACGGAGAGGCGCATCGTCTCGCTGTCCCGGTGTGCCAGCGTCCATGCGCCGTAGAACGCGAACCCTGCGATGAAGACCAGCGGGATGACCGGCACGAGTCGGTCGATCGCGAGCAGTTCGCCTCCGATACCCCGCTCGCCGCTGACGAAGATGCTGTACCAGAGGATGCCGCCGAGCACGGCCATGCTGCCGCCGACGAGCGTGACCCGCGGATTGAAAGCGAAGAGCGCTTCGTCCGCGTGCGGCTGCTTGAAGCCCAACTGGTGAAAGACGAACAGGACCACGGCAACGAACCCTATCGGCAGGCCGAAGACCGGCTGCATCCACACCAGCACGGGCGAGAACGCGATCAGCATGGGGATGCTGAAGCGCAGCAGGCTCCAGTTCCCGTGCCGGAAAACGTGACGCATCGCCACGATGAAGAACGGCACGGTCAGGAAGCCGAGCCCCCCCCATACGAGCACCAGGTGCACCGGGCGCGTCATCACCTCTTCGAGCGGCAGGATGCCCTCAGCCGAACTCTCGAACGTGTACAGGAACGGCGCCGCCGCGGCCACCGACCCTGCGATCAGCACTGCAGCCCAGACCATGGCCCGCCCGAAGCGCCGCCGGCCCGTGATCTTCATCTCGTGCGTCCAGGTGTCGAGCGTGCGGTGGAAGGAGTACACCCCTCCCTGTCCTCCGCCCGGCGCGCCGAGCACCACGTCGTCGTCGCGTATCGCGACGGCGCTGCCGAGCGCTGTGTCTATGCTCGTGTCTTCCGCCATCAACTGCGCCTGGAATCGCCAGCCGCGGGAGGTCTCTTCGAAGACGAACGCGCACCCTGCGTTGGGCGCGGGACCGTTGCCGCCCGGCGCTCCCACTACGAGGTAGTAGCCTCTCAGGGCGACGGCGGAGCCGAACGGGTCCCGCGCCGAGGGGACCGGGCACCCGAGCGTTGCGATGGGCACCCAGCCGCGCTCCGCTTCGCTGAATATCGTCACCACTGCGTCGCCGCCCACCGCGATGCGGCCCGCGTCAAGCGAGATGCTCCTCCCGAACCGGTTGGTATCCGTGAAGGAGGGATGTATCGCCGACGCGTGCGTCCACTCCCCGGACACCTTCTTGAACACGTCCACGAGCCAGCCGTCGAACCCCAGGACTCCCGTAGCGATCATGTCGTTTTCGATCGCCACCTCTGTGGGCAGGGCGTCCTCCAGGGAGGGGTACAGCCGGGCTTCCAGCGTCCACTCGGACTCCTCGCTCCGGTAGACGTAGATCGCCTCCAGCGACGCCACCACGACCACGTTGTCGTATATCGCGACTGACTGGCCGAAGCCTACGACTCCTTCGTCGTCCTCGGGTCTGAGCGTTGCCGCGTGCCTCCAGCGTTCGTTCGCGAAAGTGTAGAGCTGCACGAGCCCGCTCGGCGCCGCGCGCGGCGCACCGACCGCGACCATGCTCTCGTGGGACGCAACGGATGCGCCGAAGTCCGAGTCCACACCCAGCCCGCGCGCTTCGATGCTGTGGGCGAGGCGCCACCTCATGCCTTGCTGCTCGTACAGCCAGGCGGCGTTCAGGTCTATCTCCGCGCGCGGCCCCGCCGCCGAGCCGACGATGAGGAACCGGTCGGTGAACGCCAGCGAGCGCCCGAACTGGACGCGCCGCTCGTTGCGCGCGGCGTTCAGCAGCACCGCCCCAGCCACCAGCGTCAGGCCGAGCGGAAGGTCCCACAGGTTGATCGCGCTCATCCCGCCCACGCCCAGCGCGGTCACCATGAAGAGCGGGAAGTGCCTGCGGAGCGTGTCGCGCTGGATGAGCCCGGGCCGCAGGTATATCTGGGTGGCCACACCCACGGTGACGATGATGAAACTGATAGACATCACGTGCGGGTGCATGTCGCCCAGCAGGAAACTGAACGCCGGGAACTCGGTTATCGCGTTGGGCACAGCGCGCGATGCACGCCACCACCACCACAGTTCGTCCTGACGCCAGGAGGCTGCGGCCTGCACGTTCGCAAACCACTCGGGGTTCGGCGTGATCCACCCCCAGAAGGATTGGGACCCTGCTCCGGAGGCCCAGGCCAGTTCGAGCGCCCCCAGAAGGTTGCTGGCCACCAGCAGCAGGAAGACGGATGCGGCCCCCGCGAGCGCGCCGGCCAGGGCTGAGCCTCTGGACAGCCGCACGAGGTTGAACGTGAGGCCGAACGCCGCGACCGCTGCCATCGCCGCGTACGTGGCGAGCCCCAGGCTGTACGCTACGGGCGTCACCGTGTTCGTGAGCAGTGCTACGGAACCGATGAGCAGATAGCCCAGGTAGTAGTAGGACACCTGCTCGCCGGCGAACCATGCGTCGATCGGCGGGTAGTAGGTGCTCGCCACCGTGGAGCTCAGGAACATCAGGTCCATCGGCTGCTCGGTGGTGCTGATGTCCGGGACCATCGCCCGCAGCAACGCCATGCCGAGGAAGACGGCCGCGTACACCGCCTCGGTGACGATCACCAGGCGGCGATTGCTCCACAGGAAGTTGCCGATCTCGCTCCACCACCGCCGTCCCGCGAGCACGGAGATAGCCACAACGGCCACTCCCGCCGCAAGCACCGTGAGGTTGGAGTTCGGGACCGTTCGCGTCATGCCGATGAGCCCGGCGAGGAAACCGACGCTCAGCAGCCCCAGCGGCTTGGCAAAGGCGTAGCCCCTGTCCGGCATGCGGGAGAACGCCCGGAAGGCTACGGGGAATACGGCGAAGGAGAAGACCTCCAGGGTCAGGAACCAGAGGGCGGCGCTGAAGATCAGCATCGTCAGGCCCCCTGCGGCTCGTCACCGAAGAGCCCGTCGACGAAGTCGTCCGTGTCGAATAGTGCGAGGTCGTCCGTGCCCTCGCCCGTGCCGATGAACACGACGGGAAGCCGCAACTGCTGCGCGATGGCGACCGTGACGCCGCCCTTGGCTGTGCCGTCCAGCTTGGAGAGGAATACCCCGTCCACGCCCACGGCCTCCTGGAAGAGGCGCGCCTGCTCCACGCCGTTGTGCCCCGTCGTTGCGTCCAGCACCAGCAGTGTCTGGTGCGGCGCCCCGGACGCGCGGGACTCGAACACCCGGCGCACCTTCCGCAGCTCGTCCATCAACGGCGCCTTCGTGTGCAGCCTGCCGGCGGTGTCGAACAGGAGCACGTCCACTCCGCGCGCGGCTGCCGCCTCGTAGGCGTCGTAGGCCACTGCTCCGGGGTCCGAACCGGGCTGATGCGCGACGACGTCGGTGTGCAGCCGGTCTCCCCACACCTTCAGCTGGTCTATCGCGGCGGCGCGGAACGTGTCCCCCGCGCCGATGAGGACCGACTTGCCCATCCGTTGGTAGTGCGCGGCTACTTTGGCGATGCTCGTGGTCTTTCCCGAGCCGTTCACGCCAACGACCATGAGAACGAACGGCTTGGCGGCAAGCTCTTCCCGGTCGTACCAGTCCCAGAAGCTCTTGTCTCCAGGGTCGAGCAGGAACGCCAGCTCCTCCTTGAACAGCTCGACGACCTCGTCCGGATCGCTGACGCCCTCCTCCCGGATGCGCTGCCTGACGCCGTTCACCACTCCGAGCGACGTCTCGACTCCCACGTCCGCCGAGATGAGCGCGTCCTCCAGGTCCTCCCACAGCCGCTCGTCGGACAGCGTCGCGCCCTGGAACAGCGACGCCAGCCCTCCTCCCCAGCCCTTCCTCGTCCTGGCCAGGGCTTGCGATGTTCTGTCCTTGCGGCGAAGGAAATTGAAAACCACGTGGGCGGGTCGCTCCTTGTCCGGGTCGCTGTTCCGCGCGCTCTGGAAGCCTCGTTGGGTGCATGGTATCAACGCGGGGATTCTGCTCACAATACACGTAGTGCAGGGCTCGTGCTGCACCGGGCGGCCCTGTATGGCGCGTGCTTGCTAGGCGTCTGCCGCTCTTCCGCCCTGCAAAGCGGCAAGCGCCTCTTGCGCCGCGGACTGCTCCGCGTCGGACCTTCTGCGCCCCGCGCCTTCCCCCAGGGGGCGTCCGTCCACGACCACGCGCACGGTGAACGTCCCGCCTGGTGGCTCGCCCGTCCCGGAAAGCGGCTCGTACACGGGCAGGGGAAGGCCGCGCCCTTGCAGGAACTCCTGGAGGGCGCTCTTGGCGTCCCGCTCCACGCCGGCGTCCCCCATCGCTTCGATGCGCGGGCCGAGCCACCGCAGGACGAGCGAGCGCGCCGTGTCCTCTCCCTGGTCCAGCAGCGTTGCCCCGATCACCGCCTCGAGCGCCGCGGCCAGGTTGCGGGTGCGGTCCCGGCCGCCGCTCGCTTCCTCGCCCTGACCGAGCAGCAAGTACGCTCCGAGTCCCAGGCTGCGTGCGACCTCAGCAAGCGTCTCGCCGCGCACGAGCGCGGCGCGGGCCCGTGTCAACTCGCCCTCGTCGTAGTGGGAGTAACGCTTGTAGAGCTCGGCGGCCGTGACCCAGCCGAGAAAGGCGTCGCCGAGGTACTCCAGTCTGTCGTAGCTCGACAGCGCAGGGTCGTCCTGCTCGTTCAGGAACGAGCGGTGAACGACTGCCTGCGTCAGCAGGCCGCGCTCGCTGAAGCGTACGCCCAGCGTCCGTTCGAGCGCGGCCCACCGCTCGCCGGACGGCTCGTTAGTCAAAGACGCCCTTGGGCCACGGGGGTTGCGGACGCTTCACTTCGCCGACGAACACCTCATCGCGCATCAGTCCCAGGAGGGAGTTGAACGCGCTGAGCGCCTGCTCGTTCTCCTGGGGCCTGATCAGCTTCAGGAATGCGGAGCCGCCGCCCTCGAACACGAAAGTCGGCGTCCCGAACACGCCCAGCTCCTCCACCGCGTGGGTATGGCTCTCGGCGATCTCGTCCAGCGTCGAGCGGTCGTTCAGGTCGGCGATGAACCGGTCCACGTCGAGCCCGGCCTCGCCGGCGATGCGTTGCAGCACCGCCATGTCGTTCAGTTCCACGCGGTCCAGGTGGCGTGCGTTGAGCAGCAGCGGAAGGAACGCCCGGAGCGCGTCCTCGCCCTGCCGTCGCGCCGCCTGTCCCGCACGCAGTCCCCAGAGGCTCTGGTCCAGGTTCTCGTCCGGCTCGCTCCAGGCCCTGTAGTCCGGGTCGCCCGTCTTCTGGTTGATCTGCGCAAGCGACAACGGCCTCCACGTGACCTCGAGGGGGTCCTCGCCGCCCATCGCGGCCTTCACTTTATCCAGCCACACGGCTGCATTGAAAACGAACGGTCAACGGAAGTCGTAGTAAACGTCTGCCTTCTGCGTTGTCATGAGCCCCTCCGGTGCGTTGATCTCCAGACTCGTCGTTCCTGCGTAGGCAGGAACCTCGCATCCTCTGGCTGGTCCGCCCGCATTGTACCCCCTGACGCAAACCCCCGCCCGTTACGCCGCTCTGGCGTACCAGCTGCCCGCGTTACGGCACCCGGGCCTGGATGACGACGCGCCCCCCGGACTCGATTTCGATGTTCAGGTTGTGGCGGTCCAGCATCCGCATACCCACAAGGGGCGTGGCATCGGCGGCGTCTGCCTCTACGTATCTCGGCTGACCATCCCACAGCACGGCAACGCCGTAGGAAGGAAGCGTCACTTCGCTGCCGTCGGCCAGGGTTGCCCGGCTGGTGCCGCGGAAGTCCAAGTCCAATTCTGTCACCAACGACGGAGTCACGGTCAGAAAACCGGTGAATCCGGTGTCTATCACGGCTTCGATTTCCCTTGTCCGCCCCGACGGGCCATGTACGGCAACGGTCACCACAGGCTCATAGGCGGCGTTCACCACGCCCTCTATCACTCGGCTCTCCGTAGGGACCGACCCCCAAAGTGGTGCAATGCCCGGTGCCCGACGCGGAGCAACCAGACGTCGATAGCCCCGGGGCACTGTGCCCGCAGTTGGTCCGTAGCAGCAATCACGTTGGCGCCAACAGCCCAGCTGCCGCTCTCAACGTCGATGGCGACGACCTCGCCTCGATGGTTCGCTTCGACCTCGGGTCGGATGTCCCGCTCGTATATCTCGTCGCCTAGACGGGCAGTTTCTTCACGCGGGCGACGAGGGGACGATGCGACCGCTTCTCCCTGCGCGTTCGCCGAGGATTCCGCATCTTTCATCCGTTCACCTCTGTGGAGGACATACCGCTGCAAGCCACATTCTACCGCTCCGCTGCACGCGTAGTTGGTTAGCCAGCGGTTCTTGGCCGAGCAGGTGCGCGGCATCGAGTACGAGCGCCGGGTGGAGTGGCGGTTGGAGCTGGTCCTGCCCTGAGGTTTCATGGGGGTGGCGGGCGTTCCTTCCCAAGGTCGCGGGCTCTCGCCTTATACTTGTCGATGCCACCGCAACAAGGGAGAACGCCTTGGTAGACTTCCGTCCGTTCAGAGCCGTCCGCTACTCCGAGGCCGCAGGCCCGCTCGACAACCTCATCTGCCCCCCGTACGACGTCATATCCCCGGCTGTCGAGCGCGGACTGCTGGACCGCAGCCCTCACAACATGGTGCGGATGGAGCTGGCGGAGCTGGACGGCCCTCCGCCGCCGGAACGCTACGAGAACGCCGCTGCCGCCCTCCGCTCCATGCTGAGCGACGGCGTGCTCGCCCGCGACGATGCTCCGGCCTACTACCTGCTGCGCCAGCGCTTTGCGGCGGGCGGCGTGGAGCGGGAGCGTCATTGCCTGTTTGGCGCGCTCCGCCTGGAGGTCCTGGGCGACGGCGTGCTCCCGCACGAGGACACCGCTCCCGGCCCCAAGGAAGACAGGCTCGCGCTCATGCGCGCGGCCCACGCCAACTTCAGCCCCATCCTCATGCTCTACCGCGACGCCGCCGGTGTGCTTGCGCGAGCCCTCGCCGAGGCCGCCGCGGGCCCGCCCGCCGCTGAGTTCGCCGCGGACGGAGAGCAGTACGCGCTCTGGCTCGTGCAGGACTCGTCCGCCGTCGACACCGTCTCCGCCGCGCTCGCGGAAGAGAAGCTGTACGTCGCCGACGGACACCACCGCTACGAGACCTCCCTCGTCTATCGCGGCGAGGCGCGGGACGGCGCGGACTTCGTCCTGACCGGCCTCGTCGCCTTCGACGACCCGGGCCTGCTCATCCAGCCGTACTACCGCGTCCTGCACGGCGCCTCGCAGACGCAGATGGAGAAGCTGGACCAGGTGCTGTCGTTCTACTTCGTGTCGCGCCCGTCCGGCACGCCTCCCGGCGAGTCGGCGCAGCTCGACGCGGTCGTCGCGACGCTGGGGCAGGGACAGACCGTGCTCGGCGTCGTCCGGCAGGGACGGCCCGCCCAGGTGCTCACCCCCGCCAACGACATCATCCCCGAGCCGGACCCGGAAGACCCGCCGGAGACGCAGGTGCGCTCCGTGGAGGCTTTCGTGCTTCAGGAGATGCTGTTCCGCCCCGTCTTCGGCGACGACTTCCCCGACCATATCGCGTACGTCCACGACGGTGCGGAGGCCATGGCGATGGTCGAGCGAGGCGAGGGGCAGGTGGCGTTCTTCGTGAAGGGCCTTCCGGCGGACGTCTTCCGAGCGGTCGTCGGCGCGGGCATACGGCTTCCGAGGAAGAGCACGTACTTCTACCCCAAGCTCCCCAGCGGCGTCGTCATCAACCTGCTGGATGGGAACGGGTAGGGCGGCGACAGCGACCTGAGGGTTGTCGCGATTCGGCCCGCCCGGCGCGGCGGGCGCCTACGCGAACATCTCCCCCTCCTCGTCCGCGGTCTGCCGCCGGCGCCGGATCGGACGGTGCGCCAGCGACGCCAGGCCGCCGGGCACCGGGCGCATCCCTCTGCGCAGGTTCAGCATCTCGGCCTCGTCCGTGCGCCTGATCTCGCTGGAGAACTCCGCGCACCACACCAGGATGATCGAGACCACGTACAGGAAGAGCATCGTCACCACGACGGTGGCGATGCTGCCGTACACCAGGTCCAGCCGGGACAGGTTGGACAGGTAGAAGGAGAACGCGACTTTCGTGATCTCCAGGGCGATCGCGGCGAGGATGCCGGGGATTATCGCGTCCCGCCAACGCACCTCCGTGTCCGGAAGCATCCGGTAGACCAGCACGAACAGCCCCATACTGACGATGAACGGCAGCACGTTGAAGAAGAACCCCCACGGGATCGTCACCGGAAGCAGGGTGGTCTCCGACGCTATCGCCCGGCCCACCGAGCCTGCGACAGCTGCCGATATGAACAGCAGCACGGCCCCCATGGACGCGGCGATCTGGGCGACCTGGTCGATGAGGAAGTGCGGAGGCTCAGCTATCTTCCAGGCACGGTTGACGACGCGGCGCACGGCGCCGAAGACGGCTCGCCCCGCCCAGATGAGACCGACCAGCGCCAGCGCTCCCAACGCGCTCCTTGCCGCCACCAGGTCTTCGAGATGGTCTTCGACGAAGTCGTGGTCCTGGCCGGGCAGCTGCCGGTCTATGAAGTGGACCACTTCCGCCTGGAGGTCTGCGGAGTGGATGAAGTATTCAGTGATGGCGATAGTGGCCAGCATCAACGGAAAGAGCGAGAAGATCGCGTAGTACGCGACCCCCGCGGCCATGTGCGAGCCCTCGTCCCGCATGAAATTGTGGGTCGTGCGGAACAGGAGCTCCGCCACGGAGCGTATGACCGGAGGCGCAGGGATGCTGTAGACGACGATCCTGAGCGACCGCGCGACGATGCCGAGCTGTTGGCGCATAGATTGTCATTCTAACAACGGTGAGTATGCAGAATCTTCATGACACGCTGGCGCGCCATGACGAATCTGCCGTCGCTTCCAGGAATCGCGCGTGTATCTGCGGCGCCCCCGCCGCGATGTTCCCGGTCTCCGGCGTGAGCGGTCCCCCGTTCAGGCTCGTCGCGATGCCGCCTGCCTCCCGCACCACGACGATCGCCGCGGCGATGTCCCACGGCTGCACGTAGTGGTGCGCGTACAGCTCCAGCCGGCCGCACCCCGCGTAGGTGATGCCCAGCGCCGCCGAACCCATCATCCGAACGGACTGGAACCCCGGCCACAGCTCCGCGACCGCCGCCAGCAGTAGCTTCCCCTCCGGTCCCTTGTAGCCGATGTCGAACCCCAGCACCGCCTCATCCAGCTGGCTCTCGTCCGACACGGACACCGGCGTGCCGTTGAGCGCGGCGCCGCGTCCGGCGGCGGCGGCGAACGTCTCTTCCCGCACGGGGTCCAGCAGCACGCCCGCCAGCGGCTCGCCGTGCGCCCAGAGCCCGACGCTCACGCAGATGTGCGGAAGCCCGCTCGCGAAGTTCCGCGTCCCGTCGATGGGGTCGACGTACCACCGGTAAGGGGAGCCGCCGCCGTGCGCGCCGGACTCCTCCGCAAAGACGTCGTGGTCGGGGAATGCTCCCGTCAGCACCGCGAGCGCTGCATCCTCGGCCGCCTTGTCCACCTCCGTCACCCGGTCGTTCCAGCCGCCCTTGGTGCGCAGCCCCAGCCGCTCCTTCGCGCCGGCGCCGAGCGTGTCCGGCAGCCGCCGCCTGATCTCCGCCCCGGCGGCCTCCGCGACGCGCACCGCCACCTGCAACGCGTCGCTCCCGTCCGGAGCCACCGGCAGCGCGGGGCGCTCCGTCATGCCTCTCGCAGCCCCATGCGGACGTAGACCTCTTCAATCGTGGCGTTCGCCACGGCCTGCGCGCGCCTGGCGCCTTCGTGCAGGATCTCCCGCACATGCTCCGGGGACTCCGAAAGCTCCCGCCGACGCTCCCGGAACTCGCGCAGGTAGCGGTTGATGCCCTCCGCGAGGTCGCGCTTGTCGTCGACACAGCCGATGCCCGCCGTCGTGCAGAGCCGGTGTATCTCGTCAGCCTTGTCCGGGTTGAACACCTTCTGCAGGGAGAACACGTTGCACACCTCCGGCCTGCCGGGGTCGGAGCGGCGCACGCGCTGCGGGTCGGTCACCATCGTCATCGTGCGCTGCGCCGTCTCCTCGTCCGTCGCCGCGAGCTCGATGTGGTTGTCCAGGCTCTTGCTCATCTTGTTCGAGCCGTCGGTGCCGGTGATCATCGGCAGGTCGGTCAGCAGCGCCTGCGGCTCGGGGAACGTCTCGCCGTACAGCCGGTTGAAGCGCCGCGCGATCTCACGCGAGATCTCGATGTGCGACGCCTGGTCTATCCCCACCGGCACCCTGTCCGCCTTGTAGATGATGATGTCCGCGGTCTGCAGCACCGGATAACCCACCAGCCCGTACGGCACGTGCTCCTCGTCCTCGCCCAGCTGCCGGACGCGCTCCTTGAACGTCGGTACGCGCAGCAGCCAGCCCAGCGGCGTGCACATGCTCAACAGCCCGTGCAGCACGAGGTGCTCCGGCACGTGCGACTGCACGAAGAGCACACAGCGCTCCGGGTCCAGCCCCGCGGCGAGCCAGTCCAGCACCATCTCCCGCGTGTCGTTGGTGATGGACCCGACCTCTTCCCCGCCGGACAGCGTCGTGAGCGCGTGCACGTCCGCCACCATGTAGAAGCACTCGTACTGGTCCTGGAGTCGTACCCAGTTCTCCAGCGCCCCGAAATAGTTGCCGAGGTGCAGCCTGCCGGACGGGCGCATCCCCGAGAGTATCCTGCCGTCAGTCATGATTGGACTCCTGTGCTCCCCAAGGATACCGTGCAGCAGTCCGATGCTGCACGGGCGGGCCATGCCCGGGTTGCGCAACGGCGGATGGCGCGTGTCGACAGAGGAGCGAGACTGACTGGCAACCTTGTGCTATGATGGCGGGCGTCGAGTGAGTAAACGCGATGACCACGCAGATTGAAGAGCCTATCGGTCGCGAGGCGCCGCTTTCAGAGCGGCAGGCCAAGCATCGTGCGCGTGCAGAGAGCCTGTTGGCGCATGCCGACGCGATACTGCAGCAGGGTAGGCTGACGGTTGCCGACCGGTTGCAGGTGTCCGAGAAGATATGGGGAGCCGTGGCGCACACCCTGAAGGCGATTGCGGCTTCACAGGGGTGGGTGTTCCGAAGGCCGCGGGCAGCCGACTCGATGAAGTCGTATCTGGGCCGCTTGTCGCAGGACGGTGACATCAACGTGCTGTTCAGGGCCATCTCCGACTACCACACGAACTTCTACCAGGACCACGTGCCTGCGGACGACATGCGGCATGGCGTGGACGCCGCCCGTGTGCTCAGTGACAAGCTGTGGTCGGCGGCAGCGTTGATCCCTCGCGGCGCATCGCCACCGACCTACGTGGGAACGCGGGAGCAGGTGGAGCGGGCTGCTCGCCGGCAGGCATCGCCCCGCTCGGGCGGCTCTGCCAGCCGCTGAACTGACTCGTCACTCCCTATGGAGCTCCCGCTCGTCGATGACCCGGCGCGCCTTGAACTGCGTGCGCTCCAGCTCCCCCGGCGCCTTCAACTCGACATTGGAGCGTATGCCGAGCGTCGCGCCGAGGTCCGACTCCAGCTGCCGCTTCACCTCGTCGACTCCGGCTTCAGCCGCGGCGGCCTCCGGCGTGTACTCTGCGAGGACGGTCAGCTCGTCCATCGTGCGCTCGCGGGAGACCACCATGCGGAACTCGCCCGTGAGGCCGGCGATGGCGCGCACGACGTTCTCGACCGCGCTCGGGTAGACGTTCTCGCCGCGCACGACCACCATGTCGTCGACGCGTCCGTAGATGCCCCACGGCATCCTGGGGTAGGTACGCCCGCACTCGCACGGCTCGTCCGTCCAACTGGCGAGGTCGCCGGACCAGAAGCGGATCAGCGGCTGCGAGGTGCGCTCCAGGTGCGTGTACACCGGCACGCCCTCGCCGCCGTACGGGGTGACCTCGAGCGACGTGGGGTCTATCAGCTGGGTGAAGACCATGTCCTGCCAGAGGTGCATGCCGCTCGCGTAGCGGCAGCCGCCGTTGCTCATCCACGGCGACATCTCGCCGGTCGAGCCGCTGTCGACGATGACGGGGGAGCCGTACGCCGCCTCCAGCGTCCTGCGCGTCGCGGGGATGGAGGCTCCCGGCTCGCCGGAGAAGAAGAGCGTGCGGAAGCCGAACTCCTTCGGGTCAACGCCCTCCTCGCGGGCGGTCTCGGCAAGATAGAGGCAGAACGACGGCGTGCCGTAGAAGACGGACGGCTTCGCGGCGAGGCACCAGCGCACGGCCATGCGGGTCTGTCCTGGCGCGCCCGCGCCGAACGGGAAGCACTTCGCGCCCATCCGCTCCGCGCCGACGAGCATCCCCCACGCGCCCATGTAGAGGCTGAACGGCGCCGCCATGAACACCATATCGCTCGGCCTGACGCCAGCGCCCCACTCGACGCGCGCGTGTGCCTCGCCGATGCGCTCCCAATCGCCTGCGCTGATGGCGATGACGGTCGGGATGCCGGTCGTGCCGGACGAGCCGTGGATGCGCTGGATGTTCTGCCAGTCGTCGCAGATGTTGCTGCCGAACGGCGGGTTGTCGAGCAGGTCCTGCCGCAGGTCTTCCTTCGTGATGATGGGGATGCGCTGCACGTCGTCAAGCGTCTTCAGTCGGTCGGGGTGGAACCCCGCCTCTCCCCACCGCTTCCGGTAGAACGGCGAGCGTTCGAATGCCCACGCCGCCTGCCGCTTGAGCTTCGCCGCGATGAGCGCGTCGCGCTCCTGTGTCGGCATCGTCTCCAGCGCGGGGTCCCAGTACTCCTGGTCCGATGGCGGGACGTAGGAGCGGTCGTAGACCGGGGGCCATTCCGCCGTCATGCCTGCTCCGCTCCGTCCGACAGCCGCTCCCTGATGAACGCCTCGATGTCGCGCAGGCTGGAGCCGACCGGGAAGACGCCGTCGACGCCCAACTCCGCGAGCGCCTCGCGGTCGCCGTCCGGCACGGTGCCGCCCAGCAGGATGAGCGTCTCGCCGCGCATCTCGCGCTCGTCCACCACCTTCATCAGCCGGGTCATGAGCGGCTTGTGCGCCCCCGACAGCAGCGATATGCCGATGACGTCCGCGTCCTCCTGCTGCGCGCGGTCGACCACCTGCTCCGGCGTGACGCGCATACCCATGTAGACCACGTCCATGCCCGCCTTCTCGAGCGCCTTGGCGATCACCTTGATGCCGCGGTCGTGCCCGTCCAGGCCCAGCTTGGCAAGGATGACCTTGGTTGGTTTGGAGGTAGTCATGGGCGCCGTCCCAGCGGGCTACGCGCTCACCACGACCCTGCCGGTGGTCCCGTGGTAGTGCAGGGTCACGCGTTGCAGGAACGTCCTGCCCAGGAGCACATCGTGCGGCTGCCCCCCGGCCCGCAGATGGACTCCGTTAAACCGTCCGTGGATCGTTATGCCCAGTACGGGGACGTATATGTGCGCGAGATATTCGTTGACTTCCCCCGGGCCGTGAGCGCCTGCAACCTGAGCACGTCCGATGATGGGGAGGGTCAACTCTTCTGCCAACTGTGAGTCTATGCAACTGATACTGGCGCCGGTGTCAATGAGGGACGGCACCGACGATTGGGGTAGCGAAGGGGGGTCGCCATCGGGAAGGAAGTCCGGATCGAAACCGACCTGCACCGAGATGGTCGGCCCGTGCACCTGCAGGAGGACTGGATTGGCGAACCCACACTCCAAGTCAGCCATAGAGCACTGAGGCAGGAAGAACTCGCGGGCCTTCCCCCACGAGCCTGATGAGATACGGGCCGCGTCCGAAGCGCGTCACGGCGGTTTGCGCGGCTTCTTCGAAGTCGTCGAACGCTCCTATGAAATTCTCGTCGTGGAAGACCACCCACTGCCCGAAGTGGTCTCTTTCGAGGCTGTCACGGTTGCGTTCGTAGGCAGCAATCTCGATATCAATCTCTGCCATGACGTCTCTCCTTGACACGCTTCTCGGTCACTCGCGCCCACTGTTTCAAGGCTATCCACCGATCTGGAGAGCGTCAAACGTCATGGCTAGAAGATGCCCGGGTCCTCGTGGTCACCGAACACGTCGCGGAGGGCGCCCATGATCTCGCCCTCGGTGGCGTCGGCGCGGGCGGCGTCCAGGATGAACGGCATCGTGTTGTCGTCGCCGCGCGCCGCCTGCCGCAGCGCTTCCAGCGCCGCCTCCGTGCGTGCGGTGTCGCGTTCGTGGATGACGGCCTCCAGCCGGGCTATCTGCCGCTCCTCCTCGTCGTCGTCGTGCTCGTACAGCTCCGGCGGAGGGACGGAGTCCTCCTCGTGCTCGTTGAGGCCGAGCACCTTGTACGCGTGCTCCTCGATGCGCTCCTGGTAGTCGAACGCGGCCTGGGATATCTCGCGCTCGATGTAGCCGTTCTCGATGGCCGCGAACATCCCCGCCAGAACGCCCTCGCCGCCCCCCATGTCCTCGATCGTGCGGATGTAGGCGAGCGCCTCCTCCTCGATCTCGTTCGTCAGCTTCTCGATGAAGAACGAGCCCCCGAGCGGGTCGATCGTGTTCGCCACGCCGGTCTCGTTTCCGATGATGCGCTGCGTGTTGAGGGACATCCGCATCGCGTCCTCGGACGGTATGTCGTGCGCCTCGTCGTAGCCGCTCACGTGGAGCGACTGCGTCCCGCCGAGCACGGCGGCCATCGCCTGCGTCGTGCCCCGTATGAGATTGTTCAGCGCACCCTCGCGGATCAGCGTCGAGCCGAGCGTCTGCGAGTGGAAGCGGCAGAGCATCGCGCGCGGGTCCGTCGCTCCGTAGCGCTCCTTCATGATGCGCGCCCACAGCCGCCGCGCTGCGCGAAGCTTCGCGACCTCCTCGAAGAAGTCCATGTGGACGCCGAAGAAGTACGAGAGGCGCGGCCCGAACTCGTCCGGCGACAGCCCGCGCCGCAGCCCGCCTTCCACATAGGCCATCCCCTGCGCCAGCGTGAACCCGACCTCCTGACCCGCCGTCGATCCCGCCTCGCGCGTGTGGTAGCCGGAGATGGAGATCGTGTTCCAGTTCGGCACGTTGCGCGTGCAGAACTCCACCACGTCCATGGTCATGCGGTACGCGCCGCGCGGCGGCAGCGCGAACGTCTTCTGCCCGTGGAACTCCTTGAGCGAGTCGTTCTGCACCGTCCCGCGCAGCGTCTCCCACGCCACGCCCACCTTCTCCGCGTGCGCCAGCAGGAACGACAGCAGAACTATGGCCGGGTGGTTGATGGTGAGCGAGATGCTCACCCTGTCGATCGGGATGCCATCGAACAGGTCGGACATGTCGCGTGCCGTGTCGATCGCGACGCCGAGCCTGCCGACCTCGCCCTCCGACAGGGGGTGCAGCGAGTCGTAGCCCGTGAGGGTGGGGTGGTCGAAGTCCGTGGAGAGCCCGGTCTGCCCGTGCGCAAGCAGGTACTTGTACCGCTCGTTCGTCGACTTCGCCGTGCCGAACCCGGCTATCTGGCGGCGCGTCCACTGCCGCGCGCGGTACATCGTCGGGTAGACGCCGCGCGTGAACGGGTACGCGCCGGGGAAGCCGATGTCCGTCGCGTAGTCCAGGTCGGGCGCGTCGGCGGGTGTGTAGATGCGGTCGACCTCGCGGCCGGAGACGGTGAGGAACCGCTCCTGCAATTCGGGCGCGCGCTCCAGCGTCTTGCGCAACTCGTCGTGTTCCCACGCGAGTTCCGCCTCCTGCGCTTTCTTCGTGGCTTTCCGGTCGTAGAGCGTCATGAGATACGTAACCAGTTCGACGGCACAGTATACGGCAGCGTGGCGGCGGGAGGGTCGTGCGGAATGTGGTTCGACAGGCCCACCACGAGGGGGCTCAGGGTTGGATGAGCCCTTCCTGCGGCTGTGTCCAGGCTACCTTCGGAAGCATGGCGTGTTGCCTTGCGCGTGCGAAGGGCACTCCGTGGACGGGCACGTCGATGATCACCGGCGCCTGCTGTTCCAGGGCGAGGGGCAGCAGCCGTTCCAGGTCCAATGGGTCGTCCGCCTGCATTCCGACCGCGCCGAAAGACTCGGCAAACTTGATGAAGTCCGGGTTGTGCAGGCTGGTCTCATACGTGCCGGAGAAGAAATCATCCAGGTCGCGTGCGACGTTGCCGTAGGCGTCGTCCCTGAAGACGATGGTGACCACGTTGATGCCGTACCTGACTGCGGTGGACAGTTCAGCCGCGTTGAACATGAACCCGCCGTCTCCGTTGATGCATACGACTGCACGGTCCGGCTGGGCGACCTTCGCGCCCAGTGCCGTGGGGAATGCGCCGCCAAGATTGTAGGAGTACCCGGAGTCGATGTAGGTCCTGGGGTGGTTCACCTGGTAATGGGTGCGGGAGTAGTAACCCAACTGCGTTATGTCCCAGACGGTGAAGGCGTCGTCGGGAACGCCGTGCTGGATCGCTTCGAGGATGGGGAACTGCGGCTCGCGGAGGTGTATGTCATAGTAGGCGATCAGCTGCCGTGCGGCGGTGACCGCCGGTTCAGGGGATGGACGGTCTCCCGCTCCGGCCTCTGCGAGATGGGGCAGCAGGGCTTCGATAGTCGCCCTGGCGTCGCCGTGCAGCGGGATGGTGTTGGCCTGCACCCGGGTGAGTTCGGTGTCGTCTATGTTGATGTTGATCAGCACGGAGGCGTCCCCGGCGGGGTTGCCCATCGAGAAGCGCGTCCCGATACCTATGACGACGTCGGCGGACTGCATGACGTCGACGAGTTCGTTCATCTCCTGCACGTCCGCACGGGGGCTGAGGCACGAGCCGTAGCACAAGGGGTGGGAGTCCGGGATGGCTCCCTTGCCGCCGCCCGAGGTCATGACGGGGATGCGGGCGGCTTCCGCGAGTGCCGCGAGGGCCTCTTCCGCGCCCGACTGCACGACGCCGCCGCCTGCGAATATGAGGGGGCGTTGGGACGCTGCGATGACCCGGGCCGCATCGCGCAACTGTGCAGGGCTCGGTACGATTTGGGAGGTGGGCACCGGGTCCCGCAGTTGTAGTTCGTCTCGCTCCACCTGGGCCTCGGGAGGCATCTCGATCAGCACTGGACGGGGCCGTCCTGTGCGCATCTGCCGGAAGGCTTCGGACACGGCGGCGGGAACGTCGCGTGGGGTGAGCACCTGCCGCCGCCACTTCGTTACGGGGGCCAGCGTGCCTCCCTGGTCCGTGATCTCGTGGTAGGCTCCGAGGTTCTTGCCGATCTGGCCGCGCGGTATCTGGCCGGCGATGAGGAGCACGGGCGAGGAGCGGGCGTAGGCGGTGGCGAGTCCGGCAGCTGCGTTGTAGACCCCGGTGCCTGGCACCACGAGGGCGACTCCCGGTCTGCCGGACGCGCGGGCGTAACCGTCCGCCATGTGCGCGGCGCCTTGCTCGTGGCGGGTGGTGATCATGCGGATAGCTGGTTCGTCGCGCATCGCGGCTATGATGCCGTTCATGTGTATACCTGGGATGCCGAACACGACTTCAACGCCCTCACGTATGAGGGACTGCACCAGGGCTTCGCCGCCGCTCATTCTGGGCATACATCACTCCCTTCATCGGGGACTACGGGTCGCGGGGAGTCTAGCCTATGGTGGCGGGGCGGTGCAGAGGGAACTCCGGGGCGCGACCGCCGATGAGGCCTTGTTCAACCTGGAAGGCGTAGCGCGTTCGACCGCGCATAGCAGCGAGCAGCCCGATCGTTCTCGCGTATCATTGCCGGACTGTGCCCGGTGTGGTTTGACAGGCTCACCATGAGCGGGCACGCGACGGAAGGAGCCCCCATGCTGCGCAGCCTCGGCGGCAAGAGCCCGCAGGTACACCCCACCGCATTCGTCAGCGAGTTCGCCTACGTCGTCGGCGACGTCCGCATCGGCCCGTACGCCTCCATCTGGCCTGGCGTCGTCCTCCGCTCCGACCGCGGCGCAATGACCATTGGGGAGGGCACCAACATCCAGGACGGCTCCGTCTGCCACGCCGACGGCGACCTCACCATCGGCGACTACGTCACGCTTGGCCACGGCGTCATCTGCCACGCCGAGACGGTGGGCGACCACTGCCTCCTCGGCAACAACTGCACGCTCAACGACAAGTCGACCGTCGGCTCGTGGTGCATCGTCGCCGCGGGTGCGGTACTGCTCGAGGGCCGCAGCGTGCCGGACCGCTCCATCGCCGCCGGCGTCCCCGCGAAGGTGCTCGGCCCCCTCACTGACAAGCACTACGAGCTCGTCAAGATGAACGCCGACGAATACGTCAAGCTCGGCCAGGAGTACAAGTCGGAGGGGACGCTGGAAAGATAAAGGTGGCGCCCCGGGGCCTGTTCGCCCTTGCTGGGGGTGATACACTTGCCTTGAGGTGCAAGGGATGGCTGGTGTTTTCGCTGAGTACCGAGTATGTCTCTTCCGCGATGAGGAGACGGACCTGATCGTTGCGGACGTCCCGACGCTGGGCATCGCTGACGACGGCCCGGATGCACCTGCCGCCCTTGAGTCTGTGCGCGAGATGGCACTCTTCCATATCGAGGGGCTCATCGAAGAGGGGAAGGAAGTACCGTCGGAGGCGCTTCAGGAAGAGGGCATCTTCATCAGGATACGGTTGCCCGCTCGTGCCCATCCGACCGCTTCACTCTAGGGAAGTCGTACAGCGCCTGCGCAGGGCGGGTTTCACTCCTCTCCGTCAGAAAGGTGGCCACTTGCGCTTGCGGGATGACGCAGGCCACCTCGTGACGGTGCCCATGCATCCTCGGGATATCTCCACTTGGGTCATCCGGCGCATAGTGCAGCAGGCCGGTCTCACTGAGGAAGAGTGGAACAACCTGTGAACTGGGGTTGTGCGGGGCGGAGTTCGCTGATAGGAACCCACTTCCCCTGCTGTTCGTGGTAGTAGTGCCACACCCTCCAATCCAGCCGCACCTGTTATTGCTCCCCATGGCCGCATAACCCCGGATTCGCGACATCCGCCCCTTACGCTGCCACCGCGTCACATCCCTGACTGGCCTGCCAACTTTGTGAAACTGCGCACAGACTCTTGTCGTGCCCGGCGGTCAACCCCTATAATCGCTCAGGCGGCTCCGCTTAGGACCGCCGCTCTGCACGTACCTTGCGCGCTCGCGCTGCCCCGTCCGCATCTCTCGCAGTGTGAAGGCGCGCCCGCCTGAGAGGAGGCTCCCATGGCCAACCTGCGTCTGCCCGGCCCGACCCCCGTTCCGCCGGAGGTCTACGAGGCGATGAGCAAGCAGATGATCGACCATCGCGGTGTCGAGTTCGCTGACCTGCTCTACCGGCTGACCGCCAACCTCAAGCGTGCCTTCCAGACCGAGAACGACCTCTACGTCCTCACCTCGTCCGGCACCGGGGCGATGGAGGCCGCCGTCGTCAACACGCTCTCGCCCGGCGAGCGCGTCCTCGGCATCACCATCGGCAACTTCGGCGACCGCTTCCTCAAGATCGCCTCGGCCTACGGCGCAAGCGTCAACGAGCTCAAGTTCCCCGACGGCGATGTCGTCGACCCGGAGCAGGTCCGGCAGGCCCTGAAGGACGATCCGGACGTCACCACCGTCCTCGTCACCCACAACGAGACCTCCACCGGCATCACGAACGACCTCGAAGTCATTGCGGGCATCGTGAAGGGCGAGTTCGACAAGTTGATCCTCGTCGACGCCATCTCCTCGCTCGGCTCCATCAAGCTGCCCGTGGACGAGTGGGGGCTGGACGTGGTGGTCGCGGGCTCCCAGAAGGGCTGGATGTGCCCGCCCGGCCTCGCCATGATCAGCTTCAGCGAGCGCGCCTGGAAGGCCGCCGAGACCTCGAAGATGCCGAAGTTCTACTTCAACCTCGCCGATGCGGACAAGTCGGGCAAAGCCGGACAGACCCCGTGGACTCCCGCCATCTCGCTCCTGTTCGGCCTCGACTACGCCGTCCAGCAGATGCTCGCCCGCGGCGACATGCAGGCCGTCTACGACTTCCACCAGGAGATAGCCCAGTACACGCGCGACGGCCTCAAGGCCATGGGCATCGGCCTCGTCGCCAAGGACGAACGCTTCGCCTCCAACACCGTCACCGCCGCCTGGGTGCCGGAGGGCATCACCGACGAGGCGCTGCTTGCCATGCTCCGCGACGACTACGACATCATCGCGGCCGAAGGCCGCGGCCTGCTCACGGGGCGTGTGTTCCGCATCGGCCACATGGGCTACGTGAACCAGGAGGACATAGACGACGTCTTCGGCGCGCTCAAGGATGCGCTGCCGAAGCTCGGGCGCAAGGCGTCGGCGGTAGGGCAGGCGTGACCGGCGTTCGCGGGGGGCTCAACGAGCAGCGTGCAGGCTTGCGTAGCGGTTTCCTGCCCCGCGTCCAGTCCCTTGGAGTGCCCTCACCCCAACCCTCTCCCCTTGTAGGGAGAGGAGGTGAGGCCGGAGGCAGGCATGGCTAGAGTCCTCGTAGCCGACCCCATAGATGAGCGCGGTATCGCCCGTCTGAAGGCCGCCGGGCATCACGTCGACGTCCGCAGGGGCCTCAGCGAGGACGAGCTGTGCGGCATGGTCGGCGACTACGAGGCGATGGTCGTCCGCAGCGAGACCAAGGTCACCGCGCGCATCATCGAGCATGCGACGAAGATGGTCGGCATCGGTCGCGCCGGCGTCGGCGTCGACAACATCGACGTGGACGCCGCGACGCAGCACGGCATCGCGGTCGTCAATTCGCCTACAGGCAACACCATCGCCGCCGCCGAGCATGCCTTCGCTCTCATGATCTCGCTCGCCCGCAACATCCCCCAGGCGGACGCCTCCATGCGCCGCAGCGAGTGGACGCGCTCCCGCTTCATGGGCGTCGAGCTGCGCGGCAAGACGCTCGGCATCGTCGGACTCGGGCGCGTCGGTTCGGAGGTCGCACACCGGGCGCGCGCCTTCCAGATGCACGTTATAGCCCACGACCCCTACGTCTCGATGGAGCGCGTGCGCAGCCTCGGCGTCGAGTCCGTCTCCATGGACCAACTCCTCCGCGAGTCGGACTTCATCAGCATCCATACTCCGCTCACTTCCGGCACGAAGAGCCTCATCGGCGGGCCGGAGTTCGCCCTCCTCAAGGACGGCGTTCGCATCGTTAACGCGGCTCGCGGCGGCCTCGTGGATGAAGCACTGCTGCAGGAAGGGCTCGCCAGCGGCAGGATCGGCGGCGCGGCGCTGGACGTCTATCCCGTCGAACCGCCGCAGGACCTGCCCCTGCGCGAGGAGCAGCGTGCGGTGCTCACCCCCCACCTCGGCGCGTCCACGGAGGAAGCGCAGGTGGAGGTGGCGATCGAAGTCGTGGACCAGTTGCTCGCCATCCTGGGCGGTGGCGCCGCCCAGTACACCATCAACATGCCGTTCGTCTCGCAGGAGGTGATGGAGGCGCTCGGCCCCTACCTGCCCGTCGCCACGACCATGGGACGCCTTGCCATCCAGCTCGCGGACGGCCAGTTGGAGGGCGTAGCCGTCCGTGTATCGGGCGAGATAGCCCACCACGACGCCGAGATCCTCGCGTCGGCGGCGCTTGTGGGCGTGCTCAGTGTGGCGACCGACATGCGCATCAATCTCGTCAACGCGCAGACCATGGCGCAGGAACGCGGCATCAGGATCGTCGAGGAGAAGGACCCGGAGGGGGCGGAGCAGTACCTGAACCTCGTGGGTGTCGAGGTGCGCTCCACCGGCGGTACCGTCTACACGGCCGGGACCTCCGTGCACGGCACCGTGCACCTGAACCGCCTCAACGACTTCACCCTGGACATGGAGCCCAGCGCCCCCTACATGCTTTTCACCACCCACACCGACCAGCCGGGCATGATCGGCAAGGTCGGCACGATTGCGGGCGAACACGACGCGAACATCTCCTTCATGGAGGTGGGGCGCGCGGCCCCGCGGGGCGCCGCCACCATGATCGTCGGGTTCGACGACCCCGTGACGGACGAGATGCTCAAGGACATCAGGGCCATCGAGGGCATGACCACCGCCCGGCTCGTCACCTACCAGACCGCGGGACCGGTGCAGCCGCGCCTCCGCGGCACCTGATCCCTAACCGCGCTGCTCCGGCCTCCACGTGACCATCGCCTGCCGTCGAGGCGAGACGCCTCGCACTACGAAGCCGTCTGGCGTCTCCTGCAGCAGCTCCTCGGCGGCGGCGCGCAGACGCTCGTCCGCCTCGTCGCCTTCCCGCACGCCCAGCCGGCTGCGCAGCTGCTCGAGCGCCGCGTCGCGGTCCTCGTCCAGCACAGCGGCCTCGGAGCTGAGCATCGTCACGTCGGGGTGGATGTCCATCGCCCACAGCAGGTTCAGCACGCTCGGGAGCCCGGGCAGGAGCGTCGGTGCTGAGCCGTAGACCCGTTCGAAGAAGGGGATCTCCAGCGCGCCCGGCGTCTCCATCATCTCCACCAGCACGACGCGGTCCCTGGCGTACTCCTGCATCTTTGTCACGAAGGGCACGGCGTCCGGCACGTGGTGCAGCACCAGCGAGCAGAGCACCATGTCCGCCGCAGGCGCCTCAGCGTCCTCCCACGGCTCGTTGATCACGGTGATGTTGTCGATGCCCGCCTCCGACGCGCGCGCCTGCAGCATCTCGACCGAGTCCGCCGACGGCTCGACGACGGTGACGCGCCTGGCCCGGGTCGCCAGCGGCAGCGCGAAACGGCCCGCGCCTCCGCCAACGTCGAGGACCTCGGCATCCGGTCCCAGCGTGTCGTAGAGCCCGTTCAGCACCGGGTCGTCGGCGCGGAACGGGTCGAGCGGCCTGTTTGCGTACCCGAAACGGCTCCGTCCGTGCCCATGCCCATGGCCATGACCGCCGCCACCGCGCATCGCCGCGCTGTCGCGCTCGTGCGCCTCTATCTGCTCGCGCCAGGCATCGAATACTGAGCCCATCTGCACACCTCGGCAGGAATGTCGTTGTTGGGTGGCTTGCGTCGTCGTCCCGCAGAGCCCTCGCTGGGGCGCAGGGCCGCCTGGCCGAGGGCATCGGTCCACTTCCGACCCTGTCACGGCAGTATACCGTGCCGCCTGTTTCCATCTGAAGACGACAGTGCAGCCCGGGGGCAGAGTGGAATTCGCCAGCGCGGACTTGGAGGCTGGGCAGACTAGACCTTCCTCCCAACGGCCAGGTCTACCTTGATGCCAGCGGTCTCATATACAGCGTGGAACGGGTGAGCCGTGCCGAACGCTGCTGGAGCCGATGTGGCAGGAAGCACAAGATGGCAATCTCACCATCGTGAGCAGCCCGGTTCTGGTGGCGGTGTGAACCCCACACCGCCTCACGGCACGCCCTGGAAATACCGGTTCGCTGTGGGTTCGGTCACATTTCCGTGACAGTCCTCCATGTCCCGCAAGGGCACGGACGACGCGGGCGGCGTGGGATGGCCCCCCCAAGTTCCTCCGCGATGCGCCGGGGCTACAGCAGCGACTCGCTGTCGAGCAGCGTTCGCGCCAGGTCGTCGTCGCTGGTTGTGACCGCGACGATGGCCTGTCCTGCCAGGCGGTGCATGATGTGGATGGTGCGCACGTTGAGATCATGCTGCCCGAAGAGTTGCGCGACGCCGGCGAGTGCGCCGGGCCGGTCGGGCAGGTGGAAGACGACGGCGTCCGACGTCACCGCGCGCAGGTTGGCCTTGAGCAGGGCAAGCAGCGCCGCGTCGTCGTCGCTGGTGCTCAGCGTGATGATGCCCAGTTCGCCCGCCCGCCGCCCGTCGATCGCTTCGATGTTGATCTCCTCTTCGGCGAGCGCCGCGGCGAC
>DAOUJA010000056.1:0-13221 GCA_034423175.1 Dehalococcoidia bacterium
GGGTGTCGACTACGTGGCCTCCCATGTCCAGATTGTGCATCTCGACCATGGTGGTTGTGTGACGTCCCTCTCCGAGGCGCTTGCTGGAGGTGCTCACTCCTGACGTACGCAGGTTCAGACCTGGCTGCACCCTGGAGATGAGTGACGACTTTCCGACGCCCGACATGCCTGTCAACGCCGTCATCTTGCCGCGAAGCAGATCGCGAAGCTCGTCGATACCCTGGCCTGTGAGCACACTCGTCATGATGAGGGGAATCCCCAAAGCTGGGTACGGTGCAACGGCATGCTCCAGGGCGGCCAGGTCCTCCGCGAGGTCGGCCTTGGTGACGCAGACGATCGGCAATAGACCGTTGCGTTGAGCCGCAATGATGCATCGGTCGATGAACTCAGGCCAGAAGAAGGGTTCGCGCCACGAGGAGACGATCAGTACCTGGTCTGCATTCGCTACGATTACCTGCATTCGATGGCTGCGGTGCGCTTCAGGCCGGAGCAAGGTCGTGCGCCGCGGAAGCACCTCTTCGACGATTCCTCCGCCGGCACTGTCGTCAATTACAACTACTCGATCACCGACAGCGACAACGTTCGTATATGCCGATTCTTGCGCCGTCAGCCTGCTTCTGATGCGGCATTGGAGCCATCGTCCTTCCCGTTCTACGACGCAGAGTCCACTCGCCACTGAGACCACTGTCCACGGCGCAACTCCAGGCATCGAAGCCCCTGGTGCAGGTACGTTGCCCTCTCCGGATGCAGCGCTCTCGATAGTAGAGCGACGGTCACGCTCGTCGATGGGCATGATCCGCTCGCGGAGATCGAAGTGGGTGTCATCCCACTCTGCATGGGACTCCACCGCCCAGTTCTTCCTCCGGGGTGGCCGAGGCTCCAGGTTGCGCCGTCGTACACCGCGGGCCGCCCTGGCGCGTTGCCTCTGCATGCCTCTTTCGTAGGAACGGATGCTGTGACCAACCGCCTTGTCCGAGGAGTGGTGATGCTTATTCCCCGATTCGTCGCCAGTCAACGTTGGTCTCCGCCGTTCGGCAGGCACGCAGGTCAAGTGGTGAGCGTGAGTGCGGTTGCCGAGCGGCCCCACTCACCATGCCTTGCTGCGCACGAGCAAGAACATGATCATTCACAGAATTATAGCGGCGATGATGCCCTCGATGAAGGCGGCCTTGGTGGCGGTGCAGGCCTCTTGATCGTCCCGACCCGCCATCAACCCCCCACCCCCGCCACCTCGGTGGCGATGAGCGCCAGGCTCAGGACGAACCACAACATCGCTATCGCCCAGAAGAGCCGGGGGCTCTCGTCTCGGTAGACCGGCTCCACCAGAAAGGTCACGCCCGCAAAGAGACTCTGCGCCGACCAGAACAGGAACAGCACGCCCCAGATCCACTGCAGGTCGAACACGACCGCGGCGAGCAGGACTACGAGGGCACAGAGCGTGCGTACGCGGGTCCCTGCGCCTGCCTGGCGGCTTCTACGGCGGTCGTAACTCATCTCGCTGCCTCCACGTGTCGTTCCGGGGGGCTCTCCCCGGTGAGATGCCAGGCCAGGTAGTGATGGAAGTCCACGACCACCCGCTCCAGGGGGACCAGCCGCCCTCCGGCGGAGGCCCGCGCCGCCATCCCCGTCTGGACGCGCTCGCAGATCGCGCGGTCCTCTTCCAGGAACGCAGCCGTATAGCCGCTGGCGGCCAAGCGCGTCACCAGGTCGGGGGACGACCTCGCCAGCGACCCCAACAGCACTCGGGTCGAGGTCGGGCTCAGGGGATGGGCGATTATCCAGTCCCAGGAGTCCTTCGTCACCACGCCGACGAATGAAGGCGGGATCGAGATGAGGACGTAGCGGTCGCCGCCGGCCCCGCTGCCGAACAGCGTTGCGAGCAGTTTCCCTGCGATGCCGCCGCCTTGCACGATCTCCCCGCCCGTCAGCGTCCATGACGCCGAACCCTCGATGTAGTAGGCCCCGCGCGTCGGCGTGACCCGCTCGAGCGTCTTCTCGTGCACCTTGAACAGGTGGTAGCTCTCCATGCCGTTCTCGACGACCAGCTTCCAGTTGGCCGCCCAGACTTCCGGCGCCGAGAGTGCGCCGGGCGCCGTGAACGACTCCATCTCGAACTCGGCGAGGTGCGGGGCGATGCCGGCAAGCCGTTCGGCCAGCGCCGGGGCATCGGCTGACAGGCACACGAACACGACCCCCATCCAGACCTCGGCCCGGAAAGAGGGGAGACAGTGCTCGTCGCGGTCGATCTGGGCGCCCTGCGCATACGGCGCGCCCCGGAACGTCCCTGCGTCGCTGTAGCTCCAGCCGTGGTAGGGGCAGACGACCCGCTCACCGTGGAGATTGTCGACTCCCGTATCGAGCAGGATCGTGCCGCGATGGCGGCACACGTTCGACAGCGCGCGCAGCTCACCGTCCGCGCCCCGGATCAGCACCAGCGGCTCTCCGGCGATGTCGATGGCGAGGTAGTCCCCCGGGTCCGCAAGCGACGCCTCCGCGCACACCGCTACCCAGTCGCCGCGGAACAGGCGGTCGGCCTCCAGGGCGAACAGCTCCTCGCTGTGGTAGGCGGCGAATGGAAGGGCGCGCGCCTCCCCCAACGGGGCCATCGCCGTGCGGAGCAGCGCCAGCGCTCTCTCGCTAGCCTCGGTTGTCATGGGTGCCCTCCTTCACGTCATCGGACGCCGCCTTCCACCCGCCGCGCCCGTCCTTCGGAACAGAATCATCCGCTGCCGGGTTGACGCGCCGCAAGATGCGCCTCCTGCCCCGTCACCCCTGTGACATCCGCCCATTGCGCCAACGACCCCACAATCCCTACGCTGTACTCCCCGGCCCCACAGTACGGGGAGTGCAGAGGAACGTGCCCCTTTCCGGCCCCCCACGGACAGCGGAGCGCGTGAGCAGGAATGAACGGGAAAGAGCGGAAATGAGCGGCGGATGAGCGGTAATGAGCGGTCGGGCAGCTCATCCCAGGTCCCGGATTCAGGAGTGAAATGAGCGCTGTGAGCGGTAATGCGCGGACATTCCCAGGAGAATGTTTCATCGCGCGGGAAGAGCTAGCCCATCGCCGCGGCGACGACGCCCGCGATGAAGGCGTCCTTGGCGTCGGCGTAGGCCTCGCGGTCGTCCCGGTGCTCCACGGCGAGCGCCCGCTTCAACCGTTCGTAGGCGCGGGCGGCCTCGGGGTGCGTCCTCAGGTGGTCGCGGAACAGCAGGTGCCTCCGGATCTCGGGATGGCCCGCGGGGAACATGTGGGCGTGCGCGACCGTTCGCCCGTCGACAGCCTTCTCGAAGTAGGACCGTCCGGGGATGCCGTACTCCCCACGGTGCCGGTACCCGAGCGCCTCCATCCGGGGGACGGCTGCGAGCGCCTCCGCCGGGCCCGAGGCGACCGGCAGCATGTCCAGGATGGGCTTCGCGGCCAGCCCCGGAACGGAGGTGCTGCCGACGTGGTGCACCTCCGCCACCTGCGGGCGGCACGCCTCCAGGATGATCGCCGACTCGCGCTCGAACGCTCGCGGCCAACCGGGATCGTAGTCCGCTATCTCGATGTGTCGGCCCGGTGTGCCGAGCGATTGCCAGTCGCCCCCCGTGCTCATGCCCAGCCTTCCCTCCGGCGTTGTCCGGCATGCCTGCCGGTGCTAGTATCGGCGCCCCTGAGCGTTCGAGGACGGTCTCGCCGCCGTCCCGCGCCCGGCAACGCTCGTTGACCGGGGGATGACGGGAGAACACACAGGATGGAGATCCACGAAGCACTGTTCGCCGTTGGCGCGCTCATCGTAGTCGCCAAGCTCCTCGAAGGCATCTTCAAGCGCATCGGCCTGAGCGCCATCTTCGCCTACGCCGTCGCCGGGGTCCTCCTCGGGCCCGTGACCGGCCTCGTCCACACCGGCAGGGAAGTCGACCTCATCCTCAGCATCGGCATATTCATGTTCTTCTTCCTCATCGGGCTGGAGGAGTTGGACATCGCAGGCTTCCTCGCCGCCGTCCGTGGACGCATCTTCTTCACCGCCGTGCTCGCCGTCACGCTCTCCATGCTCGTCTCCCTCGCGGTCACGACCGACTACCTGTTCGACCTCGGGCTGGGCCTCAGCTTCACGGACGCGCTCGGTCTCGCCGGCGTGCTCTCGCTCTCCAGCCTCGGCGTCGTCGCCAAGGCGCTCATCGACGAGGGCCGGTTGCGCGAGCCCGTCGGCGTGCAGATATTCACCGCCGTCATCATCGTGGAACTGATCGCCCTGTTCATCGTGGGTTTCGCCATCAGCGAACGCTTCTCACTGGACGAGAACGGCGGCCCCGACGCGGCGAACGTGGCCCTGATCATCGCCGAGATCATCGGGTTCGCCATCGTTACGTGGTTCGTGGCCAGCAAGCTCATCCCGCGGCTCCTCGGTCTGCTGCACCGGCTGCTCCGCGTGCCGCAGTTCGCCCTCGGCATGCTCCTGGGAGGCCTGTTCCTCGTCTCCGTCGCCGCTGAAGAGGTGGGGCTGCACGGCTCCCTGGGCGCGCTGCTCTTCGGGGCCGCCCTCTCATTCCTGCCGTACCAGATGCGGCGCGACATCATGCCCGGCATGCGCGGCGCGGCGGAGGGCTTCTTCGTACCGCTCTTCTTCGCCTCCGCGGGCCTTCACCTCAGCCTGGACTTCACCAGGCTCCCCCTCGAGACGATCCTGGCCCTGGCCCTCGTTCCCCTGGCGGGCAAGGTCGGCGCGTCCTTCCTCAGCGCCTACCTCACGCGGGTCAGCGCCCCCTTCGCCACGGCCATGGGCCTCACCGCCAAGGGCGTCGCGGAGATCGCGCTGCTCCTCGTCATGCTGCACAGCGGCGCAATCGGCAAGGACATCTTCTCGCTGCTGGTGCTCGTGATGCTCGCCTACATCATGCTCACGCCCATGGGCATCGGCTTCGCGCTGCGGCGGGCGGCCCACTCGACCCAGGAGCTCTCGCTGGACAAGCTCCCGCCGTCGTTCGAGCGCTTCGTGCTGGACGAAGTCCGCGTGCGCGACCTGTTGGACCCCTACCGCGTCCACCCGGAGGCCTCGCAGACGGTCAAGAGCTTCGCCGAAGACTGGCCGCTGCAGGACCAGCACGACTACGTGGTCGTGGAACACGGCGCACTGGCCGGCATCGTCTCCGTCCGCATGCTCCGCTACCTGCCCCACGCCGAGTGGGACCGCACCCCCCTCAGCCAGATGCTGCGACAGCAGACGCCGACCGCTTCCGCCGACGACTACCTGGAGGACGCGCTGCAGGCCATGACCGAGAACTCCCTCTCCGTCCTCCCCATCGTCGACGCCGGGACCGGCGAGTTCATGGGCTCCATCACCACCCACGAGATACTGGAGATGCTGGTGCTCGGAGCCAGGGGACAGTAGCGCAACGCCCCGGGCCGCCGGGTTCCTACGACGGCGTGAGCAACAGCTTGACGTACTCGTCGCTGGACGACTCCATGAGGTCCTCGTACGTCCCGGCACGGAGGATGCGCCCGTCCCGCAGGATGGCGATGCGGTCCGCCATGGCCCGCGCGTCGCCTATGCTGTGCGTCACGTACAGCGTCGTGGCGCCCGTCTCCTCGTGGAGCCGCCGTATCTCCGTGCGCATCTTTGGCCTGCTGATCGGGTCCAGGCTGCTGAGCGGCTCGTCCATCAGGAACGTCTTGGCCTCCGTCACCATCGCCCGGGCGAGCGCAACGCGCTGGCGTTCCCCGCCTGACAGCTCGTCCGGCTTCCGCGGAAACAGGTACTCCCTGAGCCCCACGCGGCGGGTCACGCTGCTCACCCGCTCCATGATCTGCCGGCCGTTCCAGCCCCGCACCCGCAGCGGCAGGCTGAGGTTGGAGTAGCCGCGCTCGTCCATCACGCGCAGGTGCGGCCAGAGGGCGAGGCTCTGGAATATCAGCTGCACCGGCCGGCTCCCCACCGGCACGTCGTTCACGCGCTCGCCCCCGATGTAGATGTCGCCCTGGTCGGGCACTTCGAGACCGGCGAGCAGCCGCAGCAGCGTCGTCTTCCCGGACCCGGACTCGCCCATGACCGCGACGAACTCGCCGTCGGCAACCGAGAAGTCCTGGATGTCGACCGCTGGATGCTCCGTCCTGGGGTACTGGAACCGCAGGCGCAGTGCTCGTATGCCGCTCATCGTTCACCCTCCGCCGGGAGTATATGGCAGCGGGGAGGGGATATGCGCTGAGTCGGGCGCTACGGGGCCTGGGAGGAGGGAGGCGGGTCCGTGGGCGTGCCCGCGTCGTCTGCTCCCGTCGCCGTCGGCGGCTCCTCGTCCGGCGCCGGCCCGGCCTGTCCGGACTCGGTTGGCGCGGCTTCAGCCTGCGCGGCTGCAGGCGCCTGCCGGGCGCGCCTTCTGAACGGTCTCGAGACAGACCTGAGGACCGGCCGCAGCAGGCGCAGGGCAAACTCCAGGAGCACCAGGAAGAGCATGTAGTAGAGGATGGTCTCCCGGTTGTCGTTCGCCTCCTCCAGGATCGACAGCGAAGCGGACGCCGCGAAGAAGGACGCGTCGATGAGAAAGATGGCCAGCACTGCGAACGGCAGTATTTTGGCTACGTCGCGGGAGAGGTCCTCGTTGTAGTACGACGTCACCCGGATGGCGCTCACGGTCGCCAGCGCGATCAGCAGGATGTCCTCGAACGGACGCTCCTTGGACAGGAACGTCAGGATCAGCGTGAGCACGGCGAACCAGAAGAACGCATAGGCCGGGAACACGATGAGGTACTTGGCCACGTACATGACCACGCCCAGGAGGCGCCTCAGCCACCGGCGACGCGACTCCTCGTAGCGGGACAGGTCCAGTGCGAACATGTCCCTGGCCGCGACGGAGCGGTAGAACCTGAAGACGAAGATGGCGTAGAGGCTGATGCCGAGGACGTAGAGCCCCACCGGCCCCAGCACTTCCAGCGCGTGGACCGCGTACAACCCGTTGGGGAAGATGGACTCCACGTTCATGGGCGCCGCCGGCTACGGGACGAGCGTGCCCGGCTCTGCGGCCCACACCCAGTAGCCCTTGCCGTTCACGATCTCCGGCGGTTCGTCGTCCTCGGACTCCTCGTCACCAACGTCGTCCTCGTGCGATACCCGCGTGAAGCGGCCGTACTGCGGGTTGTAGGAGTAGGCGACCCGCCAGTCGATGCTGCTGAAGTAGCCGTCGGCTTCGCCGCTGCCGCCGCCCTCCGCTCCGGGCGCCGTACCCGCCGGGTTCTGGAACACGTCGACCACGCCCACAAGGTTCCACCCGTGGACCACAGGCACGGTCAGCGGCACGGACGTCGGGTCGGTCTCCGGGATCAGCGGCGCGAGCGTGTCGAACGACGTCGCGAACACCCAGTAGCCGTAACCCGCCTCGATCCGGACCAGGCTGCCGCGCCAGTCGCCGTCGTTGTCGACCGCTGCCGTCAGCCAGTTGCCGTCCTGGTAGGACATCACCGCGGTGACGTTGCCGAAGGGTGGGATCACCGCGCTCAACGACGGGTCGGCCGGGTTTCCGGGCAGGGAGATGAGGTTCCAGCCCGGCGATACCTCCAGCTCGTACGCGCCGCGCGCCAGCACCGAGAAGCTGAACTCGCCGTCCACCTCGTTGCCCGCCGTGTCGACGGCCGTGTAGGCGACCTCGTGGCGTCCCTGCGCCAGGTTCCCCGCCTGGACCGCGAACTGGGCATCGTCCACCCTGCTCAACCGCCCCGAAGCGTCGTTGCCGTTCAGCGTGATCTCCGTGATGCGCACCGTGGGGTGCGAGTCCGAGTACTCAGCGTCCGGGTTCTCGTCGCCGCAGCCGCCCGTCGGGCAGAGCGCGTACTCGGTGGCTTCGTCCGGGAAGCGGAGGGCGATCAACGGGCGGGCGCTCTCCGTCTCGTCGTTCTCCTGGCCGCGGCGCGGTGTCACCCGCAGGTCGGGTTTCGCCTCGCCGTTGAACTCGGTATCCACCTCCACCAGCAGCCCCGCCTTGTGCATCGCGGCCAGGTCCAACGGGTCGCCCGCAGACGGCGGGCCGCCCTGCAGCGTCTCCGGGGACCAACCGGGGCTCGCGACGGCGTTGCTCTCCTCGTCGACCGCATACACGATCACGCCGATCATCTCTCCCAGGCCGGTCAGACTGGACGCCTTGTACGCCCTGCGCCAGTGGAGCGGGTCCTCCTGCTCTGTGAGCGCGCTGCCCGTCTTCAGGACGTGTATCGAGTAGAGCAGGTCGCCCGTGCCCCTTCCGCTACTCGTTTGCTCCTCCTCCGTTTCGATGGCCACGAAGTAGACCGTCGGCCTGCGCCGCAGCTCCTCGTCCGACCGTACGTCCACCACGAACTCACCGCGCCCGTTCACCACGGGCCGTGGGTCGTCTTCATCCTGCGCGGCTGGAGCAGGGGCGGAAGTAAGGGTCTCACCCTCCGCAAGCGCCCTCACGCCCACCGAGAAGCGCGGCGCGACGCTGTCGATCACTCTGGTCACGTCTTCGGAATCGTTGGGGTTCCCCGCCAGGTCGTAGACGATCCCGCCGAACAGCAGCAGGTCCGGTGTCTCATTGGACTCCAGCTCGCGCGCCAACTCGAGGTAGACGCGGCTGCGCGGGTCGAAATCGTGTCCGTCTATGCCGATGGGCTTGTCGTCCCCCGGCGAGTAGCTGGGGTGGATGATGCCCACTACACGGTGCCCGGCTACCGTGAACCGCTCCGGGTCGATGCCCGGCCGCAGCGCTTCGCCGAAGTCCACCATGATGTACGAGCGGTCCGAGACCTCCTTCTCCTCGCGCGTGTCGTAGCTGACGCCCGCCCAGACCTGCACGACCCTCGGGTCGGTGTCGTCGAGCGTGAACGTGTATGGCTGTCCTGCGTCGTTGTCGTCGAATGACGCATAGGCCACGGTCTCGTTGCCGGTGCGGTCCCTTGCGCGTATCAGCATCCGGTAGTCGCCCTCGTCCATGTTGTTGCCGGGCGCGGAGAACGCGTAGGCGACACCGGGACGGTCTCCGACCAGCGTCCAGCGCCCCCTGTCCGTGATGTCCGGGTTCGAGTTGGTGGAGCGCCCCACCTCGACGTCGATGTCCTGCGTGCGCCCGCTCACGTAGACCTGCCCGCTGGAGCGGACGGTGATCGGCTCGCCGCTGGTGTTGTGGTCGCGGTCTCCGTTGAACTGCGTGAGGTCGCCGTCCGCGGAAACCACCAACTCGCCGTCGTGGCGCAGGCCGGAGTCGTCGTCGCGCACCTCGAACGAGAAGTCGACGCGGCCGCTGCGGAAGGAGCCCTGGTGCTCCGGCTTGATGTCGCGCAGCTCCGGCCCCTCGCCGTCGACCCGCAGCGACACCTGTCCGGCGCCCTGCACGCTGACGGTCACGGTCTCGCCGTGCCGCGCGAGGAGTCTGGGAAGGTCCGCCTGTGCGATGCCATCCGCGTAGTTGAGGGGAACGTCCGCGGTATTAGGGTCGTCCCTGATACACGCGGGACCGTCGTGCAACTCGTAGTCATGGTCCTCGTCGCGCGGATCGAGGATGCGGACGAAGGCCTGGTAGTACGTATCCCCCGAAGCCGTCGGAGTGTCCGCCGTCAGCGGCATCTGAACCGTGACGGAGCCGCGTCCGCTGCGCACCGTGGCCTCAGCGCAGCCATCCGTATTGGCCGTCGCACGGGAGGACTCCACCGTGATGAGTATCGTGTTGAAGGCGTCTTCGTCATTGGAGACGTGGAGCGTGGTGCCGAAGTAGGTGTACTGGGTCGAGACGAGCGGCTCTCCCAGGTAGGCGATGTCGCCCGCGGAGAGCTCGTCGGGCGTGGTGATCCCCGATGCGAGCCTCTGGAAGGGAGGGCTGGCGGGAGGGTACGAGTTATAGGTTGCATTGTGTGTGTTCTTGGCCAGCTGGGCGTCCGGGATATTCGCAAACACGCCAACGGCCAGCCCGGCCCCGCTGCTGGTCTCTCCGAACGTGCGGTCGTACGTCTGACCGGACGCGGGCAGCAGCATGAGCAAGGCGAAACCTGCGGCCGCAAGCGCCGCCAATAGGACCGGTTGTCGGTATCGTCGAATGAACACGGCTCTCATATCATCGTCACCGCCGCGTGGAGCCTGCCTCTACTCTCGATTGTCTCACGGAACCAGGCGGATGCCGTTCCGCCCATCCTTCCGCACCTGTTATGCCGTAACTGCAATCGAAAAGACCATACAGGTTTAGCAGAGCAATGGGGTGAAATCACCGATATAGCGCTGCGTAAGTCGGTGTCTTTCACCCTGCGAAGCGTCCTAGTCGCGCGGGTCGAGCCTGCGCAGGAGGGCGCGGGGCTCGTCGGCGATGGCGAGCAGGTAGCAGACTGACGCCAGGAGCGCGGCGAACCCGGCCAGCAGGAAGAGCCCGCCGGTGAGCGAGCCAACGACGGAGAGCGCGGCAGCCGTCAGCAGCGCGGCGTTCCGCGCCCGGCCGTCCAACCGGAACGCGGCCCGGAGGGCGAGCAGCGCCCCCGCTACGATGAGCAGCGGCAGCAGGAGCAACCAGCCGGAGTCGAGGTCGCTCGCGGAGGCAGCGAAAAGGCCGAAAGCGATGACGCCCAGCCCCCCGCCGAGCACTGCGCCGCCGAGGACGAGCGCGGTCGCGTCCCGCCGCTTCCGCCAACGGTTGCGCTCCAGCCACACGAACGGGACAGCCGCCGTCGCACCGACGACGAGGAGCACGGCGATGAGGACTACCTGGGCTGCCATGGCGTTCTACACCCTGCCGGCACTCATGGTTCGAACCGGTAGACGACGGGGAGTTCGCCGGGGTCGGTGAGGGCGGCGTCGGTGTGGTGGGTGACGACCTGGATGCCGGGGGCGCAGTCGCCGTACTCGTCGCAGGCGAGGACGCCGGTGAGGCCCGGGAAGCCGCCCGACCCCGTCCCGTACGCGAGTGCGGTGTCGTTGGAGACGTCCCACACGGCCCGGCGGAGTTCGCTGCGGCTGATGCGCAGCGTCCCCTCGTCGTCGATGCCGACGAGCCGGGTGAGGAAGTTGCCGTCGTCGGGGACGGCGGCGCGGCGGATGGCGGAGAGCAGCAGCGTCGTGGCGTCGTAGGCGTGCGCCCAGTACGGCGTGACGTGGGCGAACTCGCTGTAGGCGGCCTCGTACGCTCCGAGCGCCTCGCCGGCAGTCCTGCCGGTCGCGATGTTGAAGTTGCTTCCATCGTGGGACGGGGGCCCGGCGAAGTAGACGCCCTCGCTCTCCGGAAGGGCCAGGACGTCCGCGACGAGCGCTGAGGAGCCCGAGATGACCGTGACGCCTTCCAGCCCTTCGGCTCCGCGCATCTGCGGGATGAAGTGCTCGGCCTCTGCACGGAAGAGCGTCATGAAGACGCCGTCCGGCCCGGCGTCGGCGAACTCCGTGAGCAGACCGGTCATGTCGGTCTGGCCCTTCTCCACAACGCCTACGAACGCCACCTCGCCGCCGAGCCCGGTGAAGACGGCCTCGAACACCCTCGTTGCAGTGGTCGTGTACACGTCTCCGTCGTGCATCGTGACCATGCGGCGGAGGCCCAGTTCGTCGTATGCGAAGCGGGCGACCGCACGCACCTGGTTCAGGTCGTTGTTGGCGACGCGGAAGAAGCCGGGGTGGTGATCGGGGCCGGGGTTGCCCTGCAGGTCTGACGTGAGCACGGGCGAAGAGGCCGCCGGCGAGACCATGACGAGTCCCGCAGCGGTGAGCACCGGGGCGGCGACGACGGACGACGCCGAGCACGACGTGCCGATGACGCCGAGCACCCTTGCCTCGGCGGCGATGCGCTCGGCGCCCACGCGCCCGTCCTCCGGGTTGCACATGCTGTCCACGACCGGGCCCAGCTCAACTTCGTGGCCGTGGATGCGTCCGAAGTGGTCGACGGCCAGCTCGATGCCCGCGCGCAACGACTCGCCGAGCGTCGACTCGCCCGTGAGCGAGATGAGGGTCCGTATCTCCACCGGGTCGTCCGGACCGAGCACGACGACGTCGGGGTCGCCGCCGCCACAGGCGGCCGTTGCGATGGCGAAGGCGGCCAGGGCCGCGATGGGCAGGATCACCAGGCGCTGCCCCGGAGGCCGGGGCTGGTGATGGCGCCCTCGCTGGCGGATGCGACGCTGCGCGCGTACTTGGCGAAGACGCCCGTCGTGTAGCGCGGCGGCGGGGCGCTCCAGCCCTCGCGGCGGCGCGCCATCTCCTCGTCCGGCACCTCGGTCTCCAGCACGCGGCGCTCCACGTCCAGCACGACGGTGTCGCCGTCGCGCAGGAAGGCGATCGGGCCGCCGTTCGCGGCCTCCGGCGTGATGTGGCCGACCATGAAGCCGTGCGTCGCTCCGGAGAAGCGTCCGTCCGTGATGAGCGCGACGGTATCGCCGAGGCCCGCGCCCTGGATGGCCGCGGTGACGGCCAGCATCTCGCGCATGCCCGGCCCGCCGACCGGCCCCTCGTAGCGGATCACCACCACGTCGCCGTCCTGCACCTCACGGGCCCGGATGGCGGCGGAGCAGTCCTCCTCGCGGTCGAAGATGCGGGCGGGGCCGCGGTGCAGCCTGCGGCCGTGTCCCGCGAGCTTGACGACGCAGCCCTCAGGCGCGAGGTTGCCGCGCAGGATGGCCACGCCGCCGTTCGGGTTGATGGGATTGCTGGCGGAGACGACGACCTGCTGGCCCGGTTCGGCGACCGCCGCGGCGCCGATCTGGCCGAAGCTCTGGCCGCTCACGTTGGCCGCGCCCGCATGGGCGAGTTCCGCGCCGACGAGTTCCTTCGAAACGAGGCCGTATCCGCCCGCCTCGTACAGGTCCACGGCGTTGTACGCGCCGCCCGGCTTCATGCTCGCGACGATGGGCGTGCGCCACGCGATTTCGTCGAAGTCGTCAATCGAGAGCTCGACGCCTGCCTCCCGCGCTATCGCGAGCAGGTGGAGCACCGCGTTCGTCGAGCCCGCGGTCGCCGCGACGCCGGCGATGGCGTTCTCGAACGCTTCGCGCGTCATGATGTCGCGCGGGGTCGTGCCGCTGCGGAGCAGCTCCATCGCGAGCCTGCCCGCGTTCCGCGCTGCCTCCGCCTTCGCGTCGAAGACGGCGGGGACCGCGTTCGCGCCCGCCGGGCTGATGCCGAGGAACTCGAGCGCCATCGCCATCGTGTTGGCGGTGAACTGCCCGCCGCACGCGCCCGCGCCGGGGCAGGCGTGGTCCTCGACCGCCTTCAGCCGCGCGTCGTCGATGCGTCCCGCGCCGTGCGCGCCGACGGCCTCGAACACGTCCAGGATGGT
>DAOUJA010000057.1:0-67412 GCA_034423175.1 Dehalococcoidia bacterium
GTTCGCGAAGTACGTCAGCGTGTCCCGGCCTGTCAGGTTGGGGTAGAGCGCCAGGTCGCTCGGGATGTACCCCACGTGCCGCCTTATGGCCACGGCGTCCTTGTGCGTGTCGAGGCCGAGGATCGTTGCACTGCCGGACGTCGGCCGGATCTCGTCCAGCAGCGTCCGGATGGTCGTGGATTTCCCCGCGCCGTTCGGCCCCAGGAAACCGAAGACCTCGCCCTCCCAGACATCCAGGTCCACGTCCTCGATCCCACGGTTCTTGCCGTAGAACTTGGTCAGCGCCTCCGTGTGGATGGCCGTCGTTGCCATGCGGCTGCCTCCTGCGTTCACGATTGGCACAGTGATTATCGTCGCCGGAACGATAGTTCGGTAGGCATATCCAACTTCCGTTGTCCTTGCAGCGTGCCGCGCCCGGAAGCCCCTCGCACCACGAACCGCTATACTGCGCCCGACCCTGTTGTGACGCAGAGGAGGCTGCTCATGGCGCCTTGGAAACGCATCTCCGGCGACTCCCACCTGGAAGTGGCGAACGAGCGGTGGACGCACCGCGTCGACCCCGAGTTCCGCGACCGCGCGCCCCGCACGGTGAAGCTCGAGACCGGCGCGGACGCGACGCAACTCGAAGACCTGCCCCCGACCCAGAACCCGATGGACCTCTACGGTGGCAAGGGGCGCGAGATCTGGTATCCCGGCGGGCAGACGTACGAGTCCACGCCGGGCACCGGGCCGCCGCAACAGCGTGTGCAGGAGCAGCAGAAGGACGGCCTCGACGCGGAGATACTCTACCCGGCCGTCGTCTGCGGCCCGCGTCTCTGGATGCAGGTGAAGGACGACGGCCTCCACCGGGCGCTCTTCCAGGGCTGGAACACCTGGCTCGGCGAGGAGTACTGCTCCGAGGCGCCGGACCGGCTGCTCGGCATCGGCGCGATCCCGGCCACCGGCATCGATGACGCGGTTGCAGAGCTGGAGCACTGCAAGGCCGTTGGCCTGACCGGCGTGCAGTTGATGGCGTTCCCCAACGGCGGCGGCAAGCCGCTGCCGGAGGACGACCGCTTCTGGGCGACGTCGATCGACCTGCAGATGCCGGTCTCCATCCACGTCGAGCTGGACCGCAGCGGCAAGCGGGGCGGCAAGATGCTCGACTACCCCGCTGAAGACGACCGCGTAACCACGGAACTTGCGTTCCAGGTGCAGCGGTTCGCCGCACGGGGCGGCGGCACGAACGCGGTGCAACTCCTCCTGTCGGGCCTGTTCGACCGCTTCCCCGACCTGCGCGTCTGCCTCGCCGAGACCTCCATCGGCTGGGTGCCGTTCTTCCTGGAGATAGCGGACGTGCGCTACAACCGCCACATCCACTGGGCGCAGAGCATGCACGGCTTCACGCCCCTGAGGGCGATGCCGAGCGAACTGCTGAACGAGTACTTCTACTGGGGCTTCCAGCAGGACCGCTCCGGAGTCGACCTGCGGCACCACATGAACGTCGAGCGGCTCATCTGGGCCGCCGACTTCCCGCACCAGGAGTCGGACTGGCCGAACTCGGACATGGTGATGGAACACAACTTCACGGGCGTTCCGGAAGACGAGGTCTACAAGATGATCGTCCAGAACGCGGTGGACTTCTTCCACCTGCCGGAGCGCAACTAGTCCAGCACCCGCCGGAGCCGACGCCACTCCCGAGAAGCGCAACTGAACGGAGGTCCCCCATGAGCGAAGCGGACGAACTGCAGAACGACCTCGTGACGGCGTCGACCATCATCGAGTGGGAGTTCGGCGACATCATCGGGCACGTCGGCGTGCGACTGCCGGACGAACAGGGCATCGCCGTCAAGATGCTTCGCGCGCCCCAGCTTCCCGGGGCGGAGAACTGGATGATGCAGTTCGACATGGACGGCAACAAGATCTCCGGCGACGGGACCGTGCCGGGCGAGGCCGCCATCTACACGCGCATCTTCCGCGCCAAGCCGGAGGTCAACGCCATCGTCCACGCCCACGCCAACATGTGCATCGTGCTGGGGCTGGCGGGGGTGCCCATCAACGGCGTGCACCTCGCCTCCGCGAAGTTCGGCGAGGGCCTGCCGGTGTACCCCGTGCCCACCTACGTCTCCGACGACGAGGACGGGGACGCCATAGCGCGGACGCTGGGCGACGCGCCCGGTCTGACCATCAACGGCCACGGCATCGTGACCGTCGGCAGGAGCATCGACGAGGCGTGCTTCACGGCCGTCCACATGGAGCGCACCGCCAAGATCATCCAGGCCGCGCGCCTGCTGGGGTTCGACCAGGTCGACGGCGCGTTCAGGGAGGAGATGGCCGGCAACGCCCGCAAGATGAGCGAGCGCCAGGCATCCATCAACCGACCGAAGGTGGAGCACTCCGACGACTGGCGCTACTACACGAGGAAACTCGAGCGCGGCGAGCCCTGGAACCGTGGCTGGACCTAGCCAGAGCACACCGCCGCGCAGGCCCGCCGGTTTCCTCTGGCTGTTCGACGCCTACTACGGCTGGGCCGGATAAGGACGTCCACGATGCACCTGGAAGCGGAACAGATGCGGCTGTCAGCGTCTGACCTTGGGAACTACCTGGGCTGTCACCATCTCACCAACCTCGACATCGCTGTTGCGCAAGGCAAGCTGAAGCCGCCCGCTATCCTTCAGGGCGAACTGGACGACCTGGAGGTGCTCAGGGAGAAGGGCCTGCGCCACGAGGCGGCCTACGTCGAGTACCTGCGGGGAGATGCCGGACTGCGGATCGTCTCGTTCCGCGACGGCACGCGCTCGGGCGGGTCCGCTGACAAGACTGCCCACGCGATGCGGGACGGCGCAGACATCATCGTGCAGGCTTCGCTGGCGATGGGCCGATGGGTGGGCATCGCGGACATCCTGCGGAGGGTGGACACGCCAAGCAGCCTCGGCCGTTGGTCGTACGAGGTTATCGACACCAAGCTCTCACGCAACACCCGCGCGGGAACGATACTTCAGCTGTCCCTCTATTCCGAGATCGTGGCCAACATCCAGGGCATTCTCCCCGACCGGATGGGCGTCGTCTCTCCCTCGGACACGGAGGACACGCCGTTCAAGGAAGAGTGGTTTCGCCTCTCCGACTACGGCGCGTACTACCGGCTGGTCAAGACGCAGTTGGGGGAGGCGGTCGAGCGCGCGCTGGCCGGCGCCAGCGACGAAACCTATCCGGAGCCTGTGCCCCAGTGCGACACCTGCCGATGGATTCTCGAGTGTGACCGCAGGCGACGCCAGGATGACCACCTCTCTCTCGTCGCCGGGCTTGCAGTGCGCCAGCAGAAAGAGGTGCGGGGTTGGGGCATCCCGACGCTGGAGGCCTTTGGAGAGGAACCCACACCGCTGCGACACAAGCCGGAGCGCGGGGCGGTCGAGTCATACGAGAACGCGCGCAATCAGGCCCACGCACAACTCGAGGGACGCCGCCTCCAGGCGCCCTACTACGAGTTGCGGCCGCTCAGACCGGAAGGCGGGCTATCCCGCCTTCCAACACCTTCGCCCGGAGATATCTTCTTCGACATCGAAGGAGACCCCTTTGCAGGTACGCACGGGTTCGAGTACCTGTTCGGCTGGGCAACGATCGACGCAAGCGGCGAACCGATCTACAGCTCACAGTGGGCGTTCGATGCTGGCGACCCGTCGAGCTTCGCGAAGGGCGAACAAGCGACCTTCGAGGCATTCGTCGACGCCGTGATGGCGCGCTGGGAGGAGCACCCCGACCTCCACATCTACCACTTCGCTCCGTACGAACCGAGTGCGCTCAAGCGCCTGATGGGCAGGTACGCGACCCGCGAAGACGAAGTAGACAGCATGTTGCGCGCGGAACTCTTCGTCGACCTGCTCGCCGCAACGCGGCAGGCGCTCTGGGCGAGCGTCGAGAGGTACTCGATCAAGGACCTCGAGCAGTTCTACGGCTACGCGAGGGAGGTCGAACTGCGGCAGGCGAATATCAACCGCCATGCACTGGAACTGCTGCTGGAGAACGGTCAGCAGGAAGACGTCACCGAGGAGATGCGGCGTATCGTCGAACGATACAACCGCGACGACTGTATCTCGACGGTATGGCTCCGCATTTGGTTGGAGCATATCCGGGCCGGCCTCGTAGATCAGGGCGAGGATATTCAGCGCCCAACCCCTCCTGAGGCCGCACCGGAAGAGGTCAACGAGCAACAGGAGCGCCTGGACGCAGTGATGGGGCGTCTCCTGCAGGACGTGCCGCTGGAGCGCCGCGAACGTTCAGACGAGCAACATGCGCGTTGGCTCCTCGCCCATCTCCTTGAATGGCATCGCCGCGAGGACAAGTCCGCGTGGTGGGAATTCTTCCGGTTGGCCGACCTCGACGAGGAGCAGTTGCTCAATGAGCGCACCGGCATCGCCGGACTCCGACTGCTGGAAGAACTCCCCGCCGAAGGGAGGGGGCAGACGCCCACTCACCGCTACACGTTCGCGAGGCAGGAAACCACCATCGGCAGTGGGGACGCCCTCCATCTGCCCGGCCCACAACCGCTGGGCTCGGTTGCCGGCATAGACATGCTGAACCAGACAATAGACATCAAGAAGCGCAGGGACACTGTCGATGTCCATCCTGCGGCGGCGTTCGCCTTCGGCAGACCCATCTCCGCCAATGCGCAGAAGGAATCTCTCCTGGCGTTGGGGGAATGGGTAGCGGATCACGGCATAGACGCGCCGGGCGAGCACCGCGCGGCCCGCGACCTGCTGCTGGGCAGGCCGCCGCGCCTGTCGCCTCCGCCGCGGAATGGAGCGCCGCTGCGTCAGGCGGGGGAGACGGAGTTGGACGCGGCGCGGAGGACCGTCACGCAGCTGGACGGCGGCGTCCTCGCCGTCCAGGGTCCGCCGGGCTCTGGCAAGACGTACACCGGCGCGCGCATGGTCTGCGACCTGGTGCGCGCCGGGAAGCGTGTTGGTATAACCGCCAACAGCCACGCTGTTATCCGCAACCTGCTCGACGCCGTAGTACGCGCTGCCACCGAGGAGGGTGTAGACGTTCAGTGTGTCCAGCGCGTCGGAGGTAGTCCCGCCGGTGGAGGAAGCGCACCTATCCTGGAGACCGCCGACAACGCTGACGTCCTCAGCGCGCTTCAGGACGGCCAGGCGCAGGTGGGCGCCGGGACAGCATGGGTCTGGTCGCGCCAGGAGTTCGCGGAGGCGGTCGACGTACTGTTCATTGACGAGGCAGGCCAGATGTCGTTCGCGAACGCGCTGGCCGTCGCGCAGGCGGCCCGCAGCCTCGTGCTTCTCGGCGACCCGCAACAGCTCGAACAACCGCAGCAGGGGAGCCACCCCGAGGGCGCCGAAGCATCGGTACTGGAGCACGTGCTTCAGGGACGCCGCACGATCCCTGACCATCAGGGACTCTTCCTGGAAGAGACCTGGCGGCTGCACCCCTCCATCTGCGATTTCACATCCGAACTGTTCTACGAAGGCCGGCTCGGGTCGCGGAGCGGGCTGGACGAGCAAGCGCTCGCTGGAACGGGAAGCATCGACGGCGCGGGGCTCTGGATCGTACCCGTGGAGCACGAGGGGAACACCAGCGCGTCGACCGAAGAGGCTGACTGCGTTGCTGACCTGTACCGGAAGCTGCTCGGCGGCGGCGTTTCCTGGACCGACCGGGATGGGATCACCCGACCGCTCGGCAGGGAGGACGTTCTTATCGTCGTTCCGTATAACCTCCATTTGGCGGAGATCGTCCGGCGACTGGGAGGGGATGCCCGCGTCGGCACGGTCGACAAGTTCCAGGGACAGGAAGCTCCGGTAGTGATCTATTCGATGGCAACGTCTTCACCGGAAGATGCTCCACGCGGAATGGAATTCCTGTTCAGCCTGAACCGGCTCAATGTGGCAACCTCACGAGCGCGATGCGCAAGCATCCTCGTAGCAAGTCCACGCCTGTTCCAGCCAGAGTGCCGCACCCCACGCCAGATGCAACTCGCCAACGCCCTCTGCCGCTACCGGGAGATGGCCTGTAACGTGGACTGATGACCACCGCCGCACCGCCGCACAGGCCTGCCGGGTTCCTCTGGCCGTTCGACGCCTACTACGGCTGGGCGATCGCGTGGACGGCCCTCGTCGTCTCGTTCGCGTCGTCGGTCTTCTACGGACCGGTGCTCAGCGTCTGGTTCGAGCCGATACGCGAGGAGACCGGCTGGAAGTCCACGGAGATCGCCGCGTCGTTCACCATCGGCAGCTTCTCCGGCTCCATCCTCACCGCCGTCATCGGCAGGGTCATGGACCGCTACGGCACACGCACCATCATGGCGGTCTCCGGCATGGTGCTCGCGGGGTGCATGGTCGGCCTGGCCTTCATGCAGGCCCCATGGCAGATGTGGCTCTTCTTCGGCACGGGGCGGGCCTTCGCCATCGCGGGCGTCCAGATCGGCACGACGGTGGCCATCGCCAACTGGTTCATCCGCAAACGCGGCGCCGCGACGTCCTTCGCGGGGTTCGGCCTCCGCGCGGGGCAGGCGCTCGTGCCGCTCGCGGCGGCGGTCATCATCGTGCTGCTGAGCTGGCGGTGGGCGTACGGGCTGCTCGCCATCTCCGCCGTCCTGCTCGTCACCGCGCCCGCGCTCGTCTACCTCCGGCGCAGGCCGGAGGACTACGGCCTCCTGCCCGACGGCGGCCCCCCTCCCGAACCGGCGAACGGCAGCGGCGGCGGACCGCAGGAGACGGAAGCCCAGTGGACGACGTCCCAGGCGCGGAAGACGCTCGCCTTCTGGCTCATCCTGCTCACCACTTCCATCATGTTCTTCGCGCAGACGGCGACGAACCTCCACGCTGCGCCGCACTTCCAGACGCGCGGCGTCTCGTTCGAGAGCTCGGTCGTCGTCGTATTCCTGTTCGCCGCCATCTCGGCGGTGATGACCGTCCCCTGGGGCTGGGTGATGGACCGCGTCCACGTGCGCTTCGTCATCGCGATGGTCTCACTGCTTTACTTCGGGTCGATGCTCGTCATCATCAACGCGCACACGTTGTCGGGCGCCATCCTCTTCGGCGTCGTGTTCGGCGTCGCGCAGGGAGGCTGGACCGTCAGCCAGCGCATCGTCGTGCCGAACTACTTCGGACGGCGCTCCGTCGGAGGCATACGCGGCCAGATGGGGCTGATGACGGCGTTCATCAACCCGGTCGGGCCGCTCGCCGCGGGCTGGATACGCGACCAGACCGGCAGCTACGAGCAGGCCTTCAGCATCTTCTCGTTCATGTTCCTCGCGGCCATCGTGATGATGCTCATCGCCACGCCGCCCGTCCTGCGCGCCGCTCCCGTCCGCAGCACCGTTCGCAGCGCCCTGCTGCTGTGGGCTGTGCTCGTCGCCGTTTACCTCCTGGCGCAGCGGCTCCTCCGCAGGAACGAGGACGCGTAAGCCGCCGCCGGACGGGATGCTAGAATGTTCTCCGCGCTCCTCGTTCGGAGCGCTATCCGAGGGCCACCGTAGCTCAGTGGCAGAGCAGCTGTTTCGTAAACAGCAGGTCAACGGTTCGAATCCGTTCGGTGGCTCCAGCCCACCCCGCGCTCATGAATCCGTCCACCCTCCCGTAACGTATCATGCGGTGCATGGACGATAACCCGAGCCCCACCACTGCGCCCGTGCGAGGAGCGCTCCTCGCGGGGGCGCTCGCGGCTGTCGTGGCCGCCCTCGTCTCGCTGCCGCTGCGGTCGCCGCACGACGCTCTCCTGAACTCGGCGAGCGTCACGTGGGGCGTGCTGCTGCTTGGGTTGGTGAGCGGCCTCGTCTGGCGCCGGCTCAGCCGCGGTCAGGACTCGTTGCGACGCTTCACTATTGTCATGGTGGTCGGATTCCTCGTCTGGGTAGCCGTCGCGTTCGCCATCGGGACGATGCTCACGCGGATGGTCTCGTTCAGCGTGCCGCTCGCCGCGATAGCGTTCGGCGGCATCGGCGTCCTCACGCCGCTGCTCTCGCGGGCGCCGCTTGCAGCGCGGTGGCCGGTCGTCGTCGTGGCGCTCGTGGTCGCTGCCGCTGTCGGTGTCGGCCTCGCTGGTCAGGGCGACCAGGAGAGCGGACGGTTGGAGCTGCCGCCCCGCGCCGGGTACGACACATATAGAATCGACGCATAGCACCTCAGGAGTAACCCATGCCCGTCTTCCCGATGCGATATGTGAGACTCGCCCTGCCGCTGGCTCTCACCGCGCTGCTGGTGCTCCCCGCCTGCGGAGCGGACCCCACACCCACACCTGTCCCGGCCCCCACGACCGACGTCACCCCGGATGCCCCCACCCCTGCGACTACCGCAACGGCGGCAACTCCGGCTGGTCCCACCCCCACCCCGGCGCCTACGACGGCGCCCGCTGCCCCATCGCCGGACGGCAGCGACCCCGCCCCTGCCGCTGACACGCCTACACCTCCTCCCGCGGAGGCGCCTGCTGCATCCGAGCGCTCCACCGGCCAGGTGGACGGCATCGTCTTCGTCGTGTCCGAAGGCTCCCAGGCGACGTTCTCCGTGGGCGAGGTGCTGGCCGGCGTCTCCATCCCCAACTACGAGGCCGTCATGCGCACCACCGGCCTCTCCGGCGAGGTGCGGCTCGACGGCGGTCAGTCGCTCGTCACCGTCGACCTGCACAGCATGACGAGCGACGAACCGTTCCGCGACCGCTACGTTCAGAACCGTATGTTCCCCGGCCAGCCGACTGCGAGCGTGACGTTCGGCGACCTGACACCCCTGCCCGACGGTTTCACGAACGGCGACCCCGTCTCAACGGGAGTCACCGGCACGCTCCGCATCAACGACATGGACGTGCCGCTGGTGTTCGCCATCGAGGCCCGCGACGACGGCGACATCGACGGCACTGTCCATGTGGTCGGGCGCTCCACCTTCACGTGGGACCAGATCGGCGAGCCGGTGCCGACCGCCCGGAGTGTCGTCAGCGTCGAGGACGAGGTCGACGTCAACGTGCTGCTCGCGCTGAAGCCGCAGGCCGGCTGATCCCCTCTCCCCGCCTTGCGCCGACGTGCGCCGTTAGCGCATCATTGCCCGGCGTCACCCAATGCAGATGGAGGGAGTTATGGCCGTTCCCAAGGTCGTCGTCTTTGCGCCCGGAGACCAGAACAGTTACCTGCGGTTCGAGGAGGCCGGCTGCGAGATCACACTCGGCAAGGCCTCCTGGGCCGACCCAACCGGCAACACCACTGAGGAGATCGCCGCGATGGCCGTCGACTCCGACGCGCTCGTCGGCACCTCCATCAAGGGAGGACGCATAGACCGCAGCGTCATGCTCGCCTCGGAGCAGCTCCGCATCGTCGCCAAGTACACCGTCGGCGTCGACGAGATCGACACCGACGTCGCCACCGAGCTCGGCATCATCGTCACCCACGCGCCCACCGAGGCGAACTGGGGCGGTGTCGTCGAGACCACCATGCAGCAGATGCTCACCCTGCTGAAGAAGTCCCGCCAGCGCGACAACGCCATGAAGCACGGAAGCGTCTGGCGCACGCCGGAACTGACCGCGACGCATGTCGGACGCAGGGAAGACGGCTATCCCGGCCTCACGGTCGGCATCGTCGGCCTCGGGCGCATCGGCGGACGGCTCGCCCAGATGCTGGCTCCCTGGCGCGTCCGCATGATCGCCTACGACCCCTACCAGCCCATAGACCGCTTCATCCACGCCAACGTCGAGCGCGTCGACCTCGACACGCTCCTGCAGGAGTCGGACGTGGTCACGCTCCACGTCATCCTGACGCCGGAGACGCATCACATGATCGGCGAGCGCGAGTTCGGCCTGATGAAGCCCACCGCCATCCTCCTCAACACCTCGCGCGGCCCGGTCATCGACGAGAAGGCGCTCGTCGCTGCCCTGCAGAACGAGACCATTGCGGGCGCCGGGCTGGACGTCTTCGAGGTCGAGCCGTTGCCGGTGGACAGCCCGTTGCGCCAGATGGACGAGCGCGTGCTCCTGTCGCCACACGTCGCCGCGCACAACCACGGCGCGGGCATCGGCCCCGGCATCGAGTGGGGCACCGAGGACGTCCTGCGGGCCCTCCGCGGCGAGGTGCCGGAGCACGTCTTCAACAAGGACGTCATCCCCCGCTGGCGCGAGCGCTTCGAGGGCCGCGCGCTCATCTAGCTCTGTCGCACCCCCCACGAGGAGAAACCGCATGACCACCAACGGGCGCATCAGCAAGGCCGAGTGGGGCTCCGACGTCATCGTCGAGACGCTGCGCGGCCTCGGTATCGAGTACGTCGCCATGAACCCCGGCGCAAGCTTCCGCGGCGTCCACGACTCGCTCGTCAACTACCTCGGCAACGAACGCCCCGAGCTCATCCTCTGCCCGCACGAGGAGATCGCCGTGGCCGTCGCTCACGGCTACGGCAAGGCTGCGGGCAAGCCGATGGCAGCCTACGTCCACAACGTCGTCGGCCTCCTCCACGCGACCATGGCCATCTTCAACGCGTCGATGAACCGGTCCGCCGTCCTCGTGCTCGGCGGCACCGGCCCCATGGCCGCCGACGAGCGCCGCCCGTGGATCGAGTGGATACACACGGCCAACGTCCAGGGCAACGTCGTCCGAGACTACGTGAAGTGGGACGACCAGCCCGCCAGCGTGGGCGCCACGGTCGAATCGCTCGTCCGCGCCTACCACGTCGCCACCAGCCAGCCGGAGGGCCCCGTCTACGTCTGCTTCGACGTCTCGACACAGGAGCAGCAGCTCACCGAGCCGTTCGAGATGCCGGACCTCGGTACCTTCCCCAGGCCCACCCGGCTCCAGGCCGACCCCGAGGCGCTCGACCTCGCAGCCGGACTCCTCGTCGACGCGCAGCGCCCCGTCGTGCTCGCCGACTTCCTCGGACGCTCCGAAGAGGCGACCGGCGGCCTCGTCCGGCTCGCGGAGTTGCTCTCCCTGCCCGTCGTCTCCGGCGGCGACCTCTACAACTTCCCGTCGCGCCACCCGCTCAACGCGACTACGGCCAAGCGCCAGCTCCTGCAGGAGGCCGACGTCGTGCTCGCGCTCGACGTCTACGACCTTCAGCAGTCGCTCACCGGGCAGGACTACCGCGCCCGGCAACTGCAGCACCTCATGTCGCCCGACGCGAAGCTCATCGACGTTTCGCTCCGCCAGCTCTCCGTCCGCAGTTGGGCGGCGGACTACGGCGGCCTCTACCCCACCTCCCTTTCCGTGCAGGCCGACACCGCGCTCGCCGTCCCCGCACTCGCTGACCTCGTCGAGCGTCGCCTCAACGACGGCCCCGACCGTTCGAGCGAACTCCGCGAGCGCCACGCCCGCGTCGCCGCGCTGCACGACGCTGCCGCGAAGCAGGCGGCGGACGTCGTCGCGTCGCGCTCCGGCGAGTCGCCTATCGCCTTGCCCTTCCTCGCCGCCGAGATGTGGGAGGTCATCAAGGACACGGACTGGGTACTCGGCAACGGCAACCTGCGCGGCTGGACGGAGCGGCTCTGGGATTACAACGCGCCGCACCAGGTCATCGAGTCCCGTGGCGGAGGCGGGCTCGGCATGGGCTTCCCGCACGCGCTCGGCGTCGCGCTCGCGAACCGGGACAAGGGACGGCTCACCGTCAACATCCAGTCGGACGGCGACTTTCTCTTCACCCCAGCCGCGGTCTGGACCGCCGCCCACCACCGCATCCCCATGCTCGCCGTCATGTACAACAATCGCACCTACGGCAACGACCTCGGCCACCAGGGTCTCATGGCGGAGGTGCGCGGCAGGCCCATCGAGAACCGGACCATCGGCATCGACATCGACGACCCCTACGTGGACTTCGCCGGCATGGCGCGCTCCTTCGGCGCATGGGCCGAGGGCCCCATCGAGGACCCCGCAGACCTCCGCGGTGCCCTGGAACGCGCCAAGCGCGAGGTCGTCGAGAACGGACGCGTCGCCCTCGTCGACGTCGTCACCGAGGTCGGCGAGCGGTAGCAGGGCGACACGGGGCTGTTGACGCTGTTGGCTGGGCATACCTAGGCTTCGCCTACCTCGCGACACCTAGGACAGTCCTGTGACGATTAGGGACAACTACGTACCAGCAATACGTGACATCATGGCCCAGCAGGGCATTGAGGCCGCGACCAAACAGCCGCAGTATGAAGTGCAGGCGAGTGTTTCGTTCGCCAACGCTGTCCAATACACAGATTGGTACCTGACTACGACCGGAACGAGTTCGAGCACTACCGATTTGACCGGTACCTCAGTGCAATCGACCAAGCTATGCCCAGTCGAGGAGGTCGATGGATACACATCGACATAGGATGCGGGGCAGGACCGTTCTCTTGGGCATTCCTGGACTGGGCAACGCAGCACGACATCCCACCTGCTGACGTCAGTCTGTACGGTTACGACCCCAGCCAAGAGATGATTCGCCTTGCATGGATGCTCCGCGCCAGATTGCGGAGTGCGATTCCGGGCTACCCGAATCTACAGTACGAGAGCGACTACGATTCCTTCGTACGGAGACTGGCCAACATCCGCAGTCAGGCGAGCTGTCTTATGACCCTTGGCCACGTCCTTGCCGGCAATCACGACAGCGAGGACATCGGCACCTTCACACGTATCATAGAACGCGTGACGACGTTGACCGACTACATCAGCGATGTCAGGTTATTGGCAAGCGATGCTACTTCCGGTAGACATCGGCAATCCTTCGAGAGTGGGTGGCGCACTCTACTCTCGGCGTTGCAGGGCATCGGGGTACGGTACCGCAGTATGCCCGTGTCCACAGGGAAGTCCAGCGACCGCTGCGTGATACTATCGCGCAAGGAGGTGTAGCCATGACCGAGCAGCTAACCCTCTTCCCTGCTGATCCCGACCTGGAACGGCGGGAACCGGATGTGCCCGGCATACACTATCGCTCTGGCTTCATCACTCCTGAAGAAGAGGCAGCGTTCATCCGCCTCATCGATGAGAACGAGGGCGCGTGGCTCACCGATCTCAGCCGCCGCGTGCAGCACTACGGCTGGCGCTACGACTACTCCGAGCGGACGGTCACCGCGGACATGCGCATCGGCCCGCTGCCGGACTGGCTACAGGCGTTGGCCCAGCGTCTGTACGAGACGGGCTACTTCGACCGCCCGCCCGAGCAGGTCATCGTCAACGAGTACGAGCCGGGGCAAGGCATCGCGATGCACACCGACCATTCCGGTTTCGGACCAGCCGTCGCAATGGTCTCGCTGGGCGATGAATGGCAGATGGACTTCGCGAAGTCTCTCGGAGACGGCTCTGAAGCCAAGTCACACATGATGCTGGAGCGCGGCTCGGCACTGGTGCTCACCGGAGAGGCCCGCAAGAGATGGCGGCACGGTATCGCCAAACGGAAGACGGAAGGCCCCGGTCGCGAACGCAATCGCAAGCGCCGCCTTTCCTTGACGTTCCGAACGGTCAATCACCCGGCAGAGATCCAATAGGTCCGGAGAGGAGAACCCCCATGGCAGGACTGAAATACATGCGGTTCGGCGAGCAGGCCCCCATCTCGCGGGGGAATGGCGCGATGACGTACCCCCTCGTCGGGGGCGCGGACGGGACCGAAGCGTTCACCGCCGGCATCAGCCACTTCCCTCCGGGGCTCAACGTGCCGATGCACTCGCACAACGTCGAGGAGATGGTCACAGTGCTGGAGGGCTCAGGCGAGTGCGAGATAGACGGCGTCGTCAGGCCGGTCGGCCTCTTCGACACCACGTTCATCCCGGGAGGCGTCACCCACTGCTTCCGCAACACCGGCGACGTGCCGATGAAGATCATGTGGGTCTACGCTTCAACGAGCGTCACTCGGACCTTCGCCGACACCGGCCAGACCGTCGAGCACCTCTCAGGCGAGGACCTCATCGGGCGCTAGGCTACCGCCGGATTCCGTCGAGCACCTTGTCCGCTACGCCGGGCGCCACCCAGGACTTCCACTCGTTCGAGTCGAGCAGCCACGCGAAGGCGGCTTCCCGGAACTGGAGTTCGTTCAGCAGGAAGAACCGGAACCGCGCCTTGGTCGCGAGCAGGTCTCTCAGCCCCGCCTCGCTCAGTCTCCATTTCTTGAGAAACTCGAACGCGTCAGGCGCCTCCTGCTGCACCTCGTTGCGCACCACCTTGATCATCGAGGTGGACTGATAGCCGCACGCCCGGCCGATGTTGGCTGCCGCAACGGTCGAGGTCAGCCTGTCCCAGCAACTCTGCCCCCACGCCGGCTCCGTCAACTGGTAGTACCCGCCGAACTGCTCGATCACTTCCGTAATCAGCGACGACGGCCACCAGTAGTAGAAGAGGATGTCCTGCTGGTTCTCGAAGGCCGACCGTATCCGGTTGTACAGCGTCTCCGGGTTGTGCGGCACCTCGAGGTGTACCCACTGCTCCAGCTCGTACCCGTACACCTGCTTCTCGTTGATGCGCTCGCACTCCCACGCCGCGACGCACGTGACCAGGACCGCCTTTCCGTCGCTGTTCCCGGTGGCGAAGACCCGCTGGGACTCCGGCCGCCTCAGGTCCTCCACGCTGTTGAGGCCGGGGTTCGCGGTCTTCGTGTACCGGGGGATCAGGAACGCGCTCCGGGACGAGACCCCTTCGACGCTCGCCGTGAGCCTCTGGAGACTGCCTCCCCGCTCCGCCTCGACCAGGACCGTTTCGTGGGTGGGCAGACGCACAGCCATGTGGACGTTCGTCACCCTGTTGCCGAGGTTCCGTATCGACTCCATCTCGGCGCCGCGTATCGTGTGCGTCTGGTAGCCGTAGCCGTACTCCAGGATGGTGCGCGCTACCGCATTCTGGAGCGAGGTCACCTCGTCGCCGGGGCCGGGGTCGGAGAATATGAGAAGCTGCCCGCCCGGTCTGGGAGTCGGTTTCGGTGGAGGCAGGGTCTGTGCCCTGCCGGAGCCGGACCACTCGCCGGCGCCGCCCGGGTTCACCGCCCGTACCTGCACCTCGTACGTTGCCCCGGGCATCAGGCGGTCGATCTCGACCTGCGTCGAGGTCTGTTCCGTGTCGGTCACCTCTGTCCAGTAGGCCGTGTGGATGTAGGGGCGGTAGCGGTAGTCGTAGTCGGCCACCGGTTGCGGGCCGGTCGGCGCGGCCCACGTCACGAGCACGGTATCCGTCCCGCGCTGCTGCACCGTGGGCGCCAGGGGAGGGAGCGGGGTCGGCGTCGGCAGAGGCGTGGGGGTGTGCGTCGGCGTGGCTGTTGGCGTCGGGGTTGGCGTCGGCGTTCCCGTGGGCGTGGGCGTCAACGTCGGGGTCGGCGTCAGCGTGGGTGTGGGCGTAGGCGTCAGCGTGGGTGTGGGCGTCAACGTTGGCGTGGGGGTCAACGTCGGGGTCGGCGTCAACGTCGGCGTCGGCGTGACGGTCGGGGTCGGCGTGGGCGTCGGCCTCGACACGATCGGCTGCGGCGTCACGGGCTCCCCGCAGGCCCCCAGGAGGAGGACGACAACGAGAAGAGGGATGGTGCAAAGAAACAGGCGAGACATGCGGCTCACTATGTGCAGGGGACTAAGAACAGTATACCGGAGCGGACCTACGCCCCGTGCCCTCCGGGTCACGGGGTGGGCCCTGGCAACGCACCCACCGGTGTGCATCCCTGTTGATTCCTCCTCCCTTGTGCTAATGTGCACCCGTCAACCGGCTGAACGGCAACGGAGCAGAAGGAGGCCTGTCATGGCAGTCATCGATGCTGACGCCCACGTCGTCGAAACGGAGCGCACCTGGGACTTCATCCCGCCATCCGACCAGAACCTGCGGCCCGTCATGATCACGAAGCCGGACTCCTCCGGCAACGACGTGCGCTACTGGGAGATCGACGGGGTGATACGCGGCACGGTCCGCCAGCCCATCGGCAAGCGCGAGGAGTGGGACCCCTCCCGCGTCGCGCCGGACATGGCCGCCTCGCAGGCGAACTCCGGACGGAAGATGGCGACGCCGGATGCCTCCAAGCACATGGAGGACGTCGGCGCCCGGCTGCGCCACATGGACGAGTTGGGCATCGACTACCAGATGCTCTACCCCACCATCTTCCTCCGCAAGCTCGCCGACCGCGACGAGACCCGCGTCGCCCTCGCCAGGGGTTACAACCGCTGGCTGGCCGACATCTGGACTCAGTCCGAGGCCCGCCTGCGCTGGGCCGCCGTGCTCCCGCTCTCCGTCATGGACGAGTCGATCAAGGAGCTGCACTGGGCGGCGGAGCACGGCGCGAACGGGGTGTTCATGCGCGGCGTCGAGGAAGAGGGCATGCTCCAGGACGAGTACTTCTTCCCCCTGTACGAGGAGATGAGCAAGCTGGACATGGCCGTCACCGTCCACATCGGCAACGGCAACCCCATGATCGAGAGCCTGCTGAACCACGGGGCGGGCGGCTCGCCGTTCTCCTCCATGCGCATCTTCTCGGTCGCGGCCTGCCACGCGTGGATACTCGCGGGCATCCCGCAGCAGTTCCCCAACCTGCGCATCGCGTTCGTGGAGGCCGCGGCGCAGTGGGCGCCCTACGTCGTCAACGACCTGCGCCGGCGCTTCCCCGGACGGCACGGCAGGCCTGCGCCCGACGACCTCTTCGCGGAGAACCGCATCTGGGTGACGTGCCAGACCGACGACGACATCGGCTACCTGGTCGACTACGCCGGCGAGGACAACCTGCTCATCGGCACCGACTACGGCCACACCGACCAGTCGTCCGAGATCGAGGCGATGCGCATCTTCCAGGAGCAGGGCACCGTTGCGCCGGGCATCGTCAGCAAGATACTGGACGCGAACCCGCGCGCCGTCTACGGTTTCTAGGCGCTCGTCGCCCGGGGCAGGGGCGGTTTTGAAACCGCCCCTACGTCCCCGCCACCGCATCCTGATATAGGCTATCCCCCTGGAGGATGCCCGATGACGACCACCGCCGTAAACGACCCGTTCGACGACGCCGAGCGAGGCCTCGAATGGCTGGAGAAGCTGGAGGCGCTGCAGGCGCGCTCCGCCTCCTACCGCGCCGCGTTCGAGGTCGCCGAGTACGTGATGCAGCTCCGCGCTGCGGTGACCGCCCTCGCCGGAGAGCGCACCGCCGCCGAGTTGGCCGAGGCCGTCGGGCCGGAGACGGCGCAACTCGTCGAGCAACTCCGCCAGGCGGGCGATAAGGACTACTGGAACACGCGCGTCCTCCCGGCGTTGCTGAAGTCGGACCGCTGAGGGTGGGAGCCGTATGACAACTGAGGCGACCATCTCAACCATGGTTGACCGCATCGTCGGGCGGTTCCAGCCGTCCCGTGTCGTGCTCTTCGGCTCCCACGCACGGAATTCCGCCAGCGAGTGGAGCGACGTAGACCTGCTCGTGGTCATGAGCGACGTACCGGACAAGCGCGGGACCGCCATCGAGATGCGCCGCTCGCTCGGCGACATGCCGGTGAGCAAGGACATCCTCGTTACCACGCCGGACGAGATAGCCCGTCGAGGAGGCGTGGCAGGCACGGTACTGAACGCCGCCTTGCGAGAGGGAAAGGTCGTGTATGAGCGACCCTGAGGCGACCGTGTCGGAAGCGCTCCGCTGGCTGCGGTTCTCCAGAGACGATCTGGACGTCGCCCAACACCTGCTGACCTCCCTTCCATCCGCGCCGCGCCATGTCTGTTCACTCTCCCAGCAAGCAGCGGAGAAAGCCCTGAAGGCGGCCCTGGTACTGGAGGGAACCGCGTTCCCCTTCAGCCATGACCTCGATGCTCTTCGCAACCTCCTTCCTGGCAGTTGGCCCGTGCGTGCGGACCACCCGGACCTCGCCGCACTGACGGAATGGGCGGTGGAAACGAGGTACCCGGGCGACTGGCCGGAGCCGACCGATGAGGATGCCAGGCAGGCAGAGGCGGAAGCCCGCGCTGTCCATGATTCCGTAGCCTTTGAGTTCAGGCGCCGCGGGATACCGCACGCGTAGTGCACCCCGCTCATCACCACACCCCGAACCGGTTCGCCGAGGCGCCGCCGTCGTCCTCGTCCGGACCGACGTCCTCAGAGAACGGCGGTGGACGGTCGTAGCCGAAGGCCTCAATGGTCGCCTTCGGCGGCGGGTCGTCGCGGAGGAAGGGCTCGGCGCCCGTCCATATGCCGAAGGACGGCGGGACGAGGAACGCGAGCGCGAGGGCGTCGGCCTTGTCAGGCGACGGCATGCCGCGCTTGCGCATCTCCTGCTTGCCCTCCAGCCGCACCTGCCCGGAGCTCGATACGCCGTAGCGCAGCGCGAGCAGTTGGCCGGCAATCTCGTCGTCGCGGGGGATGGCGATCAGCCGGCGCTCCAGCAGCCGGGCCAGCTCCCAGAATATCTCCGAGCGCCGGTTGAAGAAGCGCCTGGGACGCTGCGCCCCGCCGCCGAAGTGCACGCCGTACACGGGCGCGCCGAGCTCCCGCAGCCGGTCCACGACCCCGCCGCCGACTCCGCCCTCGTCCACGAACACGGCCTCCGCGCCCACCTCCCGCACCGTACCCAGCACCTCGTAGACGAGGCGCATCGTGTCCATGCGCTCGAACGACCGCACCGACAGCACGCGCTGGCCCTGCCGCACGCAGACCGCCGACTTGTCGAACCCGAAGCGGGCGACGTCGACGCCGACGTAGACGGGCTCGTCTCCTGACAGCAGGGTTGTCATGTTGAGCGAAGTCGAAACATCTCTCGGGGAGCGTTCGTCCGCCGTGTCACCCTCGCCCTCCGCCGTTCCTGCGGAGCGGGACGTAGGGGCGGTTTTCAAAACCGCCCCTACCCCCGGCGAGGTTCCTGCCTCCGCAGGAACGACGATGTCCTCCTCCCACCGCGCCATCGCCGACTCCACGGCGTCGCGGCCGATGAGCGAGTCGTCGAGCGAGTCCGGGAACTGCGCGAGGACGGACGCCGCATAGAGCGGGTGGTCCTCGCCGTAGTCGAGCGCGAACTCGTCGACGTACTCCGGCGTGATCATGCCGCGTCTGCCGCCGTCCTCACCGGTGAAGTTCGGCGTATCGAACGCGGAGACGGCCATCCGGTGGTAGAGGTGCTGCTTCGCGTGGTGCGAGTCGTAGAACTCGCCGTCGCGCGAGAGCGCGTTGCCCACCAGCAGCAGACGGTCAGGCTGGAGCCGCTTGATGGCGTCCATCTGCGCCTGCGGCATGGCGTGCGCTTCCGTGACGACGACGAGCAGCTGCTCCGAGTGGAAGCCCTGGATGTTCAGGGCGTTGTTCGTCGAGAAGCCCAGCGCGAAGCGTTCCTCGTCGATGCGGTACTTCGACGAGAACATCCTGCCGCTGAGCACGCCGGGGGCCGCCGCGTACGCCTCGCGCATCTCCTGCCAGACGATCTCCTGCACCTGCCGCTGCGTCGGCCCGAGCACGAGCGACTTCGCCTGCGGACGGGTCTCCAGCCACCAGAGCACGGCGCGACCGGCGACCCAGTCCTTGCCGGAGCCGTTCGCTCCCACGACGCTGACGCGCCGGTGGTCCACCAGCGCTTCGAGCATCCGGGCCTGCTTCGAGTAGGGCGTCCCACCTGCGCCGAGCACGTCCGTCACGAAGCCGACGGGGTCGTCCGCGTAGCATGTGAGGTCTGTCGTTCCTGCGCAGGCAGGGACCTCGCCCCACTCAGCTGCCTCTTCTTCTGCCACGGTCCACCTTCCTCACCCGGATAACCCCAGGCCTCCGGATCCCCGTGTTCACGGGAATGACGGGATGTGGGGTTAACACAGAAAGCCCCCTCGCTCATCGCTGAGGGGGCAGCGTTCTTCCTGCGGCTCATCCGCCAGGGTCTATGTGCGCGCTCTACGTCGCGCTCTACCATCGTGCGGCAAGGGCGTCACACCGCGCAAGGGGCGGGTGTCACACCTCCGACAATCAACATCGATGGACAGGATGTACAGGATCGGGGGAGTGGCAAGGAACAGGGTTAGAGTCTGTCCGCGAGGAGCAGGTCGACCTTCCGGTTAAGCTCTCGGAGCTCTCCCCCCAGTTCATCAATGCGGCCCCCCAGAGAGTCCCTCACCTCGTCAATGCGGCCCCCCAGGGTGTCCTTCACCTCGTCGATGTGGCCCCCCAGGGCTTTGAGCTCCTCCATGATGAGATGGTCACGCTGGCGGATGTCATCGCCAAGTGCTTCAATCCGCTGGTAGAGGTCGTCGTGCTGCCTGTCGTTCTCCTGCACGAACGCGCGGAAGTCGGTTTCGAGAGTCCTGAGGCGCGTCTCGATGTTGGGAGTTGTCATGGTCCGAATCTTCCTACCATTGAAGTAGCATGAGGAGACTATTCGGTTGCTTCTGGTCTGTCAAGGCAATCGTGACAGACTGGAACCATCCTGTCACCGCACGATGAGGCAGTCCCGCCGCGTGTGATACAGCCATTACTCCGGACCCTCGCTCTCCCGGGTGTGACGGGGTACATGTTGGAAGAGGGGGCGGCGGGCGGGGCAGCGGCAGGTCTTGCCGGCGTTGAGGAGGTCGCCCTCGGCCCAGGCGTGGGCGATGGCCTGGACGATGCGGTCGGGACCGGGGATGCGGGCGGTCCTGGCGCACTGGCGGAGGTAGGCGTGGACGGGGACGGGGCTGAGGACGGGGATGCTGGCGGCGCCCACGGCTTCAAAGAGGTCCGCGACGTCGGGCGGGTAGTCGCCGCGCTCGACGGCTTCGGCCCAGCGGTCGACGTAGTCGTCGGCGATGGGCCTGAGTGCAGCCTGCACCGCCAAGCAGCCGAGATAGCGCTCCATTGACCTGACGCCGCTTCTCATCGCTGCTGCCTTATCAGGGTGATGGCGTTCTCCAGAGTATCCATCCGACGCCGCGTTTCGCGCTGGTCGCGGATGCTTATCGACATGGAGATCGTTGTCTTCGACGCGCGATGGGCCACGTTGGGGTCGTCGCTGTCCATCAATTGCTCGATGCGGCAGGCGGCCTTGAGGGTGAGAGCCTCCAACTGCGAGTAGGCGAAGTCCGCGATGTTGTTCCGGATGCGCTCCAGCTCAGCGCGGAAGGCGGGCTCGTTCATCCAGCGAGCGAGGGTGCGCCGGGTGATCTGCGCGGCCTGGGCCCCTCGCGTGAGGGTGGGCTCGGACGCGACGTACGGCAGGGCAGCGGCCTGGCGGGGTCTGAGGGCAATCGCTCTCTCGGGTGTGACATTGTGTGACATTCCGGGACATACCTCCTGTGGGATTCGGCCCCGCGCCCGGCAATAGGGCCGAGTGGCAGTGGGCCGTGCAGGACAGGGTAAGGAGGGGTGGGTTGTCCGCGCAACGGGCGGATGTCGCGTTGCAGACAATCAACGGGGACGGGGAGAGGAGGGGCAGGAAGGGGGGTGCTATGCTCATACCAGCCGGAGTCGAACGGGAGTGAATCATGTGGGGGAGCCCGCATTTCTTCTGGGTGAACCTCGGGGTCTCGGCGGCACTGCTGGCCATCGCGGTCTACCTGATGGTTGGACCCGCCCAGCACCGGTTGGTCCGCGTCACGAGGGCACACCGATGGGAGACGTTCCTGATGCTGGGGATCCCCGCCGGGACCGGCTGTCTCGTGGCGATGCACCTATGGAGCTCAGTATCAGTACCGCTATGGGGGTGGTCCCATGTCGTGAAGTGGCTGGCATTGGCGGTGCTCGTCGCTACGTATCCGGCCATCCGGCGGTACGGCCATGAGCTACTGACGACGCTGTGGGGATTCACGATCGCCATGGCGGCCATCGGACTCGTTGCGGGCCTAGGCGCCGCTTTTGCCAGAAGTCCGGGAGAGGCTTTCCCGCTGCCTATCGTGCTGTTCAAGTTCCCGACCGATAGCTGGGCTGTCGGGGAGGCCTACTTCGGACCGCTCGTGTACTTCAGTCTCCGGGACGCACTCCGGCTGGTCGTGATGTTCTGGTTCATCCGCAGGGCCGCGCGCGTCAGCATAGCGCACGCATTCCTGCTGCTCGGTCTCTCGATGTCAGACCGGTCGTTCGATATCTCGCAGCTGTGGCCGTTCCTGCACGGGCTGGACGCCATCCCGGTTGCAGCCGCGCACCTTGCGGCGCAGGTGGCGCTGAACGTACTGCTGCTCTGGGCGCTCATCCGGCACGAGACGTTCACGGCGTCCGTCCTAAGGGCAACAGCGGCGGCCACTATCGCAGCGTCAGGACTGGCGCCGCTGATAGGGTCGGTGCTCTGGAGAGCAATCACGGTGTGGCCCATCACGTCGGGAGTCGAAGCGGGCAACGTCGTGTTCTCGCCACCCGGTGTCTTGTTCGTGGCCGTGCGGAGCGTCATCGGCCTGCTGCCGGTGCTCGTGCTGGGCTACCTGTACGCCCGGACGGTCAGACCACGCATCCCACACGAGGAGACCCGGGGAGGTCTCGTGCCTCCGGGGTAGCAGGGGGAGGGACGGTCTGCAAGACCAGCGCAGCCGCCCCGCCGCGTGACCTGGCGGGCACTCTGGATTCCCGTTTTCACAGGAACGACGGGGGGGCCGGGCGCCTCCAAGAGACGCCCCTACACCAGACACCCCGCCGCGGGGGGAGGGGGGGCCGGGCACCCACAAGGGATGCCCCTACACCAGACACCCTTCCGCCCTACACCACCGCCCCGCCGCGGGACCTGGCGGTCACTCTGGATTCCCGTTTTCACGGGAACGACGGGGGGGGGGGCACCCACAAGGGATGCCCCTACACCGGGCACCCTTCCGCCCTGCATCACCGCCCCGCCGCGTGACCGGGCGGTCACTCTGGATTCCCGCTTTCGCGGGAACGACGGGGGGGGGGGCCGGGCGTCTACTCGCCGACCAATTCGATGCGGTCGCTGTAGCGGCGGAAGTCAGCGGCGTTGAAGGTCAGCAGGCGGCGCTCGACGTGCCTACACGCGCTCCTCGTACATATCCTCCCGCCTGAGGCTCACGCCTTCCGACAGCCGTGCCGTGGGGTGAGGCGGCCACCACTCGTTGAGATTGGCAGAGCGGGACCTGTGCGCCGCGATGTACTCGCGCATGGCATCTTCGAGCACGGCGTTTAAGCGGCGTCCGTCCCTTTTGGCAAGTTCGCGCAGGTCGGCCAGCAACTCGGAGTCAACCCGGCTGGAGAATCTCTCGCGCTGGATGGTCATTGTCGCCTCCTCGACTTCAACCAATCGACTCGTGCCGCTGGACGTGCTCGCGGAGCGCACGGTTGATGTCCGTCTGGTAGCCGCGGCCATCGCGCGCATGCACCTTGAACCAGGTCAACACGTCCGCGTCCAGCCGGAGCGTGACCTGCCGCTTCACGGGACGGTAGAACAGTCCCCGCCTCGCGTTCGACCAGTCGAGCACCTCGGGGATATCTGCCGTATCGATCTCGTCGTCCGACAGCCTCTCCAGAGCCTCGATCTGTGCTCGCTGCTCTGCGGTCAACTCAGCTCGTTCCTTCTTCATACGCGTCCCTTTCATGACCGGTCGCCTTCCGCGCGCTGATGATGCGTCCAACCTCATTCCCCGTGTCCGCGTCACGCTCGGGCCAAGTATGTACAACCATCAGGACCACCGTGCCGACCATTCCTATCGTCCGCCACCGTTGCTCGTAGGGATACGGATCCTCGACCGTAGCTGCAAGCGGATCATCGAACACCAGCGCGGCGGTCTCGAATCTGAGGTCGTGAATGCGCCGGTTTGTTGCGTCCTTCGCCGGGTCCCATTCCCAGAGCGGTGCGCCATCTGTCATTACAGGATTGTAGTTACAGAATATGGCTCAGGCAACCCTACCCGCCGGTCACCGCGGCCCGGCAGCACTGCTCGTCCTGGTCGGGGGCGCCGCCGGCAACGCCGATGGCGCCGACGACGTAGGGTCTGCCGATGGGGATGGCGCCGGGGCCGGCGGTGAGGCGCGTGCGGTCCAGCGACTCGGGGGCGCGTTCGAGGGAGCGCTCGTTGATCTGCGACGTGGAGAGCGTGAAGCCGACGGCGGTGTATGCGCGGTTGGCGGCGGTCTGCGCCTTGGCGGCGTCGTCCGATGCGGCCGGGGAGGTCGCGACGGGCTCGCCGTGCTGGTCGACGACGGCGACGCTGACGTCGATGCCGAGCTCGCCCGCGCGGACGAGGGCCGACCGGATGAGCTGCTCCGCCCACTCGACGGAGACGGCGGGGGTGTCCTGCTTCGCTTCGAGGAAGAAGACGCGGTTGCGCTCGATCGAGGCCTTCCACTGCTCGGGCACCTCGTGTTCGAGGTAGATGGCGTCCACGGGGCAGACGAGCACGCACTGCTCGCAGGCGATGCAGAGGGCCGGGTCGATGAAGAACTGGGGCTCGTCGTCGGAGGAGGCGATGCAGTCGACGGGGCAGACCTCGACGCAGGTGCCGTCCTTCACGCCGATGCAGGGGTCAGTGATGACGTAGCTGGAGAAGGGGGCGTCCGTGGTCATGCGCGCGTCCTCCGGTTACGAGTCGGGACGGCCGACGACCAGCGGGAGGTCGGTCAGCACGGCGTCGCCGACGTACTCATCGCGCCCCGGCGCGAGGCCGGCTGCGTTAGCGGCAGCAGCCGAGTCCACAGGGCGGACCGTCGCGCGGTAGCCCAGCTCCCGGATGTAGGCCGCGAGGCTGAAGTTGACGGAAGCCGACTCGTGCAGAACGTGCTGTCCGGCCATGCCCTTCGCCCTGTCCGGGTGGTGCTCGGCGTGGACGGCGACCACGACGGTGAAGGGGTGGTCCCCGGCCAGTCGTGCGGGGTCCGTGTCGTCATCCGGGAGAAGGAAGGCGGTGTCGGTCCTCGCCACGCCCAGGGCGCTCGCGCCCAGGAACGCGGTCAGTTGGCCCAGGTCGTCCACCAGCCGCGCAGGTCCGGGCAGCTCGCTGCGGACCGGGAAGGTGCGCCCCTCCGGCGCGCGGCGTATCGCCTCGGTGATGGAGTTCGCCGGGTCGGCGAGCGGCCTGTTGACGAAGGCGTCCCAGTAGGGGTCGCGCGAGCGGCGCAGGGGCCAGCGGAGGAGTCCCATGCCCTACGCCTTGCTCTTCAGCTTCTCTTTGAGGATGTCGAAGCGGCGCGTGTTCTCCTTGAGCGGATAGTAGTAGCCGCGCTCCGGCTCCTCCGGCATGACCGTCCCGTCCGGCAGCTTGAGGCGTCCGGAGTCGTGGCTCATCCACTGCACCCGCTTGCGGCCGAGCTTGCCCCAGAAACGGTCGTCTATCCACTTCAGCGCGCGGGTCGTGATGCCGCGCAGGGGGATGGGCGTCCACTTGATGGACCGCACGGCCACGGTGCGCCACCAGACGTCCGGTTTGGTGTAGGGGCAGACGGCCACACAGGTCATGCAGATGTCCCAGTACTCCATGACGTGGGGGCGCAGGCGGTAGCAGGTCTCCCAATTGATCTTGTACTTCTCGACGCCGTTGACGACCTTCTTGCCCTCCGTGGAGATGCTGTTGGTGGGGCAGGTGTTGGCGCACTTGCGGCAGACCTTGCAGAAGTCCTCGACGCCGATGTCGATGGGCTCGTCGGGCACGAGCGGGAGGTCGGTGAGGATGGGGTCGCCGAGATGGACGCGCGCGCCGAACCGCTCGGTGATGAGCATGCCGTGCCGGCCGATCTCGCCGAGCCCGGCCCCGAGCGCCACGGGCATGGGCGTCGCCACGCGCGTCGCCACGCCGTAGCCCAGCTCGCGGATGTAGCCCGCGAGGTTGGCGTAGGTGGAGCGGAGCGCCTCAGCGCCGAAGTGGTAGGCGGCGTCGCCGATGCGGTGGCGGTGCGCGCGGCCCATCTCGTAGTCCCAAGCGTAGATGCAGGCGATGGCGTACGGGTAGCGCCGGGCGGTCTCCTCGGCGCTCACCATGATCGTGCCGCCCCCGCCGTCGGCGCCCCGGCCGTCGTCGGGATAGCGTCCTTCCTTGTAGAGGAACGACGGGTGGACGCGCATGATGCCGACGTCCGACGCGCCCAGATGCTTGGCGACGCGCTTGATGTGCTCGGTCATGACCTTCGGGTCGACGACCTCGGTGCGCTGGGGGTTGATCTTCCCTCGCGGCGCCCCGGCGATGTGCGTTTCTATGGCGTTGCGCCGGTCAGCCGACGAGTTGGCCGTCGCGACGCGCCCGAGGGGGTCGCGGGAGGTGCGGTTGAAGTACCAGTTGTGGAGGGGCTTGCCGAGCTCGCCCCGCTTGTTCTTCTCGTGGGGGGTCTGCGAGGCGTCGACGGACTGCCAATCGCCCACGACCCGGACGCTGCGTCCCAGGTACGGAATAGGCTCCCACGCCGCTTCCTCGTTCCGCGTTTCGTCTGTCGTGACCATGGGCGACCTCCCTGTCACGGGGTTACGGGGACACTATACGCCAGAAAGGAGCGAAACGCGCCGCCGTCGGATGACGGGAACCTGCCGAGGCGTGGGCCGCCGGACGCCCTGGGTTCCAGCCTCCGCTGGAATGACGGGAGCTCTAGCGGCGGGCGCCGCCGTTGGCGTCGATGACTTCGCCGGTGATGTAGCCGCCGTAGTCGGAGGCGAGCCAGACGACGGTGCCGGCGTGCTCCTCCGGCTTGCCGAGGCGTCCCATCGCGGAGACGCCGCCGGGGCCGTAGGCCGCGGAGGAGTCCTCGCGCCAGCGGGGGCGGTGCGGCGTCTCGATGCCGCCGACGGCGATGGCGTTGACGCGGACCTCCGGCCCCCAGGCCTGCGCCATGGAGAGCGTCATGTTGATGACGCCCGCCTTCGCCGCGCCGTAGGCGGGGGAGTCCGGGCTCGGCGCGCGTCCGGCGACCGAGGCGATGTTGATGATGGCGCCCTTGCCCTGCTGCTTCATGGCGGGGACCGCCGCGACGCTGCACTGGAACATGGTGACGACATTCACGCGGTACGCCTCGATGAGGTCGTGCTCGGTCAACTCCATCAGCGGGCCGGCCTTGAACGTCTCGCCCCAGCTGCCGCCAACGACGTTCACGAGGACGTCGATGCGCCCACACTCGGCGAGGACGCGCTCGACCATGGCGTCGACCTGCGCCTTGTCGCGGACGTCGGCGGTGACGCCGAGGGCGCGTCGTCCGAGGGCCTCGACGGCTGCGACGCCGTCGCTCACCGGCGCGTGGGGCCGGGCGCGCCCGTCCGTGACTTCCTCCGGCTCGCGGGCGACGACGACGATGTCGGCGCCGTGCTTCGCGAGCTCGGTGCAGCAGGCGAAGCCGAGTCCCTGCGCTCCGCCGGTAACGATGGCCACCCTGCCAGTGAGGTCGAAGTCCATGATGTGTGCTCCTTTCGGTTGCGTCCGCGTCCGTCATCCCGGGATGCGGGGGCCCCGCGGTCCGTGGCGGGGCTGAGGATACAGCACCCGGCGACACCGGCTCCCGGGCGTCGCTTCCTAAGGCGGAGCGTCTCCTTCATCGCGGGCAATCCGCTGGCCCCGGAACCAGGCGAGGACCGTCAGGGCGAGCAGTAGGGCCGCGCCGCCTCCTACCACCGCCACGGCCACGGACGACCCGTCCAGCAGGCCGTCGTACCTCGCCAGAACCGCCGCAACCGCCACCATGAGGCCGGCCACCAGCAAGCCGGCAACGATGAGTCCGGCGAGCATGAGGCCCTCGTGCCGGAGGACCAGCCGTCTCTCGCCGGGGTCCACCCCCTGCGACTCCATGAGGCGTCCCTGCCGCATGATCCCCGTGATGCGATGCACGGCGATGAGGCCGACCAGGCACGCGACGAAGAGCGCCGCGTCCAGGTAGACGGAGCGGTCATCCACCAGCCCCTCCTGGAACTCGAGCAGTTCATGCCATCCGATGCGGTTGTGCGACCAGGCCGGAAAGGCGTGAGGCACGGAAACCGCGAACGCGACGAGCCAGAAGGCTATGCGGTCGCGACCGAGGGCCTGAAGCACCCGGTACGCGGCAAGACCCGCACCCGCCACAACCACCGGCTGCCACGGGACGAAGCGCAGGAGCAGCTCGTCCGCTCTCTCCACCCACGAGGTCACTCCCACGTTCAGGATGAAGCCTGTGTCCCACAGCACGTAGACGGCGAGCAGCAGCAGGGCGGCAATGACCGCCGACTCCACGGCGGCGAACCACGCGCTTCCGTCGCGCCGGTCCGGTCTACCGATAGGTCTCAACATGCCGCACCAACACCGACGTGAACTCCTCCCGAGAAGGCTCCCACTCGATGACCGACGCACCCGCGTCACGAAGGTCCCTGGCGACCAACCGCGTTTCCCACGCGGTCAGCCCCAGTCCCTGCGTCGTGTCCCGGGACCCGTGCGGGGCCACGTGCACCACCCGGACCGGGTTGTTCCGCCCGGGGAGCGTTCCGAGCGACGCAAGACGCGTGACCGCCGTCTTGAAGCGGTCGAAGGAGCCCGCGGCCTCCCCGGGCCTTGCGTAGTGGACGTCCAACCGCGTGATGACGTAGACGGCCGGGTCCAGCCGGAGGAGGAAGCTCTTGCATCGTTCCACGGCCTGCAGGAGGTCTTCCTCGGGCGGGCCCGGTCTGAGGCCGGCCAGCATCTGTATGAGGCGGTTGAACTGGCGCTTCCCGGACTCGGGCGTCAGCAACTCGCCCCTGCCGTCGTAGCTGTTGTAGGCATAGGCGCCGAGCGTGGAGCCCTGGGCGAGGTAGTACTGCGCCAGGGTGCCGGATGCCTCCACCGTGTTCTCCAACGGATTGGACAACGGGACGCCCACGTCCATGTAGTCCGCCATGTCCAGGAAGATCCAGACCCCTTTCTTCGCCTCCGGCTCCACATCGTTGACCAGCGGGAGGTTGTCCGCCCTCACCCCCCTCGCACTGGCCTTCCAGTTGATCCGCTTGAACGGGTCTCCCGGCTGGTAGGGCCGCAGCTCCCGGAACTCGTCCGTGGCCGCTCCCGTCCTGGAAAGGTCTCCGAGGTACCGCCCGTGCCTGGTCACGGCGCGGACCGCGTTCAGACGGGTGATGCTACGAATGCGGGGCACCACGGAGACCTGGTACGCGGAGCCGGATGAACCGGCCGTGCCCCGGTTGACGCCGAAGGGGGCGCGCGATTCCCAAGCGGTCTCCCGCAAGGCGAACTGCCCCCGCTTCGAGAACTGCACGCGGTATGAGACGTCAGCGGAGCGGCCCCCCGGCCACTTCCACACCACGCGCAGGTTGCTTCCGCTCACCACCCGGGCCTCCGGCGGCAGATCGTCGTGCACGAAGATGGCGCCGATGCCGCCGCGGGCCGTCAGCCGGCGCTCCACGGTGAGCGTGTCGCCGACCCAGCACGCGACCTTCGCCAGGCTTCGGGTCACGACTATGCCGGACGGCGGGGGAAGAGCGGTCGACAGGAGGGCCGAGACGAGGAGGAAGACCGCGCCGACCAGCAGGACGAGGTTGCCCAGGACGAACCCCGCCACCAGGATGACGAGGGAGACGGCAACCCAGCTCAGTTGCGACGGCTGTTGCTTCACTCCAACACCTATCTCACCCGGCCTCGCCGGGCACGGGCACCTGCGACAGGACCTCCTCAACGACGAGGCCGCCCTGAACGCCCTCCAGCGTGTCCTCGATGTTCAGGATGATGCGGTGGGTGAGCACGTCCGAGACGAGCATCTTGACGTCGTCCGGAACGACGAAGTCCCTGCCGTGGACGAGGGCCATAGCGCGCGAGGCCCTGAGCAGGGCCAGGCCTCCCCTCGGACTGACGCCCACCGCCACCCTGGCGTGTTCGCGGGAGAGCCTGACCAGCTGCGTGATGTAGTCCACGATGAGCCGGTCCGTGTAGACGCCGGTCTCCACGAAGCGCTGCAACTCCACGAAGCGGCGCACGTCCACCGCCGGCTGTATGTCCGCGGTGGGGTCGTCCTTCTGCCAGTGGATGCGCCTCAGCAGGATGTCGTTCTCCAGGGCCGCATTGGCGGGATATCCCGCCGAGAGCTTCAGCAGGAAGCGGTCCAGCTGGGCCTCCGGAAGCGGATACGTGCCCTCCTGTTCGATGGGGTTCTGCGTGGCGATGACCACGAAGGGGAGCTCGAGGCGCCGCGTCACGCCGTCGATAGTGACCTGCCGCTCCTCCATGGCCTCCAGGAGCGCGGACTGGGTCTTCGGCGGGGCCCGGTTGATCTCATCGGCCAGGAGCACGTTGGTGAACACGGGGCCGGGCATCATCTGGAACGTCGAGTCCTTCTGCCTCCAGACGTTCATCCCCAGGATGTCCGACGGGAGCAGGTCCGGCGTGAACTGGACGCGCTTGGTGTCTCCGCCTATGGCCCGCGCGAAGACCTTTGCGAGGAGCGTCTTCCCCAGGCCGGGGAAGTCCTCGAAGAGCACGTGACCGTTCGCCAGGGCCGCCGCGAGGAGCTTGCGGAGCAGGAGGCGATTGCCAACGAACACCTCGGCCACGCGGTCAATGATCTGTTCGCAGGACAGGCGAGCCTGCTCCAGTTCTTTCTCATTCATGGGTGAGCACCACCCTGTCATCGCCAGGCATCGTTCTCAACAGCATAGCCAACCTCCTTGCAAGTGGTCGCGGGCCTAGGCGCACCGCATCCCGGTCCGTCCATGAATCACTGAAGGCTCCCCTCGTGTCCGAGCGCCGGCCCACGCGACGGGGCAGGCCCCGACGGCACCGGGGCCTCGAAGATCGACGCGACCGCCTCGTCGACCAGGTCCTGGCGGCGCAGCGCGGCGCCAACCCTCGTGTTGGACCTGCTCCGCCACCGGGTGAGCCACTCCAGGAAGGGGTCCGCGGTGTCCAGCAGCGAGAACCAGCGGTCTACGGCTTCTTCAGGGCGGTCCCCACGCTGGCAGTGGGCGACGATGAGGGCCACGGCCAGCGGCTCCGGGTCCGTTCCTCTCTGTACGTACGACGCCCCCGCCCTCCGCACGTCGTCCTGACGCATGCGTTCGAGTTGCGGTGCAGAGGAGGCCAGCGCCCAGCCCGCCGCATCCAGGGCATGTTCCAGCGCAGCGGTCCTCGCCGCCGTCCTCCGTTTCCTGCCCAGAACGTTCCACGCCAGGGGCGTGACGGCTCCACGGCGGAGGGACCGGCAGACCGCCGCCATGGCATCCGCGGAAACGTCACTTCGGTAGAGCAGCCCCAGCAGGTACACCCACAGGGGCCGCCAATCGCCGTGGTCCACGAACCGGCGCCGCATGGCGTCGGTCAGCGCGGCGCGCGGGTCCGCCTTGCTTTCGAGCACCTGCCGGTGGTGGGACCAGTCGGCCCAACCCGGTCCCGGAGCTTCGCGGGCACCGGCGACGACGCGCAGCCTGTTGACGACGTTCATGAGCACCGCCAGCAGCAGGACGAGGAGCGCGGTGTACTCGTAAAGAGCGGCAAGCCACAGCATCTCGTAGACGACGGGACGCAGCAGCAACACGTAGAAGGCCAGGGCGGCACCGAACGTGAAGCCCCGCACCTGAGAGGCAGCGAGCCATCCGGCGACGTCGGCCACCGCCGGGTTGGAAGAAGAGGAGGCGTACGGGGCCAACCGGGTCAGCGCCAGGGAGAACATGCCCGCCGTGGCAACGGCACCGCCGAAGGTGAAGCCATGTCCGAACGAGGACAGGCCGGAGGCCGTGAGCCAGGTGAGACATCCCACGGCAAAGTAGCTCACGGCGGAGAGGATGGGCCGGTAGCGCAGGAAGGGCTGCCCGCTCAGGACCCTGGGCAGGAGGACCATCGCGGTTGCAGCGAACGACAACCACGCGATGGAGTACCGGGCTTCGTGGAACCCTCCCAGGAAAGGCAGCAGGTCCTCCCCGAGTCCTGTCGTTCCGGGGCGGTCCAGGAGCACGGCATTGGCCGCCGGAAGGTGAGCGAGGGCAGCCCCGACGACGACGGCCAGGCCCGCGGCCACGGCCAGGGCGCCCAGCACCCTCGATGCGTTCGCCGTCAGCAAGGCATACCGCTGCGGGACGTCGAGCGTCGCCACGTTCCGCAGCACCGTCGCCGCGTAGGAAAGGAGAACCGCGGCGAGGAGCGCAGTGAGCATCCCGGAGACGTCGACCCCGAACGCCGTCGAGAGCAGGCCGCTGCCGGAGAAGACGACGTACACGACAGCCAGCGCCGCGAGGCGCCCGATGGGGGTCCCCAGAATGCGGGCGACGCCGGGCCGGAGCACCCCCCAGTAGTGGACGAGTGCGAAGGGAAGCAGCACGGCCAGTACCTGCACAACCGACGGGGAGTAGAGCACCGCCAGGTACGATGGGTCCACGGAGCCCGGGCCCACCGCGCCAGGGCCTACGGACGCGCTCTCCGCGGCGAGGGCCAGCACCGCAATGGCTATCCACAGCGCAACAATCCATGCAGCCTCGGTCACGAGGAGCGCCCTGCGGAGGCGGGGCACGCGCGCAGGCGGGCCGACTACCAGGGCGCGCCGAATGACCGAGGCTGCGTACGACAACCCCACCGCGAGGCCAACAGCCAGCAATGCCCAAGCCCCGCTCAAGGCGAAGGCGGCAGAGAGCGCACCATCGACCCCCAGCAGGGCATAGGCAGCGCCGAAGGCCGCCAGGTGCACACGCGGGAAGCCGACAACCGCGGCTACGCTCGGGCGGACTTCCGCAACCGCCCGAGCTGCGATGAACGGGGCCAGGAGCAGGATGCCCCAGGCCGCGAGCGAGTCGAAGCCGCGCAGGTAGGGCGACAGGGAAGCGACATCCGGGACCCACGGAAGACCAGACACCAGAGCCGGCAGGTCCGATGCGCCCGACAGCAAGCCCAAGCCCAGCGCCGTCCAGCCCAGGTCCGTCAGCAGCCGATGAGCGACGGGAAGCACTTCCGCGAGAGGCAGCAGGCGCACTCCCCCTCTGCCGACCCGCACCCTCAGGGTTACCCGTTCCGCGAACTCACTTCCGCGCATCCACAGGGCCAGCCTGCCCAAGGCCAGCAAGAGCCCGCACAGCGCCACCGGCAGAGCCATGAAGCTCAAGTCCAGCCGCAACAACCGGGAGAGCGGGCTGTCCGCACCCCACAGCAGCACAAGCGCCACCAGAGCGCCGCCTGCCAACAGTGCGGCGGCCAGGTCCGGGCGCCGGACGAGCACAGCGTTCCTCATCTGCCGGCCTCCATCACCGCACTCCATGCCCGGTACATCGCCTCGTAGTGCCGGCGCGCGATCGGGTGCTCGCTGTAGTCCGCCTCCTCGAACCTGGAGATGAGTTCGTCGAGCGCCTTCTGGGGGACCGGGAGCCCCCGGGACACCAGGATGAGCTCCACTTCCCGCGGCGTGGAGCGTTCCGTCACACCCCCGGTCGTCTCCTTCGCCCACTCCCAGAAGAGGTTGTACAAGCGAACGATCTCCTCCCGGAAGTCCACTACCCGAAGGATTCGAGACTCGGAGGAGGGAAGGTAGTCGTAGTCGCCGGCGAACTCCGCGGACACCGGATACTCACCGGGCTCCGCACCGGTCCAGCCGAAGGTGTAGGCCCCGTCGTTGCCAACGACCGCGAGTTGCGACGGAGCATCGCCGGCAACAGCCACCTCGACTATGGCCCCGGCAACGGCACGCCCCTCCTCGTCGCTCACGTTCACGGTGATGCGCACCTCTTCCCCAACCCCCCAGACGTCCGCCAGGTCTTCCGCCTCCTTCCGGAACGCGATCCACAACAGGACCGGCCGGGGCGCCGGGCCCGCATCGTCCTCGAGGCCCGTACCTTGGTCAGCCGCGTCAGGACCCGCGGCCGGCCCGGCCTCCGCACGCCTCCAACGCGCGAGCACCGCCAGCGGCCTCACCCTGAACCTCCTGCCGGAGTATGCGGCGGCAGCGGCCACGGCAAGGAGACCGGGGATGCCCGCCCAAAGGAGCCAGTTGATCCCGGCGGGCGTGATCGCGCCCTCCCAGAAGTACGGCGTGCCGAGCGGAGCGTGCAGGTCGTCCCCGGCATAGGTGAATTCCACGAAGCTGCCGTGGAGGGCCTCCTCGGCCGGCACCGCAAGCTCCAGCATCGCCACCCCGGACTCGTCGGTGGTGGCGTCCACCCCCTGGCTCGATCGCACGGCCGCCAGCGGTATACCGGTCCCGGTGTCGTCCAGGAGCGCCACCTGGAGCAACGTCATGCCGCCGGGGCGCACCCTGCCCACCGGGGTCACGATGAGGTTGGCAGCGGACCTGACCACCAGCGTTGCCGTGGCGCCGGCATCCAACGCCGGGGCGTCGATGACGAGTTCGGCGGTCCCCAGCGGTCCATCCCCCGGCACCGGGTACGTCTGCACGAAGGCGCCAACGTCGTTGGACCTGAACACGAGGTCGGGACCGACGTTCAGTTCGGCGCCGGGCACGGGATGAGTCCCCAGCAGGACGGTCCCGCGGAGGACCGCCCCGGCGCCGCGCACAACGGGTGCCAGCGGTTCCACCAGGACCCGGGGAAGCCCGACCGCAACGTCCAGCGTGGCACGGCTGGAGGCCAGTTGCTCCGTATCGTCGAAGACCACCTCGACGCTCATGGCGGACTCATGCGGACCGCGCGCGGAACCCTCGTCGAAGACTGCCCGGGCGTCCCACGCGAACCTGCCTTCAGCATCGGTCGTCAGAGAGAGGGGCTCACTGCCGACCACGCGCACTTCGGCGTTCGAGACCGGGCTTCCGCCACTCTCACGCAGGATGCCCGTGAGCCGGAAGCCCTCGCCATCCCTCACGACGACGGGGCCGTCGAGCGCCAGGACGGTGGGCTCCAGCACCTCGAAAGCGGCCTCGGCGGAGGCCGGACGGACGAACTCTCCCCCGTCGAAGCGGCCCGTGAGCGTATGGGGGCCTGTGCTTCCGAAGGACGGATGCCGGTATCGAAACGTCCCATCCTCACCGACGTTCACCGTGACAAGCTGCTCAACTCCGGCGGCCTCTATGGTCAGCTCCACGGCGCCGGTCGGCGAGAGCGTATCCGACGTAAGCGCGCCCTCGAACGTCGCTCCATCGCCGCGCTTCAGCCTGAGCGGCCCCTCCAGCGTCAGAGCTACGGCGTGGAGGGCTTCGGCGCGAGCCGTTGCGCTGGAAGCGAGCACCGAGCCCTCGCCCCGGTACGCGGCGTTGACGGTGAACTGCCCGGGACTCGACATCATCCCGGCGACCTCGAACCAGCCTTCCGCGTCCGTGTTGACCGACTGCTCGGGGTTGCGGCCAACTCTCACGCCGAGAGGCTTCCCCGCGAGAGGACTCCCGTCGGCCCCGCGAAGGACACCCGCCACAGGGAACTCCTCACCTATCACCACGGAATCGGGGGCGTAGACCATAACCTCGGTGGGCAGGACGACCTCGAAATCCAAGCGGGCGGTGTTATCCAGCAGGAACTCCTCCCCCCGAATCTCCACCTCCACCCAGTGTCGTCCAAGCCGCGAGAAGGACTCGGAGAACGTAAACCGGCCCGACGAGTCAGTCACCACAGAAGCCGTGGCGTCTCCGTCGAACGTTACTGCGAGCTCGCGCGAAACCACTCCCCGTCCGGAGTCTTCGATCAGCATACCCTGGAACACGGCTACAGCGTTCCGGACTACTTCCGCCGGGCCACTGAGCTCGATCCTGTTTCCGGAGAAGACCTTGATGTCAGGGTCGCTCCAGGACTCATTGAACCGGTCGTTCCCGACGGCGCGGGCCAGGAGCTGGTAGCCGCCCAGTTCCAGATCCGCGGGCAGTTGCACCTCGGCCCGGAAGCGCCCCGCACCGGACGTGGTCGTCCCGATAATCGTGCCGCCGTGGTCCTTGGTCTCGTTGACGTAGATCTCGACCGTCATACCGCTGACGTTCTGTCCGTCGACGGTGCGCACCGTTCCTCCCACCACGAACGGCGTCTGACGACGGACCTCCGCGGGCCAGAGGGTGATGTCCGTTACGGTGTCAACGAGGGAAGGCGGCGCCACGCCACCGCTCTCGTCGATACCCCTGACGACGGGGATGGGCCTGACCGCAGGCGGAATGTCCGTCACCCTTGACGGGGCTCCGCCGGACGCAGTGGGGTCAAAACGCACCCAACCGATGCCCTCCAGCCCGACCTCTGCCCATTGATGCGCCTGGTTCGAGTAGACGACGATCGCTTCGGCAGAGGGGGAGGTGACCCATCCCGAGACGATCCTGGCGGGTATGCCCACGGACCGGGCCATCACGACGAATGCGCTGCTGAACTGCCCGCACGTTCCCTGGCGCGTGTCGAAGAGGAACCAGTCCACCGGATCGCGTCCCGAGGGCGCAATGCCCGCGGCGAAGTTGTCTGCGTACCTGTAGGCGTAGCGCGTTTGCAGGTACCGTTCCAGCGCCTCAGCCTTCGCATACGGAGAGTTGTGGGGACGCGTGATCTCCTCAGCCAGCTGCGCGATCCGGTCAGGGAGGCCCGGAGGCAACCGGGTATAGATGGTGTCGGCGACGGCAGCGGCGGCCTGGTACTGCTGGAGCGAGTAGAACAGGACATCAGAGGTCCAAAGATACCGGGCTCCCGGACTTGGGGAACGAAACGTGGCGCTGAAGGGATAGTAGAACCCGTCGAGATCGACGTCCTGCAGGTCGAGGGACGTGGGCAATACTCCGAAGGGCAATTCGTCGAACACGCCGTGGGAGCTCAACTGGACCCGGTCGGAGAAGGCGGTATGCGGGTTGCTCCGGAACCCGAAGAGCGACGGGAAGGCCTGCCTTTCAGAGGGGAGCGCGCCGAAGGCCCCCGTGGCATCATCGTAGACGGCGGCTGTGGCAGCCAAGACACTGCTTCCGGCCGCGTACGGGACCTCTACGGGGTCCAGTTGGCTCCAGCCGCCGTCCGCGTATACGTCTCCCGTAGAGGTCCGCAGATAACTGGTGTGAGCGGCGCCCTGCACCGTGAAGACCGGGATACGCGGCGGCTGTGCAATCTGGCGGGTTGTCGTTCCCTCGGTGGAGAGACCACCCCCGGAATGCATGATGAGCGCCGCTCCGTTCTCCAACCGGGTCACACCGGCCCCGAGCTCCTCGAGAGCACCGAGCGCGGCGTCCCTGGCCGCCTCGTCTCCCTGCCCAAGCGAGGCGAGTCCCGACGCCGACAACAACTCTCCCAAGCCCGTGCCGCTCCCCTCTCCACCTGTGCCCGTGCCATCCCCCTGCCCGCCCGTGCCGGCGCCGCCCTCCAGTCCGGTTGTGTCTGCGCCCAGTCTCTCCAGGGCTTCCCGCGCAGCATCCCGGACATCCGCAGCGGGATCGGCCAAGGCCCTCGTCAAGGCGGGTATCGCCCCGGTAAGCCCCCGCTCCCCCATGAGCTGGGCTGCCGCAGCCCTCTGGGACGGGTCCGCTGCGTCTTCGAGGGCCGACAGGAGGGCATCGAAGTCCCATCCGGCCAGGCCCTCCGCTGCCGCGTTCCTGACGTCAGGCGATCCGTCATCGGAACGGGCGTCGAGCAGCGCTCTCAGCGCTGCGCCGTCCCCGATCTCAGCCAAGGCCAAGGCCGCCGCCGTCCTGACATAGGCGGACTCATCCGTAGCCAAGGCTCTCAGCAATGCTTCCAACGCCATGGTGTGGGAGTACTTTCGCTCCCCCATGAGCTGAGCAGCCGCGGCTCTCTGGAGCGGGCTCACCGCGGTCTCGAGGACCAGGACCAGTGCGTGGGAGTCCCACCTGGTCAGGGCCTCCTCCGCCGCGGCCCTGACTTCAGCCGATGCGTCGTCGGCCCGGGCGTCCAGCAGCGGCAGCAGGGCGACGTTGTTCCTGATCTCCCCCAAGGCCAGTGCGACTTCCGCTCGAACCAGTGAGACGGGGTCAGAACCGAGAACGGGGACCATCTCCGACGCGGCCGCCGGGTACCTTCGCTCCCCCATGAGCCGGGCCGCCACGGCCCGCTGCTCCGCGTCCCCGGCATTCAGGAGGACGTTCAGCAAGGCGGCGAAGTCCCACCCTTCCAAGGCCTCATCCGCCGCCGTCCTGACGTCAGCCGATGCGTCGTCGGACCGAGCGCGCACCAGCGGCAGCAGGGCGAGGTCGTTCCTGATCGCGCCCAAGGCGAGCGCAACTTCGGCGCGCACCTCCGGGGCGGGGTCCGAGACGAGGACGGGCACCATCCTTTCCGCCGTCCAATCGGTCTCGAGAGCGCCCAGAGCCCGGGCCGCGGCCTCCCGGACGGCGGCGTCCGAGTCTGCTTCCAGCGCCCGCAGCAGCGGCCCTTCAGCCTTGTCCTTCCCCAGGGCGGCCAGCGCATCGATAGCCTCCACCCTGACCCGGGCGTCCTCATCCGAAACCAAGGCCTGTATCAGGGCGTCCACCGCCTCAGGGTCGGCGAGCACTCTCAACCCGAAGGCCGCCGAGGCCCTCATGAGGGGGTCTTCATGGTCCAGCAGGACCCCGATGGGCCAGTCGAGGGCCAGCACGCTCAGAGCAGCCTGCGCAGCGCGGCGGGCACCAGGTTCCAGGGCGTTGTCTATCTCCTTGAACAGCAGGCGCAGCGCCTCCGGGTCGTTCAGATCGACCCTGAGCGCAGCCACCGCGCCCCGTACCTGCGGCGCAGCACTGGCGGCCAGTTCGTCGAGCGCGGTCTCCAGCGGATGGTTGACGTCCGTGTCCGTGAAGGCGTCCCTGGGCAAGGGGTCGACGGTGACCCAACCGAGGCCGTCCAGGGCGATCTCCGCCCACTGGTGGGCCTGGTTCCTACGGACCGTTTGTGTTTCCTCCCGCCTCGCTACGACCCAACCGGACACGGCCCTGGCCGGGACCCCGGCCGCCCGGGCGAGCACCACGAACGCGCTGCTGAAGTTGCTGCCAGCGCCCACGCCGTGGTCGAAGAGGAACCAGTCGACCGGATCCCGGCCCGGAGGCGGCCGGGTCTCCTCTTCCGTGCTTGCGACGCCGACGGAGTACTCCTCCTGGAGGTGTACCTGCAGCAGGCGGGCCTTCAGGTATGGAGAGGCGACAGCGGCGACCCGCTCAGCCAGCTCATGGACACGCGGCGACAGGCCATCCGGCAGCTGCAGATACGTCCCGTCCGCCACCGGAGGCGCGTCAATCTTCTGCCCCAGCGCGAAGAGCGGAAGGGTGGACTCCGTCCGATAGGCGGACACCCTATCGTCAGCTGCCAGGGTCTGGCTGAAGGGGAAGTAGGTCGCGGTAGTGTCGATGCTGTGCAGGTTCGCGGGTACCGGGAGCACGCCCGCCGCGAGCGAGTCCGCCCCTTCGATGGGCGAGACCACGACGTGGTCGACGAATTCGTGGAGCGGAGCTGCCGTCGGCAGATGGAGCTGCCCAGCCAGAGGCGCCAACGCATCAGGAACAGAGGCGTTCCCTTCCAGCGTAACGGCGGCGGGGTCCAACTGGCCCCACGTTCCTTCAGTGTACGCGTCGCCCGTGGAAGTCCTGAGATACCTGGTGTGGACAGCGCCCGTCACGCGGAAAACCGGAGCGTCGCCGGGTAGAAGAGGCTGCAACGCCGTGATCTCCGACAGCAGAGACGTGTCCGCGGGCACGTTGGCGGCGGTCGTTGCCGATGCCGCCGGCTGCGCGGTCGACGCTCCCCCCGCCTGGCGGAGGCCATCAACAACCGCCGCGAACCCGGCGGGGACCTCCAGGAGATGGGTGCGGGGAAAGAGGAGCAGCCCATCGATGGGCTCGGTGTCCAGGAAGCCGAAGACGCCCGCGGCGGCCAGCCAGACCACGAGCGCAAGCGCCAGCAGTCTCCAGTTGAGTATCCCGGCGATGGCGACAGAAAGGAAGAACGCCGCCAGGAGGACCAAGCTCTCCGGCTCCAGGTAGATGCGCTGCACCATGTGCTCGTCGTAGGAGACCGAACTGCCCAGCGTGCCGGAGAAGGCGAGGTACGCTCCGGCCACGATCAGGGCAAGCGCAGCGAGCACGCCCATCGCGAGGGACCACGAAGGTCGGAGGGAAGCCCTTCCCAGCGGCCATGGGACGGAGACCACCATAGCGGCGGCCGCAAGGACGATGGCGACGGGCAGTACGAGGAACTCGAGCAGGCCGACACCACTGGGTACGCCGAAGGTCCTCTCCTGGGAGGACGCGGCAGCCAGTATGTCGCGGGGGCCCGTGGACACCAAGGCGACGACGAACTCGAGCACCAGGAAGAAGCCTGCCAGTGCGGCGAGCAGCAGGAGGAGGAGACTGGCTTGACGCGCGGGGCCACTGACCAGCGGCCCCGCCGGCATTGCGGTCAAACTACGCATAGTACACGTGCGGTCAGCGGACCATGGCAGCGAACCGCGTCCCCAGAATACGGCACCCGGCCTTCTTCACGCGAGCGGAGCAGTCCCTATGCGTCCCTGGCGGAGGTGGGGCCGACTTCACCCTTGCAGTAGGAGATGAAGGCCTTCATGCGGCAGGTGACGCCGTTCTTGTCCAGCTCTCCCTCGAAGATCTCGTGGATCCTGGGGTCCTCGTCCTGGTATTCGATCTGGTAGCCGCCCTCCTTGAAGCTCTGGTCCGCGCCCTGACCGCGGGGGACGGCTGCGCGCAGGCCGTGGGTGCCGGGCGTGAGCGCCATGTAGCGCGCCCGCCGGGTGCCGGAGTTGAAGTGCTGGTGGTAGGTGCCGTCGCTCGGCACGATGACGAGCGAGCCAACCTTCCAGTCGGCCTTGCGGATGTCGGACATGTCGTCCTTGGTCCACAGGAGCGAGAAGCCGGCGTCTCCGCTGAGGAGCACGAGGTTGGCGCCGGGGCCGTGGCGGTGCGCCTTCTTGTAAGTGCCGACGGGGAACTCGGAGATGTGGGCCTTGGAGAGGTTGCCGGCCATCTCGAACATGGAGTTGATGCCGCCCGCTCCGCGCTCGTTCCATGCGTAGAGGGCCATGTCCGGAGCGTTGGGCATGAAGTTGGACGCCCAGATGCGGCGGGTGTAGAGCTTGCCGTTGCCGCTGAAGAAGTCGTCCTCGCCGCTGTAGCGGCTGGAGAACGGGTAGTCGCACTGGAAGATGAAGTCGTTGTCGGAGAAGAGGCGCATGTTCGCCGGAGCGGTCGTGACGGAGAGGTAGCGGGCGGGCTCAGAGCCGCTGCCGTTGAAGTGCTGGTACCAGCAGTTGAGGGGGATGGAGAAGAGGCTTCCCTTCTTCCACTCGAACGTCTTCTTGTCCTCGCTGCCCTGCGGCCAGATGCTGGTCGCGCCGCGGCCGGAGACGATGTAGACGTACTCCTCGTAGACGTGGTGCTCGGGCTCCGAACTGCCGCCGGGGTCGATCTCGACGATGTGGGTGTCGTTGGTGAGGACGTGGTAGGGGATGTTGATGACGGCGCCCTTCCCGCCCTTGCGTTCCCACGGGCCGAGCTCGACGTTGGCGATGTCGTCGAAGGCGTAGTCGACGATGACCTTCACGCCCTCGGCCTTGAGCCAGTCGGCATAGGGGTCCGGTATGGCGAAGTCCTCGAGTCCGTCGGGTGTCGGCGCGTACTTGATCGCCGCATCTGCGTCGGTGGTCATGGCTCCCTCCTATGGTCAGGTTGTTTGGGTGGCGTTGCTGGACTGTTGTTGGACAGCTCCTGGGCAAGCAGTTTCGCCGCAGTATCCACAGCAACATTGGTAGAGCTGCGCTTGGAACGCACAGGCTTGGACCTAGCGGCAAGGTCGGCGATGAACTCGCGCGCCCCGCCCATAATCTCGATGCCTATCGCGTTGCCGTCGGCGTCGTAGTCAACCACGATGCCGGGCGTCACCTCATCGCCGTGGTCGGCAGGGCCATCCTTCCAGAACACAACGAGGCTGTTCGTCTCGGGCACGAACTCGACCTCCAAGCCTGTTATTCCGGTTCTCGTTGCCATGGCCGCCTATGCCTTTCACTCGCGCTGAGGGTGATAGTCTGGGATAAAGAACGCGTTGTGTACAGTCTCTCCGTCTTCCTCGACTATCACTCGCAACCGTCTGCCTGCCTCAAGGACGAACCCGGTCAATGCGATGCGTCCTTCAGGTTGGTCTCCAGCCTCCTGGTGATCAGGAGCAGAGAGGACGCCTTCTATCCAGTCTTCTCTGTTTGCCTCAGGATGTTTGTGCCTGGCTATACGGTCGAAATAGGCAGTTGTCTTCATTCGAGGCCACTCTCGTTGACAGCAACCATACGCCAGCCGTGCGGCGCGTGCACGCTTGACTGCGCCTCGCGCCGGGCGCACACTGCCGCCATAAGCAGGACGCATGAAGGAGGCGCCGCCATGGTCGTTGAGACGAGGACACAGAACGCGCTGGACCGGTTCGTGCACAAGACGCGGGAGCTGTTCGCGAGCGAGCCGGACCTCGACAAGCGATGGAATGCGCTCGCTCCCATCCTGGCGGAGCTGCTCGCCGACCCGACAGTCATCGAGGCGTCGCAGAACTGGCCGGACTGCGAGGCGAGGGAGGGCCGCGGCGAGAACCTCATCTTCTACGAGGACCCGGACTTCGGGTTCGCGATCAACGGCCTCACGAAGGGGCAGTCGCGGCAGGGCAGGCTCTCCCGCGTCCACGACCACGGTGAGATCTACACGCTCTACGGCGTTCTCGACGGCCACGAGCGCATCGAGCGCTACGACCGGCTCGACGACCGCTCGCGCCCGGACTACGCGGAGATCGCGCTGGCGTCGAACAAGTACTGCGGTCCGGGAGAGATCGACCTGGTTGGTCCGTACGAGATACACCGTGAGAACACGGTGGGCGAGCGGACGGTGGCGGTCATCATCCGCAGCAAGAAGGCGGGCAACCACCTGCAGGGCCGCTACAACCAGGAGACCGGGGAGTACTTCGAGGGCTACGGTCCGCGCCAGACGCCCGTGGAGATGTTCGGGAACCCTGGGTGAACGTCCAGCTAGCCGTGTGTAACACGTCAAGGGGCATGCCGAGAGGCCGATGGTAGAATGAGGGCAGCGCGCTCACGTGTGGGCGCGGAGGCTGACCATGGCAAACACGCGCAAGAAGGTCCAACTGACGCCGGAAGGCGAGGCGCTGCGTCGTGAGGCGTTGAGCAGGGCTGACGACATCCAGGCACAATACGAAGAGTCCCAGCGGCGTAAGGCAGCCGGGGAGAAGGGGCTCTACATCCGCCACAACAGACCTGACGATGACCAGCGGCAGTTCCCCAGCAGTTGACGCCGTCCTAGAACCCGTCGCACGCACCTTCCTAGAAGCCCAGTCCGAGGAGCACCAGCAGCAGCTCAACGCCGGGGTTGACCAAGTGATGGCCAACCCCTACGAGGACGGCCGCTCCAAGGTCGCCATAGGATTCCCGTTCCGCTACGACAGCATCTGCTATGCCACCTAGGACTTCCTGATCGCGTACTACTTCGAGAACGCGGCGGTGGTCACGGTCTACGCCATAGTGCCGCGACTGAAGGGCTAGCCTGACGCCTGTCCGGCCTCGTGGAGGGCGCGCCAGACGCGCTCGGGGGTGAGGGGGAGCGTGGAGATGCGGACGCCCGTCGCGTTGAAGATGGCGTTGGCTGTCGCAGGCGCGACGCAGACGATGCCGCCCTCGCCGACGCCCTTCGCGCCGTAGGGGCCGGGGCCATTGCCGCTCTCGATCAGCACGGTCTCGAACTCGTGCGGGAGGTCGGTGAAGACGGGTACGCGGTAGTCGACGAGGTTCGGGTTCAGGAGCTGGCCGTCCTCGTAGAGCATCTCCTCGAAGAGCGTGTGGCCGATGGCCTGCATCGCAGCGCCCTCGTCCTGGCCCTCGACCTGCTTGGGGTTGATGGCCTTTCCGGGGTCGGAGATGGAGTAGTAGCGGAGCAGACGGACCTCGCCGGTGGCAGTGTCCACCTCGACCTCGGCCGCGCCGATGCTCACCTCCCAGAAGACGGGGTCCTGGCGGAGCTTGCCGCTGGCGTGCTTCGGCGTGACGTAGCCTCTGCCCATGAGCTCGCCGCCGGAGCCGCCGAACATGTTGCGGACGAGCGCAGCGAACGCGACGGACTCGCCCTTGAAGGACGCGCGCCCGTCCTCGGCCTCGATCTCCTCGGGGAAGGCCTCGAAGTGCTCGGCGGCGAGGTCGAGCAACTGCTGGCGGACATCGATCGCGGCGTCGTGCACGGCGAGTCCCATGAGGGTTGTGGACCGGCTGGAGCCGGTCGAGCGGTCCCACGGCACCGCCGTGGTGTCGGACGCGACGACGCGCACCTTCCCGTAAGGGATGCGCAGCTCCTCCGCGGCGATCTGCGCCATGACCGAGCGGGAGCCCTGCCCCATCTCGGCGCTGCCGATGTAGACGGTCGCGCTGCCGTCGGCGTGGAAGCGCACGAGCGAGGTGGACGTGGGGCTCGCGCCGGAGTTGGTGACGCCGCACGCGAAGCCGATGCCGCGCTTCACGCCGGGCGGGGTCGGGCCCGGCGTCCACGAGTCCCAACCGAACTCGTCGGCGACCCGGCGCAGGGCGTACTCGAGATCTCCCTCGATGGGGCGCCTGCCGCGCCGGACCTCCTCGCCCTCCCGGACGAGGTTCTTGACGCGGAACTCGAACGGGTCCATGCCGAGGGCATGGGCGATCACGTCAATCTGGGACTCGCACACCCATATGGCCTGCGGTCCGCCGATGGAGCGATACGAGCCCGCGGGAGTCGAGTTGGTGAAGAGGCCGTAGGTCTTCACCCGCACGTTCGCCAGCGAATAGGGGCCGGGCATGCGGTCGCCGAAGCGCTCCGTGACACGGACACCGTTGTCGGTGTAGCCGCCGGTGTCGACGTAGCCGGTGCACTCGCGGGCGACGATAGTGCCGTCGTTCATCACGCCGGTGCGGATGGTGCCGCGTGCGGCGTGGCGGCGCACGGTGCGCATCGCCTCGTCGACGCTGAGCGCCAAGCGCACCGGTCTGCCGGCCTCACGGCTCAGGGCGGTGACGAGCGGCTCGATCTTGGTGTACGACTTGCTGCCGTAGCCGCCGCCCACGAACGGGACGACGACCTGGACCTGGTCCAACTGGCGTCCGAAGAGGCGCGCTATCTCCGCCTGCACGAGAAAGGGGTGCTGGGCCGACGTCCAGAGGCGGATGCGGTCCGGCTCGTAGCTGGCGATGCAGGTGTGGGGTTCCATCGCGTAGTGGTAGACCATCGGGAATGTGAACGTGTCTTCGAAGACGCGGTCGCAATCGCGGAAGGCCGCATCGACGTCGCCCCACTCGTAGCCGTACTCGTGGCAGAGGTTGGAGTCGTGGACGGGCTCGCTGGAAGGGTCGAGCGCTTCGTCGATGCCGGTGACGGTGGGGAGTTCCTCGTACTCCACGTCGACGAGCTCGGCCGCAGCCTCGGCGGTCGCAAGGTCGACGGCGGCAACGGCGGCGACAGGCTCGCCCTGGAAGCGGACCTTGTCGATGGCGATAACGGGGCGGTCCTTCTTGTCGGAGCCGTAGTGGGTCTCCATGTTGACGAGTTCTGCCGCGGTGAGCACGGCATAGACACCGGGGTGGGCACGCGCCCGGCTGGCGTCGACGCGCACGATGCGCGCATGGGGCAGCGGACTCGTCACGAGCCTGCAGAACGCCATGCCCGGGACCTCGATGTCACCGGTGAACTGCGCGCGGCCCGACAGCTTGTCGTCCGCGTCTACCCTGCGCACCGCCGTTCCCACCGTCCTGAACTCGCGCGTGGTCATCGGCCCGCCTCCGACGCTTCGTGGACAGCCTCCACGATCTTCTTGTAGCCGGTGCAGCGGCATACGTTGCCGCGCATGTAGTCCTTGATCGCCTCCTCGGAAGGCGAGGGATCGGCATCGAGCAGGGACTTCGCGGCGAGGAGCATGCCCGGCGTGCAGAAGCCGCACTGGAACGCCGCATTGTTCACGAACGCCTCGATGAGCGGAGACGAACCCTCGTCCGCCGCGAACCCCTCCACCGTGAGCACGGCCCTACCCCGCGCTTCGAACGCAGGGACGGTGCAGGAACTGACGGGCGCGCCATCCAACAACACCGTGCACGCGCCGCAGACCTGCACGTCGCACGAGCGCTTCGTGCCCGTGAGGCCGAAGCGCTCGCGCAGGAGGTCGATGAGCGGCATCTGCGGCTCGACCGCGGCCTCGACCGGCGCACCGTTCAGTTGGAATGCGACCGCCATCGTGTCCTGCGCCTCAGGCATCGGCATCTCCTCCTCCGTTCCGGGCCAGCGCGCGCAGCAGGGTGCGCTCCATGAAGACGCGCACGAGGTGCTCCTTGTAGTCGACGGCGCCGTGCATGTCCTCGACGGCGTCAGCGTCCCCGGATGCCAGGCGGGACGCCTCACGCAAGGCCGCCGCTCCTTCGGTGAGCGTGTCGACGCGCTCGCCGCGCAGCACGTCCTCCGAGCGCGGGAGCCGCCGGGCCACCGGCGATACGCAGCCGAGCGCGAGGCGGGCGTCGGTGACGACGCCATCCTCCACCGCGAGCGCGGCGGCGATGCCAAGGGTCGGGCGGTGGTGGTAGCCGAACTTGGAGTAGGCGGCACGCACGCCCGCCTGGAAGGCAGGGACGCGCACGGCGGTCAGTAGCTCGTCGGGCGCGAGCGACGTCTCGTACGAGCCAGTCTGCAGGTCGCCGACGGCGATGCGCCGCGCGCCGGAGGGGCCCGCGACGTCAAGCTCCGCCCCGTAGACCAACAGGAGCGTCGCGGGGTCGGAGTGCGGTTCGGCGAAACAGAGGTTGCCCGCGAGGGTGCCGACGTTCCGCACGCGCAGGTTGGCCACGCCGTGCTCTACCTCCGAGAACAGGGGCAATCGTTCGCGCACGAGCGGGTCGTGCTCGACGGCGCTGTGCGTCGCGCTCGCGCCGATGACGACGGCGTCGCCGTCGACTGCAATGGCGTCGAGTCCGGGGATGCTCTTCACGTTGATGAGCGTGTCATAGGCAAGCAGGCCGGACTTCATGGCGAGCAGGAGCTCGGTGCCTCCGGCGTAGAGCGCGGCAGCGCCGCCAGCGTCGGCGAGGGCGGACGCGGCCTCGTGCACGGTGGCGGGCTCGTGCAAGCTGAAGGGCTTCATGGCGCAGGCGATGCTATCCGCAGGAACGGCAGGGGGCAAGCGTCAGCCCCAATAGTCAGGGTTGTCCCAGCCCACATAATGCACCAGCACTGTCGTGGCGCTCGCAATGCTGTACACGATGAAGAAGCCGCTGGCTTTACAGCCGATACTGCCGAAGCGGTACGGCAGAGGCAAGGGTATCCTGGTGCGCCGATCAGGATGCGGAGACTCCAGAATGCTGTGCACCACCGTCATCGCGCGGCCATAGTCTCACGGCGTCAGACTGTCCAAGAAGTCTCTTGCGCGTTGTTCGAACTCCGCTCTATACGGGACGCGGCCGGGTTGGGTCATCTAACCACGCCTTGATGTCGTCCGCGCTGACTACAAATCCACGCTCTCCCGCCTGGAAGCGGTCAAGAGCCCCGTTGGCCATCTCAACGGCTTTCTCGTCCGCCACCATTGCGCGGACGAGGTCCTCGCCGGTGAGGGGCCGCGGTGTGTTCTTCCTGCGCTTCGATGCCATGGTGCGTGCTCCTCCCGCATCGTTCGATGCAGTATAGCATGCGTGCGTCACAATGAACCTGCCAACGCTCTGCCAGTTGCAGCCGATGAGCAACGCGGCCTTCCCCGGCCTATGCCGTCCCTCAGGGTTGAACGCCCGGCGCAGTCGTTCGCCGGCTACTCGTTCGGGTCGATGGCGAGCGCCCCGTCGACAAAGACGATCTGGTGGCCCGAGAACTCCATAGGGGCCTCGGCAGCGAGGACATAACGGTCCCCCACCGAATCGATGGGCGCCATGCCGGAGCGGTACTGCTCCTCGATGTCCTCGGTCCAGATCCCGCGGTACCGGCCTCCGCCGCTTCCCGGGCCCATGCTGACGATACAGACGTTGTGCTCTGCTTCCTCAGCCGCCACGTGGTTGGTGAAGGAGCGCACGGCCACCTTGCTCATGGAGTACATGGCGCTGCCGATGTTGTCGGTCCGTGTGGACGCCTTCAACGCACCCTGGCCGATGTTGACGATGTGCCCGGAGCCCTGCGCCTCCATGTAAGGGAGCACGTACTTCGTGCAGAGGATGACGCCGATGACGTTGGTGCGGACGACGTTGTCGATGAACTCCTCATCCATGTCGCGGATGCGCGGCCACGGAGTCTTTCCCCCGCCCGGAAAGTGCGTGACGATCGCGGCGTTGTTCAGCAGCACGTCGATCCGGCCGTACCGGTCGTGGACCTGCTGCATGAGCGACTCGACCTCGTCGTCGATGCGCACGTCCGTCGGTACGGTGAGCACTTCGGCACCGGCCGACGCGACCTCCTCAGCGACCGCATCCATGGGGGCCACGTCAGCGATGGCAAGACGGGCCCCCGCGGCGGCGAAGGTGCCGGCCACGAAGCGACCGATGCCCGACGCCCCACCCGTGATGACGACGACCTTGCCCTCCATGGACATCTGGCACCTCCCTGTCCTTCGCCGAGCTTCCCCAGCACGTGGAGCTTATCCCGGCTCGCTGGCGAGCACCAGTCTGTCGCAGTATCCGGCATAACATCCGTGCGTCACTGCAGGGTTGACTACGGTTGCTGGTGGCTGCATCATGGTGCCATACAGATTGCATGACAGTCGACCAGGCGCAAGCAACGATGAGCACGCAAGGCATGAGCGTTGAGGAGATGACGCGGCAGATGTACGCCGACCTCTATACCAACACGCCCAGCATCAAGTCCACCCTCATGAAGCTGGAAGCCGACGTCGCCTGGATCAAGCGACTGATGATGCTCATGCTCGGCATGGGCGTGCCGCTGGTCCTTTCCATCGTCGCGGCGGCGGTCAAGTTCATCCTGTTCGGGGCGTGAGGGAACGGTCGCCGACGAAGCACCTCCCCTTCCCATCCCAACTACGGCCTGCCGGAGTTATGCAGCGGTCTCCTCAAGGGAGAGGGACCAGGACGACGCATGTCTATGGCAGGTCGGAGCGGGTCAGTCCTCCTCCTCGTAGGCGAACTGGTAGTCCCTGTCGAGGTAGGCCTCTGCCGGCATGAGGCTGGTGAGGTTTCGCTCGGCGAGCTCGGCCTCGAACTTCTGCCTGATCCAGGGGTCTTCTTCCGGGTACTCGATCTGGTCGTTCTGGTACTGGACGCGCTCGCTCTGGCCGGTGCCGCGGGGGGCGTGGAACGCGAGGTAGCGCGCAGGCGTCTCACCGATGTTGAAGTGCTGATGGAACCACCTGTTGGGGGGCACGAACACGCTGCCCTCCGCCCATGGAATCACCACCCGCTCGCCGCCTTCGGGCCACATGATGGAGTAGCCCTCTCCGCCCGGAATCACGATCACCACGCCGGGGCCGTGACGGTGGCCCTTCTTGTAGGTGCGGGACGGGAACACGGACATGTGGCTCCACATGGTGGAGCCGGGGAACATGACGCCCACGCGGTGGCCGCCGGCCCCGCGCTCCTGGTACGTGTGCAGCTTGTCCCAGGCGAGCATGTCCGGGAAGAAGCGCCCGTTCCAGATGACGCGGCCCTGGCCCCTGGGATGATCGACGGGGGTCGAGGTCGCTTCGGAGTAGAGGTCGCCCTCACCCATGATCCCGGTGTTCACGAAGTCGTTGTCGAAGAAGAACTTCGGGTCGGGCACGATGCTCATGGAGATGGGCAGGTAGTTGTAGTGCAGTAGCCGGACGCGCTGCGAGCCGCTGGAGTTGGCCAACTGGTGATGGTAGCCGCGCGGGACGATGAACATGCTGTGCTTGCCCCACTCGAACGTGCGCGTCGGGCCGTCGCCGGCCCAGATCGTGGTCATTCCGCGCCCTTCAGCGACGTAGACCACCTCGTCGAGCGCGAACCGGTGGGGCGGGAGGGTTGTGGCAGGCGCGATCTCGGTGACGCGCGCCTCGGTTACTCCCTCCTGGCCCGCCAGGACGAGGAAGGCGGCGCTGCACCCGCGCTCGTCCCACGGCGCCACCTCGACGGTCCGAACGTCATCTATGAAGTACCCCCGATGGATGGGGAGGCCCGTCTCCTTGATCCACTCCTCGTAGGCGGATGGCCGGCGGTAGGGGTTGGCCGGGGCCTGCTGCTGGTCGTTCGCGTTCGTCATAGCTGCCTCCTCCTACGCCTTCGCTCTCCGGTACGCTGACGCTCTGCCAACGAGGCGAGCGTAAGAAGCTCTCTCCAGCATGTCAAGGCAAGGCGTCCCGACGCAGCTGGCCAGGCTTGATGGGTCATGTCCCCCCAGAGCGAGACTCTTGCGTGATCGCGTTCAGCGCAAGGTGGTCCTTCCCACCCGCCCGCCCGAACGCTTGTGGGGGACACCTTTACGCCCCCGGCACAGGGCTCCGCCCTCTGCCCTCCCTCATTCTGAGCAACTCCCGTGGTCCGACAGGCTCACCATGGGCGGAGCATTCGGTATAAGCGCACCGCAGCCCGTCGCGGGGGTGAATGAGGGGATCAGCGGTTTGCTCTTGCCTCGATGCTGGCGCATCGCGCCATCAGTTCAGGGAACGATTCCGCGTCGTCGTCGAGCATTCCGCCGTCCACCATCCGTTTGTAGTCGTCGGCAAGCGCGCCGATTGCGACGCCATCCGGGATGAGACGGAGGCTTCCTGAGACTGCCGCCTCGTAGTCCACCTTTGCTCCGTCCGCGCCCTTCGCGCGATAGGACGCGGCCTTGTGCCGGGCCACTAGCTGCGCGAGGCCGCGGTCGTCTAGGGCAGTCTCCGCGTAGCCCGCGTCGTCCAGCCGCACGAGGTCGTGCCAGTGCCGGGACAGCCGCTCGCCTCTGATCTCCTGCTGTTCGCAGAAGACGTGTATCGCCGTCGCCTTCTCCCAGAACGTGCGCTCCGGCAGCATGACGAACGGAGAGGCGGAGGAAATATGACGCCCTGGATAAAGTCCGCGGCATCGCATCGAATGGTGCGTTCTTCGCGTGGTTCTCCGGTGGCGCGTCCTCCAAATTCGTCAGCGCAGAGAAGGAGGCGTCAGGCATGGGCTGACAGGGCGCTCAGCGGTCTGGCGATCCATGAGGGCATCAGGGGGCGCGCATGGGCCATCTCGTCGAAGTCCGGCGCCGGGACTGCACGCTTGATGGCCTCCAGGTTCTCCTCCACCTCTTGAGGACCCAACCACGCGAGCGCCCGGATAGCGGCGCCCGCAAGCCGGTTGGGGGCTGCCAGCTGCCAACTCGGCGCGTGCTGCAGGCGCACGGCTTGAGTACCGAGATGCAGAGTGTGGCTCGCGCCGGAGGTGAGATACACAGGGCGCACCGGCACCTGGGTCGTCAGCCCAAGCGCGTTGGCCGAGGCGCTCCCGCTGGGAACGATCGTCTCGCCCCAGAGTTCCGACAGGGAAGCGATGACTTTTTCGACGGAAGGCGGACGCGGGCCGAAGCGCGTTTCGACCGGCGGAGTGTAGATGCCCTGGCAAACACGCAAGAGGCTCCCCGAACGCGCCAACCGAGACAACGCCTGATCCACCGCTGCCCTGTTGCCCAAGTGGAGCAGCGCGTTCGGGAAGAGAAGCCCGCCTTCCGGGAGTGCCTCTGCCTGACTCATTATCTGGTGCGGCAAGCCTGTCGCGTTCATGCCAACTGCCCTTCTCGCACTGCAAGAGAAACTGTCAGAAATATAATCTCAAATCTGACATATGTCAAGCGTGGTCCCCACGTCTCGTCCGGTAATCGACCAGGGCACACCCTCAGAGGCCAGTGAAGTGTGCAGTCAACGCTCCCACATCCTCAGGCGCCACCATCTCCCCACTGCATTTGATGGGGTCCTGGGCGCATCCGAGCAGATAGGCCTCCTGTAGCGGCAGCGCCTCGCTGCCCATTAGAGCGCCACCTCCCATCTGAAAGTTCGCAGTACGGTATCCCCTGGCTCACCATGGGCGGGAGAGGGCCACCTGCGCCCCGACATGAAGCGAGCCCCACAGGGTGGAGCTCGCTTCGCGCGGTATCGTCGTCAAGGCGACCCTGCTACGGACGCGTCACCCTGCCGGTGTCGATCGGGTCCTGAGCGGTGGAGCAGAGCAGCGCTTCCGTCTCGCCACCGTCGCAGAGCACCCAGTGCGCAGTCGCGAGCACCGCGCGACTGTCCGCGTCGAGGAGGCGGACCGTGATGACCTGGAACTCCTCCAGAACCGAGGCGCCGAGCAGACGGCCGTCCCTGCCGTCGATGGGCAGCCCCAAGGCGAATGCCCCGTCGGAGTTGGCCTGCCGCAGCGCGGGGCCCTGCTCGTCCGCGAAGAGCAGGAAGGTGACGGCCTCGCCGCCGGGTTCGACCTGGATGTCGAACCACTGGCCGGGCTCCAGTCCGGCGCCCACGAACCAGGCGCCTCTGCTTCGCTCCCTTCCGGGCCAGTTCATGACCGGGGGATAGACGGCGAAGCTGACGGCGGACTTGAGGGCGTCAGAGCCCGGAGGGCCCTGAGGTCCTTCGGGACCCTGAGGCCCCTGCGGTCCGGGAGGACCGTCAGCCCCCTGCGCTCCGTGTTGTCCGGGGCTCCCGTGCTGGCCGGGCTGTCCCTCCTGGCCGTGCTGGCCCGGAGCACCGGGCGGGCCGGGCGGGCCTTCAGGTCCTTCCGGGCCGGCGGGCCCGGCGCACGCTATCGCCAGCAGCGCAGCGATGGAGAACAGCAGAACCAGGCCCATGTCCCTGGCGGTGAAGATGTGCTTCATGGAACCCCCTTTTCCAGACCCGTTGGCGGCGGCCCAGACCGCCGGAAGCAGACCACTGCTCTGACGCGTCTGTCAAGCAGCCGACGGCGCTTCGCTCCGTTGTTCATGGCGGCCGCCTATCGTTTCAGCATTCCTGATACGTACTCCCGTCATCGAACAGTTGGCCGATGCCGGAAAGACCGGCAAACCGAGGTCAATCTGTGTGTTCGCTTCGCGCGTACCCTATCATACGACGAAATACAGCGAAATACCGCGCAGGGATTTGACAGGAGCCACCAGCCGGGCTAGTCTCGCGGCGCACATGCGCACGTCGCAGCTCCAACGACGGAGCCCGCACTCATCGCAGCAGGTCCGAGAGGACCGCCAGTCTGGAAACAGCAGGGAGGTCCGGTCCATGAATCGCAAGCACATCTTCCTCGCAGCGATCGTAGCAATCATGCTCGCGTTGCCTGTCACGGCCTGCGGAGCCGAGGAGACACCCACGCCACGAGGCGAAGCCCCGGCAACGCCCACTCCCGTGTTGCTCCCGACGCCCACGCCCCTGCCCGGGGTTGCGACCCCCACACCCCTGCCCACTCCGACGCTTCGCCCTGGCGCGGAGCCATTCGTGCAACCTCCCACGGCCACACCCGCACCTACCCCTACGCCTGACCCGAGCTTCGAGGCGCGGTGGAACGCGCTGATCGCAGCGGCGCAGGAAGAGGGCGAACTGGTCATCATCGCCGGAGGCAGCGCGTCCGTCGGCATGAGGAACCACATCGAGTTCTTCCAGAACAAGTACGGCATCAAGGTCGTCGTGGGCCGGGGCTCCGGCACCGACCAGGCGAACCGCCTGCTCGCCGAGCGCGGCAACGGCCGATACACCGCGGACGTGGTCCACGTCGGGCCCACATCCGGGAACACCCGGCTGATCCCCAACGGCGCCTACGACCCCATCAAGCCGCTGCTCATCCACCCCGAGGTGATCGACACGTCCCTCTGGCTCAACAACCAGCACCACTACGCCGACCCGGACCAGGACAAGATCTTCCTTTGGAACGGCGTCGCGGACGTGGAGCGCTTCCCGTCCTGGTACAACACCGACCTTGTGGCGCACGACGAGCTGCCGCGCTCCGTAGAAGAGATCTTCGACCCGCGGTGGAAGGGCGTTATCGCCATGCAACCCCCTAACGTCGGAGGCGCCGGCGGCACCTATTTCGAGATGTACATCCACCCGGACTTCGGTCCGGAGTTCCTGGAGCGGTTCATCCGGGAGATGGACGTGACGTTCACGGCGGACACGCTCGGGATGGTGAACGGGCTGGTGCAGGGCAAGTACCACGCTCTCCACGGCGGCCTGGGGACTCAAGACCCGGACGACCTGGTGGAGAAGGGCCTCCCCCTCGCCGAGCCTGACATCGACATCGCCTCCATCAAGACGATCTCCCCATCCGGCAGCAGCAACAACGTGGCCGTACTGAACCGCAGGCCCAACCCCAACGCGGCCCAGCTCTACGTCAACTGGCTGCTCTCCCGCGAGGGGCAGACCGTGTGGCAGGACGACCCCTACCGGTTCCAGAACCCGACGCTGCGGACCGACAACATCCCCGTGGGCTCGACCAGGGAGCAGGACCGGCGCAAGGAAGGCGTTTCCTACGTCATCCTCATCGCGGACCCGGTGGTGCTCGCCAAGAGAGACGAGGCTCTGGCATTCGCCACGAGGATCTACGAGGAGACGCGCTAGACTGGATGACACCAGGGCTCCGCGCCGCCGAACCAACGGCGCGGAGCTCAGCGTCCCTCTTGCGCTCTGCCCGAGGGCACCGCAGACAAGACGAGTGGCAGGGGATGTAGAGCACGATGTTAGGCATAGCCGGGAGCCAAACGTCCCTCGCCACCCGCCTGCAGCGCAGGCTCCGCTCGGAACGCAGCACGTTCATCATGGCGGTCGTCATCGTGGTGCTGGGCTTCTTCCTCATCTGGCCGGTGGGCGTCATCTTCATCATGAGCTTCAACACGGCGCCCGAGATGTTCATCGGGGAGCGCATCTGGGGGCTCGACAACTGGCGCACCGGGTTCAACGACGGACGCATCCCCCGCGCCATCTGGAACACGTTCATGGTGTGGGGCCTCCAGTTCATCATCGCCATGCCGGTGTCCATCGCCATCGCGTGGGCGCTCGCGCGCACCAAGTTGCCGTTCAGCCACAGCCTGGAGTTCTTCTTCTGGGTGGCCTACGTCACACCGGGCGGGGCGGTCGCCTGGATACTGCTGCTGGACCCCGACCTCGGCTACATCAACCTGGTATTCAGGCAACTGCCGTTCATCGACAGCCACATCTTCGACATCTTCAGCGTCGCGGGCATCGTGTGGACGGGGCTGATGGGGAACGGCATCGCGCTGAAGGTGATGCTGCTGACTCCGGCGTTCCGCAACATGGACTCGGCGCTGGAGGAGGCGGCGCGGGTCGGCGGCGCCTCCAACATCAGGACGATGATCAAGGTAACGATCCCGCTCATGATCGCCCCCATCGCACTGGTGACGGCGCTGCAACTGATGCGCATCTTCCAATCGTTCGAGACGGAGCTGCTGCTGGGCGTGCCCATCGGCTTCTTCGTCTACTCGACGCTGATATTCGAGCAGGTGCGCCTGCACGAGCCCCCGCTGTACGGACAGGCGACGGTGCTCGCATCGGTGACGCTGGTCGTGCTCGCGTTCATCATCCCGATACAGCGTTGGATACTGTCTCGCCGCCGGTACACGACGATCGCGAGCGGGTTCAAGCCGGGGCTGATCGACCTGGGGCGATTCAAGTGGCCGGTGGTGGGCTCGATCGCATTCCTGCACGCACTGCTGACGTTCGTGCCGGTCGCCGCGCTGCTGCTGGGCAGCTTCATGTGGCGGACGGGGTTCTTCAACGTGGAAGGGGCCTTCACGCTGGACAACTGGCGGTTCGTGTTCAACGAGGAGGTGTTCTTCATAGCGATCCGCACCACTCTCATCCTGTCGTTCACGACAGCGCTCCTCAGCCCGATCCTCTTCTCCATGATCGGCTACATCCTCGTGCGCACACGGTGGCGAGGCCGCTGGCTGCTCGACTCCATCATCTGGGTGTCGGCGGCGATACCGGGGATGCTCACGTCGCTCGGGCTGCTGATGGTGTTCCTCGGAACCCCTGTCATCTCCTTCCTCTACGCCACCATCTGGGCGCTGCTCATCGTGGTGATACTGCAGGGGAACACGACCGGGGTGAACATATCCAAGTCGGCCATCGTGCAGGTGGGGTTCGAGATGGAGGAGGCCGCGCGCATCGCGGGAGCAGGATGGGTGAGCACCTACTTCAGGGTGTGGCTGCGGCTGCTGATGCCCACGCTGATCCTGCTGGGCACGCTGAACTTCACCATCGCGGCCGGCACGACCGCCAGCATCATCCTGCTGGCCTCCCGCGAGACGATGACGATGTCGCTGCTCACGCTGGAGTACGCGATGAACGGGTGGCGCGAGGCTGCGAGCGTCATGAACATCCTGGTAGCGATGATCATCCTGGGCACCGCACTGGTCGCCCGGAGGTTCGGTCTGCGGCTGGGCGTGCGTCACGACGCCCAGCGATCGGACGCGCGGTCGGTTGCGCCAGCACGACAGGAGGCAGGCCATGCTAACGGCTGAAGAGAATGCACTTTTCACCAGCGTGGGGCCGGGGACGGCAGGGGGCGACCTGCTCCGGCGGTACTGGCATCCCATATGCACAACGGGCGAGATCAGCCCTTCGAAGCCCACGAGACGCATCACCCTGCTGGGTGAGCAACTCGTCGCCTACCGAGACCGCCGCGGCGTCTACGGGCTGGTCGCCGAGCATTGCCCGCACCGGAGCGCGTCGCTCTACTACGGGTACGTCGAGGAGGAGGGCATCCGCTGCGCCTACCACGGCTGGATGTTCAATGAAGAGGGCCGCTGCCTGGAGCAGCCGTTCGAGCCGAAGCAGGAGACGACGAGGGACGCCTTCCGCCATACGGCCTACCCCGTGCAGGAACTGGGCGGCCTGCTCTTCGCCTACCTCGGGCCGCAGCCCGCGCCGCTGGTGCCCAGGTGGGACGTGCTCGCCCGCGAGGACGGCAACCGCGCCGTGGAGGTCCACGAGCTGCTGAACTGCAACTGGCTTCAGTGCCAGGAGAACTCGCTGGACCCGTCGCACACGTACTACCTGCACCTGCGCAGGATGATCGAGAAGGGCAAGTTCCGCGGCAGGGAGCTGCGCGCGCCGGAGCGCTACATGTTCCAGGAGCACCCGTACGGCATCGTGAAGCGGCGGGTCTTCGGCGGGGACGGAGCGATCGAGTGGGAGCAGCTTGGGCATCCCGCGATATTCCCGAACATCCTCCGTCACGCGACCGAACGGCCCAGCGCAACAGGCGACCCGACGCCCGAGGAAGCATCCGCGTGGCCGATAGACCTCCAGATCCGCGTGCCCATCGACGACACCCACACGCAGATCTACATTATCTACTTCACGCCCACGCCCGACGGCACGCTGGACGACGTGACCGGCGAGACAACGTTCACCCGCCACGTCGTGCGCAACGAGGACGGCGACTTCCACCTGGAGACCTTCCCCAGCCAGGACGAGATGGCATGGGAGACCCAGGGCCCGATAGCGGACCGGACCGTCGAGCGGTTGGGCGTTTCGGACATGGGGATAGCCATCTGGCGGCGGATGCTGCACGAGCAGATCAAGATCGTGCAGGACGGCGGCGACCCGATGTGCGTGTTCCGCACGAACGACGGCATCATCGACATCGGGCCGTCGCGGGAGTGGAACGGCGAACGGTACGTGCCGAAGGCCTGGGAGGGCTGGGGCGACGGCAAGGTCTGGACGACGCCCAACGTGTGGCTCGGTCACGAGGCGGCGTTGGCGTCCTAGCCGGGCGCGCATTCGGTTTGCAGAGGAGGGCCAACGCATGACCAACGAGCGGAACGCAACCTGGAGGCTGACCCCGTTCGAGCGCTGGGTGCAGGACGAGGGGCTGAAGGTCATCACTCAACATACGGTGCCGGACCTGTTCACGGAGGAGCTCGCCCCGTGGGAGCGCACCGGCTGCGACGCCGCGCTGCTCGACCTGACACACCATCCTTCCGAACAGCGGCTCGTGCAGAACCAGGGAGGCATCCGCTACCTGATCGAGATCCCGCCGGGGGGCACGCTCAACCTCGAACGCCACATGTACGAGGAGATCTTCTACGTGCTGTCCGGCCGCGGCGCGACGACGCTCTGGTACGACGGCACTCCGCGCCAGACCTTCGAATGGCATACCGACAGCGTCTTCGCCATACCGCTCAACGCCTGGCACCAACTGCATAACGGGAGCGGCACGGAGCCGGTGCGGCTGTACGCGGCCACGAACATGCCGCACATCTTCAACCTGTTCGCCAACGCGGACTTCGTGTTCAACACGCCGAAGGCGTTCCTGGACCGGTTCGACCCGAGCGACGAGATGTACTTCAGCGGCCAGACCACGCGCATCGCCGACCGCCTCATGACCGCCAACTTCATCCCCAGCGTGACGGGCATGTCACTGGACCAGTGGTCGTACCGGGGGCCGGGCTCCAACATGTTCGTCATCATGGCCGGCGGGCGGTACATCTGCCACGTGTCCGAGTTTCCCACCGCGTCCTACAAGAAGGGGCACGGCTTCGGGGGCGCCGTCCAGGACCCGCGAAGGGGACAGACGACGGACGTGAGCTACCTCTTCCTGACCGGCGAGGGGTACGACCTGCAGTGGCCTCCCGGCGCCCTGCCCGGGCCGGACACGGAGTGGACGCGCTGCGACTTCAAGCGGGGCTCGCTCATGTCCAACGGCCACGGCGGGCACCAGCACTTCAACGTGAGCGACGAGCCGGCGCGCTACCTGGTTTTCCGGGAAGGACACCCGGGATACGCGGGCGGCGGAGCGAGGGCCGGAGAGGGCCAGGGGCAGATCGAGTTCGAGGACGAGGACCCGCGCATCCGCGAGATGTTCGACGAGGAGTGCGCGGCGTGGCGCGCCCGGACCACATAGCCGGCGCCCAAGGATTCCTGCCCGAGAGATGTTTCGACTCCGCCTCCGGCTTCGCTCAACATGACAAGCTCCCGGCTCTGTTTCCGCTCCGCTTCCGGTCCAACACGACGAGCTCCCGACTCCGAACAGTTACCCCCGGTCACGGGGATTGACACGTCAAGCAGCGCGTCGATAGGGTTGCGCCAAATCTCCAGTCCCCGACGGTCAGAGGTGTCCAGGTGACCTCCGCATGCTTCTGTTGCTGCTGTAGCGCCCACGAAGCCGGGGTGTGTTGTTGCACGCACCCCTCCGGCATGGACACGCCTGCCCCGCACCACACCTGAGGCTGCGGGGCTTTTTCATGCCCCGCGACCGACGACACAAGGAGGAGACCGATGGACTCGAAGCCCACACCCGAAGGCACGCACGTCAAGCCGACGCCCAGCGAGCTGTTCTTCCACCACGACGTCTGCGTGGAGACACGCTGGGAGAACCTGTACAGCCGCGGGTACCTGACCCCCGAATCGCTGTTCTACATCCGCAACCACGGCCCGACGCCGATCATCGACGCGAAGACGTGGCGGCTCAGCGTGGAGGGGCCGGGCGTCGAGAACCCGCTGAGCATCAGCTACGACGAGCTGCTGCGGATGCCGTCGGTAACGGTGACGCGGTTCATCGAGTGCGCGGGGAACGGGCGCATCTTCTTCAAGGAGTACCAGGGGAAGATGCCGGCAGGGCGGCCCTGGCGCTACGGCTCCTACGCCGTGGCGGAGTGGACCGGGGTGCCGCTGCGCGAGATCCTGGAGCGCGCGCGCATCAAGCCGACAGCCGTCGACGTGATGCCGACGGGACTGGACCAGGCCGCGGTGGAGCGTCCGATGCCGGTGGCCAAGGCGATGGAGCCGGACACGATCGTGGCGTACGCGATGAACGGCGACCTCATCCCGCCCGACCACGGCTATCCGGCGCGGGTCATCGTGCCGGGGTGGGTCGGCATCAACAGCATCAAGTGGGTGGGGAAGATCGTGGTGTGCGAGGAGCCGATCCACGTTATGCGGAACACGGAGGAGTACGTGCTGGACGGGCCGGACTTCGCGCCGGAGCCGCCGGCGCTGGGGCCGGTGCTGACGACGACGCCGGTACGCTCCGGCATCGCGATGGCATGGCCGGGGACACTGCAGGCGGGCACGCAGGCGATCCGAGGGTTCGCGTGGTCCGGACACGGCAGCATCAGCCGGGTCGAGTACAGCCTGGACGACGGCAAGACGTGGGCCGACGCCACCATCCAGGAGCCGAACATTCCCCTGGGCGGCTGCCGGTGGGAGTTCATGTGGGACGCACCGAAGGGCGAGCACACTATCACGATGCGGGCCACGGACAGCGCGGGGAACACGCAGCCGGAGCCGGACACGATGAAGTGGAACGAGCGCGGCTACGACTTCTGGGCGGCGGTGCCGCACCCGGTGACCGTGGAGTAGCCGGCTCTCCCCGGCAGGGGACATCTCCATATGCCTCGAGGGCAGCCGCTACACGCAACGCCGTCGCCCACCGTCACCGCGTATCCGCACGCCAACTGCGTTCAGCGTAGAGTGGTTCTTCCCGCCCGCCCGCCCGTAACGCCTCGCCGAGGATGACCGCCAGCTCCAGCGTGTCGGCGAACGGCATCCGGGCAAGCGCATCGAGCAGTTCTTCTTCGGTGAGTCTCATAGAACGAGCGTAACGAGGAAGAGCACGACCCACCGCGCTGCTCACGGGCAATGACGGCGCTCCTCAGGACGGCGAAGACCGGCTCCGCGCTGCGCCGCATCGCGGCCCACGATCAATCTACTACAGCCACCAGCGCTACAATCCCGTCATCGACGAAATCGTGGCGATGTTCCCGGAGTAGGAGCAGTCACTTCCGGCCTAGCATGACTCGAGCCCGAAGTCTGTAATGGCATTCATTTGCTTCAGGCTCAGATTGCCGCCAACGGGGCCTTCGTATCCGCTGCTGCGAACCAGATTTGGATTATCCAAGGCGAATTCGGTAACGAACAGCGTCTCTGTTTCCTCAGAAGAATCAAAGAAGAATGGTCCCGGGAATCGAAGTTCGTAACGGATCGCTTCGTGGCCGAACATCTCGGAACTTCCAGCGTAGGAGTACAACTCTGGAAGCGAGGACGAGTAATAGAACGACAAGCTAGAGTCAAAGTAGGACGTGGCTCTATCAGTATAGAATTCGGCTCCCCTAGGTTGATAGAACGAGTTCACCGCCAGGCGGACTGCGCTCCAACCATCGCCAACGACCGAATCCCATGGCACCTCTGGGTCGATGGCTCCTTCATCATAATCCGTAGGGTCGAACGTCGTTTCGAATTCCCTGGTCCAGTTCTGCCCGTCTTCTACGAAGTCCTGTAAGCGGCCGTGAATGAGCCATCGTGTCCCCTCACCAGGCGTGAGCCTGGCATGCACTTTACGCGTTGTCTCTAGCATTCTATCGGTGGATATCAGGCTGAAGAACTCTTGGGAAACAGTCAACGTGCATCCTTCAGAGATTCCCTCTAGCAGCTTGCGATACACACCCGTCAGGTTGCGCTCCAGCATCGCTCGCGCCTCTTCGCTGCCACGGCTGAGCGACTCGATGCGCACTTCTGAGGTTGGCGTAATCGTAAGGGGCGGCATCGTCGTGAGCATCTTGTCAGGAATCTCTGGAACTGGCGTCCAGACAGAGTCCGAGGTAGGGGTCGGCGTGGAAAGTAACGGCGTAGTTGTTGGTGTGGAGATGGCCGTCGAGCCCAGCGTCGGCGGGAGGGTAGGCGCCGCAGTCGGTGTTGGCGTTGGACTAAGCGTGGCGGCAGGCACCGTACCCGACGTTGTGACCATTGAGGGCAATGGTGTCGCAATCGGCGTAGGTGTCGACGAAGTGCAGGCGACCGTCGCCATCAACACCAACGACACCGATGCCATTGGGATACACAGCCTAACCATGCGGGCGAGTATACCCTAGCACGACAAGTGCTTGCCGTGATCGCATCCTACGACCAACACGACACCTTCGGGTGTCCCTTGTCGAAGAGCCAGGGCAGAGACGATCCAGCGCTACGGGGTTGAGTCGGGCGGTCTGCGGTGGTGCGTCGCCTGTTCGTATGCGTAGGCGAGAGCAATCATCGCACCATCGCTGTAGGGCCTTCCCAGGAAGGTCATGCCGACGGGCAGCGAGTCCGCAGTGAACCCGATGGGCACTGAAATCGACGGGACGTAGACGAGGAACGTGTTCAGGTGGGTTGCGCCGCGCATACCCACGAAGGGTGGAACGAAGGCGTCCCGGATGAGGGTCGGCTGGTGCTCGGCAGTCTTGTGGACGATGGCATCGAGTCCCAGGTCGGCCATGGTCGTCATGACGTTGAACATGAGTTGCGTCCGGGCCATGAGGTACTCGTGATGCGCCTCGACGTCCCATGCGCCGATGGTCGCCATGCGCTTGTTGAGCACGAGCTCGAAATCAGGCGAGGCCAGCATCTCCTCGCGAGAGCTGAAGGGAGGATGAGCGCTGCGCCCGAAATAGACGTCCCATGCGGGCGCGGCGTCAGGGCCGCCCGCTCTCTTCGCCAGGAGTTCCCTGAGCCGGGGAATCGTGACCGGGTCGACCACCACGGCCCCCGCTTCTTCGAGTTCCACAACTGCCCTGTCGAATACGGCGGACACCTGCGCGAAGTCCTCCGAGTCCGGGTCCGTGCCCGCTCCCATGGGCTCACGCAGGACACCGATCCTGGCGCCTGCCAGACTCCCGGCGTCGAGACCGCTGACGAACGGTCCCCGTTGTGTCCCAACCCCCATCGCGGTGACGGGGTCCTCAGGGTCGTACCCGACGAGGACGTCGAGCAGCGCGGCAGCGTCCGCGACGGTGCGCGTCATGGGCCCCAGCGAAGCCTGAAGTCCCGGCCACCCTGCATAAACGCCACTGCGGCTCACGAGTCCGACGGTTGGCCGCATGCCGACGATGCCCGTCCAGGCCGAGGGTCGCCGGATGGAGGCGAAGGCCTCCTGGCCGACGCCAACCGCCCCCAGACTGGCCGTGACCGCCGCTGCCGGGCCCCCGGACGACCCCCCGACGGTCCGGTCGAGATCGTAGGGATTCCTGGTTGAACCGAACAGCGAGCCATGGGTATCGCCGCCGCCCATCTCCCCGAGGGTCGCCTTTGCGAGGATGAGGGCGCCCGCCTGTTTCAATCGCTCGACGACAAAGGCGTCACGGTCCGGATAGTAGTCCTTGAACAGCACGGACCCCAGGGTGGTGGCCATGCCGGCAACGTCTATCTGGTCCTTCAGGATGACCGGCACGCCATGGAGCAACCCTTTCGGCCCGGAAGCCGCACGCGCGGCATCCAGTGCCTCGGCGTCTTCGATCACCCTCGGATTGATCGAGATGATGGAGTTGATGGCGGGACCGCCGCGATCGAGCGCCTCGATGCGATCGAGGTAGCCATGGACAAGCTCCCTGGACGAGAGCTCTCCCGCGTCAAAGGCCAGGCGGATGTCCTCAAGGGTAGCCTCTACGGTCTCGAAGCCTGTGCGCGGCCCTGTGTCCTGTTGCATAAACCCCTCGCCTTCTCCTGTAATCGGCGTCCAGATGGACTGCTCGGATATCGTCGCTCTTGACCCGATAATACAGCCGCAAATATACTTTATGGCAACATTTGTATGGGTGATTCGTCGCACAACACCCTGGGAGTAGCACTCCAGCCCGCCACACGCTTGCACAGAACAGACTGGCTCACGGAGGTCGGTGATGAACAGCCGCTTGACCGCGCTCATTCTCGTTGCAGCGTTGGCCCTGGTCCTCGCAGGGTGCGGAGGAGATGATCCCGCAACCCCTACGCCAACCGAAGCTCCGGCTGCCGCCCCCGAGTCCGACTACCAGAGCGAGTACGACGCCCTGGTAGCGGCTGCCCAGGAGGAAGGGGAGATAGTCACCTTCATCTGCTGCGGCGTGGGGCGCGCCATCGGCAAGATCGCGCCGGTGTTCGAGGAGAAGTTCGGCATCACGTGGACCAACTCAACAGGAGGGTCCGAGCAGCAGGCCGACAAGATCCTCGCCGAGAGAGATGCCGGGAAGTACACGCTCGACGTCTGGATGGGAGGCATCTCGACCGCAAACGTCCGCCTCATCCCCGGCGGCGTTCTTGCGCCGTTGAAGCCACTCCTGTTCTTCCCGGAAGTGGTGGATGAGTCCAACTACTACACCGGCAAGATCGTGTGGATGGACCCGGGCACCCAGGACAGGATCATCCCGTACGGCCTGAATGCATCCAACGCACCGTTCAGCGTGAATACCGACCTGGTGAAGCCGGGGGACATCACCTCCTACTGGGACCTGCTCGAACCGGAGTGGCACGGCAAGATCGTGATGAGAGACCCCAGGAGCGAGAACGTCGGCAACACGATGCCGTACTACTACAGCCACCCGGACCTCGGCGAGGAGTACATGCGCAGGCTGCTGACCGAAACCGGAGCGGTCATCACCTCCGACGCCCGCCAGGCGGCGGAATGGCTGGCCGCGGGCCAGTACGCGATCTGCATGTTCGGCTGCAGCCGCGAGGTCGGCTCAGCCCAGGCGGACGGTCTGCCGGTCGAGGCGGTCTACTCAACCCCGCTCAAGGAAGGAGCGATCGTCGGTGTGGGCGGCTCCACGATGTACGCGGTAGACAGTCCTCCCAACCCGAACGCACAGAAGCTGTTCATCAACTGGTGGTTGACCAAAGAGGGCCAATACCTGATGCAGAGCACCGACGGCACCAACTCGGTCCGTACCGACATAGCCAAAGACAACGTACGGCCGGACAGAGTGATCCGCGATGACGTCGAATACGGGTGGCCTGAGAGCAATCCCGACCATGTCGGCAATATCGGCGCCGCCCTCGAGAGGAACAGGGCATTCCTCGCCGAGCTTGGCCTGTAGAACCGCAGGCGTGGCATTGTCTGGGCGAAACGATAGCGGGGTCCCGGTATAGAAGATGTTGCCGGGACCCCGCATTCGACTGTGGAAGGCAACCCCTCCCCTGTCACTCCCGCCAACAGGAACCTTCGTCGTCGGTATCCTCATTCTGGTCCTGGGTTTCTACATCCTGGTCCCAGTCGTCCTGATCCTCATCAACAGTTTCAACGTAGCCAGTGTCGGGCAACCATCAGAGTGGTCGCTGGACAATTGGCGCTTCGCATTCGCTGAACCTGCCGTGTTCGTCGCGTTGCGCAACACGTTCCTCATCTTCGGCCTCTATACGGTAATCAGCTTTCCGGTGGCCGTCGCCATCGCGTGGACGCTTGCCCGTACGAACATCGCCTGGAGCCACGCGCTGGAGTTCGCCTTCTGGATCTCATTCATGATCCCGACCATCTCGGTCACCATCGGGTGGACGTTGCTCCTGGACCCCGGCATCGGATTCCTCAACAAGCTGGTGGAGATGCTGCCCCTGACGGACGCGCGGCCGTTCAATATCTACAGCATCGAGGGCATCATCTGGGTCCACCTCATGGCCAACGCCACGTCCGGCAAGGTGATGCTGCTCACTCCGGCGTTCCGGAACATGAACCTCGCCATGGAGGAAGCGGCACGGGTATCGGGCGCCACCAACCTCCGGACGGCGATGCGCGTGACCCTGCCCCTGATGACGCCTGCGATGGTCATCGTGTTCATGCTGCAGTTCGTGAGGATCTTCCAGTCGTTCGAAACCGAACAGATACTCGGCACTCCCATCGGGTTCTTCATCTACTCGACAAAGATCTACGAATTCGTGCGGTTCTTCAATCCTCCCGAGTATGGAGCGGCGACGGCGCTCGCCAGCGTGACGCTGCTGCTGATCGCCGTGATCTACCCCACGCAACGGTGGCTGACCACCCGCCGGCAATACACAACGGTCAGCGGGCAGTTCAGGCCGGGGCTCATCGACCTCGGCCGGCTGAAGGTCCCGGTGTTCCTGGCGATACTGACAGTCGTCCTGCTCCTGACGGTTGTTCCGATAGTAACCGTCGTGGTGGGAAGCTTCATGAACCGTGTCGGTTGGTTCAACGTCACACCGGTCTGGACGCTTGAACACTGGCAAGTCGTGCTCTCCGACCGTTTCTTCCTGAAGGCGCTGCGCACAACGCTCGTCTTGAGCGGGACAACGGCGATCGTGTCTCCGTTGATCTTCTCCATCGTCGCGTACATCATCGTGAGAACGCCCTGGCGCGGGCGGGGCCTTCTGGAAACGATCCTCTGGACCTCCTCGGCGGTCCCGGGCATCCTTGCGGGACTCGGCCTGCTGTGGATGTTCCTTGGCACTCCATTCCTGGCGCCCATCTACGGGACCATCTTCGCCTTGTTGCTGGTCGTGACGCTGCAAGGGCAGCTGACGAGTACGCAACTCGTCAAGGCTGCGTTCCTCCAGATCGGGTCAGACATGGAGGAGGCCGCGCGTGTGTCCGGCGCCGGCTGGGTCCGCACCTACCTTCGCATCTGGCTGCCGTTGATCATGCCGACGCTTGTGTTGATAGGGACTCTGAACTTCGTATTCGCCGCCGGCGCCACGGCCAGCATCATCCTGCTGGCAAGCCGGGACACCATCACCCTGGCGATCCTGGCGCTCGAGATGATGACGTACACGGACGGCAAGCTGTTGGAAGAAGCCGGGATAGTCAGCCTGTTCATCGTCGCCATGACGGTCGCAATGGCAGTGGTCGCCAGGACGGTTGGTCTCCGGATGAGCGTGAGCCACACCATGCGAGCCCAACAGGAAGCCGCACCCGGAGAGAGGGCCGGACTACCCGTCACCGGTGGAACCCTGAACCGTCCGTAGGCAACGAAGCGCGGGCCCGCCCATTGACGGCGCGGCACGCACCTCCCTACCCTCACGCCCGCCAACCTACGCAACGGAGCGCGACGCCATGACCACGCCCCCGACCGAACGTACCGTGACCGCGCATGGACTCGACCTGCACTACCTGGACTGGGGGAACCCGGGCGCGCAGCCCGTGCTACTGCTGCACGGGCTGCAGGACTCGGCGGCGCTGTGGGGAACGTTCGCCGAGGCGATGCGCGATGAGTTCCACGTCGTGGCGCTCGACCATCGCGGCCACGGCGACAGCCCGCGCGCCGAGACGTACGCGCTCGCGGACTACATCGCAGAGACGCGCGACGTGATACGCAACCTGGGCCTGGAGGCGCCCGTGCTCATCGGGCATTCGGCGGGCAGCAAGAACGCGTGGATGTGCATCGCAGACAACCCCGGCATCGCCTGGAAGCTCGTCATCACCGACATGGACCCGGACTCCTACAACCCCGGCTCCGTCGCGATGATCTCGCGCTACAAGGACGAGACCGACTTCTACGCGGGCCGGCAGGCGGTCGTGGAGCGGCTGCGCTCGCGGCAGCCGAACGCGTCGGACGAGGAGCTGGAGCGCGACGTGGACGCGCTCGCGATCCGGCTGGACGACGGCCGGTATACGTGGAAGCGCAGCCGCGACGTGGTGACGAAGTACGACAGGCCGGACGTGTGGGAGCGTCTGCCGGAGGTGAGCGCGCCGACGCTGATCGTGCGCGGGGCGGAGAGCACGCTGCTGCGTCACGACGTGGCCGTGCGGATGGAAGCCGCGATACCGGACTGCCGCCTCTTGGAACTGCCGGGCGGCGGTCACTGGGTGCACCTGGAGCAGCCGGAGGCGTACGCGGCGGCGGTGCGGTCGTTCCTGCTGGAGTGAGGGAGTATGATACAATCAGCCCAGAGGCAACGAACATGCAGCCGGACTACCTGGACATACTGACGCTCAGATCAGGCAAGGAGTGGGAAGACATCCACGTCCGCGACCTTGACGTATCGGTGCGCGACATCCTCACCTGCATGGCCTCCGGCATGTCCGAGAAGCAGATCGTCGACGGCTTCCCCGGCCTGACGCGCAAAGACATCCGCGCCTGCCTGGCGTTCGCCGCCGACCAAGATCTCAGCATCATGTCGCTTCCCTCGCACCTCTACTACGACCAAAAGACGAAGCGCATCAAGAAGAAGCCGCCCCAGGAGGAATTGCTCGACCAGATCCGCGAGCGGGTCAACGCATCGGGAAGGGGCGTCTCCACAGAGACCATCCTGAAGGCCTT
>DAOUJA010000058.1:0-1800 GCA_034423175.1 Dehalococcoidia bacterium
CCACCGACGACAAGGACACCGCGACCAAGTACGTCGGCACGGCGGCCGTGGACACCGCGAAGTGGAGCACCAGGCGGCTGGGACTCAAGCTCATGGGCTACATCGGCAACGACAGAAACAAAAACAGGTCGTTGCGCGGCAACGAGACCGTCGAGGGGATCACGGTCGAGCTGACGCGGTCGGGCTTCGACAAGGTGACCACCAGGACCGACGACCGCGGATTCTACAAGTTCGAGAACCTGGAGGCGGGAAGCTACCGCATCACGCCGAAGGCGGGCAGCACCTACACGGTCAACCGCGGGTACAGCAGCACCACCAAGTCCCCCTACGGGTACTGGTCCGCGAGCGCCCAGGAGTATCCGGCGCTGACCGAGGGCGAGTTCGACCTGCCCTACTGGAGAAGCTACACCTCCAGGAGCCTGTCGTACAACAGGGTGCGGGTCTGCGACGACAGGGATCCGCCGCACCAGACGTGCGGCTACCTGTACAACTTCGGCCTGCTGTACACCGACGGCGTGGCCGAGGGCGCGGTGAGCAACCTGAGCGGCAGCGCCTCGGGAATCGACATCAGATGGACCGACGTGTTCACCGAACGCGAGACGGAGGTCGAGGCCAACTTCCGCGGAGAGTTCACGGGCACGCGCCTCACGGAGGGCGACTACACGGCCGAGATCGCCGACGGCGGCTGGGCGGTGCCCAGGATGCGCGGAACCGTGCCGGACGATGACGGCACGACCGCGGGCGCCACGAGGCTCACGGGCCAGGTGCGCGAGAACAAAAACACCGCCGACATGGGCACCCTGTACGTCTACAGCACGCGGGCGTCGGATGCCGACAGGGTGAGCCGAACGATCCCGGTATACGGAAGAAGGCAGGGCGATGACGCGGCCACGTACAACCGGGCCGACACCTTCGATGCCGCATGGAGCCGCGCCGCGGACACCGAGGAGACGGAGATCGCCGCCAGCATCGGCACCATCAGCTGGCAGTCGAAGACCGTCCGGTTCAACTTCGGGTTCCGCAACAGCTACCTGTCGAGGGACGCCGGCGTCGAGGTCAAGGTGGGGTCCAAGGTGTGCGCGTCCCATACGTGCGAACTGGGCTTCAACGCGACCGGCTCGACCAATGAGGGGCAGGAAAGGGAGACCACGATCACCGTGATGGTGACGGCGGAGAACGGCTACGACGACCACGAGTACAGCGTCAAGGTCGCGCGGGCCGCGCCGGTGGGCAACGACCTCCCGGTCGAAAGGGTCAAGCGGTACAACAGCAGGACCGGCGAGGACGACGACTACACCCCCAAGGGCAGGGGCACCATCAACAACCCGTTCCTCGTGCAGACGGCGAGCGGCTCGTATGCCTACGTGCGTTTCGCCCTGGAGGTCCTGGGCGCCCAGAGGAGCGAGAACCAGTACTGTGCGCAGTCCGTGATGGTCGAGGACCACGCCGGCGAGGAGGTGGACGCGCGCGACGACGGGGACGACGACATATGCAGCGGTACGCGCTACCGGCTGCAGCGTAGGACGTCGGAGAGCGAAAGCCGCTACACGGTCAACGTGAGTTCCGAGGACGGCAAGGCGAAGGAGTACCACCTGTACGTCGTCATGTCGGGGCACGCAGGCGACGCCACGCTGAGGAGCCTGACTCTGAGCAAGGCGGAGCTGACCCCCGACTTCGCCCCGCGGACGACGGAATACACGTCCACGGTGAACAACGACACCACGAAGACCAAGGTCACGGCGAGGGCGTCGAACAGCGACGCGGAGGTGAGCATCAACGGCACGGTCGGAGACACCGCCA
>DAOUJA010000059.1:0-95311 GCA_034423175.1 Dehalococcoidia bacterium
TCGACACGCACAAGGACGCCGTGGCCATAAGGCGGCACGTGGGGTACATCCCGAGCGACCTGGCGCTCTACCCCAACCTGACAGGCCGGGACACGCTGACGTACTTCGCGAACCTGCGCGGCGGGGTCGACTGGTCGTATGTCGACGAGGTGGCCGAACGACTGGCTTCAGACCTCACCCGGAAGGTAGGCGACCTGTCGACGGGAAACCGTCAGAAGGTCGGAATCATCCAGGCCTTCATGAACCGGCCCGCCCTGATGATCATGGATGAGCCGACATCCGGACTCGATCCGCTGGTGCAGCGCGAGTTCCAGGACATGGTGCGCGAGGTGACTGCGCAGGGGCGCACCGTCTTCCTCTCCAGCCATACGCTGTCGGAGGTCCAGCGTGTCGCGGACCGTGTCGGGATCATCCGGGACGGCTATCTCATCACCGTGGAGTCGGTCGCGGAACTGCGGTCGAAGGCGCTGCGCCGGGTGGAGTTCGTGCTCGACTCGGAAGCGGATGCCTCGGTCTTCGAGGGCGTGGCCGGTGTGCGAAACGTTGTCGCTGGCGGCGTCCACGTCGAGATGTCCTTCGACGGTGACATGGGCGCGCTCCTCAAGGCGGCGACCGACCGGTATGGCGTCACGGACATCAGGACGAGCGAGACGGACCTGGAGGAGATCTTCCTCACGTACTACCACGGCGAGGAGGAGTAGCCATGGCCTTCGCCAACGTCTTCATCAAGACGTCCAGGGACCGGTGGCTGGGGTGGGCCATCTCAGCCGCGAGTCTCACGCTGCTGCTGCTGTTCGGGATGTCGACTTACCGGGAGATCGACCTCAGCGTCTACACCGAGTTGCCGGAGGCGTTCCGCTCACTGCTCGGCATCGGGGAGGACGTTGACGTCGGCGGGCTGGCGGTCGGCTATGTCTTCGGATCGTTCGGCGCCGTGGTAGTGGCCGTTATGGCGCTCGTCATGGGATCGGCGGCCATCGCGGGGGAGGAACGGAACGGCACGATGGGCATTCTGCTGGCCAGCCCCAGAAGCCGCACCCACGTCCTCCTGTCAAAGGCGGGCTCCCTGGTGGTGCTCACGGGCGTCACGGTCTTCGTCATGTGGACGCCAGTGCACCCGATTGCCGCCATACTGGACGTGGAGATTGGCGGTCTGTTCGTCGAGGCCCTGGCTCTTCACCTGTACGTCAACGCACTGTTCTACGGGATGCTTGCGCTGGCCATCGGCGCCGCGACCGGCAACCGGGACACGGCGACGGGTGCGACGACGGGCGTGCTGGTGCTGTCGTTCTTCGCGGTGGGGCTCCTGCCCCTCGTCCAGGGGCTGGAGGGTCTGCGCAAGGCGTTCCCCTGGTACTACTTCGACGGCAGCGAGCCGGTCTACAACGGCATCGCATGGGGGCACCTGGCACTGCTGGTCTCGGCGTCTGTCGCGCTCCTGGCCGTCGCGGTGGTCGGGTTCAATCGCCGCGACCTGAGAGGCCAGTCCGTCGGCGCCTCGTTGCTGGACAGGGTCCGCGGCAACCCGCTCCTCAACAGGATGATCGGCCGGCTTGCCGGTTCAGCCAGGGTCTCGTCGATATGGGTCAAGACCGTCTCGGACCACCAGACCCTGCTCCTCGTTACGTCGGCGGCGATGTTCCTGGTCATGGGCGTCATGCTGGGCCCGATGTATGCGTCGTTGCCGGAGGAGACGCTCTCTGCCTTCGATGCTTTCCCCGAGGAGTTGATCGCGCTCTTCGGAGGCGGAGACCTGGGCACGCCGGAGGGCTGGTACACGTTGGAGACGTTCGGCCTGATGGCCCCCCTTTCGGTCATCCTCGTCACGGCCGTTGTGGGCGCGGGAGCGCTCGCCGGCGAGGAATCGCGCCGCACGATGGGGCTGTTGCTTGCCAACCCCATAAGCCGTTCCCGGATCGTGATGGAGAAGGCCGTAACGATGGTGCTGTTCGGCATCGCCGCCGGGGTTGCGACGTTCGCCGGAGTGGCCCTCGGGTCGGTGCTCGGCGGTCTCGGGATGTCCATAGGCAACATAGCCGCGACGTCCGCGCTCCAGGTGCTGGTGGGCCTGGTGTTCGGCGCGCTGGCCCTGGCGCTCAGCGCAGGCACCGGACGCACGGGAGTCGCCGTGATCGGCGCGGCAGGGGCCGCGCTCGCCTTCCACCTGCTGACCTCTTTCGCGAACATCACCGGCGCGCTATCGGCCCTGGAGTGGCTGTCGCCGTTCCACTACTACCTGGGCAGCGACCCGCTCATCAACGGCATGGACTGGGGGGGCGCCGCGGTGCTGGCCGTGCTGGCCCTCGCGCTGACAGGCCTGGCGCCCGTGCTGTTCCAGCGGCGGGACATCCGGCAGAGGGGGTAGGGTGAGTGATGGGTGAAGTGATGCGACAAGTGGTTCTGCATCCGGGTGAGGACGGCTACTGGGTTGCTGAGTGTCCAAGCCTCCCCGGGTGTATCAGCCAGGGAGAGACCAGGGATGCGGCTATCGCCAATATCAGAGAGGCTATCAGGGAGTATGTCGCTGCTCTCGAAGAGGATGGTATTCCCTATGCGCGCTAGCCGCTCTCGATAGTTGTTCGCGAGTGTACTTTCATCATGGAACGGAACCGTGATTTGTGGGAGAGGATACTGAGTGGACGCTCGGATGCGAATATCCGTTTCGACGACCTGCGGCGGTTTCTGCTACGCTTGGGATTCGTTGAACGAGTGCGCGGAAGCCACCATATCCTCAGGAGAGAAGGCGTTCGCGAGCGAATCACTCTGCAACGTGATGGAAGCCAAGCAAAGCCTTACCAGGTCCGACAGGTCCGACAGGTTATTCTGACAAATGGCCTCGGAAGGGAAGGGTGACATGCACAAATACGAGGTCGTCATCTACTGGAGCAAGGAAGATGGCGTGTTCGTGGCCGAAGCACCCGAGCTCCCCGGATGCATGGCTCACGGCAGCACACAGGAAGCGGCTCTGGAGCAGATCAACCAGGCCGTATACCTGTGGCTCGAAACAGCCAGGGAGTTCGGCGACCCCATACCGGAACCCAGGGGCGAGCGTCTAAGCCTCGCATGACCCCGCTCTGCGTCACCTCACAGAGCCCGCGTAGCTCGCGTCGAGCGCGAGCATGTCCGACAGCCCCACCGTGTCGAAGCACTCCTGGATGCTGACCATGCCGTCGGCGACGAGGTGTGCGGTCGTGCCGGTGGCGCGCAGCTCGCGCATGAGGTCGGTCATCGTCCTGAGTGCGGCGAGCATCGCGCTGATGGGGAAGATCACGAGCTTGAACCCCAGCGACTCCAGCTCGGAGACCGGTAGCAGGGGAGACTTGCCGGTCTCGACGAAGTTGTAGAGCACGGGCACGTCGAATCGGCCGGTCACGTCCATCGCCTGCTCCCGCGTCTGCAGCGCCTCCAGGAAGAGCACGTCTGCGCCCGCCTCCACGTACGCCTCGCAGCGGCGGAGCGCGTCGTCCCAGCCGGTGACGGCGAGCGCGTCGCAGCGGGCGATGATCGTGAAGTCGTCGTCCTCGCGGGCGTCGAGCGCGGCGTGGAGCTTGCGCACCATCTCCTCCCGCGGCACGACGCGCTTGTCGTCCAGGTGGCCGCAGCGCTTGGGCGACTCCTGGTCCTCGATGTGGACGCCCGCGACGCCCGCTCGTTCGTACTCGCGTATCGTGCGTTGCACCTGCAGCACGTCGCCGTAGCCGGTGTCCGCGTCCGCGATGACGGGGACGCTCACCGTGCGGGCGATGGCGGCGGCGTTCGCGACCATCTCGCTCATCGTCGTGAGGCCGATGTCGGGGTAGCCGGTGCGGGATATGGAGGTGCCCGCGCCGGTCATGTACACGACCGGGAACCCCGCACGCTCGATGACGGCGGCGCTGAGGCAGTCGTACGCGCCGGGCGCGGGAACGATGCCCGGCGCCGCGAGCAGTTCTCGTAAGCGTGTGGTCGTTCTCATGTTGCTTGCTCTCCCATTCTGTTCATCCTGTCCATCGATGTCGATTTGACGCGGCAACGGGCCAACCATAGCCTACAGCCGTCCCCGACGCCTGTCCGAAGGAGGATGACCATGCCCTACGATGCGCTCGACCCGAAGAAGACCGGACTCGTGTTCTTCGACATGCTGAACGTCTATTTCCGGGGCTCCAGCGAGGAGAACCAGCGCAGGATGGAGCCGATCGTCGCGAACTGCGTGAAAGTGCGCGAGGTGGCGTCGGCGCTCGGCGTTCCGTCGTTCTACCCGAAGGCGGACCACCGCTCGGACGGGATGGACTCGGCGCTTATCTACTCGGACACGAACTACGCGCTCCAGCCGTGGGAGGACCCCGAGCAGGGCTTCACGGCGGCGTACCGCAACGTGCACCACGGCAGTTGGACGTCCGAAGTCATCGACGAGCTTGCGCCGACCCCGGACGACTACCTGATCCCCAAGCACCGGTGGAGTTCGTTCCACCAGACGCACCTGCAGCTGAGCCTGCGCACGCGGGGCATCGACACCATCGTCCTGTTCGGCGGCGCGATCCACATCGGCGTCGCGAGCACGGCCTACTCGGCGCGGGACCTGGACTTCAACATCGTCATCGTCCGCGACGCCTGCTCCGGCCCGGACGAGAACCTCAAGCTGTTCATGGAGCGCATCTTCCCCATCTTCGCCCGCGTCCGCACGGCGGACGAGGTGGTGGAGATGTTCAAGCGGGGCGCCGCGGGGTGAGCCCGTAGTTCCTGCGCAGGCAGGAACCTCGCAGCCCCTGCGCTCCGGCGAAACCAGCCTGCCGCTGCAAGGAACAAGCTGTCCCCGTCATTCCCGTACCGGCGGGAATCCGGCGTGGTGTAGGGGCAGGTTTCAAACCTGCCCCTACCGGGGGCGGGGACGGGGGTGCGCCGCAGGCACTGGCGGGCGCGGCCTGTCGCCTCCATTTTCATTCCCTTACACGGCCTGACAAGGCCCTGGGCCATTCCTGCGCAGGCTCGCGCTTCAGCGCGCAACCTCGCAGCCTCAGCGCCTTCTCCTGCACCGCCGCCAGACAGAGACGGATACGGCGATGAGCAGGGCGGCCGTGGCTGCCTGCGCCACCAGTCCCCACCCGGCCCCGTCCGACATCGAGGGCATGTGCGTTCCGCCGACGGGCCCCGGGGGTGGCGTTGACTCTCCGGGGGGTGTGCTCGCGGGTGGAGGCTCCGGCGTAGGTGTGACTCTGGAGGCCGGCATGCTGACGGGCGGTTGAGTGGGTGTTGCCGTTGGCGCTGTGGCAACGGTTGGGTTGGCTGGTGTTGGCGCGGAGACAGGAGTAGCAGACGCTGCGTCCACGGGCGCTTGCGTCGAAGCAGGGGTGGCCGTCGGCGTCGCCGCGGCCTCGCCGGGCGGCCCGGCGAACGTGTAGATGCCGCCGTCGAAACCCAGCACGTAGACCTCGCCCGCCTCGTCCTCGCCGAACGACGGTATCTGGAACGTGGCGCGGGCGAGTTGGGCCTGCTCCGTCACCCGCTCGCCGTCCCAGCGGAGCCCCCAGATGCGGCCCGAGCAGTAGTCCGCGTACAGGTAGACGCCCCGCAACTCCGGCAGTCGCTGGCCGCGATAGACGTAACCGCCGGTGATCGAGCAGCCGAAGTCGCGGCCATACTCCACGACTGGCGCCTCGAAGATCGAAGCCTCGCACGAGGCGGAGCGGAAGCAGCGCGAGCCCTCCATGATGTTCCAGCCGTAGTTGCCGCCTCGCCGGACGACGTCCACCTCCTCCAGCGCGTTCTGTCCCACGTCGCCCGCCCACAAGTCGCCGGTCTCCCGGTCGAACGAGAAGCGCCAGGCGTTGCGCAGCCCGAAGGCCCATATCTCGCCGCGGGCGTCGTCCCGTCCGGCGAACGGGTTGTCGGCAGGTATCGCGTACGGAGCTCCGCCCTCCGGCTCGGTCACGTCGATGCGGAGGATGGTCCCCAGCAGCGTGTCGATGTTCTGCCCGTGGCGCTGCGGGTCTCCCGACGACCCGCCGTCGCCCAGCGCGACGTAGAGCATGCCGTCCGGCCCGAACGCGATCATGCCGCCGTTGTGGTTGGAGTAAGGCTGCGGCGCCTCCAACAGCACGGACTCGGAGGCGTCGTCCCCCACTCCGCCCCTGCCCAACGCGAACCGCGACAGCACCGACCGGCGCGGGGACGCCGCGCTGTAGTAGACGTAGAAGCGTCCGTTCTCAGCGAACGCGGGGTCGAAGGCCAGCCCGAGCAACCCCTCCTCGTTCCCGCGCCGGCTCACGCGGGCGCTGATGTCCAGGAACACCTCTGAACGCTCGGGCGGTCCGGGCACGATGCGGTGGACCACGCCGTGCTGCTCCACGACGTATACCAGCCCTGAGCCGTCGCCCGCGTGGGTGAGGAACACGGGCCGTTCGAACGTCAGCGCCGGGAAGACCCGCTCCAACTCCAGCGTGGGCAGGGCGGTGTTCGGAGCGTGCGCAACCCCCGCGAGTGCGGTGAGCGCAAGGAGCAGCAGAGCGGCGATAGGGAGTAGACGGAGGGGTAGACTCATGGGGGGTCAGCGTACCACGAGGCGCTTTTCCCTTGGGATCCCACTGGCCGAACGTGCGGTGGCGTCGGTACGTAGGGGCCGACCCGCGCACAGTATTCCATTCAGACGTATCTGAAACCGCCACCTCGATGAGCCTACTCCTGTGGTTGAAGCGGTCCTGGAGATACGGCGCCGTTAGTCGGAGCGGGTCAACTCTTCAGCGCATCGTTCGATTTCATGCTCAACGAGTTCCGGGGACAGCCCAGCTGAGCAGACAGTCTTGATGAAGACATCGAGGGGGATGCTGCCGTTACGAAAGACCAGGATCACCGGCCACCAGTACAACCCACCCCAATCGCCATATTGAATAGCCCCACCGAGATCGATGCGTGGACCCAGCCCGAGACCTATCAGCACACAGTCTGCGAATGCCTCACTAACAAGTGACTGTTCGACCATCCCTAACGCGCACCCGCGAATACCATGCGGTGATCTGCCTCCGCTTCGGATTCGGAGTTCCCATAGAGGTTGGGCGAGGTGCGCAGTTGGTCAAGGAGCATGTCGCGGTCCGGAGGGGAGTCCGCGATACCGCAAGGAATCCCGGCGGCGCGGAGTCTGTCCAGTAGCACCTCAGTGCTGGGCGCACTCGCTGCCCAGCGCATGAGCGCTTCGTCGAAGCGGCGTTCGGCGGCCTCCTTCGAATCTCCGTGGGCGCAGATGCTCGCCTTCATAGCGAGTGACCACCACCCATCGGGATACTCCCTGGTCGCCACCGGCATCACTATCCATACGCCTTGGGTAGGCATCGACTGCGCCTCCATCGGTGTGACAGGAGGATTGTACATGCTGGGTCGAATGTGCACTAGGCAATCAATGCCATATCAGGACAGGGGTGCGGTTGCCGTGTTCGTAGGGGCGCTCCTATCATGGAAGAGGCTCCGCCGTCGTGCGGGGCGATTCTCTCCCCGAAAGGCATCGCATGGACTTCAGCTACACCTACAAGGTCAACGCCTCGCCCGACGCGCTGTGGGCGTTCGTGACGGACATCCCGGCGGTCGGCATGTGCATCCCCGGAGCGGCGGACGTTGCCGAGACGGAGGGCGCGTACACAGGCACGGTGAAGGTTCGGGTCGGCCCGGTCGCGCTGGGGCTGGTAGGCAGGCTGTCGATTGACTCGCGGGATGACGCTGCGATGCGCGTTTCGATGACGGGCGAGGGAGCGGACCGCAAGGTGCCTGGCAACGTGCGCGTGAAGATCGAGATGGCGGTGGAGGACGCGGGCGACGGCGCGAGCAACCTCGTCGTGCACTCGGACGCCAACATCATGGGCAAGCTCGGCGAGTTCGGCCAGGGCATCATCAAGCGCAAGACGGACGGCATCATGCAGGAGTTCGGGCGCAACCTCACCAAGCGCGTCAGCGGCTGATCCCCGTCGTTCCTCCGGAAGCAGGGACCTCGCAGCCCAACGGGGCGGAGCCCCGTCGTTCCCGCACCCGGCGGGAATCCAGAGTGCACGGGCAGTGCACGCGGTGGCCGGGCTGGGGTGGGGTGAAGGGCTCTTGTCATGTTGAGCGAAGCCGAAACACCTCTCGGGGAGCGCTCGCGCTGGAGCGCCACGCACTACGCAGGAAGCCTTTGCCACCGACCCTGCCTCCAGCGGAGGCTGCTCATGGCCGGACCCGCGACACCGGCCCCTTTCGCGGTCGCGCCCTCGGCGCTTACGCTGGTCTGTGACGGCGCGCCGCCATCGGGACCATCCCCGGACTGCAAGCGGGCCGCAGGCGTGGAATGTCGCCAAATGTCACAAAATGTCTCACTTTCCACGATGCGGACGAACGGACCACACCTGCGCGGGGAGCCGCAGGAGCGGACGCAGGGCGACAGCGAGGGACAGGATGTTCGGAGGGATGGTGTGGGTCCGCCTCCGCGGGGCCTACGGCACGAAGATATGCTCGCGGTAGTAGCGCAGCTCCTCGATGCTCTCGCGGATGTCGTCCAGGGCGAGGTGGGCGCGGCGCTTCCGGTGAGGCGGCAGGTGCGGGTACCAGCGCTTCACGAGCTCCTTGACGGTGCTCACGTCCACGATGCGGTAGTTCAGGTACGCCTCCAGCGCCGGCATCTCCGCCCGCAGGAAGAGCCGGTCCTGGTGCACGGAGTTGCCGCAGAGCGGCGCCTTCTTCTCGCGCACCCACTGGCGCACGAACTCCAGCGTGCGCCGCTCCGCCTCCTCCACGTCGATCATCGAAGCCTGCACGCGCTCCAGCAGCCCGGACTCCGTGTGGGTGCGGAGGCTCCAGTCGTCGATGCGCGCCATCTCGTCGTCGCTGCGGGCGACGGCGATCACCGGCCCTTCGGCCAGCACCTCGAGGTCCGCGTCGGTGATGAGCGTCGCTATCTCCAGCGTCACGTGCCGGTCCGGGTCGAGCCCGGTCATCTCCATGTCTATCCAGACGAGCCTTCCCGAGTCAGCCATGAGACGCCTTTCGCGCTTCCTGCGCCGAGAGTTCACGAACGCTGCCGGACGGCAGCCTGCCGAGCCGCAGCCCGCCGACGCGCACGCGAGCCAGGCGCAGCACGCGCCGTCCGAGCGCGCGCATCATCAGCCGCACCTCCCGCTTCTTCCCTTCCGTCAGTTCGACGCTGTAGCGCGCCTCGTCACCCCTCACCCCAGCCCTCTCCCACCGGGAGAGGGGGCGCGCGGCCGTCGCATCACCGGGCGCCTCACCGGGCGGGCGCCGCGTACTCCGCGCCCCGCCACCCCTCACTCCACCCCTCTCCCAGCGGGAGAGGGCGCGCGCGGCCTCAACGGACACCGCCCGAGCCAGCCCGCCCTCGATCTCGACGCCGTCCAGCAGACGGGCCTGGTCGCGCGGGGAGAGGGGCCTGTCCAGCAGGACGTCGTACTCCTTCACGACGCCGTAGCGCGGATGCGTGACGCGCTCCACGAACGCGCCGTCGTTCGACAGCAGCAGGAGGCCGGTGCTGTCGGCGTCGAGCCGTCCGACGGGCACGAGCCCGGCGACGCGGAGCGCATCCGGCACGAGATCGAGGACGGTGGGGCGTCCGCGCGAGTCGCTCACGGCGCAGAGGTAGCCCTTCGGCTTGTTGAGCAGGAGGTAGACGGTGCGCTTCTCCGCCTGCGCGAGCGGCTGCCCGTTCACGGAGACGGCGTCGGACGCGCTCACGGGGTGGTTCAGGTCCGTGGCGGGCCGGCCGTTGACGGAGACGGCGCCGGAGAAGACGAGCGCGGCGGCGCGGCGGCGGGAGCCCGCTCCTCCGGCAACGAGACGCTTCACCAGCGGCATGGAGGGAGCGCGGGATGGCGGGCTGCTGACCATGGAGTGAGGGTAGCACAGGCAGGAGCCGGCTGGTAGAATCGCCCATCGCGGGAGGAGGCTGGGACGGGGAGTCATTCCATGGGCAAACTTGTAGAGAAACTCGAACGCGCCGAGAAGGGCGCAGGTCAGCCGCTCGGGTTCGGCGGCGCCGCGAAGCGCGAGTCCATCGCGCCGGTGCTGCTGCTGGGCGCGGTCGCCGCGGGCGACGCCGCGCAGGCGGAGGCGGTCACCGCGTCTGGGGTAGACGGCGCGCTCCTCGCAGTAGGCAGCGCAAAGAAGGCGGCGGTGAATGCTTCGGTCAAGGCGCTCGGCGAGACGCTCTTCGGCATCTGGACTGACGAAGGGCAGGGGGAGGAATCAGGCGGGGCGGACTTCCAGGTCTTCTCGTCCGACGCGACGCCTGCCAGCGCGCTCACCGGCGAAGACCGCACGCTCGTCATGCAGGTGCAGCCGGAACTGCCGGACAGCCTGCTGCGCACGCTGGACCTGTTGCCGGTGGACGCCTTCCTCGTAGCGCTTGAAGCGCCCCTGACCGTTGCGCAGCTCATGCGGCTGGCGCGCGTGAGGGGCGCGACTTCCCGCAGGCTCCTCGTGCACCTGGGCGCGCTGCCCACGAAGGAGGACGCCGAGCAGTTGCGCGACGCCGGAGCAGCCGCGCTCGTCGTCGACGCCGCGGGACGGAGCGCCGACGCCTTCCGCGAAACGCTCGCGATGCTGCGCGAACTGCCGCACAAGTCGCCCCGCCAGCGCGACCGCGAACGCTCCGGCGCCAGCGTGCCGCAGCCGTCGTTCGGCGCCGCCCGCTCCGCTCCGCCGCCACCGCCCGACGACGATGACGACTGGGACGACGACTAGCTCAGCCGCTTCAAGAGCGCCGCTCCCGTAGAATGGTCTTGAAGGCGTAACCCACGCTACGAGGACAGGATGCTGCTGGCGGGGATAGGACTCCTGGACGACCCATTCCGAGCGTTCGTGTGGTTCGTCGCCATCGCGGCGTCGCTGCTGATCGCCATCACCTTCCACGAGGCATCGCACGCCGTCACGGCGCTCCGGCTCGGCGACGACACCGCGGCGCGGCTGGGGCGGGTGACGCTCAACCCGAAGCGGCACCTCGATCCCGCGGGGACGGTCGTCCTGCTCATCGCGGGGTTCGGTTGGGGGAAACCGGTGCCGGTCAACCCTTCCCGCCTGCGGACCGGCAGGACGGGCATGGCGATGGTCTCCGCCGCCGGCCCGATGGCGAACGTCGCGCTCGCCGTCGCGTTCGCGCTGCTGTTCCGCATCGGCTTGCTCGACAGCAGCATCACGCGGGACGAGCTGCAATCGCTGTCGCCGATGGCATGGGCGAGCCTCATCGCGTGGTATGGCGTCGCGCTGAACCTGCTGTTGGCCGTGTTCAACCTGCTGCCGCTCCCGCCGTTGGACGGCGGCGGCATCATCCAGGGCATCGCGCCGCGCAGTTGGTGGCCTGCGGTCAGGCAACTGCAGCGCTACGGGCCGATGGCCCTGTTCGCGCTCATCGCGCTGTCGTTCCTGACGGACGTCAGCCCGCTGGGATACGTCTTCCGCCCCGTGTACGCGGTGGCGGACGCGCTCAGGGGCGTCTGAGCGTCAAGGTCACTGCCAGGGCAGCGACATCGTCTCGTAGACTTCTATGCCGCAGCCCGTGATCCCCAGGTGCGGATGGTCCGCGAGCAACGCCTGCGCGGCCTCCATGTTCTCCGCGCGAAGCACTGAGTAGGTCACTACCCCCAACTCATTCGCTGCGCTTCCCGAAGCGGTCATCCTGCCGCCGGGGCTCAGTGGGGACATCTCCACCAGGCTGTCTCCGGTCCGGTCAGCCCACGCCTTCCATGCTCCCATGACGGCCTGCATGTCCTCCGGCGTGGAGTTCATCATCGCCTGCATGGTGTCCGCCGACGCGTGATAGAGAACGAGATACTTCTGCACCTGGTGCACCTCCTGGGGTTCGCTCCAGCCGCGCCGGAGCCGCGACAGGATAGGTGGGCGCACGCGCCGTAGCAACGCGGCGTTGTCGCAAGCGGACAGTGTCTCAGCGCGAGGACTTGGCCGACTGCAGCTCGTCCAGCATCATCCGCTTCATGGACTCGGCGATACGGGCGAGTTCGTTCGTGGTAAGTTTCGGGCCCACGAGTTCACGCTCGTAGGCGGCGATGACGTTGATCAGGGTGCGGTCGTTCGGTGTCGTTAGCGCCATGATGGAACCTCGGAACGGAGACTGCCGGAGATGATAGCGCAAGGCCACATCCTGCACGTGACGACGCCGGAGGCGTGGCGGCGGGGAGCGGACACGCCGCACTATGAGGCGGAGTCGCTGGCCTCGGAGGGGTTCATCCACAACTGCCGTCCGGCGCAACTGCGGGGCGTGCTCGGCAGGCACTTCGCGGGCCATCGGGCGCTCGTGCTGCTCGTGGTAGACCCGGCCCTGCTCACGTCGGAAGTACGAGAGGAGGAGTCCCACGGCGAGACGTTCCCGCACGTCTACGGCCCGATAGACCGCGCGGCGGTCGTGAGCGTGCTTCCCATCGAGGCCGACAGCACGGGGAGGTTCTCGCTGCCGGAGGGCATCGAGTAGCGCACCGGTCACCCTTATCGCCGGCGCTGCTAGAATAGCCCCACCTTCCGGCGCAGGAGCGAGTCCCCCATGCAGATGACGGTGCGGCGGCCCAGACGCTTGCGCGGCGACGTGACCCCGCCGGGCGACAAGTCCATCTCCCACCGCGCGGCGATCTTCAACGCCATAGCCGACGGCGAGGCGCGCGTCGAGAACTACGGCACCGGCGCCGACCTCGCCTCGACGCTCCGCGTGCTGCGCGGCCTCGGCACGCAGATCGACCGGCACGACGACGGGGCGTTCACCGTGCGCGGCGGCATCCTCGCCGAGCCGTTGGACGTGCTGAACACCGGCAACAGCGGCACGACGACGCGCCTGATGGCGGGCGTACTCGCGGGCCAACCGTTCATGTCCGTGATGACGGGTGACCGCTCGATACGCTCGCGCCCGATGGCGCGCATCGTGGACCCGCTCCGCCTGATGGGGGCGGAGGTGGACGGGCGGGACGGCGGCAGGCTCGCGCCGCTCACGTTCCGCGGCGGCAGCCTGCACGGCATCGAGTACCGCATGCCCGTCGCGTCGGCGCAGGTGAAGAGCGCACTGCTGCTCGCGGGGCTGTTCGCAGAGGGCGAGACGACGCTGGAGCAGCCCGCCGTGTCCCGCGACCACACGGAACTCATGTTCCGCTCGATGGGCGTTGAGGTCATCGAGGATGGGCTGACGGTGAGCGTACGCCCGGGACGGCTGAGCGCCATGGACGTCACCGTCCCTGCCGACATCAGCTCGGCGGCGTACTGGGTCGTGGCGGGCGTCTGTCACCCGGACGCCGAGGTGCGTGTGCGGAACGTGGGCGTGAACCCTACGCGCACCGGCATCCTCGACGCGCTGGCGATGATGGGCGCCGACGTAACGGTGGAGAACGAGCGCACCGAGGGAGGCGAGCTCGTCGCCGACCTCGTGGCGCGGTCGAGCAGCCTGCGCGCCGCCGAGATCGGCGGCGACCTCATCCCGCGCCTCGTCGACGAGGTGCCGGTGCTCGCGCTCGCCGCCTGCTTCGCGGAAGGCACCACCGTCATCAGGGACGCTTCCGAACTGCGCGTGAAAGAGAGCGACCGGCTGATGGCCTCGCGAGTCGAGTTGTCCCGGATGGGCGCGGAGGTCGAGGAGCTGGACGACGGCCTGCGCATCACGGGCGGGCGCGCGCTGAGCGGCGCTACGCACCGGACGTACGCCGACCACCGCATCGCCATGACGATGGGGGTTGCGGGGCTGATCGCGGCGGGGGACACGACAGTCCAGTCGGCGCAGACGGCGTCGGTGTCGTACCCAACGTTCTGGGACGACCTGGGGTCGCTGGGGGAGGGCGCGTAGCCGTGAAGTGCGGTCCACGGTGAGCAGCCCCGAACCACATCCGCTGCTGGTCGTCGTCTCCGGCCCGTCCGGCGTCGGCAAGGATGCGATGCTCGCCCGCGTGCGGGAGGCGCGTCCCGAGGTGTTCTGGGCTATCACCGCGACGACGCGCGCGATGCGTCCCGGCGAAGAGCATGGCGTCCACCACCTGTTCCACACGCGCGAGCAGTTGAAGGAACTGCTGGCACACGGCGAACTGCTGGAGCATGCGGAAGTGTACGGCAACCTGTACGGCGTGCCGAAAGCGCCGGTGCGCGAGGCGCTCGCCGAGGGGCGCGACGCTATCGTGCGTACGGACGTGCAGGGCGCAGCCTCGATACGCGCACTCGCGCCCGAGGCATTGCTCATCTTCGTCGCGCCGCCGTCGCTGGAAGAGCTCGAACGCCGCCTGCGCAGCCGCGATACCGAATCGGCGGAAGAGACGGCGCTGCGCATCGAGACGTCGCGCCAGGAGATGCGCGCCGCCGCGTGGTTCGACGCCGTCGTTGTCAACGAGACGGGCGGCCTTGAGGACGCCGCGCAGGAGGTGATGGCCATCATCGAGCGGGAGCGGCAGCGCGTCCCTCCGCGGGTGGTGCGGCTGTAGCGTCGCGTCGTCTTCCTGGTGGAGTATCCGTTCGTGGTGAGCTCGTCGAACCACGCCCAACACCCAGACGACGCTCTGGTATCCTGCGGCGCATCCCCTACGAGGCAGGTGGCGATGATCACGAAGTTCTCCGTTCTCTACGTCGGCTTCACGGAACTGGACAACGTCGGGCTGGGCGGCACGCCGCCGGATGAGCGGCACCTCTCCAACGAGCAGATCGTGAAGGCGTATCGGATGTCGCTGGACGTGGCGCAGCACATGGACAAGCTCGGGTTCGACACGCTCTGGGGCGCGGAGCACCACTTCCAGCGGGAGGGCTACGAGGTCATCCCGAACCTCATCCTGTGGGGGACGTACCTGGCTGCCCGCACGGAGCGGCTCAAGTTCGGGTGCGCGTTCAACGTGAGTCCGATCTGGCATCCCATCCGGATGGCGGAGGACTTCGCGATGGCCGACATCCTCACGGACGGACGCGTGGTCTTCGGTGTGGGGCGCGGCTACCAGACACGGGAGGTGGAGACGCTCGGCGCCCCGTTGCTGGACCAGGATGCCAACCGGGAGCTGTTCGAGGAGCAGATGGAAGTCATCATGAAAGCGTTCCATCAAGACTCGTTCAGCCACCACGGCAAGCACTACACGATCCCGGCGCCGACCAAGTTCCGCGGCTACGAGCCGACGGAGGTGACGCTGGTGCCGCGTCCGGTGCACCAGCCGGTGGAGATCTGGCAGGCGATAGCCAGCGGCAGGTCCATCCCGTTCATGGCGCAGAATGGCATCAAGGGGATGATCACGCAGAACGGCGAACGGCTGGCGCGGCAGATATTCCACACCTACCAGGACGAGGCCGCCAAAGCAGGCCGGGACCTGGAGCTTGGCGAGGACCTCTGCCTCGGCGTCGCGATGTCTATCGCGCCGACGCCGGAGGAGGCGGTCGAGAAGGTGCGCCATTACCACGACGAAGCGTACAAGTGGTTCGCGCCGTTCGGGTTCGTGCGCTACGTCGACGAGGACGGCCGTCCCTGGGGCACGCCGGGCGCGCCCGCCAGGGTGCCGACGATAGAGGAAGGCGTGAGGCAGCGCGCGTGGCTGTGCGGCCCGCCGGAGTTGGTCATCCGCGAGCTCAAGGCGTACGAAGAAGAGTTTCCCGGACTCGACCAGGTGATGTTCCGCTGGCCGGAAGGCATGCCCGCGGAGCAGTTCAAGGAGCAACTCTCACTCTTCGCCGAGCACGTCATGCCGCACTTCGGGAAGTAGGGAGGCCTACGACACTTCCTTGCCGCCGTTGACGGCGATGAGCTGGCCGGTGATGAAGTCGGCGTCGTCCGAGAAGAGGAACGCGACGGTGCCCGCGAGGTCGCTCGGGACGCCGCGGCGCCCGAAAGCCCGCACGGCTTCCTCCGTGGCCTCGTCGCCGGAGAGCGAGGGGTCCTGGTCGGTGCCGCCGGGAGCGAGCGTGTTGACGTTGATGTTGTGCTCGCCGAGCTCACGGCAGATGGCGCGCGTGAACGCCATGACCGCGCCCTTGGACGCGACGTAGTGCGGGTTACTGTCGCGCACGTTGTTGGACGTGCGGAGCATGGTGGTTGAGCCGACGTTGACGATCTTGCCGCCGCCCTGGTCGCGCATGTAGGGGAAGACGGCACGCACGCAGAGGAACGGCCCGCGCGCGTTCACCGCGAATACCTTGTCCCACCAGTCCGGGTCGACGTCCATGAGGGAGGGGCCGGTGATGTTCCGCATGAGACCGGCGTTGTTGAGCAGGCCGTCGATGCGCCCGAAGCGCTCTACGGTCTGGCGTGCCATCGCCATGGTCTCTTCCTCGCTCGACACGTCCACGTTGAGCGGGAGGACCTCTGCTCCCTCGGCCTCGCAGAGGTGCGCCGTCTCTGAGCAGTCCAGCACGTCGGCCACGGTTAGCTTGGCGCCCTCTTTCGCAAGCCGGACGGCGTAGGCCTGCCCCAGATGACGGGCCGCGCCGGTAACGATGATGACCTTGCCTTCCAGCCGCATACGCGCCTCCTCCGCCGGTCCGGGTCAGCCCAGTATGACCATATGCACTTCGCCGGGTCCGTGGACTCCGATGGTGAGCGTCTGCTCGATGTCCGCCGTGCGCGACGGCCCGGAGATGAAGTTGAAGTAGTTGGTGGTCCGACCTCGCGCCTGCATGCGGTTGAGCCGCGTTATGGCGAAGAAGTCGTCCAGCGTTTCGAGCACCTGCTCAGGCTCGATGAGCAGCACGAGTGACGCCGGAGCGAGCGAAGCCAGGCGCGCGACGCCCCTGCGTGGCGTCACGGCGCAACTCGCCGTCTCCGCGATGGCGTAGGAGACGCCCGTCACACCCATGTCGGCGCGGAACGCCATGTCGCGCAGCGCAGCGCGGCTCCGAGACCGGCCCGACGCGAGGATGGCGGGCGAGACCCCCACCGAGCGGAGCGCTGCGTCGATATTGACTCGCTTGAATACGTCCTCAGCGGAGCGGACGAGGTTCTTCACGCCGCCCTGCTGAGCGATCTCTGCAACGATACTCGCAGCTTCCTCCGCGTCGCCTGCCCTTTGCACGTTCCAGGACGCGGCGGCCGCAGTCTTCGCCAGGCGGTCCAGCGTCTGGCTGCGCCGCGCCTCGTTCCTCGCGACGACGGTGCGTACCTTCTCCTGCTGGCGCGCCGCATTCGACTTGAGCGCGGGATGGTCCGGCATGTGGACGATGGGCTCGGTACGTCCCAGCGCCTGGCGGACGCGCAGGATGAAGGCGTCCTTGTTGGGGTGCTCTTCCGGTGTGGGCGGCACGGCCTACCTCTGCTCCGCGCCGTTGGCGGAGCCGTTCTCCTGCGAGAGTTCCTCCCGCCAGAGCCGCGCGAACGACTTCGGCGCGGGCGCGGGGAAGTCGCGGCTCGACGTCCAGCCGCTCACCATCGGAGCGAACGGCAGCTTGCGTACCCTGCCGCCGCGCGTGAAGGGGCGCGTCAGGAGTCTGCCGAGGTTCGCCTTTCCCTCCAGCGCCTTGCGGTCCCGCATCGCGCTGTGCCACTGACCGACGAACAGGCGCTCCATCCAGGTTGCGCTGCGTTCGCCGGCTGTGCCCTCCGCCACCTTGTGCCGCAGGTGCAGCAGCAGGCGGGGGATATCTATCTTCACGGGGCAGACGTCCTTGCACGTGCCGCAGAGCGTCGAGGCGTAGGGCAGGTCCCGCGCGACCTTCATGTCGGTCATGGGCGGGGTGACGATCGCGCCGATGGGGCCGGAGTAGACCCAGCCGTAGGCGTGTCCGCCGATCTTCTGGTAGACGGGGCAGTGGTTCAGACACGCGCCGCAGCGGATGCAGCGCAGCGCCTCCCGCATCACCTCGTCGCGCAGCAGGTTGAGCCGTCCGTTGTCCACGAACACGAGGTGGAACTCCTCCGGCCCGTCCTCGTCGCTCGGGGCGCGCGGTCCGCCCACGAACGTGTTGTAGCTCGTGATGCGCTGGCCGGTGGCTGAGCGCGGCAGCAGGCGCAGGAAGAGCGCGAGGTCCTCTATGGCGGGGACGATCTTCTCCATGCCCGCGAGGACGACGTGGATGCGCGGCGCGGATGTGGTCATGCGCCCGTTGCCCTCGTTCGTGACGAGGCAGACCGTGCCTGTCTCGGCGACGACGAAGTTCGCGCCGCTGATGCCCATGTCCGCCGCGGCGAACTTCTCGCGCAGGGCGTCCCGGGCGTACACGCAGAGGCGCTTGATGTCCTGCGTCGGCGCGGTCTTGAGCCACTCCTGGAACAGCGCGGAGACCTCCTGCCGCGTCTTGTGCATCGCCGGGGCGATGATGTGGAACGGGGTTTCCCCCGCCAGCTGGATGATGTACTCCCCGAGGTCCGTCTCGACCGGTTCGATGCCCTCGCGCTCCAGGACGTGGTTGACGCCCATCTCCTCGGAGACCATCGACTTGCTCTTGATGACGGTCTTCACGCCGTTGCGCTTTGCGATGTCGAGCACGATGGCGTTCGCCTGTGCGGCGTCGTCGGCGAAGTAGACGTGTCCGCCGTTCCTGCGGACGCTCTTGTCCACCATGTCCAGGTAGTAGTCCAGATGCTCGAGCGTGGACTGCTTGATGGCGGCGGCCCGGGTGCGCATCGCCTCCCAGCTCTCGTCGCCGAAGTCGGCCTCGATGACGTTGGCGCGCGCGCCGACGAAGTGCTCCATGACGTGGTCCAGCGCGTGCTGGAGCTTCTCGTCGCGCAGCGCCCTGCCTGACGCCTTCTTGAAATCGGCGCTCTTGACCTCTGCCATCAGGCCCCTTCCCCGGCCAGCAACTCGGCGATGTGCACGGCGCGCACGTCCATGCCTCGGCGCTCCATGGCCCCACGGATGTGCATGAGGCAGCCGCAGTCGTTCGCGACCACGGCGCCCGCGCCGGACTCCGCGATGTTCTTCAGCTTCTCGTCCAGTATCGCGGTCGATATCTCGGGGAACTTCACGGAGAAGAGGCCCCCGAACCCGCAGCAGGCGTCCGAGTCCTCCATCTCCTGCATCTCCACGCCCTGTACACCGCCGATGAGGCTGCGTGGCGCTTCCTTGATGCGTAGCTCCCGCAGCAGGTGGCAGGCGTCGTGATACGTGACGAGGCCCTCCGACTCCGCCCCGACATCCGACGTGCCGACGACGTTGACGATGTAGTCGGAGAGTTCGCGGGTCTTCTCGCCGACGGCCTGCGCGCGCTCCAGCGTTTCGGGGTCGTCCTCGAACAACTCGCGGTAGTAGACCTTGATCATGCTGGCGCACGAGCCGGAGGGGACGACGACCTGCTCCTCGTTCTCGAACACGTCCAGGAAGTGCTTCGCCACCGCGGCGGCGTGGGAGCGGAAGCCGCCGTTGAACGCGATCTGTCCGCAGCACGTCTGGTCCTGAGGGAATGAGACGTCCACGTCAAGGCGGCGCAGCACCTTCACGGCAGCAACACCGACCTCCGGGTAGAACTGGTCCACGAGGCAGGTGGCGCAGAACGCCGCCCGGAACTTCGGGGACTGCTGCCCCCGCTGCCTGCCGCTGGTCCTCGGTCTGTTGGAGGATCGTCTGGAATATGCGGACGAACCGCGTCGTCGAGCCACGGAAGCAAGGTAGCAGAGCGTGGCAGGCGTGGCAACCGGCGGACTCCTCAACAACAGCGGCGGCTGATGTGACCAGCCGCCGCTCAATGGGTTGTATGGGCCCGTTCCCGCTACATCTCGTTGCCGAGGATCTCCCGCCCGATCCACTCGAAGAGCGCGGGCTCCGGCCAGATGATAAAGAGGATGTTGTCTGCCATGGAATACTCGAAGAGGAAGACGAATCCCATGGTGATGACCGTGGCGAGCACGCGCCACGAGAAGAGCCCCTCCAGCGCCGGGCTCGGCTGGAACGCCTGCACGCGAGGTACGAAGAGCAGCACAAGGACCAGGAATGCGGGAGGGAGCCTGTAGAGCCAGCCGATCGTCTCCAGCGGCCATCCGGACAGCGCGAGGATGACCGACAGCGTGACGAAAAAGAGCGCAACGACCGAAACCGGCCCCGGTCTGGAGATCCTGGACATCCCCTCCGCCGTCATGGTCAGGGCAATGAACAGGGCTACTGCCGCCGTGATGCCAGTGACGATGCTCGGACCCAGCTGGACCGCTTCAAACTCCACGAAGGAGGGTATCAGCGCAGTGGCCATGGCGGCGATCGCGCCGGTTGAGAGCAGCGCGATGATGACGGCGCCGGTAGCGATGCTGATGATCAGCGCGCGCGTCCTGTCGAACCTCGTGGTCGCCATCAAGGCGAACGGGAAGAAACCTCCCAGGGCGATCATCGCCCACCGGAGGCCGAGCACCCCCGTGAGCATCACTGCCATGAGGAAGCCCACGATAAGCAGGATGATCGCCTGCCTCGCACCCGGCAACGCGAGGCTGTGCATGCCCAGGTCCATGATCTGAACGTGTGAACTGCCGCGGTCGCGCAGGTGGAAGAAGAGTTGCACGAGCGAAAGCGTGATGGCCAGGACCGCCATGGAGCGCGGCAATACCCACGCCTCCACCGAGGCGAAACCCATGCTGCCGGCGACGAACGCCAGCCCGCCGCCGACCGCGATGAGGATGGGGATGTTCCGGGCCGCAAACAGCGCCTGCATGAAGGTGACGCGTGGCCCTGTGCCGGACCCTCCGGCAGGAGCAGGTGTGGCAGCATCACGAGTCTGTCGAGACTGGTTCTGTCCGGAGCGGTAGAAGAAGTAGGCCGTGGTGATGGCTATGACGATCAGTGCGATCGTCAGCGGGCGCGTTGCGACACCGACGGTGCCGTGAACGTTCAGGGCGGATACGAAGTTCTTCTCGATGATCGGGCCAAGGATGATTCCGAGGAGCAGCGGAGGCCGCGGCCACTGGAACAGTTTCATGATGATGCCGATGCCCGCGAATACGAGCATGATCGGGAGCGCAAGCCAGTTCGTCATGTTGATGACGCCGGTCAGGAACGCGATGGGGATGACGACTCCGCCGATGACGGGGTAAGGGATGAGGGTCAGTTTCGCCAGCTGACCGGTGGCGACTATGCCGAGCATGGTGACGATGAAGTTGCCGATGGCAAGCGTGATGACCAGCAGGATGATGAAGTCCGCCTGGTCGCCGAGCAGACGCGGACCGGGGGTGAAGTCCATCGCGATCATTGCGATGAGGACGAACGCCCAAGCCAGTCCTCCCGGGATGCCAAGAGCGAGCGTCGGGATCGCCTGTCCAGCCTCCTTCGAGTTCTGGGCGGACTCCGCGAAGAGCACTCCGTCCAGTGAACCCTTGCCGAACTGGCTCTTGTCCTTGGACCAGAAGATGCCGAATGCGTAGGAGAGCCAGTCTATGACCGCCGCGCCCACGCCCGGTATCGCGCCGAGCACCACGCCGAATACCGACTGCCGGATCATGATGGGCCAGCGCTTCAGTCCGTCCCTGGCGCCCCGGAGCACCTCGCGGTTGTTGATGACCGTGTTGGGGGGCGCGACCGAGCGCCTTGCGATGGAGAGGTCCAGCATCTCCGGCAGGGCGAAGAAGCCAAGCGTTATCGCGATGATGGGCAGGCCGAACCAGAGGCTGGGCTGCTGGAAGACGAACCGGACGTCGCCAGTGATGGCATTGATGCCCACGGTGCCGAGCAGCACGCCGAACGCGCCTGCGGCGATACCCTTGACCATCGCGCCTGCGCTGAGAGCGGAGACCATCGCGATTCCGAAGAAGGCCATGGCCGCTATCTCAGGGAAACCGAAGGAGAGGATGACCGGCTTGATCAGCGGGATCACGATGGCGAGCACTATCGCCCCCACCAAGCCACCCAGGGCGGAGACGGCGTAGATCGCGCCGAGCGTATGGGCGGCCCTGCCTTGACGAGCGAGCTGATGGCCCTCCAGGAACGTCACCTGGGTCGCGGCGCCGGGCTGGCCGAGGAGCACCGCGGGGATGGAGTCCAGCGTGTTGTTCACGCCGGTCATGGAGGCGAGCATGACCAGTCCGATGGTGGCCCGCTCTCCGGCGAACACGTCGACGATGAACGGGATGGAGAGCGCCATGATGAGGACACCGGACGCGCCTGGCACCATGCCGGTCAGCCCGGCAACGAACACCGCCGCGACGACGGCCACCCAGTAGATGGGGTCACCCAGCTGTTGAACCGCTTGCCCCAATTCGAAGAACAGGCTGTCGTCTGCCACTGTGTGTCACCTCATGCGACTCGCGCTCCCGGCGCAAGGCCACCCTTGTTCACTCAGCCGACTAACGGCCAGAGACGGCGGCATTCTAACCCAAAGAGGAGAGTGCGGCGGCATCCGTGCCGCCGCACTCCAGTTCCTTGCCTAACGCACGTACTTCTCGAATACGTCCAGCGTGATCTCGTCGATGAGTTCCTTGTTGGCGAGGAAGTCCTCGACGGTCTGGTCAAGCTCGATGTCCCCCTGGTCACCGTGCGTGAAGTTGTTCTTGATGCCGGTGAACCGCTGCATGCCGGAAGCGAAGGCTTCGTCGGCCATCGCGTCGGCCAGCGCCTGACGGAGCACCGCGGTAACGTCCTGCGGGATGCCCGGCGGGCCGATGATGTTCTTGGCCGCGTAGATCTGCGGGCCGCGCATGGCGTTGTAGATGGAGGTCTGTTCCTCGTTCAGGTGGGCGTCGGCGACGTTCGGGCAGTGGTAGTCGACCTGGCCGTTGTGGCCGAGGTCGAACCCGGGTACCGAGAGGTCGGCGAACGGGCGGATGAACTTGGTCGGCAGCCAGTCGGGGCGCGTCCGGGGGAACTGGTCCCAGAGGGTGCCGGAGGTCCAGGAGTTGGTGTCGCCTCGCTCGATGTAGAGGTACTGCTCGGCGGAGCCTGCGGCTGCGAGGTTCCGGATCTCCAGCGGTATGTTGAACAGGTCCGAGAGCCAGGCGATGGCAACGTAGGAGCCCAGGTCAGCGGGCGTGGGCGCTGACGTAGCGACCGTCAGCGTCGGCCCGGGCGAGTTCCACGCAGACTCGAAGCAGTCGTAGGGCAGGGTGCCGCGGATGACCCAGAGTCCTTCCTTGCCGGAGGTGATGCCGATCATGGTGGACTCCCGCATGTCGAACTGGGCCTGCGGGGTGAACTGATCGAAGATGCCGGGCGACGCCTCGATGGCGAGCGTGAGGCCGTCCGGTTTGGAGTTCCAGACGAAGTTCCGCTCGGTGACGACGGGGGTCATGTTGGTGACGATGATGCGCGGCTCGCCGGGGATGAACTTCGGCCATTCGCGTGACATGTAGCGTGCCTGGGCGTCGGTGCCGCCGCCGGGGTTGAATCCGACCATCATCCGGAGCGTCTTGCCACTGAAGTACCCCTCGGCGTCGAAGCCGGGGTCCGGAGGAATGGGTGTCGGCGTTGCCGCGGGAACGGGTGTGGCGGTGGGAGGGGGCGGAGTAACGCCCGGAGGAAGCGGCGTGGGGGTTGCGGTGGGCTCCATCGCGACGGGAGCGGGTGTAGGCGTGGCCGTTGGCGCTGCCGTTTCCGTTCTCGGCGTAGGAGTGGGGTCTGGTTCCGCTTCGCCGCCGCACGCGGCGAGAACGAAGGCGAGCAGGAGGCAGAGCGCCCCCGCTACTGCGGATATCTTCAGCGTCTTCACCGTAACCTCTCCTTTCAGCTTGCGCTGTTGCGTGCTACATACAAGAAAGCCTCGTGGGCATGGAGGGCTCTCACAAGGCTGGCTGCGGAATCCTATCCACCGCCACTAGCGTTGTCAAACCTCGTCGAGGGTGGGCGCCGAAGCCAAGATAAGAACAGTCCCGCCGGTCCGGCGGGACTGTTCGTGACATCACGTGATTGTCGCGGGGCGTTCGCCGCTTCTTACTTCACGTACTTCTGGTACATGGCCTGCTGGATCTCGCTGATGAGACCCTGGTTGTCGAGGAACTGCTGAGTAGCGTCGAACAGCTCCTGCTGGGCTACGGCGCCGTGGGTGAAGTTGTTCGGGATGCCCGTGAACTTCTCCATGTCGGCGGCGAACGCGGGGTCGGCCATCGCGTTGGCGAGCGCGTCACGCAGTGCCGTCAGCGGGCCGGCGGGGATGCCTGGCGGGCCGATGATGTTCTTGGACGCGTACGTGCGCGGCGCATTCATCGCAAGCCACACAGGCTGCTGGTCGTCCGGCAGCAGGTCGGCGACCTGCGGGCAGTCGAACGGTCCCTCCGCATTGGGGCCGAGGACGTAGCCGGGGAAGGAGAGGTCTGCGAACGGCTTGATGAAGCGGTCCCTTGTCCAGCCGGGGCGGGTGACCGGCAGCTGGTACCAGACCGTGGAGGAGTACCAGGAGTTGACGTCCCCACGCTCGAGCATCAGGTACTGCTCGGCAGAGCCCGCAGCCGCAACGTTCTTGATCTCCAGCGGGAGATTGAACTGGTCTGCGATGTAGGGGATCGCAACAGTGGAGCCGAGATCGGCGGGGGTCGGCGCGCTGGTGCCGAGCGTCAGCGTGACGGGACCGTCGATGGCGGTCTCGAGGCACTCGTACGGGGTGGACTCGTGGGTCACCCAGAAGGCGTCCTTGCCTGAGGTCACGCCGATCATCGAGACCTCACGCAGGTCGAACTGCGCCAGGTCCGTCACCTGGTCGAAGATGCCGGGCGTCGCCTCCACAGCGATGGTGAACCCGTCCGGCTCGGAGTTCCAGACGAAGTTCCGCTGGGTGATCACCGGGGTCATGTTGGTAACGACGAGCCGGGGATTGCCGGGGATGTACTCCGACCAGGCGCGTGACATGAAGCGGGCCTGCGCGTCGGTGCCGCCGCCGGGGTTGAAGCCCACCATGATGCGGATGGTACGGCCCTTGAAGTACGCCTCGGCGTCGAAACCGGGCTCGACGGGCAGCGGGGTCGGAGTCGGGCGCGCCGTCGGAGTCGGCGCGGGCGCCTCTTCCATCGCCTCCTCAGGCTTCTCCTCCATCGCCTCCTCGGGCTTCTCTTCCATCATGGCTTCGGGGGTCGGCGTCGCTTCCTCCATCATGGCTTCAGGAGTCGGCGTCGCGGTGGCGCGCGGGGTCGGCGTCGGGTCTTCGCCGCCACATGCGGCGAGCACAATGGCGAGCACGAGGCTGACCGCCCCGATGGCCCCAAGCTTGCTGATTCGCTTCATCATCCGAGTAACCTCCCTGTACCTGTACCGCATGTCTGTTGCACGGCGGATGTGGCCTGCGCGGTCCAGCGCAGACTGCGTAACGCTACCTGTCCGGCAGGGGTGCTGTCAATCGTTGAGGTCCGGCCGCACCCTGCTAGAATCCGCGCATGGTCTACAGGCAGGGCATGAACCGCTCGAAACTGCGGGAGGGCTCCGGCAAGGGCGTCGACGTCGCAGACGAGCACTTCCACGAGGTCGCCGGTTCCAAGGACTTCTACGTCTACGTGACCCCCAACCGCAAGGCGAAGGGTTATGAGGCGCTGCGGGACTGGCTCCGCCAGCAGGGCTATTCCGTCACCGTCTCGGACGACGCCCCGCTGCTGCCGGCCAAGGGGTACAAGGCGATCAAGGTGACGACGGGGACCGGCCTGCTCTCCGACGAAGCTGTGCGTCGCACGCATCGCTGGGCCCACCAGCGTAACTTCCTCCACAGCTTCTTCAAGCCGCTCCGAGGCGCATGACCATGGCCCGCAGGCCTTCATCGGCAGACGCTCCCTCCCTGTTCGGCGAGCCCGAGGCTTCCGCTGCCGTCCAACGGGAGAAGCCGCTCCTGCTCCTGATGGACGGCCACGCGATGGTCTTCCGCGCGTGGTTCGCGCTCCGGCAGGCCCAACCGCTCACTATCCGCGAGACCGGCGAGGACGTCCGCGGCGTCTACTCCTTCACCACCACGTTCTTCAAGACCCTCGCCGACCAGAAACCCACCCACGTAGCCATCGCGTTCGATCCGCCCGGCCGCACCTTTCGCGACGACCTGTATCCGGAGTACAAGGCCACCCGCCCCCCGATCCCGCCCGAACTCACCCGCAACGTGGAACGCGTGAAGCAGGTGATGGGCGCCTTCGGCGTGCCCATCCTCGAATCGCCCGGTTACGAAGCGGACGACGTACTCGGCGCCATCGCGGCGTGGAGCACGGACCGCGGCGTGGACACGCTCATCGCCACCGGGGACACGGACACGCTTCAGCTCGTCTCCCCGCACGTGCGCGTCCTGCTCACGACGGGGTTCGGCGATACGAAGGTCTACGACGTGGACGCCGTGCGCGAGCGCTACGGCGGACTCGAACCGGCGCAGCAGCGCGATGTGAAGGCGCTCACGGGCGACACGTCCGACAACGTCCCCGGTGTCCCCGGCATCGGCCAGAAAACGGCAGTGAAGCTCATCAGCGAGTTCGGCAGCGCCGAGGCGCTCGTCGAGCGCGTCGACGAAGTGACGCCTCCCCGCATCCAGGGCCTTGTCCGAGAGCACGCGGAGCAACTGCTCAAGAGCAAGCATCTGGTGACCATCGAGACCGCGGCCCCTACGGAGTTCGATTTCGACGCTTCCGCATTCTGGAGGTTCTCCCGCGACGACGTGCTGGACGTGTTCCGCGAACTGGAATTCAGCAGCCTCGTCGCGCGCATCCCGTCGCCCCCGGGCGAGCAGCAGCCTGCAGCGGACGCTCCCGGCGCCCAACTGCAATCGATGTTCGACGCGGACGTGCGCGTCACCGTCGTCGACACTCCCTCAGCGCTCAACAACCTCGTCGAACGACTGGAAGCCGGCTCGGCACTCGTTGTCGAGGCGCACGCCGCCGCTCCCCGCGCGATGGAGTCGGAACTCGCGGGGCTCGCGTTCGCCGTCGAGCAGGACGAGGGCTTCTATGTTCCGGTCGGCCACGCGGAGGGGGCGCAACTCCGCATGGAGGACGCGCTTACGGCGCTCCTGCCGGTGCTGAGAAGCAAACCGGTATCCGGTCACAACGTCAACTTCACCCTCACGCTGCTCTTCAACTACGGCCTGCTGCCGACCGACGTGCGCATTGCGTTCGACACGATGATCGCGGCACACCTCACCGGGGAGAAGGCGCTGGCGCTCAAGCCGCTCGCATTCAACCGGCTCAACGTCGAGCTGAAGGCACTGACCGACCTGACCGGCACGGGCCGCAAGCAGATAACGTTCGACGCCGTGCCCGTGGCGGACGCTGCGGAGTACGCGGCGACCGCTGCCGCCGTGACCCTGCAACTCCAGGGCGCGCTCGCCGAGGACATGGAGCGCGACGGACTGACGGCCTACCACGACCAGCACGCGATGCCGCTCGTGCCGGTGCTCGCCCGCATGCAGACGCACGGCATCGCCATAGACACGGCCGTGCTCGCCGAGTTGGACGAGGAGATCGAGGGGGAGATAGGAATAGAGGAGCGCGCCTCCTATGATGCCGTGGGGCACGAGTTCAACATCAACTCGCCGTCCCAGCTCGGGGACCTGCTCTTCAAGGAACTCAAACTGCCTTCGGGACGCCGGACCCAGACCGGGTATTCGACCGACGCCTCGATCCTTGAGAACCTGCGCGACCACCACCCCGTCATAGGTCACGTCCTGCGCTACCGGGAGCTGACGAAGCTGAAGTCCACCTACGTGGACACCCTTCCCCAGCAGGTGAACCCGCGCACGGGACGCATTCACACCACCTACAACCAGGCCGGTTCGGCAACCGGCCGGCTCGCCAGCGCGGACCCCAACCTGCAGAACATCCCCATCCGCACACCGCTCGGGCTGCGGGTCCGGGAGGCCTTCATCGCGGAACAACGTCCCGAGTGGACGCTGCTCAGCGCCGACTATTCCCAGATAGACCTGCGAGTGCTCGCCCATCTCTCCCAGGACCCCGCGCTCATGGCCGCCTTCGAGCGAGGAGAGGACATCCACTCCTCCACCGCGTCGCTCATCTATGGAGTGCCGCTCGGCGAGGTCACGCGGGACATGCGGCGCCTCGCCAAGGTGATGAACTTCGGCGTCGCGTACGGACTCAGCGCGTTCGGCATCTCCCAGCAGACCGAGCTCACCCGTGAGGAGGGGGCGGCTTTCATCGACTCGTACTTCGGAACATACCCCACCGTCAGAGCGTTCCTCGACGATACGGTCGACCGGGCGAAGCTTGACGGCTACGCTGAGACGCTCCTGGGTCGCCGCCGCTACATTCCGGAACTGCGCTCGCCGCACTATCCGGTGCGCCAGGCGGGCGAGCGCATCGCTCTCAACATGCCGGTGCAGGGCACCTCAGCCGACGTCATCAACGAGGCGATGGTGGCTATCCAGCGGCGCCTGGAGGAGGACCGCTTCCGCAGCAGGATGCTGCTGCAGGTGCACGATGAACTCGTGTTCGAGTTGCCGGTGGATGAGGAGCAGGAGCTGGTCGCGATGCTGCAGGAAGTGATGCCCAGTGCGCTGGAGATGAGCGTGCCTCTGCAGATAGACGTTAAGACGGGTCCTACCTGGGCGTCGATGACCTACGCGGAGTGAGCTGGCCCTAGCCCCGTATATCGCCCTGGGGCGGGGCCTCATCGGCGAGCGAGGCAATCTGCTCTTCGAGCGTCTGCACGGCGGCGAAGTCCTCATCCAGCAGCTTGTAGCAGCGCTCCACGTACAGCTGCGCGAGCCGCGCCCCGGCGCCGGAGGAATCGCCGGCCGCGCGCCGCACCCGTTCTGTCCAGAAGCGCTCGGGCAGGGCCTGTCCGAGCGCCTCCAGCGAGACGTTCGTCTCCTCGACGAGCGCGTGATCCTGGGATTCGAGGGCGAAGCGCATCGTCCCTACCAGCTTCGACAACTCCGCGAGACGGTCGCGGTCGCTCATCAGCCCGTAGATCACGCTCTGCACGCTGCTGTCCGCGTCTCCGGCGGCGTCCGGCAGGGCACGTTCGGGCGACGGCGCCGCGGGAGCGGGGTTGGCGTCGATGTAGCGCTGGTAGAGCGCTTCGTACTCGTGCACGGCCTCAGCCGCCTGGTGCATGGCGGACTGCAGGTCGCCCAGCACCATGTCTCCGCCCCACACGAAGTCGTCTCCGCGCAGCTCCGCCAGACGGCGCAGCGGCTCGACCGACTCCACGGCTTCGGGGATGGGCGGCGCGGCGAAGCTGCCGCCTCCCTCGCCGAGCACTTCGCTTGCGAGTCCGCCCAGCTGCGCTGCGAGCATCGGCGGCAGGTACTTGCTCATGTCCATCTTGACCGGCAAGAGGACGACGTACGTCGCGAGCAAGCCGGCCTGCGGATTGCCGAAGTAGAGCAGGGCGTGCCCCCTGGGACGGGACTCGTCGCCGATCTCGAACGTGAGCGCCAATGCAACTCCCTCCGCTGCTGATTATAGGTTCCTCCGCATGCGCCGTCGTGGTGAGTGGGGCGTCGGGCTCTCCTCACACATCGTTGCGCGCTTCTGTGGCGCGACCTGCGGGGTGGCCCCGTTGCCGTCAGAGGGGCTGCTGAGGCGATTCAGGACGCTCTGCCTCCTTGACAGTGCTCCCACGCGGTTCGTAGCCTGCTAGCTTGCGTGCGCAAGGAAGCGGACGTGATTGCGCGTGCGGACCGTGGTTGAATGAACAACGAGCCTTCCCAGGTGGATGTCAGGCCCACCAAGATACGCCAGGCGCTCAGGTGGTTGATCCAGACGCTGCTCCTGTTCGGCGTTTGGTTCGCGTTTTCCGGCCACACTGAGATCGAGTTCCTCATTGTCGGCGCCGTTGTTGCGGTGATTGGAACTGCGCTCACCCACTGGCTGTTCGCGGGGGACCAGGAGCTGCGGTTCAGGCACGTTCCCTACACGCTGGGATGGTTCATCCATGGCTTCTTCCGCTCTCTGCTGTATCTGCCTTGGCTGCTCTGGGAGATTGCCCTGTCCAACCTCCACGTTGCCTATCTGGTCCTGCACCCCCGCATGCCCGTAGAGCCGAATCTCGTAGAGTTCGAGACATCGCTGCGTTCAGAGTCTGCCCAGGTACTGCTTGCCCAGTCCATCACACTCACGCCGGGGACGGTGACAGTGGACGTTTCGGATGGGAGGTTCATGGTGCACTGTCTCTCCGCCAAGAGCAGGCAGGGTATGGAAGAGGGAAGCATCCAGCGCAAGGTGGCGGGGATATTCAGAGAGAGCGCACCGGAGCGCGTGGAGCTGACGGACGTGGTGAAGGTAGAGCAGGTGCTGCCGTGAGCGTGTTGTTCGTAGGCGTGCTGGCTGGAGCCGTCGCTATCAACGTGGGTCTGTTCTACAGGCTTGTCTTTGCCCCCACCTTGTTCGACCGCCTGCTGGCCGCCGGCGCGATCGGTACGAACGCGGTCATCCTCCTGATCCTCATAGGATTCGTGTTTGACCGGCCAGACTCATTCGTTGACCTCGCACTCAGCTACGCGCTGTTGAACTTCATCGGCACCGTGGCTGTGGGGAAGTACCTGGAGACACGACAGCACCAGCTGTGGTCGATGATGCAGAGCGCAGAGGAAGAAGAAGCATGAACGTCATCGACGTCATCGACATCGTGTTCATTGGCTTGGGGTTCGTATTCATGGTCATTACGGTCCTGGGCATGCTGCGTCTTCCGGACTTCTTCGCCCGCGTTCACGCCGTCTCGAAGTCGGAAACACTGGGCATCACGCTGGTGTTGTTCGGCCTCATCCTCCACCAGGGCGCCAACCTGGTCAGCCTGAAACTCGCCCTCATCCTGGTGTTCGTCGCAATCGCGAACCCGGTTGGTGCGCATCTGCTCACCCGCGCTGCTTTGCGTACCGGGCAGATGCCCTGGCGCAAGGAGAAGGTGACATGATCTGGTGGCTGGAGCTGGCGCTGTTCGGCCTGCTCGTCGTGGCCGCGCTGATCGCCCTTTCGGTGCGTGACATGATCGCTGCCGTGGCAACGCTGTCCGTATACAGCTTCCTGGCCGCGGTGCTGCTCGCGCTGATGGGCGCGGTGGACGTTGCGCTTACCGAGGCTGCGCTGGGGGCGGGCGTAACCGGTGTACTGTTGGTGGGCGCTGTCAGCGTCGTCGAGAGGAGGACTCCGGATTGAGGGTACTCATGTTCGAGTTCCTCGCGGGGCTGATAGCCCTGCTCATCTGGGCGTCGGCCGACCTGCCGGACCGCGCTGATCCGCAGGCGCCCGCGAACCAGCACCTCTCACCGGAACTGACCGTGATGACGGAATCGGAGGTGGTGATTCCTAACCTCGTCTCCGCCATCCTGGCTGACTTCCGGAGCTACGATACCCTCGGAGAGACCTTCGTCATCTTCACTGCGGGCCTGGCTGTTGTGCTCGTGCTGCAGCGCAGCCGCCGCGTTCCGGAGGAGGAGAGCCCGGATGAATGACCGCTATGACAGCGTAATACTCCACTTCATCGCGCGCGTCTTTATGGTGCCGCTCATCGTGGTGTTCGGCATCTACGTACTGCTGCACGGAGAACTCAGCCCTGGCGGCGGGTTCCAGGCTGGAGCCATAGTTGCCGCCGCTTTCTTGCTGGTGCGTCTCGCGCTGGGCAACCGGCAGGCAGCGCTGCGTGTGCCGCAGGGACTCCTGGTCTGGCTGGCGTGCATCGGCCTCGGCATCTACATGGTCGGAGGCATCCTGCCGCTCATCCTCGGCGCGAACTTCCTCGACTACGCTCCCATCCCCGTGGACTGGTACAACCAGTTCGCTGAGGAGCACCGCACCGCCCGCTCCATGGGGATCTTCATCATCGAGGTTGGCGTATTCCTGGGCGTTGCAGCAGTACTGGTGCTCATCTACGACCTCCTGGCGAGCAGCTCCCGGCAATGATCGACGAGATCGCAGCACGCTTTCCGTACTGGGCGACCGCGGCCCTGCTTGTCGTGGGCCTGTACGGCATGATCGGTAAGCGCAGCCTCGTGAAGCAGGTCATCGGCCTGAACATACTCCAGTCCGCGATCATCCTCTTCTTCATCAGCGGCTCCCTGTTGGAAGGGGCGACTATCCCTATCCTCTACAGCGTGCACGGTGAAGAACACGCCAACCCCGACGACTTCGTGAACCCGCTGCCGCACGTACTCATGCTCACAGCGATCGTCGTGGGCGTGGCAATCACCGGCGTCGCACTCAGTTTCCTCATCTCCTTGTACCGTGAGTTCGGCACTCTCGACGAGCGTGAGTTGCTGGACAAGATGAGGGAGTAGACGTGGTCCCGCAACTCCCCGCATTCATCGTCGGCGCGCCGCTCCTCTTTTCGGTCATCGTCCCCATCCTGGGGCTCATCTGGCGTCACACCTGGTTCCGCCACAGTGCATTCCTGGTTGCGCTGGCTACGGTGGGGGTCTCCGTCGTTGCGTCTGCGCTGTCGCTGGAGCGGGTGCTGAGCAGGGGGAGCTTCCGCTACTACCTTGGCGGGTGGGAGCCGCCCGTCGGGATCGAATATGTCATAGATGAGGTGTCGGCGTTCGTGAGCCTCGTTGTCACGAGTGTCGCGTTCCTCGTTATGATCTCTACGAGGCGCTGGGCCGAGCGGGAGGCCGGCGACCGGCCGGGCGTCTTCTACGGGCTCGTGCTTCTCCTGCTGGCCGGACTCACCGGCATCGTCATCACGGGCGACCTCTTCAACCTGTTCGTTTTCCTGGAGATAGCGTCGCTGGCCGCCTACGCCCTCGTCTTCATCGGCGGGCGCAAGGCTATGCTCGCGGGGTTCCGCTACCTCATCATCGGCTCCATCGGCGGGGCCTTCTACCTGCTGGGCGTCGGCTTCATCTACTTCGCGACAGGCACGCTGAACATGATCGAAGCGCGCGAACTGCTGGATGGGGCGGAGAGCGCGCGAGCCGCGCAGGCGGGGGCTGTCTTCATTTTCACCGGCCTCGGTCTGAAGATGGCGCTCGTTCCCATGCACCTCTGGCTGCCGGACGCATACGAGCACGCGCCCTCCTCGGTGAACTCCCTCATCGCGCCGGTGATGACCAAGGTTGCAGCCTACGCGATGCTGCGCATGCTGATCAGCGTCTTCCCCCCCGGGTTCCTCTCCGGGACCGTGCCCGTTGCCGATGCGCTGCTCATCCTTGGCCTCATCGGCATAGTATTCGGCTCCATCGCCGCAGCGGGTCAGACGGACATACGGCGCATGCTCGCCTACAGCAGCATCAGCCAACTGGCGTTCATAGCGGTGGGCATCGGCCTCGGGACGCCGCTCGCCCTCGCCGCCGCGCTGCTGCACATCGTGAACCACGCGGCGATGAAGGCGACGCTGTTCCTGGCCGCGTCTTCCATACGCCTCCGCGTCGGGCTGCAGCGCACGCACAACCTCGCGGGGCTGGGGCCGCGCATGCCGCTGACGATGGGCGCGTTCGCCATCGGGTCCGTGGCCATGGTCGGCATTCCGCCTACAGCGGGCTTCTTCAGCAAGTGGTACATGGTGCAGGCGGGCGTTAGGGCAGCCCGGGATCAAGAGCAGTTGGTGGTCGTTGCGGCCATAGTGGTCGCGGTCGTGCTGCTCAGCAGCCTGCTCACCGCCGTCTATCTCTTCAAGGTGCTGGAGCAGGTCTACCTGCGTCCCGCGAAACCCGAGCCGTCCGCGCACCACGACGATGACCATGAACCGTCAGCGGACGCCGTGCAGCGTTCAACTGAACAGACGATGCGCCCCGTTGTCGAGCGGGCGCGTGAGGCCCCGTTCGACGTGTGGCTCCCGCTCGTACTGCTCGCCGCAGCGACCATCGCACTGGGTATAGCCAATGTCGTCATCATGGACCACGTCCTGCTGCCGGGGGTGTCGTGAGCGATTCCGTCGTATCCGGGCTTCCGCTGGCCGCCGTACTCGTTCCGGTGGGCGCCGCCGCGCTTGCCGCGCTTACAACGGGCCGATGGCCCAACCTGCGCGACGTCTGGGCGACGCTTGCGGGGATCGGGATGGTCGCCATCACCGTCGTCTTACTCGTGGAGACGCTGGACGGGCACATCCACCGGACGGTGCTTCTGGATATCTCAACCGGTATCGATTCCCCCAATATTGCTATCGCCCTTCGCGCTGACCCGGCGGGCATGATCTTCGGCCTGCTGGTCTCCGTACTGTGGGTGCTGGCGGGCGTTTACGCCGTCGGCTACATGCGCGGCGAGCAGGAGCAGAAGCAGACCCGTTTCTTCGCCGCGTTCGCGCTCAGCATCGCGGCGGCGGCAGGGGTCGCGCTTGCGGAGAACCTGCTCACGTTCATCCTCTTCTACGAACTGCTCTCGCTCTTCACGTACCCATTGGTCACACACCGGGAGACGGAGAGCGCGCTGATCGCGGGGCGCAAGTACCTGGCGTACACCCTCTCGGGCGGTCTCATGCTCATCGGCGCGGCAGCATGGCTGCACGTGCTGGACATAGACGCGGCGTTCCGCGCCGGCGGGTTCCTCAACGGCGCCGGGCTCGACAGCGTCACGCAGTGGGTGCTGTTCGGGCTGCTCGCGGGCGGGGTCGGCGTGAAGGCAGCCGTGATGCCGCTGCACAGCTGGCTGCCGAGCGCAATGGTCGCGCCGACGCCGGTCTCCGCACTGCTGCACGCCGTGGCCGTTGTCAAGGCAGGCGTGTTCGGCATGGTGCGCGTGGGCGTCTTCGTCTTCGGCGCTTCGGTGCTGGACGACATGGGCGCGTGGCTCGTCCTGGCGGTCATGTCCGCGGCCACGCTTCTGATCGGCTCGACGCTCGCGCTGCGGCACGACAACCTCAAGCGCAGGTTGGCCTACTCCACCATCAGCCACCTCTCGTACATCGTGCTCGGCGTGGCGCTCATCGGTCCGCTCGCGCTCATAGGCGCGCTGCTCCACATCGTGGGGCACGGCGTCACGAAGATCACCCTGTTCTTCGTTGCCGGGGCCATCCACGTGCGGACGCACAAGGAGAACGTGAGCGAACTGGACGGCATAGGAAGGCAGATGCCCATCACGATGGGCGCGTTCACCCTCGCCTCGCTCAGCATGGTGGGTATACCGCCGTTCATCTTGTTCACCAGCAAGTGGTATCTCGGGTGGGGCGCGGTGGAGGTCGGACATCCGGTATTGCTCATCGTCTACCTCGTCAGCGGCATACTGAGCGCCGGATACCTCTTCCCCATCATCATCCGCGCGTTCGCCCGCCGCTCGCCCGACCACACGAGATTCGGCGAGGCCGACGTGCGCATGGTTGCGCCCATCGCGTTGACGGCTGTGCTTGCGCTTGTCTGGGGCGTTGCGCCGGACTTCCCGCTCAGCTTCTTCGAGCTCGCGTCGACCGTCGCCGCTGACGCCTTCCCGCCGTCGGTTGCCCTTGCGGGAGGTACGCCATGAGGATCGGTCCCCGCCTCGCGACCGCGCTCGTGATCGTTATCGGCGTCGCGCTGTCGGCCCTGGCCGAGTCGTACCTCGTTGATCACAAGGAGTTCCTCTTCGAAGGGAGCGACTGGCCCATGTTCTGGGTTGGGTTCGGATTCGTCGGCTGCGTCGGCATCGTCGTGCTCTCCAAGTGGGTGGGGCATGCCTTCCTGATGAAGCACGACGACCCGTATACCGGCGAGCACGTGGAGGCCGAGCCCGAGGAGCATCGCGATGGCTAGCTTCCCTCCCGTCGTCATCATGGTCGTCGCCGCGCTCGTCGTCGCGCTGGTCCCCGTGAGCATCGTCCGCAAGGTCATCGCGGTCGGCGCTCCGCTGCTTGTCCTCGCCCAGTTGGTGTGGGGCATCGAGGCGGGCGATTCCTGGAAGCTCACCTGGCTGACCCTGGAGTTGGAGCCGCTGCGCGCCGACGCCCTGAGCATCGTGTTCGGGTACGTCTTCGCCATCGCCGCGGCGTTGGGCGGCATCTACGCCTGGCACCTGGGTGACCGCTTCCAGCAAGCGGCTGCCCTCGGCTACGCGGGCACGTCCATCGGTGTGGTATTCGCGGGGGACCTGCTGACGCTGGTGCTCTTCTGGGAGCTCATGGCGCTCACTTCCGCTTACCTCATCTGGGCGGGAGGCTTTCCCGGCTCGCGCGACGCGGGCACGCGCTATCTGTTCGTACACATGGTCGGCGGCAGCACGCTGCTGGCCGGCGTCCTCTGGCACCTGGGCACCGGCGGTTCCCTGGACTTTTCGCTCTTCGAAGGCTCGATCGCAGGCTGGCTCGTCCTCGGGGGCTTTGCCATCAACGCGGCCGTCGTACCGCTGCACGCCTGGCTCTCGGACGCCTACCCGGAGGCGGGAGTCACCGGCAGCGTCTTCCTGAGTGCCTTCACCACCAAGACGGCTGTCTACGTCCTGGCGCGCGGCTTCGCGGGGTGGGAGATCCTCATCTTCCTCGGCGTCATCATGGCGCTCTACGGAGTCGTCTTCGCCGTGCTGGAGAACGACATCCGACGCCTGCTGGCCTACCACATCATCAGCCAGGTGGGGTACATGGTGGCGGCGGTGGGCATCGGCACGGAGATCGCCATCAACGGCGCGGCTGCCCACGCCTTCGCTCACGTCCTCTACAAGGGGCTGCTCTTCATGGGGGCGGGCGCAGCGATCTACGCCACCGGCCGCCGCACGCTCACGGCCCTTGGCGGCATATCGGACCGCATGCGGCTTGTAGTGGTGCTCTACATGGTCGGCGCGTTCGCCATCTCGGCGTTCCCGTTGTTCAGCGGCTTCGTGTCGAAGTCGCTCGTTATCTACGCCGCGGAGAAGGAGCATATCTACTGGGCCGTGGCCCTGCTCTATCTTGCGTCGGTGGGGACGTTCCTGCACACCGGCCTCAAGCTCCCGTACTTCACCTGGTTCGGGCCGAGGCGGGAGGACATCCAGGTCGGCCGGGTGCCGCGCGGCATGATCGTGGCTATGTTCCTGGCGGCGTTCCTCTGCATAGGCATCGGCGTCTATCCCGTGGCGCTGTACGACCTGCTGCCATACGCGAACAGCTACGAGCCCTACACCGCCGACCACGTCGTGCGGACGCTCCAGATGCTGGGTTTCACGGCGGTCGGCTTCTGGCTGCTGCGAAGCAGGCTCGGCGGCGAGGCGACCATCACCATCGATACGGACTGGCTCTACCGGAAGGCCGGACGGCTGATAGGGCTCCTGGTGCAGACGCCTTTGGAGGCCATCTTCACCTGCTCCGAGCTACTGGTGAACGGGACCGCCCGCAGGCTCAGCGTCCTTGCGAACACACCCGCAACAGGCTGGTCGGGCCTGCTGCGGTTGACCGCCTACGCGCAGCGAAACGGGGCTGACGCCGCGCTTGCGTTCCTCGGACGTCCACCAGTGGGATTCGCCCTCGCCGCCGTGCTCCTCACGTTCGTCGTCGTCATCCTCGTCGCGCAGGCGCTCGTCCGGTAGGCTGGGATAGAATCGAGTCCGCCCTGTGCAGGGCGTTACCTTTCCCGTGAGGTCTGCTCCTTGGCCATCGGCATATTCGGCCTGCCGCTCTCCGGCAAGACCACCATCTTCAATGCCGTGACGCGCGGCCACGCCGAGACCGCCTCCTTCCGCAGCGGGTCGTCGCAGCCCAACATCGGCGTCGCCAAGGTGCCGGACTCGCGCCTCGGCGTGCTCGCCGAGATATCCCGGCCGAAGAGGATCGTGCACGCGGAGGTGGAGTACATCGACATCCCCGCCGCTCCTGAAGGCTTCGGCAAGACGAAGGGCATAGGCGGCGAGTACCTCAACCTCCTCCAGCGCTGCGACGCCCTGCTGCTGGTGGCGCGCGCCTTCGACGACCCCTCGGTACCGCACGTCCAGGAGACCGTCGACCCCTACCGCGACGCCGCGACGCTGCAACTGGAGCTCACCTTCTCCGACCTCGCGATACTCGAACGGCGGCAGGAGCGTATCGCCTCTCAACTACGCTCGGCGCGTCAGGCGGAGCGCGACCAGCTGACGCGCGAGCAGCAGGTCCTCGGCCTCATCCGCGTAGGTCTGGAGGAGGAGATTCCCGTGCGGGAGCAGGACCTGCCGTCCGAGGCGAGGCCTTACCTGGATAACTTCCAACTGCTCACCGCGAAACCGCTCATCGTCGTGTTCAACATCGGCGAGGACTCGATAGACGACGCAGGCGCGATCGAGGCGGAGATGCGGGAACGGCTCGGGTGCCCGGGCGTGGGCGCAGCGGCCCTCTGCGGCAAACTGGAGGCCGACCTCGCGCAGATGGAACCGGAGGACGAGGCCGAGTTCCGCGAGTCGCTCGGCGCGGGCGAACCGGGACTGGACCGCATGATCAACCTCTCCTACAACCTGCTCGGCCTCATCTCATTCCTGACCACCGGCGAGGACGAGACGCGCGCCTGGACGATCACCAAGGGCATGAGCGCCGTGGAGGCGGCAGGCAAGATCCACTCGGACATCCAGCGCGGCTTCATCCGCGCCGAGGTCGTCACCTACGACGACCTCGCCCGCACGCGGAGCATCGCCGAGGCGCGGAAGCAGGCGCTCCTTCGAACCGAGGGCAAGACCTACGTGATGCGCGACGGCGACGTCGTCAACTTCCTCTTCAACGTCTAGCGGGGCAGGGCAGTGAACAGCGCCGGCGCAGCTCAGCACACTCAGGCCCGGAGCATCGGGCTCGCGCTTTACGTCCACATCCCCTTCTGCGAGTCCAAGTGTCCCTACTGCGACTTCAACACCTACGCGGGCATCGAGGCGCTCATGCCTTCGTACGTCGTTGCCCTTGCACGGGAGATCGAGCAGTGGGGCGCGTGGCTCGACAGGCCCACGCTCGCCTCCGTGTTCTTCGGCGGCGGCACACCGTCCTACCTCCCGCCGGACGACCTGCAACGACTGATGGACGCGATACGCGGCGCGTTCAACCTGCCCGATGCCGCCGAGGCGACGGCGGAAGCGAACCCCGGCGACTGCACCCCCGACCGGCTGCTCGCCATGCGCCTCGCCGGGTTCAACCGCATCTCCATCGGCGTGCAATCGTTCGAGGACGCCGAGCTCGCGATGCTCGGACGACGCCACGACGCGGCACGCGCGGCGCAGGCCGTGCACGGCGCGCGGTCGGCGGGCTTCGACAACGTGAGCCTGGACCTCATGTTCGGGCTGCCGGAGCAGTCCGTTGCGAGATGGGAGCGGTCGGTGGAGGAGGCCGTGAGGCTCGAGACCGACCACCTCTCCGCCTATGCGCTCACGCTGGAGCCCGGCACGCCGCTGGAGGCGGACGTGCGCCTCGGCAGGACGCCGGAGCCCGACGCAGACCTCGCGGCGGAGATGTACCTCCGCGCACAGGCGATGCTCGCGGAGGCGGGCATGGACCAGTACGAGATATCCAATTGGGCGAAACCGGGCAGGGAGAGCACGCACAACCTCGCCTACTGGCGCAGCCTGCCGTACCTCGGGGTCGGCCCCGGCGCGCATAGCTACCTCTACGACGTCGGCGCGGTGGACGATTTCGGCGTTCGTTTCGCCAACCTCAACCCGCCGCGCACATACATCGGGCGCGTCAACGGCTGGACCGTCGCTGGCACGCAGACCATCGATGCCATCCGCGCCGCTGCCGCCACCGGCCACTGTGAGGCCGTGAGCCGCCGCGACGCGATGGCCGAGGCGATGATGATGGGGCTGCGCCTGAACGCGGGCGTCGCTGACGCAGCGTTCCGCGAGCGCTTCGGCGAGGGGATCGCCGAGGCATTCCCCGGCCCAACGGCGGAGTGTGTCGACCTAGGCCTGCTGGAGTGGGATGGTGGAGCGCTGCGTCTTACGGAAGGCGGACGCCTGCTCGGCAACGAGGCGTTCTCGCGCTTCGTCGCGGGCTGAACACGGCCGCGGCCTGCGAAGCACTCTCCCCCGCTGCACACAGACGAGGACGCCTCTGCCGCGTACCCTGGGGTAGTTGGCAGAGGCGTCCTTCAGTGGTCAGCCTGGACCGCGGGCCTACTGGACGATGATGAAGAAGTTGCCCTTGGTGTGGTCCGGGTCGGTGGAGTCGTAGAGGCGGAAGACGCCGGGTTCGGGGAACTCGAGCTCGATGCCGGGGCTCACGTCCTCGCCCGGCCCGACTGCAACGTCCAGTCCGATCTCATCGATGGTGACGTTGTAGGTGGCGGCGTTGCCGCTGCTGCCGGTAAGTCCGTCCGGGAGGACGATCTTGTCGCCGGCGTTCAGGGCGATGCGAATGTCGCCTACCTCGTCAGTGCGGACGCGCTGCTCGACCTCGTAGCCCCAGTGGGCGGTGGCGCCAATGCGGAGCTCCCACACGTCGTCGCGCACCCTGAGCTCGTCGAGGGTGAACGTTGCCGGCTGTCCGGTTGGAGGAACAGCGACGATGATGAAGAAGTTGCCCTTGGTGTGGTCCGGGTCGGTGGAGTCGTAGAGTCGGAAGACGCCGGGCTCAGGGAATTCGAGCTCGATGCCCTGGTTGGTGTCTTCACCTGGCGGTACCGCGGCGTCCAAGCCTATCTCGTCGATGGTGACGTTGTAGGTTGCGGCGTTGCCGCTGCTGCCGGTGAGTCCGTCCGGAAGTACGATCTTGTCCCCGGCATTCAGGAACACCCGGATGTCGCCGACCTCATCGGTGCGGACGCGTTGTTCGATGTCGTAGCCCCAGTGGGCCGTATCGCCAATGCGAAGCTCCCACACGTCGTCGCGTACCCTCAGCTCGTCGAGGATGTAGGTCACGGGTGTGTACGCGGTGAGGTCGACGTCGCCGACGGCGAAGAACGCCCTGCCGTGGTTGTGTGCGTCCTTGACGGCGTAGATGCCCTCGTCGTGGAACCGGAACTTCCAGTTGGCCACCGGCCCGCCGGCGTCGATCGGGTGCAGCGGGAAGCCGACGCCCAGATCCGGCAGGGCGAACTGGTGGCGGTCGACGGCGTCAGGACTCTGGCGGATGTCCCTGACGAAGACCCTGTCTCCGGGATCGAGCCAGATCACCCACCCGTCGCCTTCCTTCGAACGGACGACTGCTCCTGCCTCGAGTCCGCCGCCCGCCTCGGGGCCCATCGTGAGGACGATGTCCTCGTCTTCGAACACGATCGATTCGATGACGAGCGCTCCCGCTGCAGGGTCCGGCGTGGGGGTTGGGGTCGGAGGAGCGGGCGTCGGCGTAGCGGTTGGGGCCGGAACGGGGGTGGCCGTTGGGACCGGGGTTGCAGTGGGGTCGGCCTGGCACGCGGCCAGCAGGAGCATGAGGATGGCTGGGAACAGTACCAGTACGGTGCGCTTTGAAGTGATCATCCGACGACCTCCAACCTGGGAATGGACGGGCCCTGGGACACCCTGAGGGCAGGCGAGACACGAGAAGGGCGCCGACGACGCTCGATGAGATTTCTGGCGAGTCTAGTGAAGAGGGGTTCCTTTGACAAGGCTGACGGGTGGGCAGTGGCTGTCACGATGACCTCCTAGCCGTTCCGACCGGGCACGGTTGACGGAGCAGGCGTGGATGACGACTCGGTTACGCCGAACCTGCGCGCGATTCTCATGTCCTGCCGCAGGCCCAGTTTCAGAGCGTAGTGGCGCCCGATGAGCGCCAGGACCAGCGTGTACATCATGATCACCAGGCTGATGATCCCCGCATTCTCGGTCCTGCCGAGTGAGGGAGAGGCCCACTCCAATCCGATGATGGACAGCGTCACGGTGTCGCGAGACGCGAGGAGGATGATGCTCGACGTTGTGGATGCCGCACTGATGAAGTTGAGCATGCCGATGAGGACCATGGTGGGCATGAGGAGGGGGATGACAATCTTGAAGTAGGTCTTGAACCATCCGGCGCCTGCGACGCGTCCGGCTTCTTCCACGTCGTTGCCAAGCTGCACGATGACGCCCTTGAAGATGTTGGTGCCGGTGGTATTCCCGGCTATGAGCACCACCAGGATCAGTGCCCAGATGGAACCGTACAGGAACTGGAGCCCGGGGACGGAGAGGAACATCAGGAGCAGTCCCAGGCTGGAGATGATGCCGGGAAAGACCGCCGATACCCAGATGGTGCCGTCCAGGATGCGCCGTCCCCGCCACCGCGTGCGGACGATCATGTAGGCGATGAGGGAGAAGAGGATAGGGCTGCCGAACCCGGCGCTGAACGCGAGGACGGTGGTGGTCCGCAGTCCCCTCAGGAAAAGAGGGTCGCTGAATACGTCCACCCAGTGCCTGGTGGTCCACAGGGGAACCGCCTCGAAGAAACCCACCCGCGACATGAAGCTGCCCACGATGATGACGAAGAAGGGCAGGGCCGTGAACATGGAGATGAGCAGGATGATCCCGGCGAGGACGACCCACCGCCAGCGCCCGATATCGATGAGGCCCGGCCTGAACTGGCTGGTGATCGTGGTGTAGTGCCGCCGGCTGACGACCCAGCGCTGCATCGGGAAGATGAAAGCGATGATGACCATGGTGAGGCTGGCGAGGACGATTGCGTTGCCGTACTGCGGTATGAACAGGGAGGTCTGGTTGTAGATGAGAGTGGAGTAGACGAAGAAGCCCCAGCTTGCGCCCAGTATCCATTCGGTCTCGAACCCGCTGAAGATGCGGAGCAACTGGAGAGCGGTCACAAGGATCACGGGGGAGATCATGACCGGTAGGGTCACCTTGAAGATGGCCCCGAACTTGGACGCGCCGGCGACGCGCGCCGCCTCTTCCAGCGCCTGGTCCATGTTCCGGAACGCCGGCGTGAGCAGGATGACGAAGTAGGAGACACTGTCGGACTGGAGCTTGGTCCAGACGATCCCCCAGAAGCTGAAGATGTTGAACGGGCCATCCTCGACGAACGGGAGCAGTTCCAGCGCCGTGTTGATTATGCCAATGTCCGGGTCGAGCAGCATGATCCAACCGACGGTGTTCGCGAGGCTGGGGAAGACGAAGGAGATCCAGAACAGGTACTCGAGCCCGTGGGTCCAGGGGATGTGCGTGCGGGCGAGGACCAGCGAGATGGCGATCGCCAGGGGGAAGCTGAAGATGAAGTTGAGGAACCAGAGGACGAACGTGTTGCGGATCGCCTCGAAGATGCGGGGGTCTCGGAACGACTCGGTCCAGTTATCGAAGCCCCACACGATGGGCGGGACGAGGAAATCGTCCGCGACGTTGAAGCTCAAGACGAGCAGGAGGATGACGGGGAACATGAGGTAGAAGCCGAGCACCAGGATGGTGACAGCCATGACCACAGTGCCGGTCTCCGACCGCAGTCGCGAAACCAACCAGCCCGGGACGCCTGACCGAATCGGTATGGCGGCCAATCAAATCTCCAGTGCGGGATTGACGCCGTTCCCGAGGCCCCGCATGGGGTCCTCAGGAACGGCCCTCATGCTCACTACGGCAGGTTGTAGTTCACCCAGGCGTCGTAGCCCAGCTCCTTGTAGAGGTCGTTGAAGAACACTTCGGTGCTCTCGCGGACCTGGAACCACTCGTCGTTGAGCTCGTAGACGACCAGGTACTGGTCGATCGTGCCCTCGGCCCTCCACTTCGGCACGTTCTGGAGCGTCTCCTGGAGGTGCTCCGGGAATGTGCCCAGCGTCACGTCGGAGCGCAGGGAGACTGCGCCGAGAGGTCCGAAGGAGGACGTGCTCTCGATGTCCGCGGTCTGGCCGGCCCTGGAGTACCACCAGTTGACGAACAACTGAGCAGCCTTCGGGTTTGGAGCCTGGTCCACCACGCCGATCCCGCCGCTGATCTCTGTGGATAACGCGCCGATGGTCTTCGTGAGTGTGAGCTCCCTGACGGGGAGCTGCAGGTTCTGCAGCGCCCTGAAGTCGCGGCCGCCGCCGAAGAGGCCGAAGTCCCACTTCCCATTAGCGACGCCCTCCGCCAGTTCCCTGTCCGCCTCCGCCCCAACGAGATCCATGTCGGTCTCGCGGTGCAGGGCCTCGAGGAAGTCCGGCCCCAAGCCGGGAGCGAGCCACAGTCTTGCGATGACGGACTTGCTGCCGGGGTTGTTCATGGCGCGCATGGCCATGCGGCCCTTGAACTCGGGGCGGAGCAGGTCCTGGTAGGTGTTGATGAGGTCCAGCTCTTCCTGCGTGACGTTCTCGGTGTTGTACCAGATGCTGCCGATGGCCCCCACGCTGAGAGAGTCCGACATGACATACGTGCTCTCGGAGTCGGACCAGAGCACGTTCTCGAAGTACCAGCCGGTGGAGCGATCAGTCACCTCGGGATGGATCAGCAGCGGCTCCACGGGAACGTAGGTCCCGGCTTCGCGCAGCCGCTCCATCGAGCCGCCGCTCACGGTAGTGAGGTCCACGGTATAAGCGCCCCGCGAGCGTTCGGCGAGGATGCGGTTGGCGTTGTCGGCGCCGCTCCCGCTGCTCGTGACAACTTCGATGTCGAACTCGTCTTCGAAGGCCTCGAAGGCGAACCGGCCTGTCAGGGAGTCCGAACCGCTGAGCGCGATGACGAGCTGGCCCTCTGCCTGTGCCGCCTCGACCAACGCCGCCCACTCTGCGGCGAATGGGTCGGGAGTGGGAGTCGGCTGGGTCGTGACCGCCGCGGGTTGCGGGGTGGCGGTTGGCGGCACCGGCGTGGGCGTGGGATCGCTTCCCCCGCAGGCTGCGGCCAGCCCGACAAGGATGGATACCACTATCAGCCAGGCGGCAACGTTGATTCTCTGCATCGTGTTCCTCCCGCCGTCCATCTGCAGTGTGTTCCTATCGTCCGTCACTTGCGTGCGAGAGCAGGTCGGAGAACGTCTCGTTGAACGTGCGCCCAACACTCGCCGGTTAGTGGGGCAGAATACGCCTGCCCTCTCCTTAGGGCAAGCCTGCCCCGGTACTCTGGTGGACCGTCGCTTATTCTCTTCACACGCTGGCCAGGGTGCGGCTCTGGCGCCACTCCTCCAGGGCGGGGTCGACCGGTGGCTCGGGCATCGGCGCCGGAATGGGTTTGCCGTAGAGCCGGGCAACGTTCTCGGCCAGCACCTTCGCTTGTGTGGTCGTGGCGAGGTGGCCCAGGGTCCGGTCGATGACCTCGTCCGAGAAGAGCCAGATGTTGCCGGTGCCCACGTGAGGGTAATCCGTGGACCACATGAAGCTGTCCTGACCGTACCACTCCAGCAACCGCCCACCCACCTCGTCCTCCGTGAAGGTGGAGTAGCACTGCCGGTAGAAGTACTCGCTCGGCTTCAGGGGGAGGGACTGACGCCTGGAGCGTTTGTCCATCTCCGTCAGCCAGAAGGGGATCCAGCCCACCTCCACCTCGGCCACGATGATCTTCAGGTTGGGGTGCCGTTCCAGCACGCCTGAGCAGATGATGTCCGTCAGCGCCTCCGCAGTGACCTGTTTGTGGCCGCTGGCGCTGCGCTTGAGCGACGCGAGGCGGTCCCGGTCCCGGCCCGCTTCCCGGGCGCCGGCATCGTAGGAGCTGAACCCGGTGTTGATGTGCATGCTCACGGGAGCATCGAGGTCCTGCGCCGCAGCCCAGAACCGCTCGTAGTGGTCGGAACTGAAGGGGATCTCGGGAGGCGGCACCATCCAGACCGTCGCGCCGACGAGGCCCGCGTTCCGGCAGCGCTCCAACTCCCGGATGGCATTGTCTATGTTCCACAGAGGGATCTCCGGCTGGCCCCAGAGGCGCTCAGGGGACTCCTGGCAGAACTCGATCATCCAGTCGTTGTAGACGCGGGCACAGGCCTCCGCCGCCTCGATCGGCCTCTCCGTGTCGTACATGTCCTTGCCGAACGTGGGGTAGAGCACTTCCGCGACAACGCCGTCGCGGGCCATGTCCTCCAACCGGGGGCCGGGCTCGTACCCGCCCGCCCTGAAGTAGAAGCCGGAGCCGTACTCATGCCGCAGGTGGATCGCGTATTGGCGGAACCGCTCCGGGAGCCGCGTCTCCCACAGGTCCAGCGGCTCGCACATGTGGGAGTCCGCCGAAATGCGGGGCTGGCGGCCGCTCGTTATAGTGCTCAAGGCTTCACCTCCGGGGTGCCTACCGCTGTTCTGTGCTCAAGAGATGCCGACGTAGAAGCCGTCCCGCTCCGCGCACCACTCGTTCATCGACTCGTCGTACTCGGAAGGCCCGGGCATGGGCTCCGGTATGGGCCTGCCGTAGAGCGCGGAGACGCTCTCCCGCACGACCTTCGCCCGCGATTCGCCGGGCAGGTGGCCGAGGTCCCGCTCGATGATGGCCCCGGAGAAGAGCCACGTGTCGCCGGTCCCGGGGTGGGGGTAGTCGTTCGCCCAGAGGAAGCTGTCCACTCCCCAGCGCGAGAGCAACTGTCCGCCGACGGGGTCGTCGCTGAAGGTGGCGTAGCACTGGCGGTAGAAGTACTCGCTCGGCTGGAGGGGGAGGTCGCCCTTGCGGCGCAGCCGCTTGTCCAGCTCTTCCAGCCAGAACGGGATCCACCCGATCTCGGTCTCGGCGACGATGATCTTCAGATCAGGATGCCGCTCCAGCACGCCCGAGCAGATGATGTCCGTGAGGGTGTCGGCGGCGATCTTCTTGTGGCCGGTGGCCGTGAAGCTCAACTCGGAGAGCGCATCGCCCGCGTTGCGGGAGCGCACCGCCTCCGCCGCCTCCGCGTAGGGGCCGAACCCGTTGTTGATGTGCATGCTCACCGGCGTTCCGGTCGCCTCGGCGGCGTCCCAGAACCGCTCGTAGTGGTCGGACGAGAAGCGCAGGGAATCCGGCGGGACCATCCACGTGGTGACGCCCGCCAGCCCCGCCTCCCGGCACCGCTCCAACTCCAGGATGGCGTTCTCGATATTCCAGAGAGGCAGGATGGCCTGTCCCCAGAGGCGGTCGGGCGCCTCCTGGCAGAACTCGATCATCCAGTCGTTGTAGACGCGGGCGGCTGCCTCCGATATCTCCGGTTCGTAGTCGATGCGGAATACGCTCTTGCCCCGCGTGGGGTAGAGCACGTCCGCGACCACGCCATCGGCAGCCATGTCCTTGAGGCGGGCAACCGGGTCCCAGCCCCCCTCCCGACGGTACTGGCCCTTGCCGTAGCGCTGGCCGGGCCAGTGGAAGGCGCGGTCCCGGTACTTGGCCGGCATCCGCTGGTGCCACAGGTCCAGCGGTTCCGCCACGTGGGCGTCTGCCGAGATCTTGATCTCTGCGGTTGGATCGACCATGGGGCCTCCTTCACCGGGCGTAAGCCGGGTCCGCTCGCTACGGTTCCTATGCGCCAACCCTGACCAGCGAAGGGACCGCGCTGGCCAGTTGGGGCATGAACCGGAGCGCGTTCTCCCCGAGCAGCTTGATCTTCGCGCTTTCCGGCATCTCCTGCTCCGCGATCAGGGACACGCCCTCCGGCCAGGGGCTGCCGCCGTGCGGATAGTCGGTGGAGAACAGCCAGAGGTGCTCTCCGAGCGTCTCGACCGCGTAGGGGATGTGCAGCTCGTCCGCCTCGACGGAGACGAAGAGTTGCCCGCTCGCCACGATCTCGGAGGCGGTGCGCTTCATCTTCGGCGTGACGGTGGAGCCCGGCGTGAAGCCGTCGTCCAGCTTCTCGATGAGGTACGGCATCCATCCACCGAAACTCTCGAACAGGCCGATGCGGAGATCGGGGAAGAGGTCGAAGACGCCTCCGCCCACGAGGGCCGTCAGGGCGTACTGCCCTCCTATGGCGTGGTAGAGGCCGTTGGGGGCGTGCACCCACGGGGTGAGCGGGGGCCGGTTCGCGCCGCCGTGCACCCAGAGAGGCAGGTCAAGGTCCTGGCACGCCGCGTAGAGCGGATACAGGTCCGGGTTGTCGAGCATCCGGCCGTCCGGGCAGGCCCGAGGGAGGTGCATGCCGGCGAAGTGCGGGTCTTCCTTGGCCCAGTACTCCAATTGGGCGATGCTCTCGGGAAGGTCGCGCATGGTGAGCCCGCCCATCCACCAGAGCCGCCCTTCGCCTGGGGCGCAGTAGTTGCTCATGAAGCGATGGTAAGAGCGGTGGAGGGCGCTCTCGAACCCCACGTCGCCAAGCATGCAGAAGCCGTCCGCCTGGCTGGGGAACATGAAGCTGACGTCGACGCCCGCGACCTCCATGTCGCGCAGGCGTATCGACGGGTCCCAGTTGCAGGTGGGGTCGATGTCGTACCCCCTGCCGGTGACCGTGGGGGCTGGTCGCCCCGGCCGGTCCTGGGGCAGGGCCGGGTCCGCGAGTTCAAACGCCTCGTCCAGTCCTAGGGGACGGTCGGGATGGCGCGGCCAGAACAGCGGCGTGAAACCCACGTCGCCGGGCTTGGCCTGCCGGGAGCGGACAGCAGCGCTGAACCATGCGTACTTCTCCCGGTATTCGGGGTCCATGGTGTCCTTGTACGTCCTGTCCAACTCCCAGTACTCGCGGAGATGGCAGTCAGCGTCCACGACCAGGTTCCCGTTGTAACTCATCGCGGTCCTCCTTCCCGGGCCTTCCTAGCGCCAATAGGCGAGCGTTACTCCGTGGCCGGTGCCGGCCAGGGAGCGGTAGCAGGGAACGTAATCGATCAGCGTCATGTCCAGGTCGTCCACGGCTCCCGCGAGGACAACCCAGTTGAGGATCTCCGGTGTGCCGGGAGCGCGGTTGAGCCGCTCCCGGGGCAGGTAGCTCAGCGTTTCCACGTCCTTGTGCTGGAGCGCCTGGATGACCTGCCGGTCCAGCTCCTCGTCGATGATCTGGTGGCTGAGCCCCCCGGACGCCATGATGGCGACGCGCATGTCGCTGTCCCACGACTCGACCGCCCGCCGGATGGACTGTCCCACCGCGTAGCACCGCGCCGACGTGGCCTGGTGCGGCAGGTACCGGCTGAGCAGGAACGGCACGACCGGTGTGCTGCGGTCCGGGAGGAACATGTCATAAGCGAAGGTGAACGGGCCTTCGATGCCTGCCGTCGGGTCGGACTGGAAGCAACTCGCAACGTCGATGCCGTCGTTGATGAGGCTGTGCATCAGCCGGTCCGCAAGCTCGGGACAGGTGGCGTACGGTTCCACCCGCCGGCCGTTGAAGGCGGGCTGGGGTTCGGACCCCTGGCGCCGCCAGCTGGTCTGGTGCCCGGAGCGCTCCACCTTCGACTCCGTGTGGCTCATGTAGATGCCGAACACCGGCTCCATGCGGTCCTGCGGAGTCGCGCCGTGGGGGTTGCTGACGCAGACGATGGCGTCCGGAGCGGCCTCCCGCAGCACGTTCGACATCGACTCGATCGCGCGCTGGATGGACTCGTAGCGCCGCTGGAGCACCTCCGGCTCCAACTCGCGCTCGATCTCCGGCGAAGCGGATGCGAGCACCGCGTCGAAGTCGTAACGCGGGTCTTCCATGTCCTTCTGTCCGAGCTTCAGCCAGTCCTCCGGCTGCGACTGGATGGTCGGCCCGTGAGAAGCCCCGATCCCCAGAACGATCTCTGCCATCCTGCACCTCCTCCTCGGCTACGGCATCAGGGTAACGTGGATAGCGCCCGGCTCGCCGTCGCCCGCGGCGGTGTCCAGGGCGTGCCTCACTTCCGGCAGCGGGAACTGGTGGGTCGAGATCTCGAGCAGTTCCGGATAGTTGCCGGATACCAGGTAATCGATCGACTCGGATACCGACGAGTACGAGTGGCCGTGGGCGGTCTTGATGGTGATGTCCTTCCGCCGGCGCTCGCCGACCGCGTTCAGGGAGATGGGGTCGTCGCCCGCGGCGGCGAGCACCAGGGTGCACTCCTTGCTCGCGACCGCCAGGGCGTCGGCGACGGCCCCGGCTCCCCCGCCCGTGACGTTCACCACCACGTCTATGCCGTCGCCGCCCGTGATCTCGTGCACCCGCTCCCTGAAGTCCTCGGTCTCGATGTCGATGGTGTAGTCGGCCCCCAGGCGCTTCGCCATGTCCAGGCGCACCTTGTCCCGGCTCAGCCCGGTCACGATGACGCAGTCGGCCCCGGCCTTGTCCGCGGCAAAGGCGCAGGCGAGCCCCATCTGCCCCGGGCCCTGCACGAGGACGTTCTTGCCGCGCTGCGCTCCGCCGTACCGGCATGCCCACTCGATGCCGTTCGCGATCGGCAGGTAGAGCGCCAGGACGTGCGCGGGCACCGGTTTGTCTATCCGGTGCATCACCGTGTTACGGGGCAGGAACATGTACTCGCTGAAGCCGCCCCAGATGGAGGGCCACACGTCCACCGTCGTCGAGCCGTGGCGGAGCAACGTCCCGTACCCGCGGTCGGTCTGGTTGCAGAAGCGGAACCGCCCCGTGTAGCAGTACTTGCAGTGGAAGCACGGCACGTACTCCTCGGGGATGACCGTGTCCCCTTCCTTCACCCCCCAGCGCTCGGCGGCCTCGCGTCCGATGGCGGCGACCACGCCCACGTTCTCGTGGCCCATGATCCTGGGCTTCGGGACCTGCTGCCGGTACGACCGGACGTCGCTGCCGCAGATGCCGACCGCTTCCACCTTGAGCAGGCCCGTATCCGCCGTGAGTTCGGGCACGTCGTACTCGCGGAGCTCGAACTGCTTCGGCGCCACGAGGGTAGCGGCATGAGTCTTAGCGACCATCCTCGACCTCCCGTGTCTGGGTCTGCTCAGCTTGCGACTGTCGTGTAGAGGTTCGGGCGCTGGCGCTCGATACACTCGTCGAAGCTGACGTCCTTGTCTTCCACGAACTGCACCCCGACGACGGAGTACGCCTCCGGGGCGTGCGGCTCCGCCGGCTCGATGCCCTCCTGCAGGTCGATCGCCTGGCCGAGCATCATGCGCCGCGCCTGGATGATGGCGATGTCGGTCACGCCGAGGTGCTCCTTGGTGCGGTTGGCGATCGGCCCCATCGATACCTGGGCCATGGAGTCCTGGATGCCCGTTCCCGCGAGGCCGGTGAAGTTCACTTCCTTCTGCATCTGCCGGTCGATCAGGAAGTCGTTCTCACGGTTGCGGATGGTCCGGTAGGTGCCGGGGATGAGCCCGCCGTGCATGTTGACCCCGCCCGCCAGGTCATGGTCGGTGGCGATCCCGGCCAGCTGGCGCTCCCGCTCTTCCTCCGTGTACGGGCGGTCCACCTTGGATGAGAGGTTGAACGACCAGCAGTTGTAGTCGTCGATGGGCACGAAGGCGTGCCCGCCTCCGCCCCGCGGCGTCATGGAATAGAAGGGCATGAGGAAGTGGTTGAAGCGCCAGTAGTACTTGTCCTCCGCTTCCAGGTTCCTGCGCGCGCCGACCAGCAGGCCGTAGCCCGTCCGCTTGGTCATGAACTTCGGAGCGTCGTCCGCCGTCCGGTAGAGGAGGTCAAGGTCCGTGGTGTCCTTGATGCGCTCCTTGTAGACGTCGGTCTTCCGGTAGCGGTCCAGACCGGCGTGCAGGAAGTTGGTGTGCACCGAGTCGATACCGCCGTCGATGGCCTGGGCGAAGTTGCACTCCCGCAGGTACTTGGTGTGGAGCCGGTGCTCCTCCGGCACGTCCATGAACCGGAACTTCGGGAGCTCGGGCGGCATGAACTCTCTGGGGCCGAGATATGCCCAGATGATCCCGCCGCCGTCCCGTATCTCATAGGACTGCAGCTTGACCTTGTGCTTGAAGTTGCTCTCCGGCGACTCGGTCGGCATGTCGATGCAGTTCCCGGACACGTCGTACTTCCAGCCGTGATAGGGACAGCGGAGCCCGCCTTCTTCGTTGCGTCCGAAGAAGAGGCTGGTCTGCCGGTGAGCGCAGAGCTCCTCCATGAGGCCGAGCCTGCCCTGGCTGTCCCGGAACGCGATCAGGTCCTCGCAGAAGATGCGGACACGGACGGGCGGGCAGTCGGGCTCCGGCAACTCCTCGTGCAGCAGGATGGGCGTCCAGTACCTGCGCAGCAGTTCGCCCATCGGCGTGCCGGGGCCGACCTTCGTCAGCATCTCCGTCTGCTCAACACTCAGCATTGCGTCCTCCTTCTGCGCGTCTGTCCGGCCCTCCCGTGCGGGAGGAAGGGGTCAGTCCTCCTTGAGCCACTCTTCGTCCCACTCGAAGTCCGGGTTCGTGTACGCCTCGTCCGGCATGAGCGAGGTCAGGCCGCGCTTGGCAAGCTCCTCCTCGAACTTCTGCCGGATCCAGGGGTCCTGCTCGAAGAAGGGGATCGTGCGCCTGGGGTCTGCGGAGGGGTTCGCTCCGGGCCGGGGCGCACGGATGCGGAGCTGCCTGTTCTCGACCGGCCCCGCGTTCATGTGCATGTGGTACCAGTGATAGGGCGGTACGAAGACGGCCCCTTCCTTCCACGGGGCGACGAGGTAGTCGCCGCCCTCAGGCCACATGAGGACGAACCCGTCCGCCTCCTGTATGCCGACGATGGTCACGCCAGCCGCGTGCCTGTGGGCGGCGCGGTACCTGCGCGAGGGAAGCACCATCAGGCTCGTGCTGAACGCCGACCCCGGGAAGAAGATGCCTCCCCGGTAGGAGAGGCGCCCCGCGCCGCCGCCCACCTCCAGCTTGTCCCAAACCGACAGGTCCGGGAAGAAGTTGCCGTACCACCGCATGCTGCTGCTGCCGGAGGACCGGCGGTCTTGCGCCAGCGTACCCGGCCCCGAACCCGGTTCGTAGCCCATGGACCGGGCGCCCGACGAAAAGCTCGCTGACCCGGACAGGCGCACGGGCTGCGCTGCCGCGGAGTAGAACTTCGCCTGGTTGCCGTAGAGCTGGCTGAGGTCCTGGTAAGGGTTGTTGAAGAAGTAGTCCTCGCTCGGGTTCGTGCCCATGGCCATCGGCAGCAGGTTCACGTGAAGCGTTATCGCGGACTGGTCGCCCCTCGCGTTACTCAGTTCGTAGTTGTAGTTGACGGGGATGCGGAACAGGCTGTGCTTCTGCCACTCGAAGGTGATCTTCGGCTGGCCTTCCGCCCAGACGTTCGCGATGCCGTTGCCTTCGAAGACGTAGATGACCTCTTCCAGCGCCATGCGGAACGGAGGGATCGTCTCTCCCGGTGGGATCTCCAGCACGTGGACGTGCTCGATGCCGCGGTGACCCTCCAGGCTGATGATCGCGCCGGGGCAGCCGCGCAGCGACCACCACCCGCGCTCGAGCGTCCGAGCGTCCTCGATGTAGTAGCCCGTGTGGACCGGGACGTCCTGCTTGGCGAGCCAGCCATCGTAGGCGTGGTTGCGCCAGAAGTCGATCACTTCTGGGAGAGCTGCATCCGTGGCCATGGGACCTCCTCTTGGGGACGCTGCGCCTGGGCGAATGCCGATAGTCCCGTGAGGGCGCAGCGAGCATCACTCGCTCGGAAGGTACGCTGCTCCCTGGGTACTGTCAAATGAGGCGGCGACGGGCGTTCAGTCGTCCTTCAACCACTCCGCGTCCCATTCGAAGTTCGGGTCGGTGTATCCCTGCTCCGGCATCAGCGACGTCAGGCCGTTCTTCGCCAGCTCCTCTTCGAACTTCTGGCGTATCCAGGGGTCCTGCTTAACGAAAGGGATCACCCGTTCCAGGTCTGCGGTGGGGTTCGCTCCGGGCCGCGGCGCGCGGATGCGGAGCTGCCTGTTCTCGACGGCCCCGGTGTTGAAGTGCATGTGGTACCAGTGGTACGGGGGCACGAACACGGCCCCTTCCTTCCACGGCGCGACCAGGTAGTCGCCGTTCTCCGGCCACATGAGGACGAAACCTTCCGCCTCCTGGATGCCGACGATGGTGACGCCGGCCGCGTGGCGGTGGCCGGCGCGGTACCTTCGTGAAGGGAGCACCATCAGCCCGGTGCTGAAGGCCGAGCCGGGGAAGAAGATGCCGCCGCCGTAGGTGAGGCGGCCCGCGCCCCCGTACACCTCCAGCTTGTCCCACACGGACAGGTCCGGGAAGAAGTTTCCGTACCACCGCATGGGGCCTGTCGGGGAGGACGCGGCTTCCGTCGCCGGAGTGACCGCCCCGGGGTTCGCTGCATGCTGCATCGCCCTGGCGCCCGACGAGAAGCTCGCCTGGCCGGACAGGCGCACGGGGCGGGCCGCTGCGGAGTAGAACTTCGCCTCGTTCCCGTAGAGCTGGCTGAGGTCCACGTAGGGATTGTTGAAGAAGTAGTCCTCGCTGGGGTTCGTGCCCATGGCCATCGGCAAGAGGTTGACGTGGAACGTTATCGCCGGCTGGTCGCCCCTCGCGTTGCTCAACTCGTAGTAGTAGTTGGTGGGGATGCGGAAGAAGCTGTGCTTCTGCCACTCGAAGGTCACCTTCGGCTGGCCCTCGGCCCAGACGCTGGCGATGCCGTTTCCTTCGAATACGTAGATGATCTCCTCGAGCGCCATGCGGAACGGGGGGATCGTCTCTCCCGGCGGTATCTCCAGCACGTGGAGGTGCTCGATGCCGCGGTTGCCTTCCAGGCTGATGACGGCTGCGGGGCACCCGCGCAGGGACCACCACCCGCGTTCGAGCGCCCGAGCGTCTTCTACGTAGTAGGCCCTGTGGACCGGGACGTCCTGCTTGGCCAGCCAGCCGTCGTAGGCGTGGTTGCGCCAGAAATCGATCACCTCGGGAAGAGCCGACTCTGTCACCATGGGTCCTCCTGTGGCGTCCGCACTCTTCCGCGGCGGCGAAGAGGCGTCCCTTCGAGATTGCGGGGCGTCGTGTGGTACCTGGGACAGGCGGGCGGAAGCGGGAAACGGGACGCTCCCGTTCTGGACGGCGCCGGTCCCTGCGAGGGGTAGCGCTGTCCTCTCTGTGCTCGGAAGGTACGATGGGCCTCACGGCTTGTCAATCGCCGTCCAGGGCGCTGTGGCATATTTGGACGTAATCCGTATTCCTTGTTTGTCACAACAGCGAAATACAGAGATCCTGGCCTCCGGCTCTGAGCAGGCATTCACCTTCATCTTGCCCCGGCGTTGATTTTCGGATGCAGGCCCGCTAGGATTCCCACGTCTCGGAGCCCGTGCGAGCCGGGGACGAGTTGGGCTGCGCGCGGTGAGCCGATGCATGGTCGGTCCGTAACACAGATTGGGGAGGAACGACATGAGACTCACTGATCGGATTGCCCGGCTTACCGCTCTGGCGGCCTTGGCTGTGGTGGCGGCCCTGGTGGCCGTTGCGTGCGGCTCTGATCCCACGGCGACGCCCGTCCCTACGCCTACGTCGCCTCCACAAGCGGAGCCGACCGCCACGCCGACGGAGGATGAACAGTTCCAATCGGAGTGGGCTTCGCTCATCGAGGCGGCCCAGGAAGAGGGAAGATTGGTCATCGCTGCCGGAGGATCCGGCGCGCGTGACAGCAGGCCGGTATGGGACGTCTTCCAGGAGAAGTACGGTATCGAGGTCCTCATCACTACCGGGACGAGCAACGAGGTCGTTCAGCGCCTGTTGGCCGAGCAATCGGCCGAAGTCTATGAGGTCGACCTGTTCATGATGGACATCCTCAAGCAGAACCAGGTGATAGACGCCAACGGCCTGCGGGAGTTGGAGCCCCTGTTCATCCACCCAGAGGTGACCGACCTGTCGCTCTGGTACAACAACCAGTACCTCTGGGCTGACGTGAACGAGAAGTACGTGATCGGGTACGCGGCCATAGTGAACCGTGACAGTATCATCACTGCCGGCTACAACACGGACCTGGTCCCTGAAGAAGATGTCGCGCGGATCGAGGTCGACCGCGACTTCACTGCCCCGTGGTTCGTGGAGAAGTACGCTGGCAACGTCCTGATGATGGCGCCGCCTCCGTACTCCACTGCAGGAGGCGGGAACTACTACACCATCGTGAAGCACCCGTCCCTTGGCCGGGAGTTCCTCAAGGACTTCATGACGCTGCTGGAGCCTGACTGGGAGTCGGACAACCGGCGTGCGTGTGACTTCGTCGCCCAGGGCAAGTACGCATGGACATTCCTCGGCTCCAACGTGGTGACGTGCCTCGACGAACTGAGCGAGTCCGGTCTGCCGACGGCCGAATTCGAGATGGAGGCAGGCCCCGACCAGCAACCGTTCCTGAGCGGCGGCTCGTCCGCGATGCAGATCAGCGCACCCATCAACCCGCCCCACCCGAACGCCACGCAGCTTGCGCTGAACTGGCTCCTCTCTGTCGAGGGGCAGACCGCGAACAACGAGCTCGCGAACGTCCGGGACAACAGGTACCCGAGGCCCAGCCTCCGCAACGACGTGCCTCCCGGAAAGACCGACCCGGACCAGCGCCGGGAGCCGGGCGTGATCTACGAGCTCTGCATCGAGTGCAACCCGCAGGAGCACATCGAGGCGATCGAGATATACAAGTACGCGCAGGGGATATACGAGGAGATACAGGGCATCAACTGATAGAGAATCAGGAGGGGATCGGGTAGATGGCAAGCGTAGCTGCCGCACGAGCGATCGCTGCTGTCGGGGGCTTCCGCCCCCGACGGAGCACGTACTTCATGGCCGTGCTCCTGGTGGTGCTGGGCTTCTTCCTCATCTACCCGATCATCCTCATACTCGGCCTGAGCTTCAACACAGCCCAATACATCTGGTTCGGAGAGCGGGAGTGGGGCCTGGCCAACTGGATGGTTGCGTGGGAGGAACCCCGCCTGATCCGGGCTTTGGGCAACACCCTGATGGTCTGGTTCTTCGTGGTGGCCGTCAGCTTCCCGATCGCCACGGGCATCGCCTGGGTCCTCGCGCGCACCAATATCCCGTTCAGCAACACCCTGGAGGTCGTCTTCTGGGTGTCGTTCATGATGCCGGGGCTCGCCACCACGCTCTCCTGGATCATGCTGATGGACCCGTCCATCGGCCTCCTGAACAAGGTGTTGGAATTCCTCCCCTTCGTAGACGAGGGGCCGTTCAACATATTCAGCGTGCCGGGGATCATATGGGCGCACCTGATGGCCAACGGGATCTCCACCAAGGTCATGCTGCTGACGCCCGCATTCCGCAACATGGACTCCCGGCTCGAGGAGCAGGCCCGCGTTGGCGGCGCCGGCAATCTCTCGACCATGGTACGCATCACCCTGCCGCTCATGATTTCGCCCATGGTGCTCGTCTTCTCGCTGCAGCTGCTGCGCATCCTGTCCGGGTTCGAGATCGAGTACCTGCTGGGGCTGCCCATCGGCTTCTTCGTCTACTCGACGCTGATCTACGAGTTGGTGGACGCCAACAACCCGCCGCTCTACGGACAGGCGACCGTACTGGCGAGCCTCACGCTACTGGTGGTGGCGCTGGTCATACCGGTGCAACGGTGGGTGAGCCACCGCCGCCGGTACACCACGATCACCGGCCAGTTCAAGCCCGGACTCCTCGACCTCGGCAGGTTGAAGTGGGTCGTCTTCGGGCTCATGGCGGTGCTGTTGATCGCGTTGACGATCCTCCCTGCCGCGACGCTCACGGTCGGTAGCTTCATGAACCGCATCGGGTACTTCAACATCGACCCGCTCTTCAGCCTGAAGCACTGGGAATTCGTGCTGGCCGACAACTTCTTCTGGGTGGGCCTGCGGACGACGCTGACCATCTCCATCGCGGCCGCCTTCGGAAGCCCCCTCCTCTTCATGCTGCTGGCCTACATCCTCGTGCGGACGAGGGCTGCGGGGCGTATCTACCTCGACCTCATCGTTTGGACGTCCGCGGCTATCCCGGGGATCCTCTCGGGATTGGGCTTGCTGCTCATCTTCCTGGGCACCCCCGGCCTGAGCTTCCTGTTCGGGACCATATACGCGCTCATCATCGTGGTCCTGCTCCAGGGCAACACGGTGGGCGTGAACATCAGCAAGGGCGTGCTCCTGCAGGTCGGTTCTGAGATAGAGGAAGCCGGCCGTATCTCCGGCGCGACCTGGACCAGGACGTTCGTCCGCATCATGGTCCCGGTCTTGATGCCGACGCTGATACTGCTCGCCATGATCAACTTCGTGTCCGCGGCGGGAGCCACGGCGAGCGTGGTGTTGCTGGCGGGCCGCGAGACGATGACCCTGTCGCTCGTCGCGCTTGACTACGCGACAGGCGACTACCTCGAAGAGGCGAGCATCGTCAGCTTGATCATCATCTTCTTCACGACCGTGCTGGTGTTCCTCGCACGCTGGCGGGGCTTGCGCATGAGCGTGCACCACTAGAGGAGCGGCCGGACACAGGCCAACGAACGCACCGCAGGAGGATGCCATGGCTACGAGGACCGCAACCCGCATCGTTGACTGTGACAGCCACATCGTCCCCCGCGTAGACCTCGATTCTCTGCGCAACCTCCTCCCTGACGGGCTGACCGAGCAGGCCCGCGACATGTACGCCAGGGAAGCGCGGCTCTGGGTCGAACCACCCTCTACGCGCGGGTTCGGCGGAGGCGCGGAGGTCAAGCGTGTCCCGCTCCGCGACCCGGAAGTGCGCGTGAAGGTGCTCGATGAGGAGCTTGGCGTCGACACGCAGGTGCTCATACCGCACGGGCCGTTCGGTCACCTCTACGGCGGGACGCCGGAGGGAGACGACCGCCCGTTGCCGGTGCGTATCGCCATGATCAAGGCCTACAACAACGCGGTCGGCGCGATACAACGGCAATACCCGGACCGGTTCATCGCCTCCGCCATCCTCCCGTTCGACGATCTGGAGGAGTCGCGCAGGGAGGCTGTGCGGGTCGTCAGGGAGCTGGGCATCGAGGCCATCCAGATACCCTCCAACTGGATGGGACAGAACTTCGATTGCATGGAGCTCTATCCCTTCTGGGACACCGTCAACGAACTGGACGTCCCCATCTTCGTCCACCACATCCCCCAGAGCTGCGCCGGGTCGCTGGTGGACCACGCGCCTCGGTATCCCATCATCGGCTCGGACCGCATGAGGCGGCTCCACGTCGGCGTCTACGTCGGCTTCGGCCTCGAGTACAGCCTGACGGTCGCCGCGCTGTCGCTCGGCGGGGTATTCGACATGTTCCCGAACCTGCGGTTCTGCTTCTTCGAGGCCGGGGCGGGCTGGTTGCCCTACGCCATGATGGGCTGCGACCGCTCCTTCTTCATCCAGGGCAACTGCTCGCGAACGCCCAACCTGCCCAGCGAGCAGATCAAGCGGCACTGCTTCACGGCTGTCGAGTCCACCGAACACATCCCGGCGCTCGTGCAGATGATGGGCAGTGAGAACTTCTTCTACGGTTCCGACTACCCCCATGGCGAGTTCATGAAGCTGCCCAACTACGTGAATGCCGTTACCGACCTCGATGGCATCACTGAGCGGGACAAGGAGAACATCCTGGGACGGACGATGCTGACCGTCATGAAACGCGATTAGTTCCGGCTTCCCACATCCGGTAGAGGAGGATGGCATGACGATACCCACGCCGAGCGAGCAGGAGATACGCATCTCCGGGGACTCGCACGTGTCGGAGCCTCCGGACCTGTGGCAGAAGGAGATGCCGCTCAAGTACCGGGACCGGGCGCTGAGCTTTCCCCGCGTCGAGTACGGCAGGTTCAACCACTCGCGCGCGGGAGGCTGGGACCCGAAGGAGCGTCTGAAGGACATGGCCGCCGACGGCATCAGCGCCGAGGTGCTCTACCCCACCCTGGCAAAGGGCCTCTTCGAGCAGTTCTTCTTCGAGCCGGTGGACCTGGCGCTTGGACAGGCCGGGGAGCAGGTCTACAACGATTGGATGATGGATTTCTGCAAGGAAGCCCCGGACCGGCTCTGGGGCCAGGCCTTCATCGGGCTGTGGGACATCGACTACGCCATCAGGGAGATGCAGCGCGCGAAGGACGGCGGACTCAAGGGAGTGGCGACGTGGATCGCCCCGCCGGATGAACTGCCATTCACCGGCGACCACTACGAGAAGTTCTGGTCGGCGGCTGAAGAGATGGACATGCCCATCGGCTGGCACATCAATACGGGGTTCGGCGCATACGTGACGCGGAGCGACGAAGACCGGTTCGGCGTCATCACGCGCCAGGCCTTCGGCCACAAGGTCGTTGCCATGAAAGCCGTGGCGGAGATGATCCTCTCGGGCGTCTTGCAGCGTCACCCCCGGCTCAAGATCGTGCTCTCCGAGTTCGAGGTGGGGTGGATCCCGTTCTATCTCGAAGACCTCGACCGGAAGCTGGGCAGGGGAAAGAACGTAGGACTCGATCTGTACCCCAGCGAGTATTTCAGCCGTCAGGTCTATTCGACATTCATGCAGGATGGCGTCGGGGGCTACCTGCTCCAGCGGTGGGGCGCCGACAACTTCGTCTACGCGAACGACTACCCCCATGCGGGCGGCATCTGGCCGTACACGGACGACACCGTCGAGTTGACGATGAGCGACCTGCCGTCCGAGACGCGGCGGAAGGTGCTGGGCGAGACGCTGGCAAAGGTGTACGGCCAGCCCATGCCCGAGCCCATCGAGCGGATGGAGTCCGACTACACGGACGAGATATGGAGCCGCCCCTGGCTCAGGAAGGCAGGGGAGTTCACCTTCAACAAGAGTACGATGGGACTGAAGATGTAGCGGCGCCGTGCCCGGCAGGCGCCAGCGCTTGCCGGAGCTGCGGCCCGGCTATCAGAGGCTCCGCGAGAAGGAGGAAGGCGTTGAGGAACGAAGAAGAACTCGAGATGATCCAGGTCGGGCCGGGGACTCCGTCCGGCGACGTGTTTCGCCGGTACTGGCTGCCGGTGGAGATCTCCCAGAACGTGGGCGGCGGCAGCAACCGCAACGTCAACAACCCGGTGCGCGTCACGGTCCTTGGTGAGCATCTCATCCTGTTCCGGGACTCCAGGGGCCAACCGCATCTCATGGGCGAGCATTGCGCCCACCGCGGCACCTCCCTCATCTATGGCCGGGTGGAGGAGGACTGCATCCGGTGCCTCTACCACGGCTGGCTCTACGACGGCGACGGCAACGTGGTTGAGATGCCCGGCGAGCCGCCGGGGAGCCGTTTCAACGAGAAGGTGACCCAGCTCTCCTACCCATGCTACGAGGTTGGTGGGCTGATATTCGCCTACATGGGGCCGCCGGACCTGAAGCCGCTCTTTCCCCGGTACCACCAGCTGTTCAGCGACGACGGCGTCCGCGTCACGGGCAACGGCGGGTACGTCGAGCGCTGCAACGTCTTCCAGGCGCTCCATGACAACAACATGGACCCGTGGCACGGCGAAATCGCCCACGGCTGGTTCAGGGACCCGCCCAAGGTGGGGTCGATGTACTGGGGAGCCGACGGCCAGCTGGCCACGCCGATGATATATGAGCGCACGCCCTGGGGAACGCGTATGAAGGTGCTGAAGGAGATGTCCAAGCACCCCGGCCATTACATGTACCACGAGACGCACACCGTCTGGCCGACCCAGCGCTGCAACCAGGACAACGCGGGGAGCATGAAGTGGGCTGTGCCCGTGGACGACTACAACACGCGCTGGTTCACCGTCGACTTCTACCCCCTGGAGGACGGGAAGGTCTCCAAGGAGGCGCAGGCAGCGATCGACGCGATGAACAGCCCGCTCCCGAGCATCGGCAGGGCGAAGGACCTGCCGCCGGACTGGGCGCAGCAGGTAGGCTCCTACTGGAACTACGGCCACCCCTGGAGGCAGGGCAACATCTGGGAGGATGAGGTCGCGCAGCAGACACAGGGACCCGCGGAGCGCAATTTCCTGCCGGACTGGGAGGGTTGGCACCTCGGCACCACCGATGAAGGTCTCATCCTGAACCGCAGGGTCTGGAAGGAGCAGATGATGCGGGTGAAGGAGGGACAGGACCCCATCGGCATCATCCGTGCCCCTGAAGACAACGACATCATCCGCATCACGTCCGACAACATCGCCGGACTGACAAGGGAAGAGGGATTGCGGCTGTTCCATATGGGCCAGGAAGAGCGGTCCGAGATGGTCGCCGAGCGGCCCTTCCACACCAGCGGCAGGTCCAGGCTGGGGCACGAGTAACCGGCCTCGCTGCCGTTCAGGAGGAGCATGTCGGACACGGTCCGGATCGGCATCGTCGGTGCTGGAGGCTTCACGCGCCGCCGCCTGCTTCCCAACCTGCTCGCGGTGGCGGGAGCGCAGGTCGTTGCCGTCGCCAACCGCAGCCTCGAAAGCGCACAGCGGGTCGCGGCAGAGTTCGGCATCCCCGGTCCCATGGCGGACTGGCGGCAGATGGTGGCCCGTGGGGACGTCAACGCGGTTCTGGTCGGCACCCAGCCCTACTTCCACCATGAGGCCGTTATCGGCGCGCTCGACGCGGGGAAGCACGTGCTCTGCCAGACGCGGATGGCCACGAGCCTCCGCGAGGCCAGGGAGATGCTGGCCAAAGTTCAGGAGACGGGCCTGAAGGCCCGCCTGGTGCCGCCGACCTCCTACGAACATGCCCGCCGGTACGTAAAGCACCTCCTGGACGACGGCTTTGTCGGGCAGGTACGCCAGGTATTCGCCTACTATCTGGTCCCGGACTATGCGGACGGCTCCGCGCCCCTGCAGCGCCGGCAGGACCACCGCATGTTCGGCGCGGTCAACCCGCTGCACCTCGGCCTGGACTGGGACGTCCTCCGTCCGTGGTTCGGCGACCCGGAGCGCGTGCTCGCGTGGGGCCGCACGTTCACGACGCAGCGCGCCGACGGGGAGGGTGGTGCGTCTATCGACGTCGAAATGCCGGACGCCCTGACGGTCATAGCCGAGATGCCGGGAGGCGCGACGGTGACCTGCGTGCAGAGCGGCGTGACGCTCTTCGGCGAGGAGCGCATCGAGATCTACGGAGAAAAGGGGACGCTGGTCTACCCCCGGAGGGGGGAGTTGCTGGGCGCTCGAACGGGCGATGAGGGGCTGGCTCCGCTGCCGGTGCCGGCCGGACTGGAAGAGACGTGGCATGCGGAGGAGGACTTCGTGCGCCTCGTCCGGGGCGAGGATGTAGGAGAGAATGATACCTTTCGGGATGGTGTCAGGAACATGGAGTTCCTGGAGGCGTCTGCACTTTCGATCTCCCGTGGCGGCTGGGTCGACTTGCCGTTGCCCTGAGCGCAGGGTACAAGAAGCACACGAGGACAAGACAAGGAGGGACCGATGGCGTTGTTAACCGTTGAAGACCTGCACGAGATGAAGCGCAACGGCCAGAAGATTGCCGCGGCAGTCGTCTACGAGTTCCAGATGACGAAGATATGCGAGATGGCCGGCGTGGACGTGCTGTCGGTCGGCGATAGCCTGGGCCGGAACATGCTCGGACACGACCACGTCGACGAGTGCACCGTGGACGACATGGTCCCCTTCGCGCGCGCCGTGGTGCGAGGCCGGGAGCGGGCCATCGTGAGCGTGGACATGCCTACCGTGCCCTCCGCCGCCGGAGTGGAGGCCGTGGCTGCCGCGGCCAGGCGCTTCAAGGAAGAAGCGGGCGTGGACATGTGCAAGATCGACATCCGGACGCACGAGGAGGAGCTCTTCGACGAGGTCTACGCCGTCCAGGAGGTCGGCCTCCACGCCTACCCGCAGATCGGCTTCCCGACGCAGGGCGCTGGCCGGGGGATTCAAACCGGCGCAGAGGTCCACGAGTACATCCAGAAGTGGGCGCACAAGATCGAGGAAGCGGGCGCCGCCATGATCGACCTCACGAACGTGACGCCGGACATCTACGCCGACGTCTGTTCCAGTCTTCGCATCCCGGTCATCGGGGGGCAGGCCCCTCCGGAGGCCGACGGCAAGATACAGGTGATGGTGAGCGGCACCGGCTACTCCTACGCCACGATCGGCCGCGAGGACGGACGCCCCGACGGCGCCAAGTTCATGTACGACGTGATGAAGTCGATCATCGACAGCATCCACGCGGGGAACTGGACAACGCGTCAGTAGGACAACGCCCCAAGGAGCCCGGGCCGGGCCGGACGTGCGCTGCGCGATCGAGCCGTCGCGCTTCGTCCTATTCGGCCTTGTCCCGGACTGCCTGGTCTGTGACTTCTGGCGGCGGCGACGCTGGCGACAGCGCCAGGAAGGCCGCTGACAGGAGCAGCACGCCCCCGATGATGCCGAACGCCGCTGGTATCCCCAGCGGCACGGCGAGCGCGCCCACCAGGAGCGGCCCCGCAAGCTGGCCGAAGTTCAACGTCGCCTGCCACGTTCCGAGGAAATAGCCTCGCTTCTCCGTCGGGGCCAGGTCCATCGCGTACGTCTGAAGCGTGTTCATCCCCGTCACCTCGCCGACGCTGAACACACCCGCCACGACCAGCGCCATCAACAGCGCCTCCATCCCGGAGGTGAGGAACATCCCTGCTGCCATCGTCACGAGTCCGGCCAGCAGGACAGGCTTGCGTCCCCACCAGTCCGACAGCCCTCCCGCCGGCATCGCTATCAGCATCGCGAGCAGGCCGGACATGCTGAGCGCAACCCCGATCTCCTCGAAGCTCAGCCCGACATCCTCGGCCTGTACCGGGAAATATGTGCGGAACACGCCCGGCCCCGCTGTCACCAGCCCCACCGCGAGCGTCACCACGGTCAGCGTGAGGAAGTTCCGCGTCATGAACGCGGATACGTCCACCCGCCGGAACCAGCGTCGTGAGGCCTCTCCCCGTGACGCGGGGTCCTCGGGCGCGGGCGCCGGGGCTTGTCGCGTTTCCCGGATCAGGAACCATGTGACCGCCACGATGAACACCTTCGTCGCTGCGATGAAGATGAACACCGCACGGATGTCGAACGCCGCCGCCAGCACCCCGCCAGCCACCGGCCCTGCGAGGATCCCCAGCCGCATCGACGTGTTCCGCAGCGCGACTCCGCGCCCGCGGTTGCTCACGCGGGTGAAGTCCGCCAGCAGCGCCGCAGACCCCGTGACCCACACCGCCACGCCGAAGCCTGAGATGAATTCCAATCCCAGGAAGACCCCATAGCTGTCAGTGAATGCCTGCGCTGCTGCCGCTCCCCCGTGCAGTACCGCACCGGCGACAACTACCGGACGCCGCCCCAGCCGGTCGGCCAGGTTGCCGGCCAGCGGTCCGCCGATGATCCGGGGCGCCGCGCTGACCGCCGAGACGAGACCGACGAGGACCACTGAGTCGCTCAGGTCGAACGCCAGCAGCGGCCGCGCCATCCACAGCGCTCCGGTCCCGAAGCCCCACAGGAAGAACGCCGAGAATACCGGGAGCGCTTCCTTGCTCAGCAGCCCCGGCGTCTGCTCCGTGTTCCGCTCCTCGGCCATCGTCCTCCGGCAGGGTGCACAGCTGTTTCGAGCAGCGATGCAGGCGCAGGCTATGTTAGCCCGCTTCATGCACAGGCATACTGATGTCGATTTCCGCCGGAATTCGATGCAGATTGTGGTTACACACGCATCGCTATGCTATGCTTGCTCGCGCCTTTCGTAAGGGTGGCATTGCCGGAAGAAGCTCCTTGGCCGTAATGGGCCGGGGATGCAAACGACATCTGAGGAGGAGTCCCCATGAACACCAACCTTGAGCGCGGTCATCTCGTTGGAAGAAGGTGGTGGAGGCTCCTGTTTGCAGGGGCGCTGTCCATGCTGATGGGAGCGCTCGTCGTGGCTTGCGGCAGCGACCCGACCGCGACGCCGGTGCCCCAGGCGACGGCGACCCCGACGCCCGAACCGCAGATTCAGTTCCCGGAACGTGAGATCGAGTGGATCGTGGGATGGCCGGCGGGTGGCGGCTTCGACCTTGCGGCCCGCACCATCGGGGACTTCATGGGCAAGGAGCTGGGCGTGGACGTCGTGGTCCGTAACCACACAGGCGCCGGCGGCAGGCGCGCGGTTGACGCCGTGCGGAGAGGCCAGCCCGACGGCTACACGATCTCGATCATGAACATGCCCATGCAGCTGATGGCCGAGAAGCTGGACCCTGCCGGAGCTGACTTCGAGGGCTTCGAGTGGATCGGTCAGGCGGTCCGCCAGGAGAACATCGTCCAGGCGCCGAAGACGGCGTCGTTCAACACCCCGGAGGAAGTGGCGGCGGCGGAGCCGCGCATCTGCATGCCGGGGCTGGCGGGTCATAACTTCCTCGTTGCAGCCGTGTCCACGGAGGTGATGGGCATCCCGTGGAAGGTTGTCTCTGGGTTCCAGGGAGGCGCGGACACGAGAGCAGCCATGCTGCGCGGAGAGTGCGACATCTCCTGGACCGTGGCGAACCCGCAGGTCGTCGCGTCGATATCCCCCGAGGACGACTTCAAGGGGCTGTGGGTCTACTCGGATGAACGGCTCGACTGGGCGCCTGACACGCCAACGGTTGCCGAACTGGGCTTCCCTGAACTCGGCGGCCCGAAGCTGCTCAACAGCGGACTGGTGGCTGCGCCGGCTGGGACGCCGCCCGAGATCATCAAGCTGATCGAGGACTCCTTCCAGAGGGCTCTGCAGGATGCTGACGTCATTGCGCGGCTCAGGGAAGGTGGCATGGAGGTCCTCCCGATGACCGGCCAGGCAACGGACGAGGCGGTCGGCGGTATGGATTCCCTGCTGACCGAGTTCACCGATGTCGTGAGAGACCGGCAGGAGGCGCAATAGGGGTGGTGCTGCCTTCCAGAAACCTTCCGGAACGCCTCGCGGCCCGCTGAGTTCGAGGTAAGTCGGCATGCTCGAGGCGTTTCTGGAAGGGCTGTCGCAGTTGGGGCAGCCGGTAGCGATCGCGGCTGTGGTGTCGGGCACCATCGTTGGCGTGCTCTTCGGTGCGATACCCGGCCTCGGCAGTGTCATCGCCATGGCCGTCCTGCTGCCGTTCACGTTCGGCTGGGACGCCTACGTCGCCATGTTCCTTTTTGCGGGGATCTTCGGCACGGCGAGCACGGGCGGCGCCATCCCGGCGATCCTGCTCAACACCCCGGGCACCATCGCCAACGTCTGCACCACGCTCGACGGCCACCCCATGGCGAGGCGAGGCGAGGCCGGAAGAGCCCTGGGCCTCGCTGCCGCAGCCTCGGGGTTGGGTACGCTCTTCAGCATCCTCGTGTTGGCCATGCTGCTCCCCGCGGCGAAGGTGTTGATTCTGGCCTTCGGCGCGCCGGAGTTCTTCTGGCTGGTCATCCTGGGTCTGGTCGCCGTTACGCTCGCCTCCAGGGACAACCTGGTCAAGGGACTTGCGGCCGGAGGCGTGGGGATCCTGATGAGCTTGATCGGCCTGAGCCTCGTCTTCGGCCAGGTCAGGTTCGCCCTGGACAGCGAGTTCCTCTACGACGGCCTGCCCGTCGTGCCGCTCGTCGTGGGCTTCTTCGCCCTGAGCGAGCTCATGGTGTACACCTCCCGGGGCGGCTCCATCGCGACGGTAGGCGAGGGGTTGGCGAAGCCGGGGGTCCGTCAGACCGTCGGTGGAGCGCTGGAGGTGTTCCAGTACAAGCGAGTGCTGCTGCGAGGGTCCATCATCGGGACCGTGCTGGGCGCCGTGCCGGGTGTGGGTGGCGCCGTCGCCAACTTCCTGGCGTATACCACCGCCAAGCAAGCGTCGAAGACGCCCGAGCTGTTCGGCACCGGGTACGCCGGCGGCATCGTGGCCTCCGAGTCCGCCAACGACGCTAAGGACGGCGGGATCCTGTTGCCCACGCTCACCTTCGGCATACCGGGCAACGTCGAGATGGTGATCCTTATGGGGGCCTTTGTCCTCCACGGGATCACGCCCGGACGGCAGTTGCTCGTCTACAACCTGGACATCGTCTGGGCCATCATCCTGGGAGTCATAGCGGCGCAGATACTGACCACGATCATCGTGGTCAGCGGTGGCGGCTTCCTGGCCAGGTTGAGCCTCATTCCGGTGCGCTACCTGGCCCCTATCGTGGCTGTCGTGTCCTTCCTCGGCGTCTATGCCATCCGCAGCAACCCGTGGGACCTGCTGCTCGCCGTCGTCGCGGGGTGCATCGGCTACCTGATGCGCAGGGCGGGGTTCCCGCTCATCACATTCGTGATCGGCTTCGTTCTGGGGAACACGGCGGAGAGGTCGTTCGTGCAGTCCCTGCAGGTCTCGGAGGGGAGCTACACCATCTTCTTCTCCAGCCCCATCTCGATCATCATCATCATCGCCATACTCGTCTTTGCCGGCTCCCCGCTGATCAAGTACTGGTTCGATAAGTACACAGCCACCAGAAAGGCGAAGCTGGCAAGCTGATGAAGACCGTGCGGCCGCCTGTGCTCATAGTCAACGTGCTCCTGCTCGTCCTCGCGGGCACGATCGTGATCGCGTCGCTGCAGTACGACTTCCGCCAGCGGATCGTACCGCTGGTCATCGGCATCCCCACCCTGTTCATGCTCGTGGTGATACTGCTCAGCGAGTTCTCGCCCCGGCTGAACCGCATATTGGCCATGGCGAACCTGGGCAGCGAGCAGGACGCATTCAGCGGAGACGTCACCGCCAGTTGGAGTCGCATTTTCGTTATTGCGGGCTGGCTCATCGCGCTCAGTGTGTCGCTCTTCGTGCTCGGTTTCTACGTGGTGGTGCCGGTCTTTCTGGTCGCGTTCTTCATGGTGGAAGCGAAGACCCCCGCGGTGATCGCCGTTCTGGCGAGCCTGGTGATCTCCGTGGTGTTGTACGTTGCGTTTCCCTACTTCCTCGGTATCGAGATATGGCCGGGGATAGGGCCGAAGGTCATGCATGGCGTCTTTGGAGGAGGGCTGATTCCGGAACTATAGGTCGCATTCCGGCTGACGGAGCGGTCCGCCGGCAAGGGGAAGGGAGGCGAACATGGCAGGCATCGTCGACGCTGACACCCACGTGATAGAACCCGCGGACATCTGGGCATCGATCCCCGATGAGATGTACGCGCGGAGACCCGTACCGGTCTCGGTCCCCACGGACACGCTGTACAAGGAGAGCAACGCCTTCTGGCTGATCGACGGGAACATCATCCCGAAGCCCGGAGGGCGCGGCGGCATCTTCCTGCACACTCCGTCGCTGGCCGTGCGCGAACAGAAGCGCGACGACATCCCCCTGGGGTGCAGGGAGCTGACCGATCCGCTGGGGCGCGTCGCCGAGATGGACAAGCTGGGGATCGACGTGCAGGTCGTGTACCCCACGCTGTTCATCATTTACCTGACGGACGACCCGCAACTCGAGGTGGCCCTCTGCCGGGCCTACAACCGATGGATGGCGGAGGCGTGCGATATGACCCACGGGCGCATCAGGTGGGTGGCCGTGCTGCCGTTGCGGACCATCGACGCCGCGATAGAAGAGGTGGGCTTCGCCAGAGAGCACGGCGCTGTCGGCGCCCTGTTCCGGGGCATCGAGAAGGACCTCTCCCTTGCTTCCCCGTACTTCTACCCGGTCTACAGTGAGCTGGAGCAGGCAGACCTCCCCGTGTGCGTGCACACCGGGGCCGGATGCCCGTCCTGGACCGGCATCACGGACGTCGCATTGAGCGCGACGTTCCCGCACGTCAGGTCGCTGCCCATCTTCGGCTTCCGCGACATCGTGGCGAACAAGCTGCCGGAGCGCTTCCCCTCGTTGCGGTTCGGCTTCATCGAGGCGGGCGCATCCTGGGTTCCCTATCTGCTGCACCAGTTGCACCGGTGGGCCAGGACCCCCAGTGAAGAGTGGGGGCCGGAGCTCTTCCGGGACTATCGCCTGTTCGTCGCCTGTGAGGCGGACGAGGACATCCCCTATCTGATCAGTCACATCGGGGAAGACAACATCGTCATCGGCTCGGACTACGGCCACCAGGACCCGTCCGAGGAACGCCAGATGGAACAAGCGGTGCGCGGTCGCGGCGACCTCGCCCCGGCGGTGGCGGACAAGATCCTCTGCGAGAATGCCCGCCGCCTGTACGCGTTACCATTCGAGTAGACGCCGCCTGGGCAGTTGTGACGGACCGGCGGGCTGAACGATAGGAGACGCCATGAGTGACGTGGGGGTGATCGGGCTCGGCAATATGGGGGGCGCGATGGCGAGGAACCTGCTCAGGGGCGGACACCTTGTCACCGTGTACGACGTTGTCGGCTCTTTGGTGGAAGGGCTGGTCGGCGACGGCGCGCGCGCGGCTGCGAGCCCGAAAGAGGTGGCCGAGCAGTCCGACGTGGTCGTCGTCATGGTGGTCAACGACAGGCAGACGACCGACGTGGTAGCGGGGGTAGACGGCATCCTCGAAGGAGCCAGACCCGGCGCAACGGTGGTCCTGTGCAGCTCGCTGCAGCCGAAGACAGTGACCGCCCTGGGCGCGCTGGCGGAGGCGAAGGGTCTGAGCGTGCTGGACGCGCCGGTCACGGGAGGCCAGCAGGGCGCCATCGACGGGACGCTCGCGTTCCTGGTGGGAGGCGACGGCGGAGCGATAGAGCGGGTGACGCCCGTGCTTGAGTCGATGGGCACACACGTCGTCAACGCCGGACCGCTGGGGTCCGGCGAGGTGGTGAAGAACGTCAACAACGTCCTGCTCTGGACGACGCTCTCCGCAACCCGTGAAGCCCTGCGGTTCGCCGCTGAGCACGGCATGAGCGCCGAGGCGGTGCGCGACGCCCTCCAGTTCTCGCCCGGCTACAACCGGTGGGTGAAGGACTGGGGAAACCTGGGGCCGACGCCCTGGGTGCACAAGGACCTCGAGACGACGCTTGCGATAGCGAATGCACAGAACGTCCAGATGCCCGTCGCGGCGCTCTGCTTCGAGCTCTTGAAGGACTGGCCGTCGGTGCGGATGGACTAGGACCGCTTGCATCGGAGGAGTGTGACGCGACTGGCAGAGGGAAGACGAGGAGGCGCTCATGACGCAGATAATCGACGCTGACACGCACATCGCTGAGCCGCCGGAGATGTGGGAGCACATCGACCCGGACTTCTACGGCCGCAGACCGCTGCTCATCCAGATACCGGACGACACGGTCTATGGGCATTTCAACGCGACGTGGCTCATCGACGGCAGCATCACGCCCAAGGCCGCGGGACGGGCCAGCAACATCCTCGTCACGCCCACGGCTCAGGAGTTCGTTCAGAAGCACCTCGACGTCACATCCCGCGACATGTCCGACATGGACCTGCGCTACAGCCACATGGACGTCATGGGGACGGACGTCCAGGTCGTCTACCCGACGCTCTTCCTGGCATGGCTCACGGACGACCCCACCCTGGAGGTCGCTCTTGCGCAGGCGTACAACCGCCACCTTGCCGGCATCTCCGACGCATCGGAAGGACGCATCCGCTGGGCGCTGGTGCCCCCGCTGCGGAACATCGACGCCACGGTCCGCGAGATGCGCTTCGCTGCCGAGCATGGGGCCGTGGGGCTGTTCTTCCGCGGCATCGAGAAGGACCTGATGCTGGACGACCCCTACTTCTTCCCGGTGTACGAGGAGGCCCAGGCGCTGGGCCTCACCATCTGCGTGCACCAGGGACAGGGCTCCCCTGCGCTGAACAACCTGGTCGACATCCGCCGCAGCTCCAGCTTCACCCACGGTCGATTGCCGCCGCTGTCGGCGTTCCGCAACCTCGTGGCGAACAAGACCCCGGAGCAGTTCCCGGGGCTGCGCTTCGGCTTCATCGAGACGGGCGCTTCGTGGGTGCCCTTCGTCTTCCACTGCCTGCGGACGCTGTCCACGGAGGAGCCGTGGCGGTGGGGCCCCCGGCTGTTCGAGCAGTACAACATGTGGGTCTCCTACGAGGTCGACGAGGACCTGCCGTACCTGATCGACTACATCGGCGAGGACCACATCGTCGTCGGCACGGACTACGGCCACCACGGGAGGGAAGGGGTCATCGCCGACCCGTCCGCGCAGCTCCACATGGTGAAGACGCTGCGCTCGCGGGAGGAGTACCCGTCCGCGCTGGTGGACAAGCTGCTGTCGCACAACCCGTCCGCCCTCTACGGGATATAGCCGGGCGCCGCGCGCCGGTTGCGGGGCGCACGGTCAGGCGCCCAGGAGCCTGCGGTACCTGCCGTTCTGCAGGAAGTCGATGTACTCGCGGAGGCCCGCCTCCATGTCGTACTCCGGCGCGAAGCCGAAGTCCCGGTTGGCGGGCGAGTCCGGGTCGACGGGCCCGCCGCGCACCTCTGGCTCCGGCGCCTCGATTGACGAGCCGGGGATGAGCCGCATGATGATCTGCGTGATCTCGTACATCGTCAGCTCTTCTTTGGACTGGAGGCGGTAGACGTTGGACGGCAGCTCTCCCGCGAGCGTCGCCATCATCTCGCCCCGCCCCGCGTCGGAGGCGTACATCACCGGGACCGTGCGTATGGGCGGCGTGGGGTTAAGCTCGCGCGGCGTCGACACCGCGGCGGCGTCCCACGCGTCGAGCACCACCGGCTCGCCGCGCAGCGACTTCTCGACGATGGGCTTGACCGCGCGGCCGAAGCCGCCCGCGAAGTCGTATCCCGGCCCGAACAGCTGGCCGGGGTAGATGACGACGATGTCCATGCCGTACAGCCCCCGGTAGTCGTTGCAGAGCAGCTCCGTGGCGACCTTGTGGCTCGTGTACGGGTCCGGCATGATCTTCACGTTGCCGGAGGACGACGCCTCGGCGAACTGGCGCGCCGTGGGGACCGTCTTGCCGGTGCTCACGTGCACGACGCGCTCCACCTTCAGCGCGCGCGCCGCCTCCAGCACGTTCAGCGTGCCGATGACCATGGTCTGCGCCGCCGCCAACGGTCGGTCGTACGCCGGGCCGGTGAGGAAGCTGGCCGTGTGCAGGATGCGCCGCACTCCGTTGTCCGCGACAGCGCCGAACACCTCGGACGCGTTGGAGATGTCGCCCTTCACGAACCGGACCCGGTCCTTCACGTCGTCCAACAGCTCGGTCTTGATCGCGATGTCGAACGCGACCACGTCCTCGCCCTGATCGAGCGCGTAGCGCACCGCGAACGACCCTCCCAGACCGCATCCTCCGGTGACCATGACTGTCATGGGCTGCCTCCTGGTGTCCTGGGCTAGTTGGCTGCGAGGCCTGCGGCGACGGGACGTCCGTACAGCGCGCGGGCGTTCTCCGACAGCACGCCCGTCCGCTCCTCGCCCGTGATCTTCGTGTTCTCGTATATCTCGCTGAGCTCGTGCTTGCAGATCTCCGCGTTGACCTCGTGCGGGAAGTCGGACGAGAAGACGAAGCACTTGCCGCTCGTCAGGCGCAGCGCCTCGGAGATAAGGGGCTCGGTGCCCTCGCAGCCCACGAACAGCCGCCCGTCGTGGATGTGGCGCAGGATGTAGTCGCTCACGCGTTCGCCGTCGCGCAGCTGCAGCAGCTCGCCGCGCGGGTCGAGGTCGATGTGCGTTTCGTAGGAGCGGTCGAACCGCTCCATGCAGAGCATGAACCAGGCGACGCCCCCCTCCAGGAAGCCCCAGCGCGCGTTCGGGTAGCGGTCCAGGATGCCGTTGAAGACCACGCCGGCGAACGCGGCCATCAGCCCCACCGGGTGGCCCATCGCGTGGACGGGCGCGTAGACGTTCAGGTGGTCGAAGCCCATGCCGCTGTGCGAGCCGCCGTGGACGGCGAGGCAGCAGCCGAGCCGGTCGGCCTCCTCGTAGACGGGCCAGTACTCCTTCGCGCCCAGGTGGTTGGGAAGCCCGCGTGTCGGGAGCATCGCGCCCGCCATCCCGAGCTCCTCCACCGCGCGGCGCAGCTCCCGCGCCGCCTCCTCAGGCTCCTGCATGGGGATGAGGGCGAGCCCGACGAACCGGGGGCTGCTCTTCACGTAGGTGTCGTACAGCCAGTCGTTGTAGGCCCGGCATACGGCGATGGCCCAGTCCCTGTTGACGATGCGCCCATACGACAGCCCGCCGGTGGGGAAGAGCGCGGCGCAGTCGATGCCGACGTCGTCCATGAACATGAGCCACTCCTCGACCCCGATCTTCGGGAACGAACCCGGCGGCGTTGCGACCGGCTGTGCGGCGTGGAGGTGGTCGATGGGCGGGAAGATGCTGCCGAGGCTGCTGCCCCCTGCGCGGTTCAGAAAGTCCTGCGGCATCCGGCTCGCCACCGCCGCGATGTCCGTCACCAGGTGTCCGTCTCCGTCAACGACTTGCAACCGGTCTACCATGACGTGCGCCTCCTTGCGTTATGGACGTTGCGTCCTCTCTGCGCCTATGGACGTGGGTATAGCACCCGCCCCCACCGGCGTCAAAGCGGCCACCCTCCTGTCATTCCAGCGCAGGCTGGAATCCAGTGGCCCCGTGCCTCCGTCGTTCCTGCGGAGGCAGGGATGCCAACGAATTCAAAGTTTGCCGCCGGAGCCATAGACCCCGTCGATAGCTGAGACCCCGAGCTGTAGACCCGATCTATGGCTGCTGCCGGTACGACGGTCATGCAACCAGCGTACGCGGGCAGGGCGCGACCGCGAAAGGGGCGGGTGTCGTGGTGGGGCAGAGGGGGCGGACCGTGAGGGCTAACATCAAGTGCGGCAGTGTCCCTCATGCCGCCCCTACACCTGGTCGAAGTCCTGCCTGACGGTCGAAGACGCAACCCAGCCTTCTGAGCTTCCTCGTCAACTCCCTGTACGTCATACAGCGACGGAGATGCTGCCTTGTCCTGTCTGTAATCGGGCTATCTGCGCGGGCAGAGGTTTGCCACGGTCCTGGTAAGAGAGAATGAAATGCTCAGCTACGGTGCATAGCTCAGCCAGAGTCTCTTTGGGTGTCTCCGCCCAGGCTCGGCACCCGGGAAGTTCGGGTATCTCGGCCATGTAGAACCAACCCTGCTCCTCGCAGGGTTCGTGCAACACGTAGTCCAGCTGGTACAACTCCATGTTCACCGCTCCACGATGCCCTCAGCCCGCATGGTACGCCATCCCGTAACAGACCCACGTGGAATCGGCGATGGGGCTCAGCCCAGCTCTTGCGGGCAGGGCGCGATTGCGGAAGGGCGGGTGTCGCAAGAATCGTACGAGGATGACAGGGGCCGCGCCATTTGCTACGCCGCCCGGTTCAGGTATAGTCCGAGTTGCGACAGTTCCTCGACATACCCGCACGCCCGTATGGGATGTGACGGACTATCGAGCACAGAGGGAGGGCTACGTGCCCTCCTGTCGGTCTGTCATGGGCATTGAGGAACTGTCGCAAGAACCTCGCTCTGTGCCGCAGGAGGGTTCCACGTATGCCCGAGCTGGAGTTCAAGGGCAAGCAGCACATCTACGCCCACCACCTCGTTGTCCCCTACCGGCCTCTGCAGCCCGATCCGACCAAGTCGGTCCTGGGAGCACAGGCTGAGGACGACTCCGTCCCGCTTGATGGCAACCTCATCATCCACGACGACAACCTCCACGCGCTGAAGGCGCTGCTGCCGCGCTACGCGGGCCGCGTCAAGTGCATCTACATAGACCCGCCCTACAACACCGGCAACGAGGGCTGGGTCTACAACGACAACGTGAACAGCCCGCTCATGCAGGAGTGGCTGCGGGAGAACAGCCCCGTCGACGGCGAAGACTTGGAGCGCCACGACAAGTGGCTCTGCATGATGTGGCCGCGACTCCACCTTCTTAAGGAGTTGCTCTCTAACGACGGTGTGATTTTCATTTCAATAGATGACAACGAGCAGCACCGTCTAAGGATGTTGATAGATGAGATTTTCGGTGAAAATAACTTTGTTGCCAACATCGTATGGCAAAAGAAGTATGCACCTGCGAATGACGCGAAGTATTTTTCCGACAATCATGACTTCATTCTGTGCTACACCAAGAATCGCGCAATGGGGACGGGCAAGGAAGCTGAGACTTGGCAACGGCAGCTTCTCCCACGCACAGAGAAGCAAGATAGACTCTACAAGTATGATGATGGAGATGGCAAGGGGCCTTGGCGTACTGGTGATCTAACTGCCAAGACCTATTCGCCAGATTATGATTACCCAATAGTGAATCCCAATACTGGAAAAGAGCATTATCCGTCACAAGGAAGGAGCTGGACAACAAGCAAAGAACAGATGCAAGTGTGGCTTGAAGAACACCGAGTCTTCTTCGGAAAGGATGGTAACAGCGCCCCACAATTGAAGAGATATCTGCGAGAAGTGCAGCAAGGTATTGTCCCTCTCACTATCTGGACGTACGATGAAGTAGGCCATTCTGATGGGGCGCGCAAGACCCTCAAAGAACTGTTCAGTGAGCAACGGCTGCCCTTTGACAATCCAAAAGCGTTAGGGCTATTGCAGAGAATACTCACCATAGCTGCCGACAAAGACGCTATTATCCTCGACTCCTTCGCAGGTTCCGGCACGACCGCCCACGCAGTTCTTGCGCTGAACAAGGAAGACGGCGGCAATCGAAGGTTTATCCTTGTTGAGTGCGAGGACTACGCGGACAGCATCACGGCCGAACGCGTGCGACGCGTGATACGGGGTGTACCGGACGCGCGGGACGATTCGCTCCGCAAGGGAATGGGCGGCTCGTTCACCTACTGCACGCTCGGTGCGCCGATCGACATCGAGAAGATGCTGACGGGGGAGTCGCTGCCGCCGTTCGCTTCGCTGGCAGCGTACCTGCTGCATACGGCATCCGGCTCGCCAGCGGGAGAGGCGGCACTCCAACCGCAGAACGACGATGGCCTGTTCCACACTGCGGGCAGCACGGACTATTACCTGCTGTACGAACCGGACATCGACTGGCTGCGTACGGATGCGGCCATGCTCAACGAAGTGCGGGCGAAGCGCATAGCCGCTGCATGCGAGGCGCGCGGCAGCAGGGCAGTCGTGTTTGCCGCAGGGCAGTACATGGGGCAACGCGCGTTGAGCAGGCTGCGCATCACGTTCTGCCGGCTGCCCTACGAACTGCACCGCGCGGTATGGCCATGATGGAGTTGAAGGAGTATCAGTCACGAGCGCTGGACGCATTCAGCCGGTGGCTGCGGGAATTGGAGAAGGCGCGGGGCGAAACAGAGGTAGCCGTCACGGCATGGCCGGAGGCGGCTGGGGAGATGCCCTCCGAAGTGCGGGATTACCCCAGGAAAGCATGGGAACGGCTGGCGGATGCAAACGAAGTCGCGGAGAGCGCAAACGGGTACGTCTCCCGGTCCGACGACGCCGGACGTCCGATACCGCACGTCTGCTTCAAGGTGCCCACCGGCGGCGGCAAGACGCTGCTGGCGGCTGCGGCGTTGGCGCGCATGAATCGTCCCAACGGACTCGTCCTGTGGATAGTGCCTACGCGGGCCATCTACCAGCAGACGAAAGACGCGCTGTGGAACAGGGAGCACCCGTACCGGCAGATTCTGGACCAGGCCAGCGGCGACCGGGTGAAGATGCTGGAGAAGGAGACGAAGTTCAGCGCGTCCGACGTTGCGAGCTACCTGTGCGTTCTGCTGTTGATGCTGCCGGCGGCGAACCGCCAGACGGGCAGAGAGTTCCTGCGTATGTTCCGCGACTCCGGGCGGTATCCGACGCTCTTTCCCGATAGCGACGATGTGCTGGGCGACCAGCGTTTACTGAACGTCCACCCCGATCTGGAGCGCGGGTCGCCCGACGGGCCGGTGAAGCACAGCCTGTTCAACGTGTTCAAGATGCAGCGTCCGGTGGTGGTGCTGGACGAGGCGCACAAGGCGTACGGGAAACCCGACGCGGCGCGGGAGTTCGTCGCCTCGGTGAACCGGCTCGACCCGCGCATGGTCATCGAACTGTCGGCCACGCCCGACAGGCGCATCAGTAACCTGCTGGTGGACATATCGGGCATCGACTTGAAGGCGGAAGAGATGATCAAGCTGCCGGTGCAGGTGGTCTCCGAGACGGGATACGAATGGCGGCACACGCTGTCGGAGGCGGCCGAGGAGTTGGAACGGCTCGACGCGGAAGCGAGGTCGCTGTATGCGAGCGAGGGGCGCTACGTGCGGCCCATCGCCGTGGTCCGGGTGGAGCGCACAGGCAAGGACCAACTGGACGGAGAGCACATCCATGCGGAGGACGTGCGTAAACACCTCCTGACAAACCTCGGCGTGCCTGAGAACGCCGTGAGGGTCAAGTCTTCTGAGAGTGACGAACTTGGGCGCGAGGACCTGCTCTCGGAATACTCTCCGGTCCGGTGGATCATAACAAAAGCGGCGCTGATGGAAGGTTGGGACTGCCCGTTCGCCTATCTGCTCGTGATGTTGGACAACACGCGCGCTCAGCGGGCCATCACGCAGCTCGTGGGGCGGGTGATGCGGATGCCGCACGCGCGGCGCACCTATCGTGAAGCGCTGGACCAGTGCTACGTGTATTGCTGGAATGCGGACGTGGGAACCGTGGTAGGGCAAGTGAAAGAAGGACTGGAGCAGGAGGGGCTTACGGGTCTGGGAGATGAGGTATGGGCCAGGAGCGGAAGGCTGCTGCCAACCCGCGTAGAGCGCCGAGAGGCGTTCCGCAACCAGGACATCTTTCTTCCGCGCGTGCTGCACCAGGACGCGGAGGAAGGGTGGTGCGACTTGGACTACGACCGGCACATCCTGCCGGAGATCGCGTGGGCGGGCATCACCGCGCCTGATCCCCAGGCAGCCCAGCCGAGCCCGGCCAAGCGGGCCACTGCGTCGGTGGACATCGGCGACGAGCAACCAGTCCACTACGGGTCGAGCGAACTGGAGATAGAGAAGACGCTGAGCGTCGCGTGGTTCGCACGCCAACTCGGAGACGTAGTGCCGAATCCGTGGCAAGCGGCGCGCATTGCGCAGGAGTTGATCGACAAGCTGCGCGAGGCGGGCTTGAGCGACGAGGCCATCTACGATCAGCGTTCATACCAGGCGTCTGCCCTTCGGAGGTACGTCGTGGCGGAGGCTGACAAGGAAGCGCAGCTGATATTCATGGAGAAGCTGCGGAACAGAGTCATCCGCTTCGACTTGAAGGGCGATGGGCTGAACTACCGTCTTTACGAGAGCTACGAGATTCCGGTGAGTGAGGATGAGCCTGTGCTGCAACGGCAACTCAGCCTGTTTGCACCCGTCTACGTCCGTCAGTTCGACTCCGACCTCGAGCGGAACTTCGCGCGCTACCTCGATCAGGAGAAGGCGCTGCGGTGGTGGCACCGCGTAGCGGCGCGTCAGCGGAACGAATACTACCTGCGGGGATGGCGGCGCGACCGCATCTATCCAGACTTCATCGCCTTCACGGACGAGGCGTTTGGCAAGCAGCATCTGTTCGTGTTCGAGACCAAAGGCGAGCACCTGAAGGGGAACGACGATACGGAGTACAAGCGGCAGGTGTTGGAGCTACTCGAAAGGGCGTTCGACGGCGGCTTCATGGAACTGCACGACGGGCCTGCGAAGGGCACGTTCCGCCTCGTGTTCAATGAGGAGGAGTTCCCGGCTGCGCTGGCAAGCCTGCAAGCATAGCGCCCAGAAGCGAGATTCCTGCCTGCGCAGGAACGACGGGAGGATTGTGACACCCGCCCCTTTCGCGGTCGCCCCATGCCCGCGTACGCTGGTCGGTGACGGGGCGCCGTTCCGCGGGGGACTGCCCCGGGTCGGGAGGCCAGGGGCAGGAGTGGCGTGGCCCACTTTGGCCCACTTTGGCGCACCCGGGCTGCAGGAGTGGAATGTCCCATAATGTCTCACAATGTCCCACTTGGAGGGACAGGGGAGCCAGGGATGCGAGGTTCCTGCCTCCGCAGGAACGACGGCCCACGCCTGCGCGGCGAGTCCAAAGGGGGAGGTGCGACGAGGACAACGGCGGTCACGGGTGGCCTGCAAGACGCCCAGCAGGCCGGATGCCGGACAGTGGGCGCCCCTCACCCGCCGCTTGTGGCACAATGCAACCGACACCCACGCGGAGGATGAACGATGCCCCAGGTAGTGCTCCTGCGACACGGCGAGAGCGATTGGAACCTCTCCAACCGCTTCTCCGGCTGGACCGACGTCGACCTCACCGGCACCGGGCGCGAGGAGGCCGCACGCTCCGGCCAGCTGCTGCTGGAGGAGGGCTTCACCTTCGACGTCGCCTACACGTCCGTCCTCAAGCGGGCCATCCGCACGCTCTGGATCGTCCTCGACGAGATGGACCTGATGTGGGTACCCGTTATCCGGGACTGGCGGCTGAACGAGCGCCACTACGGCGCGCTCCAGGGCCTCAACAAGGCCGAGACCGCCGCCGAGCACGGCGAGGAGCAGGTGCTCCTCTGGCGCCGGAGCTACGACGTCCCGCCGCCCGCGCTCACGCCCGACGACGAGCGCCACCCCGGCCGCGACCCGCGCTACGCCTCCATCCCGGCGAGCGAGATGCCGCTCACGGAGGCGCTCAAGGAGACGGTCGCCCGCTTCGTGCCGTACTGGGAAAGCACGATCGCGCCGGACATCCGCGCGGGCAAGCGCGTCCTCATCGTCGCTCACGGCAACAGCCTGCGCGCGCTCGTGAAGCATCTCGACAACGTCTCGGACGCCGACATCATCGACCTCAACATCCCCACCGGCGTCCCGCTCGTCTACGACCTCGCGGACGACCTCACGCCGCAGGGCAGCCGCTACCTCGGCGACCAGGCCGCGGTCGAGGCGGCGGTGGCGGCCGTCGCTGCGCAGGGCAGGGCGTCGGCGTAGGGCAGGGCTGACGTTCAGTCGGCGGCGGGCTCGGTGCGCTGGTCGTGCCGCCAGATGCCACGCCACGTCAGGCCTGACGCCGTTGTGACGCTCAGGCAGACGAGGCCGTTGATGATGAACGCTCCGGGCACCCCCGCGATCGACGACACCCCGCCGATAACCGCCGAGCCCGTGCCGTTCCCCAGCCCGGCGAGGATCGAGGAGAAGCTGCCCACCCGGCCCCGGTAGTAGTCCGGCGCGACGAGCTGGATCAGCGCCTGCCTCGCCGTGAAGCTGACGACGTCCATGAGCCCGAGCACCGCCAGCACGGCCAGCGCGAGGAAGAACCACGACGACAGCATGAGCGCGGCCAGTCCCAGCGCTGAGAGGCCCAGCGAGTACCCCACGTTGGCGAGCACGATCATGACGCCTTTGCGGGGCGGGTCGCCCATGCGGAGGAGGATGGCGGTGCCGAGGAAGGAGCCCGCCGCGGGCGCCGCAACGAGCATGCCCAGGCCGATCGCATCCACGCCGTACACGTCTTCCGCCAGCGCCGGCATGATGATGCGGAAGAACCCGAACGACATCACGCCGAAGTCCATGAGGTACGCCCCCCAGAGCACCTCCTTCGTCCGCAGGTAACGCGCCCCTTCCCATATCGCCGCGAGCGACACCCTTCGGCCCTCTCCCAACTGCTCCCCCGACGTGCGGATCGCCATCGTCGCGATGACGGCGAGCAGGAGGAAGACCGCGTTGACCGCGAACGCCCAGCCCACACCCACCAGCGCGATGAGGACTCCGCCGACGAGCGGCCCGCCGAACAGAGTGCCCTGGCTCAGCGCTCCGAACCACGTGATGCCGTTCATGACGTGGCTCCTCGGCACCAGGCGGGGCAGGAACGCCCGCTCCGCCGGACGCCCCAGGATGCTCATGCCGGACCAGAAGCTCGCGAGGAGCCAGAGGTGCCACACCTGCACGGCCCCCGTGAAGATGAGCACGGGAAGCAGGGCCAGCCCCGCGAAGTTCGCCGCCTGCGTGTAGATGATCAGCTTCTTCCGGTCCACCGCGTCCGCGAGCGCCCCGCCCAGGAGGCCGAGGACGATAACCGGGAGGGTCATGAATATGCCGGTGATGCCCAGGTCCAGCGTGGACCCGGTGAGGTCGAAGACCAGGAAACCGAGGAGAAGCTCGCGCATGTTCCGCGCGAGCCCCTGCAACAGCCCCTGGGCCCAGAACAGCTGGAAGTCGCGGATCGCGAGTGCGCCCCACCGCCCCAGTGAGGCGTCCGGCGTGCTCGACTCTTCCCCTTGTCGCTCGGTAGCCATCCCGCCCACTCTACCATCGCGCCGTTTGCCACGCCGCAGCCCGCGCCGTATCGTTGCACTCGAACACCCCGCGCCTGCGCATCCCAGGAGGCCCTTCATGGTAGAAGACCGCACCATCGCAGCAGACCCGAGCTGGAGCGAGCACGACGCCGACGAGTGGGCGGACGCCATCACGACCGCGATGAAGCTCGGGGGCGTGGAGCACTTCTTCTTCGTGTCAGGCTCCGAGATCGGGTTCTACCAGGAGGCCGTCGCTCGTGCCGCCGCGAAGGGCTGGCCCGCGCCGCGCCTCCTCACCGTGACGCACGAGGGCTCGGCGCTGAACGCGGCGCTCGGCAGCGCGATGGTGCGCGAGCAGCCGGCGGCGACCGCCGCCCACGTGGACGTCGGCACCTTCAACTACGGCGCCGGGCTGCATACGGCGTGGCGCGGCGGCTACCCCGTCCTCATCACGGCGGGCGCCGGGCCGCGCGCCTACCCCGGCTCGATGCGCGGTTCCCGCTCCAACAGCGTGCAGTGGGTGCAGGAGCCACGCGACCAGGGTGAGATCGTCCGGCAGTACACGAAGATCGACCACCGGCTCGACCACACGGATAATCCCGGCCTCATCGTGAGCCGCCTGCTGCAGGTCGCCATGAGCGAGCCGCGCGGGCCGGTCTACATGACCGTGCCGCAGGAGGCGGCGATGCTGCCGCTTCCCGGCAAGACGCGCTTCCCGACCCGCGACGAGCTCGGAGTCGCGCGCGCCACCTGGCCGGACCCGTCGGACGCGAAGCGCGTCGCGGAGTGGCTGGTGAAGGCGCAGAACCCGGTCGTCATTCTCGGGCAGTCCGGCCGCAACAGCGGGTCGGTCGCGCCGCTCGTGCGGCTCGCGGAGCTGCTCGCGCTCCCGATGATGGACTCGGACCGCACGATGACGATGAACTTCCCGACGACGCACGCGCTCTCCGGCACGGGACCGTCCGCCGCGCAGGCGGACGTGGTGGTCGTCATCGAGACGCCGGTGCCGTACATGCCGGCGAACGCTCCCACGCCCGGCACGAAGATCGTGTGGGTGGACCCGGACCCGGTGCAGTCGCGCTACAAGACGATGGAGTTCCACGCGGACGTGTGGCTGCCGGTGCTCGCGGGGCCGTTCGCGGAGGCGGTGTACGAGCAGGCGGCGGCCATGCTGACGAAGGCGGACATGGGCCGGATCGAGGAGCGTCGCGAACGTCTGGCGCAACGCAAGCAGGAGATGCGCAAGCAGGACGAGGAAGCGGCGATGCGGGTGGCAACACGCGACCCCATCAGCCCGCGGTGGGTCGGCTACCAGATCGGGCAGATGCTGGAGGAGCAGGCCATCGTGCTGGACGACACGCTCAGCTCGACTGCGGCGTTCCGTCCGTACCACGGGCGCCACCTGCCGGGTTCCTACTTCAAGAGCGGCGGCAGCGCGGGCGGCTGGGGCACCGGGGCCGCGTTCGGCGCGAAGACGGCGGCGCCGGACCGGGACGTGGTGCTCGTAACCGGTGACGGCTACTTCATGTTCGGGAGCCCGCTCGCGGCCCTCTGGTCGTCGGGGCACTATAAGACGCCGTTCCTCACGGTCGTGTTCGTCAACAAGTCGTACAGCACCGGCACGGCGGGCGTGGACGGCGCGTACCCGGCAGGCTATGCGGCGTCGGCGGGCTATGAGGGCGGGCTGTTCGACCCGCCGCCGGACTTCGCGAAGCTCGCCGAGGCGGCGAACGGCTACGGCGAGTCGGTGACGGACCCCGCGGAGGTCGGCCCGGCGCTCAAGCGTGGGCTGGCCGAGGTGCGGAATGGCTCGCCCGCCGTGATCGCGGTGCAGCTTCCCACGCTGCCGGACGAGCTGCACAAGCTGGGCGGGACGCGGTAGGGAGTGTGTAGTACAATAGGGCCACAAATCCGTCAGCAACGGAGCCGACATGAAAGCGCAGCACCTGTTCAACTCGAAGGGCGACTGGATAGCCTTTCGCCAGGGCAAGCACCTGTTCGCCCCCCGGGGAGACTGGCTGGGCTGGTTCCCGTGGAACGACGACGATGCGGTAGACCCCAACGGCGACTACCTCGGCACGGTCTACCTGGGGTGGCGCTTCTACAGGTTCTCCAACCATGAGTACAGGGGCTACCCGGGCCTCGCAGAGTACCCGGGCTTCCCCGATCACCCCGGGGGGCCGCCAGAATACCCCAGGGCGGAGGAGAACGGATGGCTTCCCGCTCTTGCGGACGACGTTCGATTTGACCTGCCACCCCTGGAAGAGTACATGCGGCAATTGGCCAGGCTGGGGTAGGGCGGAGCCGGTTGGTGACGACACGCCCGGCAAACGAGCCGTTGGTGAGGCAGCCAGACGCGCCCAGGGCGCCAGAGTGCAGAAACGCAAGGCTCGTTCTGGAGTACACGCATCGAACGGCAGGAACGTTTCTGAGTACTTTTGATGCCGCGCGGAATACGCGAGGCGCCCCAACACAGGAGCAGTTGTACCTTGTCCGGGCGATGCTGGTCTTCGCCAGCGCAGGGCTGGACTCAATGGTGAAGCACCTGATACAGGACGCTCTGCCTCAAGTTATCAGGCAGGACTCAAAAGCACGAGAGAGCCTACGGGAATTCGTCGAACGAAAGATCAGGGACAACGACCAGCTCGACTACAGATTCTTGTCAGACGTTCTGCTGGTGGAGAATCCCGTGGACCGGATGACTGAACAGTTCGTTCAAGACCTGACATCCAACAGCCTCCAGTCCGTTGACCAACTGCTCTCCGTTGCGTCGCACTTCAACATCTCCCGGGGCGTCATAGCTTCAGATCCGGACAAGCTGCGACACGTATTCGCGGTGAGGAACCAGATCGTCCATGAAATGGACATCAATTTCGCGCACCCGCATCGCAATCGCAGGCCGCGTAAGCGAGAGGATTTGGTCGAGGCTACAAACCAACTCCTCAGTGTCGCGGGCGCGTTCCTTGCTGCCGTGGACGCCAAACTCGCCTAAAGTCAGAGGCCCAGCCCCATGAGCGGCAGGACCTCGGTCGCGAGGCGGCGGGCCTGGCGCTCGTGGTCGTAGAGGGGGTTGAGGGCGATGAGGCCGAGGCCGGTGTCCGCGATCTGCATGAGGCCCTCGGCGCACTGCTCGGGCGTGCCGTAGACGCCGACGCGCTCTGCGCGCTGTCCGCTGCCTGAGTGCATCGTGAACCAGGGCTGCATCCGCTGCAGAGCCGTCTCCGGGTCGTCCTCCACGCCGATGAACACGCGCTTCGAGGTCGTGAACGTGGCGGGGTCGCGTCCGTGGGCTTCCAGGTGGGCGCGCATCGCTTCCTGCTCGTCGCGGAAGCGGGCCGTGGACGTGGCGCCTGCGCCCATCCAGCCGTCGCCCAGCCGGGCGGCGCGGTCGAGCGCGGCGGGGGCGTGTCCGCCGAACCAGAGCGGGATGCGCTCCTGGACGGGCGTGGGGCTGATGAAGGCGTCGTCGAGCTGCCAGAAGCGGCCGTCGAACGTGACGCGCTCGCCGGTCCAGAGGCGCTGCATGAGCACGAGCCCTTCCTCGAAGCGTGACGCCTTGCCCGCCGCCGGAGCGCCGAACGCCTCGGAGAAAGGCGCGCCGGTCGCGTTCCCCATGCCGACCCCGGCGATGAGCCGTCCGTTGGAGAGGCGGTCGAGGGTCGCGAGGCTCTTGGCGAGGTTGATGGGGTTGCGCAGGACGCTGATGAGGACGGAGCTGCCGAGGCGCGCCGTGGTCGTGAGGGCGGCGGCATAGGAGAGCAGGGGGATGGGGGCGAGGTCGTTGTGGGCGTTGATGGCCTGCTCGACGACCCAGCAGCTGTGGTAGCCCAGCTCCTCGACGGCCGTGAAGAACGGCGGCAGCACGGCGACGTCGATCTCGCCGGTGAACCGTTGGGGTATGGCGATGCCGAAACGCAGGTCAGGGTCGATGATGGCGTGCTCCCCTTAACGCTTCCCAGCGGCCTTGGGCTTCGCCTTCACGGCTGCTGTAGACTTTGCCTTCACTACCGCCTTAGTCCTCGCATTTGCTACTGCCTTGGGCTTCGCCTTCACGGCTGCTGTAGGCTTTGCCTTCGCTGCCGACTGAGTCTTCGCATTAGCTACTGCTTTGGGCTTAGCCTTCGCTATTGCCTTAGGCTCCTTCACTACCACACCCCGCTCTTTCAATCGGTGCCTAAGGTACGCCATCGTCCCGTCACCCTTAGTGTTGTTGCAATTACGACACAGAAGTTGCAGGTTGGATTCACGCCACCCTAATTTAGGGTACCGACTAAATGGTTTGATGTGGTCTATATCTGTGTCTTCAATATCCTTCTTCTTTCCACAACCCTGACAGATGCCCTTGTACTTCTTGTAGAAATACATCTTCTCTGCCGGGGTAAATCGAGGCCGTGCCTCTGATGCCTCCCAAAAGAACACCAATTTACAACCTCCTGATCACTTCCCCAGGATGTTGAGCGCGGCGCCGGCGCGGAACCACTCGAGCTGTTCGCTGCTCATGGTGTGGGTGAGCTCGATGTCCTCGTCGCCGCCCTCGAAGTGGTGGATGACGGCGCGGACGGGCTTGCCGGGGGCGATCTCGTCCAGGCCGGTGATGCTGATGGTGTCGGCCTCCAGGATCTTGTCGTAGTCGTCCGGGTCGCTGAAGGTGAGCGGGAGGATGCCCTGCTTCTTGAGGTTGGTCTCGTGGATGCGGGCGAAGCTGCGGACGATGACGGCCTTGGCGCCGAGCAGGCGCGGCGACATCGCGGCGTGCTCACGGGAGCTGCCCTCGCCGTAGTTGAAGTCCCCGACGGCGACCCAGCCGAGGCCGTGCTCCTTGTAGTAGCGGGCGACCTGGGGGAAGGGCGCTCGCTCGCCGGTGACCTGGTTCAGCCCCTCGCCGCGCTCGTCGGTGAAGGCGTTGACCGCGCCGAGGAAGGCGTTGTCGCTCAGCCGCTCCAGGTGGCCGCGGAAGCGCAGCCACGGGCCGGCGGGGGAGATGTGGTCGGTCGTGCACTTGCCCTTGGCCTTGACGAGCACCTGCACGCGCTCGAAGTCGCCGCCGTCCCAGCGCGGGAAGGGCGAGAGCACCTGCAGGCGGGTCGACTCCGGGTCGACGTTCACGACGATGGCGCTGCCGTCGTCGGCCGGGGGCTCGTAGCCGAAGCCGCGCCCGGCGAAGCCGTCTTCCGGCACCTCGGGCGCCTCGCCGGGCGGGTCGAGCTTGAACGGCTGACCGTCGGCGCCGGTGAGGGTGTCGGTCATGGGGTTGAACGAGAGGCGGCCGGCGAGGGCGAACGCGGTGACGATCTCCGGGCTGGCGATGAAGTTCATGGTGGAGGGGTTGGCGTCGTTGCGGGCGGGGAAGTTGCGGTTGAACGACGTGACGATGGAGTTGACGTCGCCGGGGTTGATGGTGGGGCGCTTCCACTGGCCGATGCAGGGGCCGCAGGCGTTGGCCATGACGCTCGCGCCAACGGACTCGAGCGCGGCCATCTGGCCGTCGCGCTGGATCGTGGCATTGACGGCCTCCGAGCCGGGAGTCACGAGGAAGTCGACCGCTACACCGACGCCGTGCTCGGCGGCCTGCCGGGCGACGTTGGCGGCGCGGGAGACGTCCTCGTAGGAGGAGTTGGTGCAGGAGCCGATGAGGGTGGCGGAGAGCGCGTCCGGGTAGTTCTCCTTGATGACGGCGTCGGCGAGTTCGGAGATGGGGCGCGCGAGGTCCGGCGTGTGCGGACCGACGACGTGCGGCTCCAGCGTATCGAGGTCGATCTCGATGACGCGGTCGAAGTACTTCTCCGGCTCGGCCTCGACCTCGGGGTCTCCGGTGAGCAGGTGGGCGTACTTGTCGGCAAGTTCGGCGAGCTCGGGGCGTCCCGTCGCGCGGAGGTAGGCGGCGGCGTGGGCGTCGTAGGGGAAGATGGAGGTGGTCGCGCCCAGCTCGGCGCCCATGTTGCAGATGGTGGCCTTGCCGGTCGCGCTCATGGCGTTGACGCCGGGGCCGAAGTACTCGACGACGGCGTTGGTGCCGCCGGAGACGGTGAGGATGCCGGCGAGCTTGAGGATGACGTCCTTGGGGGCGGTCCAGCCGTTCATGGAGCCGGTGAGCTTCACGCCGATGAGGCGCGGGTAGAGCACCTCCCACGGGAAGCCGGCCATCACGTCGACGGCGTCGGCGCCGCCGACACCGGAGGCGAATGCGCCGAGTCCGCCCGCGTTGGGGGTGTGGGAGTCAGTGCCGATGATCATGAGGCCGGGGAAGGCGTAGTTCTCCAGGATGACCTGGTGGATGATGCCCGAGCCGGGCCCCCAGAAGCCGAGGCCGTACTTCGCGGCTGAGGAGCGGAGGAAGTCGTAGACCTCGCTGCTCTCGGACTTGGCGAGGTTGGTGTCGGCGAGCGCGCCCTCGAATGCGGTGATGAGGTGGTCGCAGTGGACAGTGGAGGGGACGGCGGTGGTGGGCTTGCCCGCCTGCATGAACTGGAGGATGGCCATCTGGCCGGTGACGTCCTGCAGGCCGACGCGGTCCGGGCGGAGGTTGAGGTAGCTCTCGCCGGGGAGGAGGTCGGCGTCGGCGGGGTCGTCGAGGTGTCCGAGCAGGACCTTCTCGGCGTAGGTGAGCGGTCGTCCGAGGCGCGCGCGAACGGCCTCGAGCCGCTGTTCCATCTTCCGGTACGCCTCCTCGACGAATGCTGGGGTGGAATCAACCAGGGGAGCGGCCATGTGCAATCATCCTCCGCAGTGTGAGTGTGGATGAGGCTAGATTATCACGGAGCAGCGCGGGCTGTGACACATGGGCCGGACCACGCTTGCATATGACACGGGTGTACAATTGAGTGAGGCAGGTAAGTCGACAGACCGCTCTCACGGCGAAACCAAGGAGGCTGTCATGCTGGAGAACATCGCATGGTCATTCTCTGTCCTGCGGCCCGCCTATCGGACGAGCGAGGTGGCGAAAGCCTACGCCTACCTCCTGAACAACCGGGACTACGACATCTCCCCGGTGAACGCCCGCATCATCTGGCGGAACGAAGACCTCGACGAGGTCCACCGCGACGCCGCCACGAGCGAGCGCATCCGCAGCAAGATGTCCGAAGAGGTCTGTTGCTCCCACTTCCTCCTGAGTGACGACCTGCAAGGCCAGGAATGCTCCGTCGTCCTCGAGGTAGAGGTCGGCGGCAACTGGGTCCCTGTCCACAACGCGACCTTCAGGGTCGAGGACGTCGGGTCCCGCTCCATCAACTAAGCCGGCACTCCCGGGGGATGCTGCCCCTGCGGGTCAGTCGTGCCAGTGAGGTCGCAGTGCGAGTCGCCGTCTTCAGCACGAAGTCCTACGATCGCGAGTTCCTGGCTGCCGCCAACGTACGCCACGGCCACGAGCTGCTGTTCCTGGAGGGACGGCTGACCGCGGAGTCGGCAAGCCTCGGCTCGGGGTCCCCCGCAGTCTGCGCCTTCGTGAACGATGAGTTGGACGCTGACGTACTTGGCGCCCTTGCCGCAGGCGGCACGCGACTGGTGGCGCTGCGGTCCGCCGGCTTCAACAACGTGGACCTGGATGCTGCCGCGGCCCTGGGCATCACGGTGAGCCGTGTGCCCGCCTACTCCCCCTACGCTGTGGCCGAGCATACGATCGGCCTCATCCTCACCCTGGACCGCAGGCTGCACCGGGCCCATGCCCGGGTCCGCGAAGGCAACTTTGCACTGGAGGGGCTTCTGGGCTTCGACCTCCACGGCAAGACGGTGGGCGTCATCGGCACGGGGAGGATCGGCGCTCTGGTGGCCAGGGCGCTCGTGAGCTTCGGTTGCGACGTGCTTGCATACGACGTAGCTCCCAATCCCGAATGCAAAGAGTGGGGCGTGCGGTACGTGGACCTGGACGAGCTACTCGAAGCATCGATGATCGTCACGCTCCACGTCCCGCTGACTCCGGAGACGCACCACATGATCGACGCGCGAGCGTTGGCGCTGATGCAGCGCGGGGTGATGCTCATCAACACAAGCCGGGGAGGTCTCGTCGACACTCGAGCCGTTATCGCCGGGCTGAAGACGGGCCATATCGGCTATCTCGGGCTGGACGTCTACGAAGAGGAGGGCGACCTGTTCTTTCGCGACCTCTCAGATCAGGTCATCCAGGACGACGTGTTCACCAGGCTTCTCACGTTCCCCAATGTACTGATCACCGGCCACCAGGGGTTCTTCACGCGGGAGGCGCTCGAAGCCATCGCAGAGGTGACACTGGATAACGTCACCGCTTTCGAGCAGGGCCGACGGTCAGGCCGGGAGTTGACCCCGGAGCTGCTGCGCGGCTAGCGGCGGGCGTGCATAGTCACTCGCAGCGAGTGGGAACGGCGTATAGGATTTGGCGGCCATGTTCGGCTACTGGGTGTTGGCGGTCCTCTTCTGCTATTTCGCGATACTGATCGGGATAGCGCTGGGCCGGGCGCGCCGCATGCGCACCATGTCCGACTACGTGCTTGGCGGCCGGCAGGTCGGCAGTTTCACGTCAGCGCTGAGTTCGGGTTCTTCATCCACCAGCGGGTGGACGATGCTGGTGTTTCCGGCGCTTGCGTTTACGAACGGGATGATCGAGATATGGTCGGTGCTTGCGATCATCGTTACGCTCTGGCTGGGGTGGGCGATCATGGCGAAGCGCCTCCGCCGCTATACGATAGCCACCGGGGACTCGCTCACTCTTCCCGACTTCCTGGAGAAGCGGTTCGCCGACCGGACGGGCGCGCTGCGGACACTGGCGTCGCTCATCACGGTGTTCTTCATCATCTTCTACGTCAGCTCCGGCCTGATCGCCGGGGCAAAGCTGCTCGAAACGGTGTTCGGGTTGGACGAGAGGACCGGTGTGCTCATCACGATGGCCGCTGTCGTCTCGTACACCTTCATCGGCGGGTTCCTCGCCGTTTCGCACACCGACGTATTCCAGGCGCTGGTCATGCTGTTGGGCTTCGCGATCATCCCCGCGACGCTGCTGGTGGTTGTCGACGCTCCCTTCCAGGGCGTCGGCGAGGCCGTTCCCGGATTCTGGAACCCGTTCACCGACGTTGAGAACAACCGCATCGGCATCGTGTTCCTGCTCACCGCTGCCGGCTGGGGGATAGGGACGTTCGGGTCGCAGCGCATCCTGCAGCGGTTCATGGCGATAGAGAGTGAAGACCGGATACGGGCGAGCCGGAACATCTCGACGCTGTGGACGACGCTGATCTTCGGGTTCGGGCTGCTGCTTGGATTGTTGGCGTTCCCCGCGTTGTCGGAGGTGGGGATGCTGGGGGCGGTCGCAGACCCGGAGCGGTTGTACATCGTCGTTGCCGAGGTGTTCTTCCATCCGGTAGTAGCCGGCGTGCTGCTGACCGGAGTAGTGGCGGCGATCATGAGCACGGCGGACTCGCAGCTGCTGCTGGGCTCCGCCATCGCCACGGACGACGTGCCAGTAGTGCGCAGGTGGACGAAGGACGTGGATGCGGGAAGCCAGGTCTGGCTGGGGCGGCTGCTGTTGCTGGTGATCGCCGTGATAGCCGCGGCGCTCTCCATCTTCAGGCCGGAGTCGGTGTTCACTCTCGTGAGCTACGCCTGGGGAGGGATGGGCGCAGCCTTCGGGCCGGTTACCCTGATGGCGTTGTACTGGCGGCGGTTCAATCTGCAGGGGGCGCTTGCATCGATGATCGTTGGAACGATAGCAGCCTCACTGTGGGGCTATGCATCCGGAGGGCCCTGGGGCATGTGGGACATCGAACCGGCGACGCCGGGCTTCGTCATTGCGACGCTTGCAGGCATCGGGGCCGCGCTGCTGACACCGCCACCCCCGAAGGAAGTGACGGCGCTGTTCGACGAGGTCAATCCCCAGCGTATGGCGGGCTAGCCCAGCTCCGCGACGGCTGCCGCGAGGTCCAGGGTGCCGCGGTAGACGGCGACGCCGATGACGGCGCCCTCCACGCCGAGGCCGGCGAGCGTGCGGAGGTTGTCTACATCCGTGACGCCGCCGGAGGCGATGATGCGGGCGCCGCCCGCGGCCTCGGCGCGCTGCACCATGTCGCCGACTGCACGGAAGTTGGGCGACGTGAGCGTGCCGTCGCGGGTGATGTCGGTGTAGATGAAGCGGCGCACGCCGAGGTCTGCCATGCGGTCGAGGAGGTCGGTCGCGGGGATAGAGCCGCTCTCGGTCCAACCCGAGACGGAGGCGATGCCCTCACGGGCGTCGATGCCGACGACGACGCGCTCCGCGCCGTGAGCGACGAGGGCCTGCTCGATGAGCGTGGGCTGCTCGACCGCAGCCGTACCGAGCACGACGCGGTCGACGCCGTCGGCCAGCGCCTCGGCGATGTCCCCGGCTGAGCGAAGGCCGCCGCCGAGCTCGATGGGGATGCCGACCGCGGCGGCGATGGCGCGCACCTCTGCCGCCTGCGTACGCCGTCCCTCGCGGGCGCCGTCCAGATCGACGACGTGGATGCGGGGCGCGCCGTCGGCCTCGAAGCGTCGCGCAACGCCGACGGGATCGTCGCCGAACGTGGTCTGGAGGTTGTAGTTGCCCTGCAGGAGCCGGACGACGGCGCCGCCGCGCAAATCTATGGCGGGGATGATCTCCATGGTGTCAGGTCCGCTCCTTCACGAGGCGCTTGACGAAGTTGTCGTACAGCATGAGGCCAGCCGTGCCGCTCTTCTCCGGGTGGAACTGGGTGGCGACGACGTTGTCCCTGGCGATGAAGCTGGCGAACTCGACGCCGTAGGTGGTCGCGCCCGCTACCCACGACGGGTCGTCCGGAGCTGCGTAGTAGGAGTGGACGAAGTAGAAGTAGCTCTCCTCCGGTACGCCGTCGAACAGCGGGTGCGGGCGCCGGAGCTCGACGGAGTTCCAGCCCATGTGGGGCACCTTCAACACCGGCTCGAAGCGCCTGACGTAGCCGGGCACGATGCCGAGGGCGGGGGTGTCGCCCTCCTCCGAGTGGTCCAGGAGCAATTGCAGGCCGAGGCAGACGCCGAAGAAGGGCCTGCCGGCGGCGATCCAGTCGCGTATCGGCCCCGCCATGCCGTGGGCGTTGAGGGCGGCGACGGCCTGCGGAGACGCGCCCTGTCCGGGGAAGACGACGGCTGCCGCCGAGTCGAGTTCCTCGGGAGCAGACACGAAGTGCGCCGGATACCCGAGGCGCTCGAACGCTTTCTGGACGCTCCGGAGGTTGCCCGCGCCGTAGTCTATGATCGCTATGGGGCCCACGGAGAGATTCTAGCAGGGGCTGGTCAGAGGACGCGGTAGGCCCAGACGTAGTACCAGATGTCGGGTTCGCCGTTGGGCATCGGCTGGAATGGGTCGGTGCACTCGACGAGCTCCCACTTGCCCGCCTCCGCCAGCGCGTTCTGCTTCACGTCGAAGCCGCCCTCGGTGTAGTAGTCCGTGCGGATGCTGAAGACGATGTAGCCTCCGGGCTTCGTGACGCGGACGAGCTCGTCGAGTGACTCCGCGGGGGCGTGGCCGAAGGTGAACGTGCCTACGCAGGTGGTGGAATCGAAGGCACCGGTCTCGAACGGGAGGGGCTTGCCGAGCTCCCCGACGACCAACTCCTCGTAGACGAACTTCTCGTTGGCGGTCATCAGCATGCCGGGAGAGAGGTCGAGCGCGGTGATGCGCTTGAAGCCGAGCCGCGCAAGCTCCTGGCCGACCATGCCGGTGCCCGCGCCAGCGTCGAGCAGTTTGGTCTCGGGGTCGGAGACGTACTTCGCGAGTGTCTCGGCCGCGGTGCGCGGGCCGATGAAGCCGAGCGATTCGAGGTCGGCGTCGTACTCCGTTGCCCAACCGTCGTACTCGGTGGTCAGTTCGTCGTAGTCCTTGGAGTCGTAGACCCGTTGGATGCGTTCGGTGCGCGCCTTGTCAGTCGTCATGCAGCTCCCTCCGTGTGTGCGTTGTGCGTTCGCAGGCTACCACGGACAGGCGGAGCGCGTAGGGGTGAAGCGGCCGGGTCAGTCGGTGCGGCGACGGAGCGGAGCGAAGAGAAAGATGAGCGCGCCGGGGGCGGCGACAGCGCCTCCCAGCCAGAAGATGCTCTCGTACGTTCCGGTCAGCCTGACCACCGCTCCCATCACGATGGCGCCGACCGTCGCGCCGCTGAGGCTGCTCAGGAACATGATGCCGACCGTGGAGCCCTGCAGGCCGGGCGGCGAGGCGTCCATGGCGGTGGCGTTGACGACGTCCTGGCTGGACCAGAGAAAGAGCCCGATGAAGGCGAGTGCGAGGGTGATGACGAGGAACTCAGCGTGAAAGGCGACGGACGTGAACGGCAGGGTGAAGTCCAGCGCGAGGTTGGTCTCCCCGGCGGCGGCGATGACGAACAGGCCCGCGCCGATGACGAACATGGCGGTGACTATGGGGAGCCGCCGCCCGATGCGGTCCGAGAAGTAGCCGAAGACCGGTCCGAAGGCGACGCCGAGAAGGGTGAGCAGTCCGACGTGGAAACCGACGCCGAAGCTGTCCATGTCCAGGTCCTGCGCGAGGTAGACCGGCATGAAGCTGATGAGCCCGAAGTGGGAGAAGGAGCGGGTGAAGTTGGCGAAGGCGAGGCTGACGTAGACCGGGTAGCGGAGCAGCCGTATGGGGTCGGTCAGCCGGGGGAGCTGGGCCTGGGACTCGTTTTGCTGCCTGGGCGCCCCGGAGAGGAGCCAGAACATGACGAGCGAGATGGCGACGGCCGGCATGAAGCTGAGGAGCGTGTAGAGCCGCCAGTCGTCGGCCAGCCAGAAAGCGAGGACGAAACCGACGCCGAGCGGCCCGAGCGCCTCGCCGGCGCCGGAGCCTGAGCCGTGGAAGGCGATGGCCATGCCCCTGCGGTCAGGGAAGCGCGAGCTGAGCATGGAGATGGCCGGCGGGTGCCAGAACGAGGCGGCGAGACCGCCGATGGAAGCGAGCGCGACAACCGGCCAGACCCACGGCGCAAGGCCGGAGAGCATCATGAAAAGCGCGGCGAAGAAGAAGGAGAGCGGGAGTATCCAGTGCCAGTAGCCGCTGAGCCGGTCCGACACGTAGCCGACGAAGAAATTGGGGAAGCCGCCGCCGAACTGCTTGATGATGGCGATGGCGGTGACGCCGGTGGCCGTGAGCTCGTACTCCTCGACGATGAGGGGGAGGAAGACGGCGAAGGCGGCGATGTACCAGTGCTTGAGCCCGTGGCCGACGGCGATGGTGGCGATGTACGTGGGCCCGGCCGCGCGGAACGAACCGGGACTGCGGAGTGCTGATGCGTCGCTTGCCATGTGGGTGTCTTTCGAGAACCGCCGTTGCGTTCGCGGGGCGTCAAGCATGATAGCAGTCAGGGGGCAGGGGAGAAGGCCAGCAAGAGCGGTGGTCCGACAGGCTCCCTACGCGATACTGGCAGGTACTCGTGATTGGAGGTTGCTCACGTAGGATAGTAACTTCTTGACCAGTCGGCAGGTCCGGCCCAACGCCGCTCGGCGGCGCCGGCTTGGCTGCTGGGGTACTATGGGAGCCGAGGAGCGGAGAGGAGGCTGAAGATGGCGCATCGCGTCCTTTCGTTGCACGCCAGGTACGGGATCGGCGGCGACGTCGTTGATGGCGACGGCGCGCTGCCGCAGGGCCGGGGGACGCAACTGCCCTACCAGAACTCGCTCGACGCGGAGGAGTAGCCGCATGGCCGTCGTCAGCGTCGAAATCACGGAACGCGCGCCCTTCGCCGACGGCGCGGAATCCGGCGAAGCCGGCCCATACGAGCGTGTCGACGGGCTGCTGACCTACGCCATCGACCCCGCGAACCCGGCGAACGCGCTCATCACCGACCTCGCGCTGGCGCGGCGCGGCGCCGACGGGCTCGTGCGCTTCACGGGCGATTTCACGCTCATCGCACCGGTCGACCGGGAGCGCGGCAACGGCGAACTGCTGATAGACGTCGTGAACCGGGGGCGGCGGCAAGTGATGCCGACCTTCAACCTGGCGCCGCCGTCGCGCGTGGGATCGTCGGAGGTCCCCCTCGGCGACGGTTTCCTCTGCCGCCGGGGTTACACGGTGTTGTCGGTCGGGTGGCAGTGGGACGTCCCGCGTAGTCCGGCGATGATGGGCCTCGAGGCTCCTGCGGCCTTCGAGAACGGGAAGCCTGCGACGGGGCAGGTGCTCGTGGAGATCAGGCCCGACACGCCGCAGCGGACGCGGCTGCTGGCGAACCGCGTCCACAAGCCGTATCCGGCAGCCGACGTCGACGAACCGCAGGCCCGGCTGCTGGTGAAGGACTGGGAGGATGGGCCATACCGGGAGATTCCGCGTTCGGCATGGCGGTTCGCAGAAGAAACGGACGCTGG
>DAOUJA010000060.1:0-54925 GCA_034423175.1 Dehalococcoidia bacterium
TGATGGACACTACCGCACGAGATGGCTTCGCAGCACAGATCGGACAGCGCCAGGCAACTATGCAGTTGAGCCGCGACCGCAAGCGTGGCGCGCTGCAGGGCCGCATCGTCCACGGGCTCTTCTTCGCCTGCGCGGTGATGTCCATCGTCACCACCTTCGGCATCGTTGCCAGCCTCCTGAGCCAATCCCTCGGCTTCTTCCGTGAGATCCCTGTCTGGGACTTCCTCTTCGGCACCACCTGGTCTCCCATCCTCAAGGACGCAGAGGGCAACCGTCACTACGGCGTCCTGCCGCTCGTGAGCGGCACGCTGCTCGTGGCGTCCATCGCGGCAGCGGTCGCGGTTCCCGCTGGGCTCGCCATAGCCATCTACCTCTCCGAATACGCGCCGGACAAGGTCCGCCGTGCCATCAAGCCCGTCCTCGAAGTGCTCGCCGGCATCCCCACAGTCGTCTACGGCTACTTCGCGCTCACGTTCATCACTCCCCTCCTCCAGAGCATTCCCTTTGGGCCCTTCAAGGAAGACCTGCTCGTCTTCAACGCCCTGAGCGCCGGCCTGGTCATGGGCCTGATGATCATCCCCATGGTCTCGTCGCTCAGCGAGGACGCGATGGTCGCGGTGCCCCGATCGCTACGCCACGCGGCATACGCGCTCGGTGGAACGAGGCTGGAGGTATCGCTCCGCATCGTCGTGCCTGCCGCGCTCTCCGGCATCATCGCCTCGTTCATCCTCGCTTTCTCGCGGGCCATCGGTGAAACGATGCTGGTCACCCTCGCCGCGGGCGCGACCCCGCGCCTGACCTTCAACCCCATCGAGAGCATCCAGGCCATGACTGCGTTCATCGTCCAGCTTGCCCTCGGAGAGACTCCACACGGCTCCCTGGAGTACAACACGATCTTCGCGGTGGGGTTGCTCCTCTTCGCATTCACACTCGGCATGAACGTGCTGGGACACTTCCTCGTCCGGCGCTTCCGCGAGGAGTACTAGCATGGCCAAGGCCGAGGTCACTGCCCTGCTCAACCCGCGCCTCGCCATGCGCAAGCGCATCGGTTCGATCGCTTACGTCATCTTCATCGCAGCCATCCTGCTGGGACTCGCCGGGCTCGCAGCGCTGCTCTTGCGCGTGCTCTGGCAAGGCGTTCCCTGGCTGAGCCTGCACTTCCTGACGGACTTCCCTTCCCGCTTCCCGGAGCAGGCCGGCATGAAGTCTGCCATCTTCGGGACGATATGGATCATGGGCCTCACCGGCCTCTTCACGGTCCCAGTGGGCGTCGGTGCGGCCGTCTACCTGGAGGAGTACGCGCCCAAGAACTGGTTCACCCGCATCATTGAGATCAACGTCTCCAATCTCGCGGGCGTGCCTTCGATCGTGTACGGACTGCTCGGCCTCGCCGTCTTCGTCCAGATACTCGCACTGGGAAGGACGGTCATCGCTGGCGCGATGACGATGTCGCTCCTCGTGATGCCCATCGTTATCATCGCCTCCCGTGAGGCGATACGAGCGGTTCCCTCCACCTACCGCGAGGCGTCCTACGGGCTCGGCGCAACCAAGTTCCAGACCGTGAAGGATGTCGTCCTGCCGCACGCGCTCCCCGGCATCATGACCGGCACCATCCTCGCCATGTCCCGCGCCATCGGAGAGGCGGCGCCGATGATCGCGATCAGCGCGCTCGTCTTCCTCACGTTCATCCCCACGAACCCGTTCGATGAGTTCTCGGTGATGCCCATCCAGATCTACAACTGGGTGAGCCAGCCCCGGCCGGAGTTCCGTGGCATCGCTGCCGCGGGCATCATCGTCTTGCTGGTTGTCCTGCTCTCCATGAACGCCGTGGCCATCTACATCCGCAACCGCACGCAGAAGAGGTCCGAGGAATGACAACGACGGAAGCCATCGCTACCGACACGACCCTGAGCGTCAAGAACCTCGACATGTACTACGGCTCGTTCCGGGCGCTGCGCGACATCAATCTCGATGTGACGCGGAACAGCGTCACCGCCCTCATCGGCCCGTCGGGCTCCGGCAAGAGCACGCTGCTCCGTTGCTTCAACCGCATGAACGACCTCATCCCGAGCGCGCGCGTGCAGGGCGAGGTGCTCTTCAACGGTGAGGACATCTACCACCCCAGCATCGACCCCACGGAGATACGCCTCCGCGTCGGGATGGTCTTCCAGAAACCCAACCCGTTCCCCAAGTCCATCTACGACAACGTCGCTTTCGGCCTGCGCATCAACGGGTTCAGGGGCAACATGGACGAGGCCGTGGAGCGCTCGCTCCGCAGGGCCGCGCTATGGGACGAAGTGAAGGATCGCCTGAAGGCCAGCGGCCTCACCCTCTCCGGCGGACAGCAGCAGCGCCTCTGCATCGCGCGCGCCGTCGCTGTGCAGCCGGACGTCATCCTCATGGACGAGCCCGCTTCCGCCCTCGACCCCATCTCGACGCTCGCCATAGAAGACCTCATGCGCGAGCTGAGCCGGGACTACACCATCGTCGTCGTCACGCATAACATGCAGCAGGCTGCGCGCGTATCGGATTCGACTGCATTCATGACGATGGGAGAAGACCGGGCAGGCTACCTCGTGGAGGTCGGCGACACCCACCAGATATTCACCAACCCCCGGGACGAACGCACCGAGGGTTACATCACCGGCAGGTTCGGATAGCCGCGCATCGGGAGTGCAGGAGGGACGCCATGATGGAAAGACCGATGGGCAGACACCAGCGCGCTGAATTCGACCGCGACCTCCAGAACCTCCAGGACGAACTGCTTGCGCTCGGCAGCATGGTCGAGAAGGCGACCTTCCTGGCCGTTGAGGCGCTCAAGACCCGCGACCTCGCCCTGTCCCAGCAGGTCGTACGCGACGACGACATCATCGACAGGAAACGGGCCGAGCTTGAGGAACGCGCAGTCGACCTCATCGCCATCCAGCAGCCGGTCGCATCCGACCTCCGCATGCTCATCGCGGCGCTCCACGTCTCGATGGAACTCGAGCGCATCGGTGACTACGCGGAGGGCATTGGCAAGATCAGCATCATGATGGGCGACCAACCCCCGATAAAGCCCCTCGTCGATATCCCGCGCATGGCCGAAAAAGCCGCCGCGATGCTCCGCGCGTCGCTCGACGCCCTCGTCCAGCACGACGTCGACAAGGCCTACAAGGTGTTGGGTGATGACGACGAGGTGGACGCCCTCTACGACCAGGTCTACCGTGAGTTGCTCCTGATGATGGTGCAGGACCCAAAGGTCATCGAACGCGCAACCTATCTCCTCTGGACCGCCCACGACCTGGAACGCATCGCCGACCGGGCCACCAACATCGCCGAACAGGTCGTCTATCTCGTGACCGGCAAGCAGGTAGACCCCGGCCGCGCCTCCAGGTACTGATCCGCGAACTTTCTGGCGACACCTTCGAGCAGGAAGACGGGACCTGCTATTCGCGCTGTCCCACATCCCTCGACCCTGATCGAGTGCTCTTCCTCCGCGGAGCAAACGCCAGCCAGAGAATGGACAGAACGATCCCCAACCCTGCGGCAAGCGCCGGCCAAGGAAAACCCCCACCACGGTCTTCAGTCACGGTGAGCGGTAGCACGAGCGTCGTGGCTCCCGGTTCACCGTCTATGTTGATGGTCATCTCCCACTCGCCCGGATCGCCTGGTTCCAGCACTGCGACGTATTCGTTGGCCAGCGCCGAGGACGGCCCCGCAGCAGTGACCGGGCCCAGTCGCTCGCCGTCGCGCGAGACCAGCACCGCGACGCGAGGGATGTAAGGAAGGGTCCTGTCCGCGCTGTCGACCGCGAAGACTACGGTTACCTCCAGGAAGCCGACGAGCGGTACGGCCTTCACCAGCACCTCGTAGGGGCCGCTCTCCCCCCTGTACAGCTCGACGCCGCCAACGTGCGTGCTGTGGGCCTGCGCATTCGGGGCTCCCTGTGTCAAGACACAGAACACGGCAGCAGTCACAGCCAGCGCAAGCGACGCTCTATGGCGCAGCCTGGCCCCGGACATCGGCTTTACTTGGCGTCCCCCAGGCGGAGCACCGCATTGAACTCCTCCTCGGTGACTGGCGTGATGGAAAAGCGGTTGCCGCGCTTCAGGACCATCATCTCCGCGAGCGCAGGCTCCGCCCGCAGCTCTTCCATCGTGACGATGTCTCCGAATTTGCGGTCGGCCTTCAGGTCCACCATGTACCAGAGGGGCTTGTCGGGTGTGCTCTTCGGGTCGGGATGGTCGGAGTCCGGGTCCCACGCCGTGTGGTCGGGGTACCCTTCCCGCACGACGGTCGCCGTCCCCACGACGCCTATCGGTTTCGCGCTCGAATGCCAGAACAGCACCCCGTCGCCGGGCTTGACGTCGTCCCGCAACCAGTTCCGCACCTGGAAATTGCGCACGCCGTCCCACTCGGCAACGCCGTCGTTGACGAGGTCATCGTACGAGTAGGTTGTTGGTTCGGACTTGAACAGCCAGTAGCGGGGCATGGTGCTCTGCTCTCCCTTCCAGTGCGCCTTCGCCTACGCGAACTGCGGCACCACCTCTTGTGCGAAGCGCTCCATCACCCGCCGGTCGAACGGGCGGGGCGTCATCAGGATGAAGTGGTCTATGCCCGCGTCGACCCACCTGCCCAGCTGGTCCACGATCGCGCCCGGCGAGCCGAGCAGCATGCTGTCCCGGAACTGCTCCTCCGGTGTTGCGTAGAAGGAGGTCTGCTGCGTGGCGAGCGTCGCGCCTCTCGCGACCGTCGCCTCTACTTCGGATGCGTCGTCGCTCAGCTTGATCTGTATCTGCACGGAGTGGCGCATACCGGAGAAGTCGCGTCCCGTTTCGTCGCAGACCGCCTGCATCCGGCCCAGGTTCACCTTCGCCTCTTCCAGCGGAGCGATCTGGTTGTAGTCCGTCGCGTGCTTGGCTGCGATCTGCAGCGTCCGGTCTCCGCGCCCTCCGACGATGATCGGCGGATGCGGCTGCTGGACCGGTTTCGGCATCTGCGGCGCCTCGTCCAGCGAGTAGTACGTACCCTGGAAAGAGGCGGGCTCCTCCGTCCAGATCGCCCTGATGACGGAGAGCGCCTCGTCCAGCCGGTCCGCACGTTCCTTGAATCTCGGGAACGGCATACCGTGTACGTCGAACTCGTGTTTCACGTTGCCGCTGCCGATGCCGAGCTCCGCGCGGCCGCCGGACGCGTGGTCGATGGTGTTGACCATCTTTGCCGTTATGACGGGATGCCGGAAGTTGTTGTTCACCACCAGCATCCCCAGCCGCAGGTTCTTCGTGTGGCCGGCCATCGCCGCCATCACCGTAAGGCCCTCCAGCCGCGCCGGAGTCGGCCCCCGGCCCGGGTTGATCTGCATCAGGTGGTCCGACGGGTAGAAGCCGTGGAACCCCAGCTCATCGCAGGTCTGGCATATGTGCAGGAAATCGCTCCACTCGAGTCCGGAACTCCCGCCAACGCTGAACAAGACCTTGCCCATGTGCCCTCCCTCGTATGGTGTCGAGGGCATTGTACCCGCTCATGCGGTTGGTCGGAGACGGCGGGAGCCTAGAACGCCATGACCGCGACGCCCCCCGTCACCAGCCCGGCCGACGCCCAGCGGGAGCGCCCGGTACCGAACGAGGTCCGCTTCCCGAACACAGCGCGAACGCTCATGCCGCTTGCGACAACCCAGAACAGGAGCAGCACCGGCCTCGTCGACATGATCGCCGTGCTCAGCGACACCGGCCCCAGTTCGAACGCCAGGAACGACACGAAGAACGCGAGAAGGATGATTGCCTGCGAGGCCCCTACGGTGATGAGCGCGGGCCGCGATGCAAGCGCCTTGCGCAAGTTGGTCCGGTTTCCAAGCCAGGCCGTGCTCATCAGCCAGGGGGCCGAGAACGCCCAGGAGATAGCGTACATCTGCCAGATGGACATCTCGCCTACCGCGGCCTTGGCAAGCACCGCGTAGATCGCTATGGCGAACGCCGACGCAAGGGCGGCGAGCAGGGTGCGGTTCAGCCTGATCCGTGCTCCCGGAAGGGCATGGTGCCGCGACGCGACCATTACCCCGATTGTCACGAGGACCGCCGCGCCCGCCTTCAGTGGGGTGAGCACTTCTCCCAGGAGCACGACCGCCATCACGAGCACGAAGAGAGGGAAGGCGTCCATGACGGGGACGATGCGCGAGATATCCGCTTCCCTGCGGAATGCATAGCCGTTCAGCAATTGGACGGCCGCGTGCAGCATCCCCGCAAGAGCCATCGCGAGGACGGGCCACGAGGACCAGTCCGGAGGAGACACGAGCAGGATAACGACCGCGAGCAACCCATGCGGGATGCTGGCGAGCGCCGCGAAAGTGGACGCTCCATCCACGTGCCGGTCCAGTATGTGCTTCTGGACCAACGAGTATGCGGTGAAGGCCACCGCACCGAGCAACGATAACACTACCCAATCCATGTCTCTCCCCTCTCTCGCTTGGGCTGTGCTATGCGCTGAGCCAATTGCGGGCACGCCTGTTCGAGGATGAACGCGTGCCCGGTTGGAGACGTCCGCCCCTGGGACTGGAGCGGGCCGGTGGGCTGTGCAACCACCGGAGCCGAGGCGCCAAAGCGTTATTCTGTTCCTTCTTCCTGCTCCTCGCCGCCTGTGTCTTCTTCCACAGCCTCGGTCTGCACCAGGGCCTCGAGGTCGAGCACCTCGCGGATACCTGCGTAGTTGACGCCCTTGTCCGACAACTCAGCGATGCGCACCACAAGGCTCACGTCTACGTCCGAGTAGAGCCGCGTACCTCCCTCTGTACGCTCGGGCTCGATCAGCCCTGCCGACTCGAACGCGCGAAGCCGGTGTTCCGGCACGCCTGTGAGTCTTGCGACCACGCTGATGGGGTACTTCCCCGTGTTCTCATCCGCGTCGACCACGCAAGTAAATCTAACAGCGCCAGACAGATTATGCAATACCTGTCGCCAGATTATCAGCCGTTTAGACTGACGATAATCTGGCAATCGCCGGCAGGACACATCGCCTTGTCCCGCAGATAACCTGTCCGCCCTCGCTCGTGTGCGCCCTGCCCGCCTGCGCACGCGGTAAACTCTGAAGCATGACCACTCGAGTCCGAACAGAGTCGCGCGCCCCCGAGTTCGCGAACCGGCTCGGCGCCCTGCCCACCCAACCCGGCGTTTATCTGCTGAAGTCCGCCGCCGGAGCGGTCCTCTACGTCGGCAAGGCCGCCAGCCTCCGCAACCGCGTGCGGTCCTACTTCCAGACGCCGTACGGCAAGGAGCCGCGCATCCAGGCGATGGTGCGCCACATCGCGGACTTCGAGTTCATCGTCACGGAATCGGTGCAGGAGGCCCTGCTGCTGGAGAACCTTCTCATCAAGCAGCACAAACCCTTCTACAACGCCCGGCTCAAGGACGACAAGACCTATCCGTACATAAAGATCGACCTCGCAGAGGAGTTCCCGCAGGTCTACTTCACCCGCCGGGTGCTCGCCGACGGCGCCCGCTACTTCGGCCCGTTCGCAAGCGCCAGCTCCGTCCGCAAGACCATGGACCTGCTCAAGAAGCTCTTCCCCTACCGCTCCTGCACCAAGGTCATCACCGGCAACGACGAGCGCCCGTGTCTGGAGTACTTCATCCACCGCTGCGTCGGCCCCTGCGTCGGCGCGGTCGACGCGGGCGGCTACGGTGAGGTGATACGCCAGGTGCTGCGCTTCCTCGAAGGAGACTCCGAGAGCGTGGAGATGGAGCTGCGCGTGAACATGGAGCGCGCATCCGAGTCCCTCCAGTTCGAGCGCGCCGCCGTCCTGCGCGACCAGCTCCGCGCCATCGAGTCCGTATCGCAGAACCAGAAGGTCGTCTCGAACCGCAATGAGGACTCGGACGTCATCGCACTCGCCTACGACAAGGGGGAGGCGTGGGTCGAGCTCTTCCGCGTGCGGCGCGGCAAGCTGATCGGACGCGACCACTTCGTGATGGAGGGCGGAGAGGCGGAGGACGAGCCCGCCTTGCTGGAGCATTTCGTCCAGCAGTTCTACGAGGCCTCGACGGACGTGCCCGGCGTCCTGCTCATGCAGCACGACATCGAGAACGCGGCCGCCATCGCGGACTGGCTCAGCGGGAAGCGCGGTCGGCGCGTCTCCATCTACCGCCCGCAGCGGGGCGAGAAGCGGCAGCTCGTGCAGATGGCGGCTGCCAACGCCGCCGAGGCGCTCACGCAGCGCCGCATCCAGTGGCTCCACGAGTCGGACAAGGTGCTGCAGGCGCTGGCCGAGCTGCAGGAGGCCTTGAACCTGCCGGAAATGCCGCGCCGCGTCGAGTGCTACGACATCTCGAATATCCAGGGCACGAACTCCGTCGGCAGCATGGTCGTCTTCGAGAACGGGCGTCCGAAGAGCGCACACTACCGCCGGTTCCAGATCAAGGGCGTCAGCGGGATAGACGACTACGCCTCCATGCAGGAGATGCTGCGCAGGCGCTTCCGAAGGTTGGGCGAGCAGCGCCGAGCCGAGGCCGAAGCCGCGGCGAGCGCTCCCCTGCCCGAGGACGCTGAGACGGCGGGTGAGCCGGGTGAGCCGTCGGAAGGGCGAACACCGCAGAACTCGTTCGGGTACGTGCCCGGACTCGTCATCATCGACGGCGGGAAGGGGCACCTCAACGCGGCGCAGCAGGTCTTCCTCGAGCTGGGGCTGACCGACATCCCCCTCTGCTCGCTGGCGAAGCGGGAGGAGGAGGTATTCCTGCCCCACGTGCCGGAGCCGGTGCTGCTGCCGCGCCGCTCGCAGGGGCTCTACCTCGTACAGCGCGTTCGGGACGAGGCGCACCGCTTCGCCATCACATACCATCGGCAGCGGCGCTCTCGGGCCGCGACGCGCTCCCGGCTCGACGACGCGCCGGGCATCGGCCCGAAGCGCCGTCGCGAACTGATTCGCCGCTTCGGGAGTGCTGCGGGCGTCCGTGCCGCCAGCGTCGAGGAACTGGCAAGCATACGGGGGATGAGCCGCGCTTCGGCGGAGCAGCTGCAGGCGTTCCTGGGAGGAGGCGACTCGCCTCCCCCGCAAACGCAGACAGAGGAGACGGAACGATGAGCACGGACCTGAACGACAGCAGACCGCCGGTGTGGGTGGGGCACGTCAGCATGAGCACCGCGAAGCTCGCCGAGTCCCGCGAGTTCATGCGGAACCTCGGCATGAGGCCGTTGTTCAACAACGAGTCCGTCGCCATCTTCGAGTTGCGAGGCGGGACGCACCTCGTGCTGGTTGCCGATGCGGACGCCGGGCCGGGCGACGCGGCGTTCGATCTCATGGTCGAGGACGTGGACGCCGCGCACGCAGACTTCGCATCGCGCGGCCTCGCGCCCTCCCCCATCGAGCACGGGCGCATCCACAAGTCGTTCACGGTAACGGAGCCGGGAGGCGGGCGTATCACGGTCAACTCCACCCACGTCTCCGACCTGCCGGTCTAGCGGCGCGCTGATCCCCTCTCCCATGAGGGGAGAAGGCCAGAGCCTGCCCCGCACTTGATGCGGGGGTGAGGGTGGACCGGGGGGGGGCGTGGCCCCTGAAAACGGGGTTACGCGCGGCCCTTGACGAGCGTCTCCCGCGTGGCGAACGCCAGCAGAACGCCCGCAACGAGGAGGACCGGCGCGTACGCGATGAACGGCGCGGTCGGACCGGCCGTGTCGAGGAGCACCCCGCCGAGCAGCGGCGCGCTGATGCCGCCAACGTCCGCTACCATTCGCCGGAACACCTGCAGGCGGCCCCGCACGTGGTCCGGCAGAACGTCGTACGTGCTCGCCGCCAGCGAGCCGAGCGACAGCCCGTTGCAGACCGCCATGACGCCGACGAGCACCGCGAGGTGCGTGTACGTGTCCGCGAACGGGATGAGCAGGAACAGGACGCCGGGGAGGAAGGTGCTCGGCACCGTGGCCCACTTCCTCCCAAGCTTGTCGAGCACGAACCCCGCCGGGAGGATCATCGCGAACACGACCCCGCCCGATATCGAGAAGAGCAGGCCGATCTCGGTGGGCGTGAGACCCAGCTCCGCGTCCGCGTACAGGGGAAGGACGCTCTGCAGCGTGATGCGGAACGTGAACCCGGCGAACGTCGCGAGGACGAACACCCAGTAGCTGAGTCGCAGGCCGGGCTCGATCTGCCTGAACAGGTCAACGAAGTCCCGGACAAACCGGCTGAGGCCACGGTGTGCTGCTGCGTCCGCCGGTATGGACGCAGCCTTCGGAGCCTGTGCGTCGTGCGCGAACAGTCCAAGGGCGACCGCGGCGGCGGTGAGCGCGGCGAAGACTGCGAAGGTCGCGCGGAAGTCGAACGAGTCCGCCAGCACGCCACCGATCAGGGGGCCGATGGCCAGCGCGCCGGAGTGCATCCCGTGGAACCCGCTCAGCACCCTCCCCCGCTGGTCGAGCCGCACGAGGTCGATGCCGGAGACCTCACGTCCGAGCGCCCACAGGCTGTCCCCGGTCCCCACGAGGAACATGCCGATGAGGATGGGCCAGAACCATGGAGTGAACACGCCGATGAGCGCGCCAACCAGGACGAGCCCCGGCCCGCCCACGAGCATCTTCCGGGTGCCGAAGCGGTCGACCAGCACGCCTGCGGCGGGCATGCCGGAGAAGCGCCCGAGGGCGTAGGCCGTGACCACCTGCGCGGCGGTGCCGGGGGTCACGTCGAAGTACTCCACGAGCACCGGCGTGACCGGCAGCACCATCGCCCAGCCGGCGCCGGAGATGAGCGTTCCGGCGTACAGGTTGGCGAGTCCGCGCGCCGTGGGGCTGCGGAGCAGTACTGAGGGCGCAAGGCTCACCGGACGGCCTCGGTCATGCCGTCGGCGCTCAGGAGACCGCCGCCTCCTGCCACGGCGGAGCGTCAGCCCACGGGCGCAGGAACTCCTCGATCTCCTTGATGTGCTCCGGGCTCTGGCCGGACTGCGACGGCGTGAAGGCCGCCAGCCGTGCGGGGTTGTTCATCGACGGCCAGTGCTCCAGCGGCAGCCTGATGCACTCGTTCTCGCCCTCGTCCCGCACGACCGCCATCGGCTCGCCGCCGTCGGCCACCACCGTCATCTGCTCCGTGAGCAGCTTGCGGTAGAGAATGATGCCGCGGTCGGACTCGCCGAGGTGCTCGCGGTGGCGCGGCGCGATGCCGCCCTGCGTGATCCACGCGACGAAGTCCTGGTGGTTGACGAGGTCCTCGATGAGGCGTCCGTCGTCGCCGTAGAGGTTCACGTTGAAGTACGGGATGCGCTCCTGCGGCTGCACGGCCTGGCCGGGGGCAGCCCGGTAGAAGAACCACGTGACGTGGAGCGTGTTCTCATCGTCGACGGGGGTGCGGAATTGCATGGAGCAGCGCACCGAGCTGCCAACGAACAGGATCTGCGGGAACATGATGGGGTGGCCGATCGCCCAGTCGCCGTGCGTCTCGTCGATGCCCTCGGTGATGCGGCGCTTGACGATGCCGTAGTCGAAGACGTCGAAACCGATCTTCTGGTGACGCTTCGGCAGGATGCCGAACTCCTCTGCCTTTGCGAGGCCGAGGCGTACCGCCTTCTCGTGCTGCTGGCGCACGCCCCAGTAGCCGTGCAGCCACTCCAGGTGCACCGGGTCCAGCGAGTTCTCCATGCACTGCAGCCAGTTGCACGGCAGCGGCGCGAGCGCGACCTCGCTCCAGCCGTCGTCCCAGGTGAACGGCTCCCAGTTGGGGAGCAGGGGTGCCGGCTGCGGGCCCATGTACGCGAAGATCATGCCAGCGAGCGCCTGCACCGGGTAGCCGGCGACCTTCACCTTCTCCTTGAAGCGCCCGTCCGGGTGGACGGTCTCCTCGAACGGCTGCTCGATGCACTGGCCGGTCTCGTCCATCATCCAGCCGTGGTACATGCAGCGCAGCCCGTGCTCTTCCGGGATACCGTAGGAGAGGTCGACCCTGCGGTGCGGGCAGAAGCGGTCGATGAGGCCTAGCGTGCCGGACTTGTCCTTGTAGAGGACCAGGTCCTCGCCGAGGAGGCGCACCGCCTTGGTGGGACGATCGTCGAGTTCGGCGGCGGCGGCGATGGGGTGCCAGTAGCGGCGCATCAACTCGCCCATCGGCGTGCCCTGCCCGACTCTCGACAGCCGTTCGTTCTCCTGGATGCTGAGCATGCTCTACCTCCCTATGCTGCTTGCACTTGCGGGCCGGATGGCGGGATTGTAGCGCACATAGCAAGCGGCGGCGCGGAACGTCCCTGTTGCCGTATCCCTACACCTTCACGTTGTACGGCAGGGCGATCTCATCGCCGGCGGCGCCGCGAAGGCCCCAGTTCTGCATCGGGGACTCGAAGAGCGTGATCTCGACGTCCTGCGGCTCGATGCCCAGGTTCTCCCGGAGCCTCTCGAAGAGCAGCCGGATGAGGGTGCGCTTCGCCTCCGGTGAGCGGCCCTCGAACATGGATATCTCGATGATGGTGTAGCGGTCCGACCGGTCCGGCGGGTGGACGAAGTCCTCCCGCTCCAGCGGGAAGAAGCGGTGGAACCGCTTGTCGGGCGGGTATGCGAGCGCGTCCATCACGCACGAGTGGATGGTGTCGGACAGACCGCTCCTGACGGGCGCCAACTCCTCCTTGAGTCCGAACACTTTGACCTGTGCCATGGGGAACCTCCGCGAACATGATACCCGGTGAGGTAGCCGCCTCACGCCCGCGTATAATTCGCGCAGCCCCTACGAACGACAGGAGACTGCATGCCGCTCGACCCCGAAGCCCGAGCATCGCTGGAGAAGCAGGCCGCCATGGGCGGCCCCGCCGAGAACGAGCTGAGCCCCGGGGAGGCGCGCGCGATGGTGGAGGCCCAGCCGCGCATCCCCGGCCCCGAGGTCGCGTCGGTGAGCGACCGTCTCGCGCCGGGGCTCCACGGAGACGTGCCGGTTCGGGTGTATGTGCCTGTGACGGGGACAGAAGGCGAGGTTCCTGCCTCCGCAGGAACGACGGAGGCGGGGGCAGGAACGACGGGATTGCCCGGAACGACGGGGTTGCCGGTGTGCATGTGGTTCCACGGCGGAGGGTGGGTCGTCGGCAGCCTGGACACGACCGACGCGACGTGCCGGGCGCTGGCGAACGCCGCCGGGGCCATCGTCGTGTCGGTGGGCTACCGGCTCGCGCCGGAGCATCCCTTCCCCATCCCGTTCAACGACTGCTGGACGGCGACGAATTGGGCGGCGGCGAACGCGGCGGCGTTCGGCGGCGACCCGTCGCGGCTCGCGGTTGCGGGGTCGAGCTCGGGCGGGAACCTCGCGGCGGCCGTCGCGCTGCGCGCGCAGCACGAGGGCTGGCCGCAGATCGCGCACCAGTCGCTCATCTGCCCGGCGCTCGACAACGAACTCAAGAGTCCGTCGTACGCGGCGTACGGCGACGGCTACGGCCTATCGCTTGAGATGATGTCGTACTTCTGGGAGTGCTACTTGTCCAAAGCGGAGGACTACACGGACCCGTACGCCGTGCCGCCGGCGGCGCACGACCTCTCCGGCCTGCCGTCCGCCTTCGTGCTCACGTGCGAGTACGACCCGTTGCGCGACGAGGGCGAGGCGTACGCCGAGCGGCTCCGCGAAGCGGGCGTGCCGGTGAAGCTGTCGCGCTACGACGGGATGCTGCACTCGTTGTTCGACGCCGGAGCGCCGTTCAAACGGACGTGGGACGCCATCGACGAGGTCGGCGGCGAGTTGCGCAGGGCGTTCGGCACTGCGTAGGCGCTCAACATGACAGGCCCCACGCTCGCGTATACTCCGGCGCAGCCGGTACCACAGGAGGCGCGAGATGCCGCTGGACCCTGAAGCGAAGGCGTCGTTGGAGAAGCGGGCCGCCATGGGCGTTCCCGCCCAGCACGAGGTCAGTCCCGAAGAAGCGCGCGCGATGCAGGAGGCGCAGCCGCGCATCCCCGGCCCCGAGGTCGCGTCGGTGAGCGATCACGCCGTGCCGGGCCCACACGGCGACGTGCCCGTGCGGGTATATGTCCCCACGACGGACGCCGCCGGCCCCCTGCCCGTCTCCACGTGGTTCCACGGGGGAGGCTGGGTGGTCGGCAGCATCGCAACGAACGACGCGACGTGCAGGGCGCTCGCGAACGCGGCCGGGGCCATCATCGTGTCCGTGGACTACCGGCTCGCGCCGGAGCACCGGTTCCCCATCCCGTTCGACGACTGCTACGCGGCGACGGAATGGGTGGCCGCCAACGCAGCGTCGCTCGGCGGCGACCCCTCGCGCCTCGCGGTGGCCGGAGCGAGCGCCGGAGGGAACCTCGCGGCGGCTGTCGCGCTGCGCGCCCGGGACGAGGATGGGCCGCGCATCGTGCACCAGTCGCTCATCTACCCGGTGGTAGACAACAACTTCGAGCGTCCGTCCTACGTGGAGAACGCCGAGGGCTACGGCCTCTCTTACGACACGATGTGCTACTTCTGGCAGTGCTATCTCTCCCGCGACGCGGACGCGCGGGACCCGTACGTCGCGCCGATGGCGGCCGATGACCTGTCTGGCCTGCCGTCCGCGTACGTGCTGACGTGCGAGTACGACCCGCTGCGCGACGAGGGCGAGGCATACGCGGAGCGGCTGCGCGAGGCAGGTGTGCCCGTGAAGCTGACGCGCTACGACGGGATGATCCACGCCTTCTTCAACGCGGGCATCCCGTTCACACGCACGTGGAACGCCATCAACGAGGCGGCAGCAGAGCTGCGGAAGGCGTTCGGCACTGCGTAAACCCTCGAGCACCAGCCCCCGCCCGCCGGGGATACCGCGCTTCTGGCCGGCCCACCGCGTCTTCTACGGGTGGGCCATCGTCGGCGCGGCGTTCATCGCGACGTTCGCGGAGGTGCCCGGCTTCGGGCCGGTGCTCACCGTCTTTGTCATCCCCATAGAGGAAGAGTTGGGCTGGGACCGCACCGTGGTCTCATGGGGGTTCCTCATCGGGAGTGCGTCAGGGGCCGTCGCGTCCACCCTCACCGGATGGCTGGTCGACAGGTATGGGCCGCGCATAGTGGTGGCGCTGGGCGGCGTCGGGCTCGCGGGCGCGCTCGTGGGCCTGTCCACGATACAGGAGCCGTGGCACTTCTGGACGTTCTTCGGGCTGGCGCGCGGGTCGGTCATAGCGGGCGTGGAGATCGGGTCGTCGGTCGCCATAGCGAAGTGGTTCGTGCGGCAGCGAGGGCGGACGCTGGCCGTGAAGTCGATGGGCCAGCGCTCCGGGCAGGTCGTGCTCCCCATTGTGAGCTTCCTCATCATGGACGCCTCGGACTGGCGCACGGCGTACGTGGCGCTGTCCGGGTTCGCGTGCCTGGCCATTATCGGCCCGGCACTGTTGCTCATGCGGAGTCAGCCGGAGGACCACGGAATGCTGCCGGACGGCACGACCGACCTGCGCAAGGCGGGGAGCGAGCGCGGGAGCGCTCAGGCCTCAGCGGGAACGACCGGAGGGGCTGCAGGGGGCGAGGTTCCTGCCTCCGCAGGAACGACGGGGGTCTTGGAGGAGGAGTCGTGGTCGCTGCGGGAGGCGAGGCGCACGCGGGCGTTCTGGCTCATCACCGTGTTCCTGGTCTGCACGCCGTTCGTACAGGGGGCGACGAACCTGCACATGGCCCCCATCTTCCAGGACCGCGGGCTGAGCGAGGCACAGGCGGTGGCCATCGTCTCCATCTTCGGGATGTCGTCGGTGTCGTCGATCCTGCCCACGGGGTTCATCATGGAGCGCGTGCACGTGCGTTTGGGCGCGATGGTGCAGGCGGTGCTGGTGCTGGCGACGATGGCCCTGCTGCTGATTCCTGGGGGCGGCTTCCCGCTCGCGGTGCTCTGGGCGGTCATCTTCGGCGTGGCGGCGGGGATGCGGAACGTCATTGAGGTGCTGCTGCTGGCAAACTACTTCGGCCGGACGTCGCTGGGGGCGATCAAGGGCTTCACGGCGCCGTTCCGTATGATCAGCCCGTTCGGGCCGGTGCTGGCCGGGCACATCTTCGTGGCGACGGGCAGTTACACCGGCGCATTCATCCTGTTCGCGGGAGTCGCGGTGCTGATGCTGCTGCTGATGGTGTTCGCGACGCAGCCAAGGAAAGCGCCGTAAGGGTCCTTTGCCGTTCGGGCAGGCCTGCTTCAGGCGCTGGTGAAGGTGCGGCGGAACTTCACGAGGTTCTCTTCGACAACGACCTTCGGACGCTGCCGCGGCTCGCCGGTCTCCTCGATGTCGACGTGGATGAACCATGGTCCCGGCTCGCGGATGGCGCGGTCGAGCGCCTCCTCGAACGCCTCGACCGTCCCCGCTCGCGCAACGTTCTTGATGCCGGCCGCAAGCGCGATCCCGCCGAGGTCCGTGCCCGTCGACGTGTGGGTCGGCTGGCCGCCCGTCTCGAACCACATCCGGTTGTCCCACACGATGTGCACGAGGTTCGGCGGCGCCTGCCGCGCTATCGTCGCCAGCGAGCCGAGGTTCATCAGCAGCGAGCCGTCGCCGTCGGTGACGAACACCTTGCGGTCCGGTGCGGCGAGGGCCACGCCCAGCGCGATGGAGGAAGACAGGCCCATAGCGCCCCAGGTGTAGAGGTTCGCGTCGCGATCGCCCGCGGCGTACAGGTCGAACGTCGCCGGGCCCAGGTTGGCGATGACGGGTTCGTTGTCGAGCCTGCGCACGAGCGCGGCGATGCCCTCACGACGTAGCACGCTTCGCTCCCACCAGCTGCGCGTACCAGAGGACGGCCACCGGCATCCGGCTGGCGTAGGCCAGCTCTATCGCGCCGTCCACGTACTTCTGCACCTCGTCCTCGCGCTGCGGCGCGTAGTGCTGGATGTGCAGCGTGTCCAGGATCGCCGGGATCGGGCGCGCGGAAGGCACCTGCACCTCGTTGAATTCGCCCAGCCCGCCCCGCATCCCGATGAACAGCGGAACGGGGATGCGGTACGCGGTGAGCAGTTGCGCGAGGCCGTTGATCGTATTGCCGAAACCGCTGCTCTGCATGAACATCGCGGCGCGTCCGCCTCCGGCGTAGACGCCCGCGGCGATTCCGATCGCCTCCTCCTCGCGCGACGCGGGGACGACCGTGAACGCGGGGTCGGCTTCCAGCTTGGAGAGCACCTGCCAGTTGATGGCGTCCGGCACGTAGGTGGCGTACCAGACCTCGTGCTCCCGCAGGCTCTCGATGACGACGTCGGACCAGTGCATGGCCGGTGGATTATAGAGCAAGTGCGCCCGCCTCGTTGACGCAGCAACCGCGCCGCCCATAGCCTCCTTACCCGGACCACGCTCCCCGGAGGACCGAAACGAGCCTCATGCGAGATCCCGCCTCCCCCGCCCTCGAAGGGTCCATCGACGCCGTCGTCTTCGACTACGACGACACGCTTGCGGACACCTTCCCCGCCCGCGTCGAGGCGGCCCGCTTGACGTTCGCGGAGGCAGGGTTGCCTTACGACCCGGCGGAATTCGTCGAGACGATGCGCGGCTCCCCGTTCTGGCCCGCCTTCGATGAGATGAGCGCGGCCCGGGGCTGGGACATGGACCTCACGGGCGTCTACCTCCGTCACTACTGGAGCAAGGGTCCCGGCTTCGTCCACCTCTTCGACGGTGTGCGTGAGATGCTGGATGCCCTGCAGCAGCGCGGCATGCGCATGGGCATACTTACCTCGAAATCGCACGACATCCTGGTCGAGGGCCGGCGCGCCGGCACGGTGGTCGAGGCGGAGGAACTCGGCATCGACGGCCACTTCCCGCATATCGTGGGCTTCGAGGACGTCACCCGCCACAAACCCCACCCCGAGGGGCTGGAACGCCTGATGGCCGGCATGGGCGCCATTCCAGACCGAACGCTCCTGGTAGGTGACAGCTGGTCGGACGTTGAGGTCGCGAAGAACGGCGGCTGCTGGAGCTGCCTCGCAACGTGGGGCCTCGACGACCCTGCCGGGCAGCTCTCCCGCGCCGCCCCTGACTTCATAGCCGGGAGCCCCGCGCAGCTGCTCAGCCTGCTCGCCTGAGCCACGCTCTCGTTCTTGTGCGGACGGACCGACCCTGGCTAGTCGTCACCGGATGCGCGGGACCACATTCCCTGCCCGACGATCACCAGCCATGACACCCCAACGACGCCGAAGTACATCGTGTGCCAGATGAGGGGCGTCGGGCGGGATGCCGTCACGACGTTCGAGAACGCGAACACGGCGAAGATGATGACGCTGGCGAACAACCCGAACAGGATCCACGGCTGACGCGCCGCGGGGCCCGTGCGCATGATGAACTGGATGAGCGCCCACGTGAAGATGAGACCGACCAGCAGTTCCACAACGCCCGTGAAGTAGAAGGCGAATTCCCCGAGACCCGTGCCCCAGCCCATCTTGTCCAGCGTTCCGGTGAAGGGGTTCGCATCGCCCTTCTCGGCAAACTGCACGCCGATGTGCACCCCGGGGATCAACTTCGCCAACCCGTTTGCGAGCCAGAACAGCATCCAGAAGATGACCGTTCCAAGCTCCAGCGAACCCAACCTCGTCATGTAGCCCCTCAAACCATCCATCGTGCGGCCTCCTCAGGACAGTCGTGGATTGCAGACAAGGGGATTATGGGCAACCAGGCATTGTTTGAACAAGGTGCTGGACCACGTGTGCGTGCGCTACAATCACCCCAGAGTGACCGAACGCAGTGAGCCGAAGGAGGTCCCGCCGCATGCTGACCGTACAGGAGAACACCGAACTCACCAGCGTCATGCCCGGCACGCCCATGGGCGAGCTCTTCCGCCGCTACTGGCATCCCATCGCCGCAGCAGCCGAACTCGACGACCGCCCCACCAAGGCAGTGCGCGTCCTCGGCGAGGACCTCGTCCTCTACAAGGACAGGTCCGGAACCCTCGGCCTCATCGACCGCTTCTGCCCCCACCGCCGCGTCGACCTCTCCTACGGCATCCCCGAGGAGCACGGCCTCCGCTGCATGTACCACGGCTGGATGATGGACGAGACCGGCCAGTGCATCGAGCAACCCTTCGAGGAGACCGTCCACCCGGACGGACGCTTCAAGGAGAAGGTCAAGGTCGCCGGTTACCCCGTCGAGTCGTACGGCGGTCTCGTCTTCGCCTACATGGGGCCGCAGCCCGCTCCCCTCCTCCCGCATTGGGAGACGTTCGAGTGGGAGGGCGGCTGGAGCGACATCGGCATCGTGGAGCTGCCGTGCAACTGGCTGCAGTGCATGGAGAACTCCATGGACCCGGTGCACCTCGAGTGGCTGCACGGCTACTGGGGCGTGCGCCAGCAGCAGGACAAGGCGGTCAAGCTGGGCCTCGCCGAGGCCGACTCATTCCCCACCGTGCCGCGCAGGCACCAGAAGATCGGCTTCGACCTCTTCGACTACGGCCTCATCAAGCGCCGGGTGGTCGAGGGCACGACCGAGGAAGACCACGACTGGGCGGTCGGGCACCCCGTCCTCTTCCCCAACGTGCTGTTCGTCGGCAGCGTCGTGAACTGCACGCTCCAGTACCGCGTGCCGGTGGACGACACCCACACGATGCACATCACCTGGTTCTTCTACCGCGCCGCCGAGGGCGCGGAGCCGCCGAAGCAGGAGAGGGTGCCGTACTGGTACGTCAACCTCTACGAGCCTGACGGCACGCTCATCCCGGACCTCGTCAACCACCAGGACTTCGTCGCGTGGATCACGCAGGGCCCGAACGCCGAGCGCCACCGTGAGCACCTCGGCGAGTCCGACCGCGGCATCATCCTCTACCGCAAGGTGCTGAAGGAGCAGATGCGCACAGTCGAGGACGGCGGCGACCCGATGGGTGTGGTGCGCGACCCCGAGGTCAACAAGCGCATCGACCTGCCGCTGGAGCGCTGGCAGGCGCTCTCCGACGTGACGTGGATGACGCGCTACATGCCGCTGCAGCAGGGCGAGCCGCCCGAGCTCGTCTCGACCATCGAGCAGGTGCTCAGCACCTGGGCCGGCGCCAAGCCCTGGACGGAGGCGCAGGCCACGCTCAACCAGTAGGCTGAGTCCAGAAGCGGCGTCAGCGGGACTGGCGGGCGTAGGTGGGCGCAGGCGGGTTCGGCCCGATCTGCCGTTCCGCGGCGGCCAGGCGACGGAGGAGGTCGTCCGCTCCCCGCAGGTTGATCCGCAACTCGTCCACCTGCTTCGCGTCGTCGTAGTAGTTGGTGTGCATCGCCTGGGCAGCGTCGTACAGCAGGTAGATCAACGGGTCGCCGGTAAGTTCAGACAGATGGAAGGCTATGACGTTGTTGTGAGCGTGCGCGCGATGACGCCATCCATGCTTCCTGGCGATCGCTTTCAGCGCGTGCACGACCGCACCCCAGCACTTCTCCGACGCCTGGAGCCGGTCGCCCAACTCGAGCTGTTCCCACGCGTGCTGCATCAGCCTAGCGGAGTGGATGTCGTGGCTCTCTATGGGATCGGGTTGGGTGGTCACCATTGGGCAGACCCTTCAGGACGAATCGTCAACGAGTCTAGCACAACAGCGCCCCTCATGCCCATGCAGGTGCATGTTCCTGTCACAGATGCACGGACATTGATGGGGGATACCCGAGGTCGGCCCAGTGCGCAACGTCAAGCTCGTGGTGAGCCTGTCGAACACCATCCCTACAGGTCGTAGAAGGCCTTGGCGTTGTTCTCGAGGATCTTCCGCGCAACCGTCTCGCTGATGCGGCCCTCGCTCGCCCACTTCTCCACTTCGTCGAGCGCCGCGAGGTTCGCGGACGGGTCGGAGTGGCAGTAGTCGGTCCCGACGATGAGGTTGTCCTCCATGCCGAACTCGAGCAGGTGCTCGATCCTGTCCACGGGGTCCAGCGTCACGAAGAGACGGTCCTCCTTGAAGAGGTCCCGCCGCAGCTCGAACGTCTGCTTGCGGTCGTGCAGGGCCAGCGACCGCTGCTGCATCTCGAGCGCGGAGATCGCGTAGGGGACCCACGCCGCGCCGGCCTCGATGAAGCCGAACTTCAGGTTCGGGAACTTGCGCGGCAACCCGGCGGTAACGACTGCCGTGAACGCGGCCATCACCGGGAAGCCCCTGTCCCACTCGCGGCCCGGCAGCGGATGACCGGTGTGGATGCAGAGCGGGATGCTGAGCGAGTCCGCCTCCTCGTACACGGGGAAGAAGTGTCCGTCGCTCACAGATTTGTCCAGGTCGAAGCCGCGCTTGAAGATGGCGATCGCCCCGTTCTCCTTGGCCCACCGCAACTCAGCGACCGCCTTGTCGGGGTCGAGCCAGGGCAGCACCGCCGCCCAGCGCAGGCGACCGTTGCTCATCGCGCAGCGGTCGGCAAGCCAGCGGTTGTAGGCGCCTGCCAGCGCCGCTTCCGCATCCGGGTCCTCGGCGCCATAGCGGATGAAGAACGTGGGGAAGATGACCTGCGTCTGCACGCCCATCTTGTCCATGTCCTCCAGCCGACCCGCCACTGCCGCGGCGTCGTCCAGTTCCCGGCGTTCGCGCAGCGGGTGGTGTATCTCGTCGCGGATCACGCGGGGCTGAAGGCGGTTCTCAACCAGCCACCAACGGTTGCCGATCGCTCCCGCGATACGCACGCCCGGCGCCTCCGGCCGGTCCGCCACAGCGGACGCCACCCGTGCATCCGGCGAGATGGAGACGGGCACGAACTTGGAGCCCTTCTCCTCGAGGCTCTGCCACGTCGCCTCGTTCTCATCCACGTGCGTGTCTGCGTCGATCACACCGAACGTCGCCATCGCTCTGACCTTCCTTTACGCAAAATCAAGGGGCGCGGCGGCCCGCCGCCGTTCCCCCAACCGCCGTAACTATACTACGCCCTCGCCACAAGGCGCTCAGGAAAGAGGACCTCTTGACTGCCCGCCATTCCTTCACGGAACAGGCGGCGCGCCCTCCACACTGACTCTTGACCGGTGTTCCGGAACGCCCGCCACGCCCGGGTGGAACGCAAAGAGCGCCCCGCCTTCCGGACCGATCTCCTCGCCCGGCGTTGACTGCCTGCTCGAAGAGGTCACGTAGGCAGTGGAGAGGTCGCCGTCCCCGAACCCGATGCTGGTTATCTTGCGCGCCGGAAACTCCACCCGCGTGGTCTCGGCGCCTGAGGGACCGTACCGCACGACGGACCAACCGCCCGCCAGCGCGACCCATAGACAACCCTCCGCGTCGAGTGTGATGCCGTCCGGCGAGCCTTCCACGCCGGAGAGGTCGATGAAGACGCGCCGGTTGGAAACCGTCCCCGAGTCGAGGTCGTAGTCGAACAGGGCGATGCGCCTGCCTCGGGTCTCGGCAACGTACAGGAGCCGGTCGTCGGACGAGAAGGCCATGCCGTTGGGCATCTCCAGTCCGCTCGCAAGCAGCGTTGCTGACCCGTCCGTCCCGACCGAGTAGAGCGAGCCCGTCCCGCCTTCAGCAGGTATGACGCCGGCCACGACACGCCCGGAACGGTCGGCAACGACGTCGTTGAACCGGGCCTCTCCCTCTCCCGGCAGTCCGTCGATGACGAGCCGGACGGGGCCGCCGGGACGCGCCGCCCCTACCCGCGTGCGGTCCATGAACAGCAGCAGCGAACCGTCCGCCTGGAGCGTGAACGCATAGAACGACTGGCCCTCGGCCACCACCTCGGCCGTGCCGGTCGCCGGGTCCAGGCGGTGTACCCGCTGCGACCGGTTGTCGGTCCAGTAGAGGCGGCCGTCGCCGGGGTTCCAGAGCGGGTTCTCCCCGACGATGTCCGGGTTCCTGGCAACGATCTCCGCTGCAATCGCCATCGCGCTACTCCGGGCAGGAGGATATACGAGAAGGAGCCGCCCTGATGGGCGGCTCCCGTTGTCTCGATGGGAACCTGCGGTTACGCCTTGGCCAGCGCCGCGTCGCCAACCGTCTCCATGATGAGGCGGGTGACGGTGTAGGGGTCCATGTTGGCGTTCGGGCGGCGGTCTTCGATGTAGCCCTTGCCCTCGACCTCGACCTGCCACGGGATGCGGATGGAAGCGCCGCGGTCGGAGACGCCGTACTTGAACTCCTTGTAGGAGGCGGTCTCGTGGAGGCCGGTCAGGCGCTCCTCGATGCGGTAGCCGTAGTTGGCGATGTGGAGGTCGTGGCGCTTCCCCAGCGCCTCGGCGGCGTCGATGTTGGGCTGGTAGCTGGAGCGCATGGCATTCGTGGAGAAGTTGGTGTGCGCCCCTGCCCCGTTCCAGTCACCGCGCGCAGGCTTGGGGTCCAGCGTCGCGTTGATGTCGAAGTCCTCGCCGGTGCGGTAGAGCAGCCAGCGGGCGATCCAGAGCTGGTCGGACACGTCCAGTGCGCCGAGCGGGCCGACCTGGAACTCCCACTGCCCCGGCATGACTTCGCCGTTGATGCCGGAGATGCCCAGCCCCGCCTGGAGGCAGTTCTCGAGGTGCGCCTCGACGACGGGGCGTCCGAACACCTCGTCGGCGCCGACGCCGCAGTAGTAGCCGCCCTGCGGCGGGGGGTAGCCGCCCTCCGGGAAGCCGAGCGGACGCGTGCCCTTGAAGAACGTGTACTCCTGCTCGATGCCGAACCAGAACTCGAGTCCCGCATACTTCTCGGCGGCAACGGCGCAAGCCGCGCGCGTGTTCGTGGGGTGGGGAGACATGTCCGGCAGCAGCACCTCGGCCAGGACGAGGATGTTGTCCCCGCCGCGGATCGGGTCGGGGCAACAGAAGACAGGCCGCAGCACGCAGTCGGACGCGTCGCCGGGGGCCTGGTTCGTGGACGAGCCGTCGAACCCCCAGATGGGGAGGTCCTCCAGTTTGTTCGTCTTCTCGATGACCTTCGCCTTGGAACGGAGCTTCGCCGTAGGCTCGGTGCCGTCTACCCATATGTATTCCGCACGTATCATTGCAGTAGTCCTCCTGTCGTTTCTCTTGCTTCGGTCCGTTCTGCCGGTTGCCGGGCGTCTTCGGAACTGCGCCCGTTATTCTTCCGTGATCTCGATGGTGTGTACGGCGTCGCCGGGCGCGGCGCCCGACTGCGGGTCGCGGACGCTTATGGACATCAGCACGTCCAGCCCGCCGGTTACCTGGCCGAATACCGCGTGGCGGTTGTCCAGGTGCGGCGTGGGGACGTGCGTGATGAAGAACTGGCTGCCGTTCGTATTGGGCCCGGCGTTGGCCATGGACAGGATGCCGGGCTTGTCGTGCCTCAGGCTGGGGTGGAACTCGTCCGCGAAGCGGTAGCCCGGGCCGCCCCTGCCCGTTCCGGTGGGGTCGCCCCCCTGCGCCATGAAGTCCGGGATGACACGGTGGAATGTGGTGCCGTCGTAGAAGCCCTCTCGGGCAAGGAAGACGAAGTTGTTGACCGTGTTGGGGACCTTGTCAGCGAACAGTTCGATGACGATGTCGCCCTTCTCGGTCTTGAACGTTGCGGTGTAGCTCTTCTCCGGGTCGATGGTAAGGGCGGGGGGTGAGTCGTACTGTTGCGGCATCTGTACTCCGTTCATCGTATCGGGCACGGTTGGGGTTGGCGTTGGAAGCGGCTCCTCCTCCGCGCTGCATCCCAACAGGAGGGCAATCAGTGCAACCAGCGCAAGAGGAATCAGAAGTATGGGAAAGAGGCGTATTCTCATTGTCCGGCTGCGGCAGCTTCCCCAAGGTCCCAGACGTGCTGCGTTACCGCAGAGGATATGCGCTCAGAGGTGGCGGGGCAAGCGAGAAAACGGGGTGCGGCGCAAGGCGTAACGAAATCGTAACGAATGCCCGCCCTCGGGGCGTCAGTCCAGGCGGTAGAACGAGGCGGCAGTGCCGCCAAGGACGTCGGCGAGCTGGGCATCGGTCATCGGCCCCGCAGCCTCGACCGCTGCGTTCAGCACCTGCTCATACGACGCGACCGGGAGGTGGTTCGGCCAGTCGCTGCCGAACATCATGCGGCGGTAGCCGAAGAGTCGCACCATCGGCTCCACGAACAGCCGGAGGTGGGCCGTGCTCCACGGCTCCGTGTCCAGCGTGACGAGTCCGCTCACCTTGACCGAGACGTTGGAGCAGGGAGCGAGGTTGAGCATGTGGACGCCCCAGGGCTCCCGCTCGCTCCGCGCGATGAAGGGCGAGCCGATATGGGCCACCGCGATCCGGAGGTCCGGGACGGCCTCGGCCAACTCCCGCACCGACGGCACCTGCCGTGGTTCGATGATCACGTCGACGCTCAGGTCGTGTTGCGCGACTTCCCGGAGGCCCTTGAGCACTGCGGGCTGGGTGAGCCAGTGGTTGTCCGCTTCCCGATGGGCCGGGAGGAAGAGGCCCCTGAACTTCCGGCTGCGCTCCAGCTGCCGGAGGGTCTTCCCCAGGCTGCGGGAGGTCACATCGGTCCACACGGCGGCAGCGGCGACGGACTCGTCGCCGTCCGCCGCATCGAGCGCAGCATGCGTGGCATCGGCGGACGGCTCCGGTTGTACGAGAACGGTCCGCTGCACTCCGTTGGCGGAGAGCAGCACGGCGAAGTCATCGGCGGTTCCGGCCGCGGCGGGGTGCCGGTGCGCGTCTACGATGGGGGGCAGGTCCATGGTTTCGTTCCGGTACAGGTAGTGGAGAGGAAGTGCTTTCGAAGGCGCACACCATCCTATCACGAGGTCTCCGGGGTTGGGTGCGCCGCGGGCATGCGCACCTGAGGAGGGTTCCCCGGCTTGGGATCACCTGGAAGATCAGACTCTTCAGCGAACGTCCTGAGCGCATTGAGACGCGATAATGTCCCGCGCAACCTGCACCGTTCCACGGTAGTGAACGCAGCGCAACGCGCTCCGCGAAGGGTTCGGTGTCCGCACTGGCAACCCCCGGATGACACGCGTCAGATGCGATTGAACCAGTCGAGTGAGTCGCCAAGGTAATCTACTGAATGGCGCATTCCGGCGCTGCATACCTGCTGCCAGATGCAACCGGGAACGCGCAGCAGTTCCGCACGGAAACAGGGACTGGACTTGACGGATTCTGCCCGTTATGCTGTACGTCCAAAGGGCAGCTGTCCAGTCCGGCTGCCGCAATCAGGAGGTAAGTGGGATGCCCACCTTCGACATCGTTTCCATTGGCGAAGCCCGCGCAAACAGCGCAACGGGCAAGCGTGCGGAACTGCTGAAGGAGTACATCGGCTACATACAGCGCGTCGCCCCCGGAGAGGCCGGTCGGTTGGTAGCCGGCGAGGGCGAGACAACGCAGGCGATCAAGCGGAGGCTTGGGGCGGCAGCCCAGGCGCTCGGCAAAAGCCTGGACTCGAAAAGCGCTGGCAGCACGGTCTACTTCTGGAGTTCGGAAGGCCGACGCCGGGGCCGCCCCCGAAAGAACCCCATCCCGGAATAACCCCCTCCCCCTTCGGCTCCGTTTTCTGCATCACATGGCGCCCCGCCCATACGGATGCGGGCTGTCGTGTTATGCAGCCTTTAACGCCCGGAAGGGACGATGTGCAAGCACGGGATTTACGCCTCGCGGCGGAAGTTTATCGGTCTGCACAAGACCGTCGGCAATACGCGTCCCCACCCCTGGGCAGGCGACCGTTAACCCCGCGTGAGCCGGACTGCTGGTACGATATAGGTGCAAGCGGCCATGCCGCCCACGCAACACACCGGACCGGCAGGAGACGCGGTGCGCGTAGCCATAGCAGCAGACCACGCCGGGTTCGCACTGAAGAACGACGTTGCCGCCATGCTCAGCGGCTGGGGGCACGACGTTCGCGACCTCGGAGCGCACGAGTTCGACGCGAACGACGACTACCCGGACTTCGCGGCGCTCGCCGCGCGGGCCGTCGCCGGCGGCGAAGCCGAGCGCGGCGTCATCGTCTGCGGGAGCGGGGTCGGCGCGAGCGTCGCGGCGAACAAGGTGCCGGGCGTCCGCGCCGCCATGTGCCACGACACCTACTCGGCGCATCAGGGCGTGGAGCATGACGACATGAACGTGCTCTGCATCGGCGGGCGCGTCATCGGCCCGGAGACGGCCCGCGAGGTCGTTGCGGCGTTCCTCGGGGCGTCGTTCACCGGTGAGGAGCGCCACGTGCGCAGGCTGGAAAAAGTAAAGGCGCTGGAGCGGCAGGCCGCAGCGGGCGCGTGAACTCACGCGTGAGATCACGCGTGGACCAGAGGAGGCAGCACGATGGAGAATACGATCCGCCGGAACCTTGCGCTCGGACAGTCCACCTGGCTGGACTACATCCGCCGCGACATGCTGGAGAACGGCGAACTGGACCGGCTCGTCGAGGACGGCGTCACCGGCCTCACCTCCAACCCCACGATATTCGAGAAGGCCATCTCCGGCAGCCCGGACTACGACGCCTCGCTCGCCGCCCTGTCGGGCGAGGGGAAACCGCCCACTGAGATTTTCGAGGCGCTCGCCGTGGAGGACATCCGTGCCGCGGCGCAGGCGCTCCGCCCGGTCTACGAGGACGCCGGCGGGCGCGACGGCTTCGTCTCGATCGAGGTCGCCCCCACCCTCGCCTACAACACGGAGGGCACCGTGCGCGACGCGCGACGCCTCTGGGCCGCAGTGGGCGAACCGAATGTCATGATCAAGGTGCCGGGGACGCCGGAGGGCCTGCCCGCCATCACACAGCTCATCGGCGAGGGTGTGAACGTCAACGTGACGCTCATCTTCGCGCTCGACGCCTACCGACAGGTGATGGACGCCTACGTTGCAGGCCTGCAGGCGCTGGCGCGGAGCGGCGGGCCGCTCAGCCGCGTAGCCTCGGTGGCCTCGTTCTTCGTGAGCCGCGTCGACACCGCTGTCGACAAGGCGATCGAGGAAGGCGGCGCCGACCCGGCACTGCAGGGCAAGGCGGCGGTGGCGAACGCCCGGGCCGCGTACGCCCTCTTCAAGGAGCGCTTCGCCCGGGACGACTTCGCCGCGTTGCGGGCGCAGGGTGCGCAGGTGCAGCGCCCGCTCTGGGCAAGCACGAGTACGAAGAACCCCGCCTACCCCGACACGCTCTACGTGGACTACCTCATCGGCCCCGACTCCGTGAACACGATGCCGCCCGACACGTTGCAGGCAACGCTGGACCACGGCGTCTCCGCGTTCACGCTGGACGGCACGGAGCAGGCGGCGAACGCCATCCTCGCCGCGCTGGCTGAGGCGGGCGTTGACATGCGGGCGGTCACCGACAAGCTCCTGAGCGACGGCGTGGACGCGTTCGCCGCCTCGTACCGGCAGCTGTTGGAGAGCATCGAAGCCAAGTGCGGCATGCTGGCGCAGGCGCGCAGTTAGAGACGATAAACCCCTCTCCCTCAGGGAGGGGGCTAGGGTGAGAGCGTACAGGAGGAAACCTATGGACGTCGGCATGGTGGGGTTGGGACGCATGGGGGGAAACATGTCCGAGCGCCTGCGCCGTGGCGGACACCGCGTCGTCTCCTACGACCGCGACCCCGACACGCGGCAGGCCGCGGCAGCTGCCGGCTGCGAGGTCGTGGACTCGCTCGAACAGTTCGTGGAAGCGCTCCCGGCGCCGCGAGTCGTCTGGGTGATGGTGCCGTCCGGTAACCCGACGGAGGCGACGGTCGCCGCGCTCGGCGACGTCCTGGAGTCCGGCGACCTCGTGGTCGACGGCGGAAACTCGAACTACAACGACTCGATGCGGCGCGGGGAGTCGCTGCGGCGCAAGGGCATCGAGATGGTGGACGCCGGCGTCAGCGGGGGCATCTGGGGCCTCGCAGAGGGCTACTGCCTCATGGTCGGCGGCAGCGCGGAGGCGGTCGCGCTCGTGGAACCCGTGTTCCGCACGCTCGCGCCGACGCCGGAGACCGGCTACGCCCACGTGGGCCCGCTCGGCGCCGGACACTTCGTGAAGATGGTGCACAACGGCATCGAGTACGGACTCATGCAGGCGTACGCCGAAGGCTTCGAGCTCATGCGCGCCAAGCAGAGCTTCGATCTCGACATCGGACGGATCGCCGAGACATGGCGGCACGCCAGCGTCGTGCGGTCGTGGCTGCTCGACCTCACCGCCGCGGCGCTGGAGGAGGACAACTCGCTCTCCGGCATCGCTCCCTGGGTGGACGACTCCGGAGAGGGACGCTGGACGGTGGAAGAGTCGATTGAGCTGGCGGTGCCGCTCCCGGTCATCTCGATGGCGCTGCAGGCCCGCTTCCGCTCCCGGGACGAGGCGCAGTTCGGCTTCAAGCTCCTCGCGGCGATGCGCAACCAGTTCGGCGGCCACGCCGTGAGGCGTCAGTCGTAGCGCGCATGAGCCGGTGTCGTCATTCCCGCACCAGCGGGAATCCAGAGCGCGCGGGCAGCGCGCACCGGGCCGGGGCGCTGGGATGTGCTGCTCCCCAGTCGTCACCATTCTTCGTGCCGGTCGCGCACGTGATAAGGGTCGCCACATGACCGACGTCCGCGTCTTCCCCGACCGCGACGCCCTCACGCAGGCTGCGGCGGAACTCGTGCTGGCGTCGGCGGAGAAGGCGGTCAGAGAGCGCGGGCGCTTCGTGTGGGGACTGTCCGGCGGCAGCACGCCGGAGGCGCTCTACCGCGCGCTCGCCGCGACGCCCTGCACAGCCGCGATGCCCTGGCATGCCACCGTCGTGTTCTGGGGTGACGAGCGCTGGGTCCCGCACGACCATCCGGAAAGCAACCGGCGCATGGCGAACGCAGCGCTGCTCTCCCGCGACCCTGCGGCACACGCAACCACTATCCCCGTGACGACGGAGGAAACGACCCCGGAGGAGTCCGCTGCCGCCGTCCAGGACGCGCTGCGACGTGTCTTCGCTGACGCACCGCCGCGCCCGGACCTGCTGCTGCTCGGCATCGGCCCCGACGGCCATACGGCGTCGCTCTTCCCCGGAACGAGCGCACTCCACGAGCGCGAACGGCTCTTCGCAGCAAATCACGTTCCGCAGTTGCAGACGTGGCGCGTCACGGCAACCCTGCCGCTCATCAACGCCTCGCGGCACGTCGTCTTCCTCGCCCAGGGACGCGACAAGGCGGATGCGGTTCGGGCCGCGCTGCACCCCCCGGATGGCGAGCCGCCCCTGCCCGCCGCGCTGGTCTCTCCGGACGATGGCAGTCTGACGTGGCTGCTGGACACGGAGGCTGCGTCAGGGTTGACGGATGGCGTCTGAGAGGACCCCTCAGGATACCCGCGACGCAGCCCTGAACCGCTCAGCGCGGTTGCGGTAGCGCCTGTCCGTGGGCATCAGGAGGTCTTGCGGCATCGTCTCGTTGGCGGCGCTCAGGAGAGTGAGCAACTGCTCCGCCACACCGAGCCTCCGTGCGATCACGTCCAAGTCCCAGACGTCCTCGTAGAAGTTCCGGTGCAGGTTCTCCACCGCCGCGAAGTACGTCTCGATGTCGTCATTGCCAACCTGCTGAGCGACGTATGTAGTGATCACACCCGCGTCCTCGTGCATGAGGTAAGGCCACCCGCGCCCATCTGCCAGCGCCTTGATGGCATGGGCAACAGCGCCCCATATCTTCTCCGACGCCTGTAAGCGGTCGCCCTTGGCTAGCATCTCCCTGGCGTGGTTGAGCAGGCGTTCGCTGTGCACCTCGTGGCTCTCGATAGGCTGTGTAGTCATGACCGTTGCTCCGAACGTGTCACGTCTATCGTACTACTGTAAGCCGTGTCATGCCACCCCATTTTGATACACAGCGACGAGGCAACTAAGGATTCGGGGAGCACGTCCCTCAGGACGACGATTCGGAGTCCGACCCCTGCGTACGGCGCCGGGCCCGGCGCTCAGCCGCCCGCGACCGGACCGGTGGATGCTCGACCGGCGTGCTGTCCGCCCGGCGGGTGTCCTCCCTGCCCGATTCGAGGTACGGAGGCCTGCGCCAGAGGAACAGTGCAAGGAGCGCGAGGACGATCATCGCGGCAGAGACGAGATGCGCGACAGGCACGTCGCCCACCTTCCAGTTGCCGCTGCGCAGGAACTCCAGCGCGGAGCGCTCCAGCGCATACCAGATCAGGTACAGGAAGAGCAGGTCTCCCTGCCTGATGCTGTGCATGAAGCGCCGCCCCACCCAGAGCAGGACGATGACGCCGAGAAGGCTCAGCAGCGATTCGTACAGGAAGAGGGGATGGAAATACGCCGCCGCGCCGGAGTCCCACGGGAAGTGGTGCTCAGGCCCGACGGGGATGCCCCAGGGAAGACTCGTCTCCGGTCCGTACAACTCCTTGTTGAAGAAGTTGCCCCACCTTCCCACGGCCTGCCCTAACAGAAAAGCAGGCGCCCCGATGTCGAACCAGCGCAGCGTGCGGATGCGCTGTCCCCTGCCCCCACGCGCCCTGCGGTTCACCCACCACACGTAGAGCGCGAGCGCGAACGCCGCGCCCGCTATCGCGCCGAAGATCCCGATGCCCCCGGCGCGGAGCACGAATATCTGTCCGGGGTTCTCGGAGTAGAAACTCCACAGGTCTATCACGTGGTAGAGGCGCGCGCCGATGAGGCCGAACACGACCCCGAGCACCGCGATATTCGCCACGTGCTCAGGGTTCTCGCCGAGGCGCTTCGCCTCATACTGCGCCAGAACGATGCCCGCGAGCAGCCCCGCGAGGATCATCAGGGAGTAGTAGCGTATCTCCAGGCCGAAGAGGACGAGGCCGCGAAACGTGATGTCGAATTCCACACTGGCTCCTGGGTGCGGTCCCGCCCGCGCAGCCGCAGGCCGGACGATGACTCGCGCCATTATAGTCTGCGCTGTAGGACAACCTGAACGAGAGCGATCGCGGCAAAATGACCATGGTCAATGACCATGGTATGCTGAGAGCCAGCCTTACTGGGGAGGAGCCATGGCTGCGAACGAAGAGACCCGGGTAGGCGGCGTCCGCACGATCAAGGCGTCTGAGTTCAAGGCGAAGTGCCTCCAGCTCATGGACGAGGTTGCCGAGAGCGGCCAGGAGATCGTCGTCACGAAGCGCGGACGCCCGGTTTCCAGGATCGTTCCCTACCGTCAGAAGTCGACGTTGACCTTCGGACGCAACCGCGGGCTCTTCGAGATCCACGGGGACATCGTCGAACCGATGCCCGCCGAATGGTTCGAGAAGGACGGCGACGACGAGGACGACCTCTTTTGATCCTCCTCGACACGCATGCCCTGCTATGGCAGGAACGGGGCAGCCCTGATCTCGGCCCGCGCAGCCGCAGGATGATTGCACGAGCATTTGATGAGAACAACGTAGCAGTTTCCCCCATATCCTTCTGGGAAGTCGCCATGCGCGTCCAGAAAGGCCAACTCGACTTTCTGTCCGATGTAGCCGCCTGGCGGCGCGACCTGCTCAGCCGGGGGTTGCACGAGGTCCCCGTGGACGGCGGCATCGCGGTACGCGCCGGTCTGCTGCCTGACCTGCACGGCGACCCCGCAGACCGTCTCATCGTCGCCACGGCGCTCGAAGGCCATCAACTCCTGACCGCGGACCGTCGCCTCCTCGGATGGAGCGGCCCCCTGAACCGCCTGGATGCCTCCGAATAACCGGCTTTGACACCCCTGCCCTGCACTCCTATAGTCTGGACGCACATCCCGCCCCGCCTCCGAGGTAGACACGCGCCCATGGGCGTCCTCTCTTCGCAACAGATACGCGCCATGCTCTCGGACACGCCCCCGCTCGTCTCCGGGTTCCTGGACGTCGGCGAGCAGCTGCAGGCCAACGGGTTCGACATGACGCTGGAGTCCATCGCCGCCTTCACCGGAGCTGGCAGGATCGGCGTCAGCAACGAAGATCGCATCCTCGCGGAGACCCGGGAACTCGCGTTCGACGCCGACGGATGGGTGCGCCTGGAGCCGGGCGTGTACGCGGTACGGCTGAACGAGACCGTCGCCCTGCCCCGCAACGTCATGGCGCTCGCCAAGCCGCGCTCCACCCTGCTGCGCAACGGCGCGGCGGCGCACAACGCTGTGTGGGACGCGGGCTACACCGGCAGGTCGCAGATTCAGGTGACCGTCTACAACCCGCACGGCCTCACGCTCGCGCGGAACGCCCGCATCGTGCAGATGGTCTTCTTCACCCTGGACGACGCGACCGAGACGCCCTATGACGGCATCTACCAGGGCGAGGCCACGTCCACGGCGGCGCGCCCATGACCACGAACGGCACTGCGGACGTCGTCGTCGTGGGCGGTGGCGTGATGGGCTGCGCGACCGCCTGGTTCCTCGCGGCCGACCATGGCATACGCTCCGTCATCGTGGAGCGCGACGCGGTCGCCAGCGGCGCGTCGGGCGGCGCCGCGGGCGAACTGGGAGCGGTCGGCCGGCACCGGTACTCCGTCGAATACACCCGCTTCCTGCTGGAAGGCATCCGGATGCACACGGAGATCGCCGGGACGCTGGTGGCGGAGTCCGGCGTTGACTACCTCTTCTCGGACATCCCGCTGCTGCGTCCGGCCCTGGAGGAGGACGAGGCGGTCGGGTTGCAGGAGCAGATGGGCTGGCAGCGCGAGATCGGCATCGACGTCGAGTGGCTCGACGAGACGCAGGTGCGCTCGCTCGGCACGTGGCTGACGGAAGACGCGCTTGGCGCGGCCTATACCGTCGAGAAGCAGTTGGAGGCATACCCCTTCTCAATCGCGCTCGCGCAGGCATGCGAGAAGCGCGGCGTCTCCATACGCACCGCCGAGGTGGATGGCGTGCTGCGCGAGGGCGACCGCGCGTGCGGCGTCACGCTCACGTCCGGCGAACGCATCACGGCGGGCGCGGTGCTCGTGGCGAACGGGCCGTGGTCGCAGCATGCGTCGGACTGGCTCGGCGTGGAGGTCCCCGTCATCCCCCTGCGCGGGCAGATCGTGCACGTCTCGCCGCCGGACGGCGTGCCGATGCCGGCGCACTCCATATTCCACGAGACCGGATACGTGCTCCCGAAGGCCGGCGGCGACCTCCTCGTCGGGACGACGCAGGAGCGCGCTGGCTTCGACCCCTACCCGACGATGGAGGCGCAGAACGGCATCCTGGAGGCGGTGATACGCTTCGCGCCGAACGTGCTGGACGCCCCGATTCGCGACCTCACGGCGTGCCTCCGCCCCTACTCGCCGGACGAGATGCCCATCCTCGGCCCCGTGCCGGGGACCGAGTCCCTCTACATCTCGACAGGCCACGGCTACAAGGGCATCACGCTCGCCATCATCTCGGGCAAGGCGATGGCGCAGCAGATCGCGAACGGCGCCAGCGACGTCGACATCTCCCCGTTCTCTCTCGCCCGCTTCGCGGAGGCGTCGTAGCCCCATGGCAGACGCAGACCTCACCGGGTTCTCGGCGTCCTCGCTCGCGGGCCTCATCCGCGAGCGCCAGGTCTCGCCCGTCGAGGTGACGGCGCACTTCCTGGAACGCATCGCGAAGTACGACGGGGAGCTGCGAGCGTTCATCACCACCGCGCCGGAGCAGGCGATGGCCGAGGCGCATCGCGCGGAGGCTGCGGTCATTGCGGGCGAAGACCTGGGGCCGCTCCACGGCGTGCCGTTCGGCGTCAAGGACCTCAACGCCACCAGGGGCATCCGCACGACCTACGGCTCGCTCCTCTTCGGCGACAACGTGCCGGAGAACGACGACATCGTCACCGAGCGCATCCGGGCGAGCGGCGCGATCATCGTCGGCAAGACGAACACACCAGACTTCGGATGGAAGGGAACGACCGAGAGCACCATCGCGGGGCCGTGCTTCAACCCGTGGGACACGACACGCACGTCCGGCGGCTCCAGCGGCGGATCGGGCGCGGCCCTGGCGGCCAGGCTCGTGCCGCTCTGCAACGGCGGCGATGCCGGCGGCTCCATCCGCATCCCCGCAAGCTTCTGCGGCGTCTACGGCATCAAGCCCGGGGCCGGGCGCGTCCCCAGCGACTACACGCAGGGCACGAGTTGGGGCGGGTTGTCGCAGAACGGCCCCATGTCCACCGACGTACGGGACTCCGCCCTGCTGCTGGACATCCTCGCCGGACCGGACCCCCGTGACCCGCGGTCGTTGGGACACGCAAAGGACGACTACCTCGCGGCGGTCGAGGCGCCATCCGTCGAAGGCCTGCGCATCGCGTGGGGCGGCGCGATGGACGACCAGCCCACCGACCCGCAGGTGCTGGCGCTCGCGAAGGCGGGCGCGCAGGCGTTCGAGGAGTTGGGGGCCAGCGTCGAGGAAGACGTGCCCGCCGTCACGACCGACGATGCGATCTGGACGTTCGTCACGTTCATGCTCACGGACCTGTGCATCACCCTGGGTCCGGCCATCGAAAGCGGCAGAGGCGACTTCCTGCCGGCCATGCTCCTGCGGTGGCTCACCGACGCGAAGGCCTGGCCTGCGTCGCGCTACGCCGAAGCCTTGCACGTGCGCGAGTGGCACCGCCGCTGGTTCGACGAACTGTTCGAGCGCTACGACGTGCTCGCGCTCCCGACGATGGCGGTGCCCGCCTTTCCGGTCGAGCGCAACCCGAAGACCGTCGACGGTCGAGAGGTGCACCCGTCGTGGGGGTTCACGCCGTTCTGCCTGCACGCCAACCTTACTGGAAGGCCCGCCGCCAGCATCCCGTGCGGTTTCACCGCCGAGGGCCTGCCCGTCGGGCTGATGCTCGTGGGGCGGATGGGGGAAGAGGCAACGCTGCTCCGGGCGTCAGCCGCGTACGAAGAAGCGCACCCATGGGCGGAACAACGCCCGCCGGAGTTCCTGTAGCCGAGGAGGCCGCACACCCCGACGGTCTCCGTCGTTCTCATGAGAATGGGCGTTACGCCGGCACGCTACCGTCATCCCAGCACCGGCTGGGACCCAAGGTGCGCGGGCAGCGCACGCGGTGGGGTGGTGGGAGGGGGGAGCGTCATGCTGAGCAAGCCCCGCCGTCCCTAGCACGCCTCGATAGCCTTCCCCGTTGCCGCCTTGCTGCCGCTGCACAGGCCGGCCCACAGGTCGATCACGTGGATGTGGCCGTGCAGCACGAGCCGCGGGCCGGGCTCCACGGCGCCCATCTCCGATTCGACGCTTACCCCGAGCCTGCTCATGCGGCCCGGGTCTCCCAGCAGGTGTACCCACGCGTAGCCGTCCTCTCCCACTGTGAAAACGGCGGCGCTGCGGGTGCGGTGTTCATGGTCCCACCACCACGCCCGGTAGATCAGGCCCGGCTCCAGGGCGCGGAGACCCTTCACCACGAGCATGCTGTGGCCGTCCGGACGGGTGATGAGGATGCCGCGGGCCTGTGGGGGGTGATGGCGCTGTTCGTCCTGCGCGGCCCGCTCCTCCTCCGGCTCCATGTCTGCCGGCGCGGACTGCGCGGGCGTGAGCTCCGTCATTCCGACGCTGTCCGCCACCATGTCGCTCAGCCCCACGAGGTCGCTCCGCACGTCCTGGGCCTCCGCCGTGACCACGTCCACTTCGTCCTGCAGTTGGGTGACGCGCTGCTGCTGCACGGTGGAGAACGCCCCGAGACCCACCACCGCGATGGCGAGCGCCGCGGCGACTCCCAGCAGTGAGAACGGCACGCGCGGCGCGGGCCGCGGAGCCGACGCCGCTACCGAACCGCGCACGCGCCCCATGACCCGCTGCCGCACCTGCGAGCTCGGGACGGCGAACGCGTGCGAGCCGGAGAGCGCAGCCACACCCTCGAGGTACTCATCGAGCATCTCGCGGTAGCGCGGCTCGCGGTCCAGGGCGCGCTCGACGATCAGCGCGTCGGCTGCGTCCAGCGCTCCCAGGGCGTAGGCCGGCAGCAGACCGGCTATCTCGTCCCCTGCATCGTTCCCCTCTCCTCCTGGGAGAGAGTCAGGGTGAGGGTACTGCGGCCCCACCGGCTCGTCAGCCATCATGCTCCCTCCACGGCAGGTGCATTCATCACCTGCCTGAGCTTCCCGAGTCCCAGGCGCAACCTCGTCTTGACGGTGCCGAGCGGAGCGCCCGTGCGCTGCGCTATCTCCTGCTGTGTCGCGCCTTCCAGATATGCCATCACGATGACGACGCGTTGCTCCTCCGGCAGGGCGCGGAGCGCCTCGCGCGCCTCGCCGACCAGCACGGACGTGATCGCCTCGTTGGCGGTATCGCCGTCTGAGACGAGGCCGAGCGTCGCATCCTCGGGCGCCCTGTCCGCGTCCATCAGGACGGCGCGCCGCCTCCGGCGCACCTCGTCTATCACGCGGTTGTGGGCGAGGTGCAGGAACCAGTGGCGGAAGATGCCCTTCGCTGCGTCGAATCGCCCTGCCCGCGTCCAGAGGGCCATGAAGACCTCCTGCGCGAGGTCCTCCGCGAGCGCGTAGTCCCTGAGTATGCCGTACGCCATGCTGAACACCTGCACGCCGTAGCGGTTGTAAAGCTCTTCCAGCGAGTCCGCGTCTCCCGTGGCGACCCGGGAGGCCAGAACAGCGTCCGGTTGAGCAGCCAGGGAAAGGGACACGTTCTCACCGCTCGCCACAGCGGGGCTCGCTTTCTCTACGACAGGTACTACGACGCGCGGCAGGTTTCGGATTCATCGTTCCTCCCCCCTCCTCGTGGGAGAGGGTGCGCGTGCTGGTGCACGCGTGGGTGAGGGAGCCTCTCCCCCCAATTGTAGCAACCTTGGCATGTACGGTGAGGCGCGATCGGGGAAGGCAGCTGTTCGGAGTTTGGGGACTTGTCATGTTGAGCGAAGCGGCAAGCGAGTCGAAACATCTCTCGGGCGAACGTTGGTGAAGTGGGGCGTTTCCCCGAGAGATTCCTCGGCTCCGCTCGGAACGACGGCCCCATCCTGTCCATCCTGTGCATCGATGTTCATTCCCTGTATCCTCCGCGCATGGGCAACTACGAGATAGCGGTCATACGCGGAGACGGCATCGGGCCGGAGGTCATCGAGGAGGGCGTGAAGGTGCTGGACGCCGCACAACGCAGGTTCGGTGTCGCGTTCACCTACACCGAGTTCCCATGGGGCTCCGACTACTACTTCGAGCACGGCAGGATGATGGACGCGAACGGGCTGGACCAGCTCGCCGGGTTCGACGCCGTCTTCTTCGGCGCGGTCGGCCACCCGGACATCCAGGACCACGTCACGCTCAACGGCCTGCTGCTCCCGATGCGCCGCGGTTTCGACCAGTACGTCTGCCAGCGCCCCAGCATCCTGTTGCCGGGCGTCACCTCCCCGCTGCGTGGCATGGACAGCGGCGACATCGACATGGTCGTGATCCGCGAGAACACGGAGGGCGAGTACGCAAACGTCGGTGGGTTCCAATACAAGGGCTTCCCGGAGGAGGTCGCCGTGCAGACCTCCGTCTTCACGCGGCGCGGCATCGAGCGCGTCGTGCGCTACTCCTTCGAGCTGGCCCGCTCGCGCAACAAGCAGCGGCGCGTCGCCTCCATCACGAAGTCCAACGCGCAGGGCTACGGCATGGTGCTCTGGGACGAGGTGTTCGACCAGGTCGCAGCCGGGTACCCGGACATCGAGACGGAGTCGCTCCTCGTGGACGCTGCCTGCATGAACTTCATCCGCCGCCCGCAGTCGTTCGACGTCGTCGTTGCGAGCAACCTGTTCGGCGATGTGCTGACCGACATCGGCGCCATCATCACCGGCAGCATGGGCCTCGCCCCGAGCGGCAACATCAATCCGGAGCGCGCCTTTCCCTCCGTGTTCGAGCCCGTGCACGGCAGCGCGCCCGACATCGCGGGCAAGGGCATCGCGAACCCCATGGCGACCGTCTTCTCCGGCGCGATGATGCTGCGCCACCTCGGCGAGGCCGAGGCCGCCGACGCGGTCGACGCTGCCGTGGAGACCGTCCTGCGCGACGGCGAGACGATGCCCGTGGACCTCGGCGGCTCGGCCTCAACCCAGGCCATCGGCGACGCCATCGTCAGCGCCCTCGAACGGGCCTGAGCCTGCTGCAAAGCGCCGAACTCACCCACCCACCGAACGCTGACCGGGAACGTGCTTGCCGCGATAACCACGACGAACTCGCTCATGCCCAGTTCTCGATCTCGGCATCCCTGATCTCACGGGCCTCGCGAATCAAGTCGGCGGAACTCCCGGGCAGGCGCCTACCGCCAAAGAGCTGTCTCCGCTTCGCAACGACACGCTCGAATGCCTGCCGGTCAAACCGCTCACCGGGGACATCGATTGCCTCGTCCTTCGTCAACTCCCGGTCCATGCGGGCAATCCCCCTACTCCCGGTACGACGTGTCCTTCCGGTCCAGCACGCGCAGCAGCCACTCCCACTCCATCGAGCCGTGCATCTTGCTCAGGAGCGACGCGGTCTTCTCGATGGCCGGCAGCGGGGCCTGGTGGACCGCCTGTCCTGTCGACTGCGCGAGCACCTGCACCTGGCAGGCGCGTTCCAGCTGCCACATCAGCGTCCACGCCTCGGCGACGGTGCTGCCCACCGTGAGCAGGCCGTGGTTCCGCATGATCATCGCGTCCTTGTCGCCAAGGTCGGTCACCAGCCGTTCGCACTCGTCCGTGTCGACGGCGAGCCCCTCGAACTCGTGGTACGCAAGGCGCTCGTGGAAGCGGTACGCGTCCTGCTGCAGCGGGAGCAGCCCCTCCTCCAGCGCTGAGACGGCCATGCCGTAGGGCGTGTGCGTGTGCATCACGCAGTTCACGTCGTGCCGCGCGCCGTGGACGGCAGAGTGGATGACGTACCCGGCGAAGTTGATGCGGTGGTCGTCTCCTTCCTCCAGCACGTTGCCGTCCAGGTCTATCTTGACCAGGTTTGACGCCTTCACCTCGTCGTAGCCGAGGCCGTACTCGTTGATGAGGAACTGGTCATGCGTGCCGGGCACGCGCGACGTGATGTGGTTGAAGATCAGCGTCGTCATGCCGAAGTGGTCCGTGAGGCGGTACGCGGCAGCCAGGTCGACCCGTGCCTGCCACTCCGCTTCCGAGTACCCGTTCCCGTTTCCGGCCATATCCCGTCCCTCCTTATCGCGTGCCTCGTTCCCTATCCTGTCCATCCTGTCCATCGATGTTCGATTCCCTACCGCCGCCAGTTCGTCACCGGCTTCTCCAGCTCCTTCCCGTCCACGTGGATGGCGTCCACGCGCTCGTTGAAGAAGCAGACCAGCCCTGCTACCCCGGCAGTCTCCGTCGTGGGGTACTTGTAGCACCACGCGGCGTCTTCCAGCAAGCCGCCCTCCGTCTCCACGGAGTAGTAGTTCGCCTTCCCCTTGTACGGGCAGCGGCTCTCCGTTCCCGTCGGACGGAGCAACTCCATCCGCACGTCCGCCTTCGGCAGGTAGTAGCGCAGGGGGTGTCCCGGCTCGAACAGCACCACGGGCGAGGAACTGTCAGCGACCTTCTCTCCAGCGGCGTAGACCTCGACGTGGCGCTCGGAGCGGAACGCCTCGATACGCTTGAACGGGTCCTTCGCGTGGACGAACACTTCCTCCTCTTCCTCGTACCAGGCGTCCATCGCGTTCCAGCGAAAGGCGAGCATCCCCGCGAGGAACGGAACGTCCTCCGCGGGTTCGGTGTACTCCCACGCGGCCCCCTCGGCCGCGCGCTCCCCGACCTGCACGTCGTACAGCGACATCGTGCCCCTGGCGTTCGTCTCGGTGCGTCCAGTCGCGGTGAGCGCCCCCTGCTGCACGTCGTCTTTCGGGAAGTAGTAGACCGGCGGCCCGCCGCCGCGGAACAGGTTCGCACGCGTGGTGTCCACGATGGGCGCGCCGCCGAAGTACACCCGCAGGCGCTTCGGGCTCGTCATCCAGCGCGGCTCCGGCGCCGCGATCAGCCTGTTGTTCTCGTCCAGGTAGTCCATGGCGCTCTCCTCCTCAATTGCTGGGTGTAGGGGCGTCCCTTGTGGGCGCCCTCGCCTCCCTGTCCTGTCTATCCTGTCCATCCATGTTGGTTCCCCGTCGCAGCGTTTCCGGTATCAGGAATATCACGATGAGCGCGCCCGTGAGTGCTGTCGCTCCGAGGAACCCGAAGCCCACCGTCGCAGTGGACAGCGCCGTGAGCCAGCCGAAACTCGCCGGACTGAGCACCATCCCGCCCTGGGCCACGGTTCGGGACACGCCGAAGAACGTGCCGCGGGCCACGGTGGGCGCGACGTCTGTCCCGAGCGTCTGCATGTTGCCGGAGATGATGTTCGCGGACATGTGCACCGCGATGAAGCCCGCCACGAACCACGCGTAGGAAGCCTCCGTATACGCGATCCCCGCGAGGAAAGCCATCGACGCGCCGGAGAGGATGAGCCCCGGCACGATGGTGTACTTCCGCCCGAAGCGGTCCATCACGTACCCGCCGGTGAAGACGATGGGGATGGCGCCGGCAGCCATCAGGCCGCGCAGCACGCCGAGTTCGTCCGGCTCCAGCCCGTAGGCGTAGGCGGCGTAGACGACGATGACGCCTCCCCCGAAGACTCCGCCGCGCGTGACGTTCGCGAGGAACTGCACGACGAACACGGCGGGGATCGGCGCTGCCGCCATGTGACGCCACACTCCGCCCTGGGGCGCGCCTTGCGCGGAAGCCTGCTGCGGACGCGGGGGCGGCGCGGTCTCCCGCAGCACGTAGAAGCTGGGGATGAGCGCAACCATGACGATGGCCGCGTGCATCACGAACGGCGCCCACAGCCCCAGCAGCACTGCCGCGAAACCGCCGACGACCGGCCCGGACAGGTTGCCTATCTGCTGCACCCCGAACATCTGCGTGACCTGCTTGCCGCGCTGGTTCGTCGCCCCCGTATCCGCGATCACGGTGATCCGGCTCATCATCCACATCTGCTCGCCCCACCCTGCGATGAAGCGGTAGATCAGCAGCTCCACGAACGAACCGTCCGCCCCCTCCAGCGCCACCTTGGCAACGAGCAGCGACGCTACCGCCGTGATGATGGGCCCCGCGAGCAGCACGCGGCGGCGTCCGAGCTTGTCGATGAGGAACCCCGTGGGCAGCGGCGCCGCGAACGTCCCGAGCAGTTGGAAGACGAAGACGAGCGCCGCGCCTTCCAGGTCGACGCCCATCTCCTGGGCAAGTTTCGGTATGACGGGCACCGTGAGGCCCAGGCCCAGCCCCATGGAGATGGATGGCAGGTGCAGCGTCAGCAGCAGGTACTTCAGGTCGTTTCTGGGGGCCTGTGGGCCTTGCGCGGAGCCGGACGAAGCCATCCTGCCTCTCTCGGGGTGTGCTGAAGGCAACCTACGCCCCCAAACGCGGGCAGGTCAAACCGCCCCTCCCGTCATTCCCGCGAAGGCGGGAATCCAGCGCTCTCGACAGGGCGCACGGAGTCTGGCGAAAGTGTTGTCATTCCGAGCGAAGCCGAGGAATCTCTCGGAAGACGCCCCGCCGTTAGCGAAACGTTAACCGAATAGCCGGCCTCCGCGTCTATCATCGCCCCATGCTTTACGCACCGACGCTGCGCCGCCTCGCCTCGGAGGCCGTGGGTACGTTCGTCCTCGTCTTCGCCGGGACCGGCGCCATCATCATCGACGACCTCGCCGGCGGCGACATCGGCACGCTCGGCATCGGCATCGTGTTCGGGCTCACCGTCGCCGCCATGGTCTACGCCACTGGACACATCTCCGGCGCGCACATCAACCCCGCCGTCACGTTCGCGTTCGCGCTCGCCCGCCATTTTCCAGTTCGGATGGCCCCGCTCTACTGGGCCGCGCAGTTGACGGGCGCGACTGTCGCGAGCCTCATGCTCCTCGCCATGTTCGGCAACGTCGGCTCCATGGGCGCGACGCTCCCGTCCGGCAGCGCGCTCCAGTCACTGGCGCTGGAGGCGGTGCTCTCGTTCATCCTCATGTTCGTCATCATGGCCGTAGCGACGGACGTGCGCGCAGTCGGCCAGGCCGCCGCCATAGCCATCGGCGCGACCGTAGGACTGGAGGCCATCTTCGCCGGTCCCATATCCGGCGCGTCCATGAACCCGGCGCGCTCGTTCGCACCCGCACTCGTCGCGGGCGAGCTGGACAGCTTGTGGATATACGTCGTCGGGCCGATTACGGGCACGTCGCTCGCCGCCCTCTCCTACCGCCTGCTGCGCGCCGAGGGTCCCGTCGAGCAGAACGATACCCCGAAAGCCGGAGGTAGACCGTGAGAGTATTGTTCGTGTGCGTCCACAACTCGGGCCGGAGCCAGATCGCGGAGGCGTTCACCCGTGCGCTCTCCGGCGGAGCGGTGGAAGCCCACTCGGCGGGCACCCTCCCCGGCAGCATGCTTAACCCCGTCGTCGCGCAGGCGATGGAGGAGCGGGGCGTGCCCCTGGCGGGGCAGTACCCGAAAGTGATCGATCAGCGGATGGTGGACGAGGCCGACTACGCCTACACGATGGGATGCGCCATAGACGACGCATGCCCCGCCGTGTTCGTCCCCAGCGAGGACTGGGGCCTGGACGATCCTGCCGGACAGCCCATAGAAACCGTGCGCCGCATCCGGGACGAGGTCGAGGCGAAGGTGCGCGCGATGCTGGCCGGCATGGGCGTCACGCCGGCCGGGTAACGGACCCCTGCTACTCCTCGCCGCGGAGCGTCTGCCGCGTGGCTATCCCGGCGAACAGCGGAATGAAGTCCTTGACGCGTACATCGGAGAACCGTTCGTTAAGGACGAGGCCCCCGCTCGCTCGCGCGGCGGCGTCTCCTCTCGGCTTCCACGCGGGCCGCGGCCTTCTCGTAGACGCCCTGGTTCGCGAGCGCGTCCGCGCCGGGCAGCTTCTTGCTCTGCACGTCGAAGCCCGCAACCACCTCGCGCAGCAGCCTGCCCCTGCGCTCGCCCTCGGTCTCCTGGCGCGGCTCTTCGCCGGGCTTCGTGGTCTCTATCCCGGCGAGTGTGCGCAGGTAGTCGCGAACGAGCGCGGAAACGGACGTGCCTAGCTCCGCCGCCCGTATCCTGGCAGCGCGATAAGTCTCATCGTCAACAGCCACGGTGATGTTCTTCACGTCCCAGTTCCACGCCAACTGTGACGTACAGTCTAGCGGTGCGTACCCGCATGTCAAACGCCCGTGAAGCCCCCGTACTCCGCCCACAGCGCGTGGTATTCCGCCGCGATGGCCTCCGGCTGGTCCACCAGGAACGGGAAGACCGGCGGGTGCGCCGTCGGCGCGGGCCGTCCTGTGCGGACACGGGCGCGCGGCAGCGGGATCCTGTCGTTGCGGCTCGCGTCCCGCAGCACGCCCTTCGGGTCGCCCCCGTCCTCGATCACCGCCAGGTCGTCCATGAAACGCTTGCGCAGCATGATCACCCCGCGGTCGCTCTCACCAAGGTGCTCGTTCCACCGGTCCGTCACGCCGCCCTGCCCCACCCACGCGATGAAGTCCTGGTTCATGACGTGGCTGGATATCCAGCGGCCCGTCTCCCTGTCCACGATAGGCGAGTGCCAGTACGGGATGCGCTCCTGTTCGAACGGCTGCTCACCCGGTATCGGGTCGATGAACCACCCCACGCTCAGCGTGTGCTCGTCGTCTATCGGCACCCGCCACTCGAAGTGGCCTGTGTAGAGCGCGTTGGGCCACAGGCACACGCGCCCCACCTTCCACAGCTCGTTCTCCTCGTCCGTGTCTTCGCGGACGCGCAGGTACCGGATGCCGAACTCGAACTCCTCGAACCCGACGCGCGTGTGCGCAGGGGAATAGCCGGGGTCGCCATCGAGGCGCAGAGACCAGTTGGAGTGCAGCCACTCGAAGTGCACCGGGTCTATCGAGTTCTCCTGGCACTGCAGCCAGTTGCACGGTATCTCTGAGAACACCACCTGCTTGTAGCCCCGGTCGTGGTACCGGTCCCAGTCCCACAGCTCCGGCACCGGCCCTTCACCGATGTACGCCCACAGCAGCCCCGCTTTCGCGCGCACGTGGTGCGCAGGCGCGCGAACCTTCTCCTTGAAGTTCGCCTCAGGGTGCGCGGTCTGCTCGAACGGCTGGCCGATGCAACGGCCCTCCACGTCGAACAGCCACCCGTGGTAGCTGCACCGCAGCCCGCCCTCTGCCTCCACCCAGCCATACGACAGGTCCGCGCGGCGGTGCGGGCAGTGGCGCTCCAACAGGCCGTACGCGCCGGTGACGTCCTTGAACAGCACCAGGTCCTCACCCATCAGCCGTATCGCCTTCACCGGGTTGTCGTCCAGCTCACCGACGGCGGCGACCGGATGCCAGTAGCACCGCATCAGCCGTCCCATCGGCGTGCCGGGCCCCACCTTGTGCAGCAGGTCGTTCTCCTCGGGCGTCAGCATAGCTGGAGCCTCCTCCGTTTCCCGTCATTCCCGCTTTCGCGGGAATCCAGCGCGCGGTGAGGGTACTGTGAGCGTGTGTGTTACGCAGGCACGCAACGCTAAGCCGCCTCCCGGCGGAGTGTCAACGCGAAGCATCAGGGTCTCGTCGTCGATTCGAAATGCAGGCGCACCCGGCTGGTCCCGTCGTTCCAGCACCGGCTGGAATCCAGGGTGCGCTGCCCGCGCACGCGGGCGGTGTGGGGTATGGGGCGCGCGCGATGGGCCGGCTCCCCCTACGGCGCCGGTGCGCCCCCGTACTCCGCCCACAGCGCGTGGTACTCCGCCGCGATGGCCTCAGGCTGGTCCACCAGGAACGGGAAGACCGGCGGGTGCGTCGTCGGCGCGAACTGCCCGATCTCGGTGCGTATGCGAGGCAGCGCCATCCTGTCGTTGCGGCCCGCGTCCCGGAGCACGCCCTTCGGGTCGCCCCCGTCCTCGATCACCGCCAGGTCGTCCATGAACTGCTTCCGCAGCATGATCACGCCGCGGTCGCTCTCGCCAAGGTGCTCGTTCCACCGGTCGGACACGCTGCCCTGCCCCACCCACGCGATGAAGTCCTGGTTCATGATGTGGCTGGATACCCACCGTCCCGTCTCCCTGTCCACGATCGGCGAGTGCCAGTACGGGATGCGCTCCTGCTCGAACGGCTGCTCGCCAGGGATCGGGTCGATGAACCACCCCACGCTCAGCGTGTGCTCGTCGTCCACCGGCACGCGCCACTCGAAGTGGCCCGCCGCGTAGAGCGCGTTCGGCCACAGGCACACGCGCCCCACCTTCCACAGCTCGTTCTCCTCGTCCGTATCCGTGCGGATGCGCAGGTACCTGATACCGAACTCGAACTCCTCGAACGCGATGCGCGTGTGTGTCGGCGCGTACTCCTTGCTTCCCTCCCGGCGCAGCGACTGGTTCGAGTGCAGCCACTCGAAGTGCACCGGGTCTATCGAGTTCTCCTGGCATTGCAGCCAGTTGCACGGTATCTCCGAGAACACCACCTGCTTGTAGCCCCGGTCGTGGTACCGGTCCCAGTCCCACAGCTCCGGCACGGGCTCCTCGCCGATGTACGCCCACAGCAGCCCCGCCTTGGCGCGCACGTGGTGCGCGGGCGCGCGCACCTTCTCCTTGAAGTTCGCCTCAGGGTGCGCGGTCTGCTCGAACGGCTGGCCGATGCAACGGCCCTCCGTATCGAACAGCCACCCGTGGTAGCTGCACCGCAACCCGCCCTCTGCCTCCACCCAGCCGTAGGAGAGATCGGCGCGGCGGTGCGGGCAGTGGCGCTCCAACAGGCCGTACTCGCCGGTGACGTCCTTGAACAGCACCAGGTCCTCACCCATCAGCCGTATCGCCTTCACCGGGTTGTCGTCCAGCTCACCCACCGCGGCGACCGGGTGCCAGTAGCGGCGCATCAGCCGCCCCATCGGCGTGCCGGGCCCCACCTTGTGCAGCAGGTCGTTCTGCTGGGGCGTCAGCATAGCTGGAAGTTCCTCCTTTTCCCGTCATTCCCGCGAAAGCGGGAACCCGGCGCCCGGTGCGCCCTCGACCTCCTCCCCGCAAGGGGAGAGGGCAACGCGCTTTAGCGCGCGGTGAGGGTACTATGAGCGTTCCGTGTCCCTCAGAGTGTCGTAAAGGTAAGCGGCGCCCCGCGGAGTGTCAACGCGCCCCGAACCTGCTGAAGAACTCCCAGATGGCCTCCGCCCCGTCGAAGCCCGCGCTGCCGTCGGCAGTCGGCCATTCGTGCCCGAAGTCGTCCACCCTGTAGTACCAGACCTCGTTGCCGTCCCGGCAGCCGACGTGACGGCGCCGGACCGCGTTCGCATTGAGCGTGTCCGTCTCAATGGTCGAGCACTCGTTCCGCTCGCTCCAGTACGCGATGGTCTCGTCGTGGGCGGGAGCGCCCGGCCCACCGCTCGGGTCGACGGTCCCGTCGATGGGCACGACCGTGTCGTCGACTCCCGATATCTGGAGAAGCGGGAACGCGGCGGCACTGCTCTCCCGGTCTTCCCACGCGCTGCCCCACGCCGCTCCGACGACCGACGCCACACCTCGAAAGACCCCGGGCGCCTCCATCGCCAGCAGGTAGCTCATCATTCCGCCGTTTGAGAACCCCGCCGCGAATGTCCGCTCCGCGTCCAGGTTGTGCTCGTTCTGCAGGCTCCCCGCCAGCGCGCTCAGGAAACCGATGTCGTCGGTGACGCCGGGGAACGTGTGCGCATTCCAGTACGGTGTGCCCTCGTAGTTGCCGCTGCCCTGCGGGTAGACCACGGCGAACCCGTTGGCGTCGGCGACGCGGTCCAGACCGACCCACGACCGGGTCTCCCCAGCGTTGCCTCCGTGACCGTGGAGGAAGAACACCAGCGGAGCGTTCGTGGGCAGGTCGGGAGGCGCATGGTACAGGTAGTGCCTCGTGACGCCGTCGTGTTCGAACGCCAGGAACGTGCTCATATCAGGGGCAGGCTTCCCCGCCTTGACGGCGTTCTTCCCCTCTTCGCAGTATTCCCGGCACGTCGACTCGTCGCCGCCCTTCGCGATGCACGGCTCATGGCAGGCGTCAGCGTCCCCGCCGGGGGCCTTTGCGTCGTCCTTCGCCGGGGGCTCGACCGTGCCGCCGGCGCAGAAGCTACGGCAGTTCGAGTCGCTGCCGCCCTTCGCGATACACGTCTCGTTGCACGCCGAGATGTCCGCGTCTGCCGCGTCCGGCGTCGGGGTCGGTTCCGGGGCATCGCCGCAGCCGAACGCGGCGGTGAGGAGGAGCAGGGAACAGAACGCGGATAGGACAGCCCGCCTCATGGCCTGCACTGTTCCCCCATCCTGTCCATCCTGTGCATCGATGTTCATTTCCTCAGTACAGGTGACACGCCACGAAGTGCCCCGGCGTCTCCTCCTTCCATTCCGGCGCGACCTCCGCGCACACGTCCTTCGCGAACTGACAGCGCGGGTGGAAGCGGCACCCGGACGGCGGGTCGAGCGGGCTCGGTGGCTCGCCTTGGATGATCGCCTGGTCGCGTTGCAGCGCAGGGTGCGCCGGCAGCGCCGCCGAGAAGAGCGCCTGCGTGTACGGGTGCAACGGGTGCCCGTACAGGTCGTCCGTCTCCGCCCGCTCGACGATCTCGCCGAGGTACATCACCGCAACCTCGTGCGCGAGGTACCGCACCGTCGCGAGGTTGTGCGAGACCATCAGGTAGCTCACGTTGTACCGCTCCTGCAGGTCGCGCAGCAGGTTCATGATCTGCGCCTGCACCGACACGTCGAGCGCCGACACCGGCTCGTCCAGCACGATCAGCGCGGGCCCGACGCTCAGCGCGCTCGCCAGGGCGATGCGCTGCCGCTGCCCGCCGCTGAACTCGTGCGGGAAGAGGTCGGCCTGCTCCGGGCGCAGGCCCACGTCGTGCAGCAATTCCAGCACGCGCTCGCGCGCCTCCTTGCCGCTCACGTTCCCGTTGACCGCCAGCGGCTCCGCGACGATCTCCGCCACCCGCATACGCGGGCTGAGCGAGCTCCACGGGTCCTGGAACACCGCCTGCACCTGCGTGCGGAACCGGCGCAGCCCCTGCCCGCTCAGCGCGTGGATGTCCTTGCCGTCGATGGTGACGCGGCCGCTTGTCGGCGTTTCGAGGCGCAGCACCAGTCTCGCGGTCGTCGTCTTGCCGCAGCCGGACTCCCCCACGAGCGCCAGCGTCTGCCCGCGCCGCACCTCGAAGCTGATCCCGTCGACGGCGCGCACCCGGCCCACCGTCCTCATCAGCACCACCCCCTCGGTCACGGGGAAGTGCTTCTGCAGGTCCTCTGCTCTCAGGAGAACGTCGGCTTCCACGTCTCCTCCAGCAGCCAGCAGGCGGCGGTGTGCCCCTCGGGGCCGGTGAACTCCGGCGGGTACGCCTCTTCACAGCGGTCGTGGACGTGCGGGCAGCGCGCAGCGAACCGGCAGCCCTGCGGCAGCGCGAACAGCGCGGGCGGCTGCCCTTCTATCGTCGTGAGCCGCTCGACACGCTCCTCCATCGGGGGGATGGAGTCGAGCAACGCCCGCGTGTACGGGTGCGACGGGTTGTCGAAGAGCTCGTCGATGCCCCCCTGCTCTACGATGCGTCCCGCGTACATCACCGCGACGCGGTCGCACATCCGCGCCACGACGCCCAGGTCGTGCGTGATGAACAGGATGGCGGTCCCCGTCTCGCGCTGTATCTCCTTCAGCAGCTTCAGGTACTGCGCCTGTACCGTCACGTCCAGCGACGTGGTCGGCTCGTCGGCGATGAGCAGCCGCGGCTGGCTCTCGATGGCGATACCCCCGACGACGCGCTGCTTCATCCCGCCGCTCAGCTGGTGCGGGAAGTCGGACAGCCGCCGCTCCGGCGCCGCCACCCCCATCCTGCGCAGCACCTCCACGGCCCGCGCCTTCACCGCCTCCCGTCCTCTGCCCGCAGCTCCTGCGCCCATCCCCGTCGTCCCTGCCCCCTTCTCTGTCGTTCCTGTGCCCATCCCCGTCGTCCCTGCGCCCATCCCCGTCGTTCCTGCCCCTTTCTCCGTCATTCCTGCGGAGGCAGGAACCTCGCCCCTGCCCGCGCGCTCCGCGATCGACTCCATGAGCTGGTTGCCGACTGTGAACACCGGGTTCAGCGCCGTCTGCGGGTCCTGCAGGATCATCGATACCTTCCGTCCCCGCAGCCGCCGCACCTCCGCCTCAGGCATGCGCACCACGTCCTCACCGTCCAGCACGACGCGGCCCCCGACGATGCGCCCGCCCTCCGGGAGCAGGCGCAGCAGCGACAGCGCCGTCATGCTCTTGCCGGAACCGGACTCGCCCACGAGCCCGAGCGTCTCCCCTTCGTGGATGCGGAAGCTCACCCCATCGACGGCGCGCGTCACCCCCCACTTCGTGAAGAGGTGCGTCTGCAACTCCTGCACCTCCAGCACGACGTTGCCGCCCTGCCCCGTCCCGCTCGCCGCCTCGCTCAACCCTTACTCCTCACGCCCCGGCGTTCCCGCCCTGTCCGTCGTTCCCGCCCTGTCCGTCGTTCCCGCCTGTCCGTCGTTCCTGCGCAAGCAGGAACCTCGCCCCTTGCCCCTCCGTAGGGGCGTCTCTGTGAGGCGCCCTCCCGCACCCCTCACATATCCCGCGAACTAGCATATACTGTCGCTTTCCGTCACCACGCGCCTGAATACGTCCCGTTAGGAACATGCCCACACGTCGACTGCTTTCATTCTCCCTGCTCATCCCCGCCTTGGCCGCACTGCTGGCCGGACTCGCCATCGCCTGCTCCGCCGACTCCGGCGCCGAAGTCGACCGGGTCGTCATGGCAGTCGCGCCGCCCAGGGACTTCAGCAACATACGCCGCATCCCCGGCCAGGACAGTAACTGGTACATGCGCCCCCACTACGAGTACCTCGTCGGCTTCGACAAGACAACCGGCGCCTACGTCCCCCAGCTCGCCACCGAGTGGAGCCTCGAGCCCGACGGCCACTCGTGGCGCTTCAAGCTGCGCGAGGGCGTGCAGTTCAACGACGGCCACGGAGAGTTCACCGCGCAGGACGTCCGCTTCTCCTGGCTGATGAACATCCTCCCCGACGACGCCAGCACCGAGGCGAACACGCTTCGCACCCACGTCCTCGACGTGGAGATCGTGAACGACTACGAGGTCGTCTTCCACACCGACGGACCCTACGCCGACACCTTCGAGGTGATCTCGGAGATACAGGGCGGCATGGAGATCGCCAGCAAGGCGGACTTCCTCTCCCGCGGCCCCGGCACGCTCGCCCGCAGGCCCTCCGTGGAGTGGGACGGCTATGCCGACGACCCGCGCCTCGCCGAGTTGACCGGCGGGCGCGACCCCGTCGCCGGAGAGCCGCCCCTCGCCGGCACCGCCCCCTACCGCATCGTCTCCATGGACGAGCAGACCGGCGTGGTCTACGAACGCGCTGAGGACCACTGGCGAGACACGCCGGATTTCCCCGAGTTCGAGTTCCAGTTCATCCCGGAGGCGTCCACGCGGCTCGCCAAGCTGCTCGCCGGAGAGGTGCACCTGGCCAAGCTGCCCGAGGAGCTCGCCAACGAGGCCCGGGAGCAGGGCTTCGTCGCATTCACCGCCCGCGTCCCGGCGACGCGCTTCTTCCTCACCTGGCAGGGCGTCTACGTCCCGGCGGGAGCGAACGCGACCGAAGACCGCGTCGGCGCAAGCGGCACCCCCGCGCTCAAGGAGTGCGTCGTCAACCCGGACGCCGCGCCGGACGACCTCCCCTTCCTGAGCTGCTCCGCCTACCCCGCGTCGCCCCTCACCGACCTCCGCGTACGCAAGGCGCTCAACAAGGCCATCGACCGCGACGCCATCAACGACGCCTTCTTCGATGGCAAGGGACTCACCATGTACCGCAACCACTACCTGCCCGACAACGCCCAGCGCGTCGGCTGGAACCCCGAGTGGGAGACGCGCTTCGAGGACGAGTACGGCTACGACCCCGACGCGGCCCGCGCCCTCCTCGCCGAGGCCGGGTACGACGAGGGCAACCCGCTCCGGACGACCATGCAGCTGACTCCTCTCGCGGCCGTACCCTCGGCGGTCGACGTGCAGCAGGCCATCGCCAACTACTGGCGCGACGTCGGCGTCGAGATCGCCGAGCAGCAGGTCGACCCCACCGACTACATCCGCCGGCAGCGTGAGGTCCACTGGGACAACCACGTCTTCTCCGCGTCGTCCAGCGGCGCGCAGCTCCTCACCATGCTCGTCTACGGGAGCTCCGTCTTCCCCAGCCTCTACATCGGCTTCCAGGACCCCGCGACCGAGGCGCTCATCCGCCGGGCGTACGAGACCAACACCCCGCAGGACCGGGACGACCTCCTGCGCGACATGGGCAACCTCGCCTACGACATGCACCAGGACGTCCCGTTGTTCTGGCTCCCCAACGAGGTCGTCGCCGACCCTGACGTCGTCGCCGACTTCGTCTTCTCCGGCATGATCTCCGGCGCCCCCATCGACAACCTCGAAGGCCTCGTCGCACAATAGCCCCCCGGTCCGGCATCCCTCATTCATTCCCTTCGACGGCCTGCCAAGGCCACAGACCACCGGGCTTGTTCAGGACGAGGGAGTGCAGAGGGGCTCCGCCCCTCTGCCGGGGGAAGTGGGGGTGTCCCCCACAACGCTACGGGTGGGTGGGTGGGAAGAACTACGCCACGCCAGGGGCAGGGCGCACACGGTCGCGCATTTGGAGGTGCCGCATGGCAGAACATGACCCCGCAGGCGAAGCAGCCTACGAGAAGACCATCAAGGACCCGACCCCGCTCGACCCGGCCGTCGCCGCGGAACGGCTCAAGCTGGTGAAGCGGATCTTCGACGAGCAGGGCGTTCACTTCTGGATCGGCTCGGGCACCCTCCTGGGCGCCGTGCGCGAGGGACGTTTCATCCCCTGGGACGACGAGATGGACACCGCGGGCGTCATCGGGATGCACGGCCTCGACATGGACACGATCTACCGCGTCGGGGAAGCGTTCCGGTCGAACGGCTTCTACCCGCGCATAAGACCCAACGTCCGCCACGTCAGCGTGGCCCTCGTCAAGGACGGCATCCGGACGGACTGGACCTGCCACAAGATCGTCAACGGCAGGGCCTACGAGTTCCCGGGGGTCGAACTGCCGCTGCACCTGTTCGAGACCCTTGGAGAGATCGAGTTCATCGGCGAGCGGTTCCGCACCCCAAACCCGCCCGAAGAGTACCTGCGCCGGAAGTACGGCCCGGACTGGCGCACGCCCAAGGGGCCGGGCTTCGAGTCCGACGTCGTCGGAGAGGTCGCGGACGACGCGCTGCTGAATCCCGGATCCCGGCTCCTGCGGAGGCTCTCCAGGGGCCTGCTGCCGCGCCCCAACGTCAGCGTGCAGGTCTTCGACCGCGACGGCGAGTTGGTGCCCGGCGCGGAGCTGGACGTAGCGGGCCTGGGCCGGGCCAGGGCCGACGCGCGGGGCATCGCTCGGCTCTACGTGCCGGGCTTTGCCTGCTACGCCATGACCGTCACGTACCCCGGACACAGGGAACTCCTGTACGAGGAGTTCCTCGACCCCGGCGCCGACTACACCTACCGCCCCGGTCCCATCGTGACCGCGGAGCAGCACTACAAGGCCGGCGTCCGCGCCATGGCCCTCACCCGGGAGTCCGTAAAGCGCAACTGACCACCAACCGATGCAGCGCTATATCGTCATCCGGCTCTTCCACGCCGCGCTCGCGCTCATCGGCGTCAGCATCATCGTCTTCACGCTCGTCCGCGTCGCGGGCAGCCCCCTGGACGCGCTCCTTCCCTTCAACGCAACCGAGGAAGACCGTGCCCGCGTGGAAGCCCTCTGGGGGTTCGACAGGCCCCTGCACGAGCAGTACCTCCGCTTCGTGTGGAACGCGCTCCGCCTGGACTTCGGCGACTCCATCAAGTTCCAGGGGCAGACCGCGATGGACCTCATCGGCCAGGCGCTCCCCGCGAGCCTCCAGCTCGCCGGCTTCGCCCTGCTCTTCAGCGTGCTCATGGCCGTTCCTGTCGGGGTCGTCTCCGCCGTCAGGAAGGGCTCCCTCATCGATATGGTCGGCAAGACCGTCGCCCTCCTGGGACAGTCGCTTCCCCCCTTCTGGCTGGGCATCGTCCTCATCTGGGTCTTTTCAGTAAACCTGGGCTGGCTCCCCGTCTCCGGACAGGGCGGCTTCAGCCACGTCGTCCTGCCCGGCATAGCGCTCGGCTGGTTCTCCGTCGCCGCGTTCATGCGCATCACCCGCTCCTCGATGCTGAACGTGCTGGACACCGAGTACGTGAAGTTCGCGCGCATCAAGGGAACCCCGGAGTGGAAGGTCGTCTGGAAGCACGCCCTGAAGAACGCGGCCATTCCGCCCCTCACCCTGTTCGGCATCGTCGCCGGCATCATGGTCACTGGCGTCGTCACCCTGGAGACCGTATTCGCCTGGCCCGGCATCGGCCAGCTCGCGCTCACCGCCGTGCTCGCCCGCGACTACGCCGTCGTGCAGGGGCTCGTCCTCCTCATCTCCGCCATGTTCATCACCATCAACCTCATCGTGGACGTCCTCTACGCCTACCTGGACCCCCGCGTCCGCTACGGCAGAGGGAGGGGCTGACGTGGCCGTCGCGACCTCCCCTGCCCCCGTCTCCCGCGTTCCCGGGGCCCGGGCGCTCGGCAAGACGTGGACGTTCATGCGCCGCTATCCCGTGGTGCCCGTGGCCGTGCTCCTCGTCGTCCTCGTCATCCCGGCGCTCTTCGCCGAGATCCTTGCACCCCACGACCCCATCGACGGCGACCTGGCTAACCGCCTGCTGCCGCCCGCGTGGACGGACGGCGGCGAGTGGGGCCATCCCCTCGGCACCGACCGGCAGGGGCGCGACATCTTCAGCCGCATGGTCTTCGGAGCGCGGACGGCGGCGCTCGTCTCGCTCGCCGCGCTCGCCGTGGGCGGCACCGCCGGCACGCTGCTCGGCCTCGTGGCGGGCTACTACGGGCGATGGTGGGACCACGTCATCATGCGGCTGGTGGACGTCAACCTCTCGCTGCCGCTCGTCCTGCTCGCGCTCGTGCTCGTCGTGCTGTTCGGGCCCGGCGCCGCCACGACCGTAGCCGTCGTCACGCTGCTGTTGTGGTCGCGCTATGCCCGGCAGGTGCGCGCGGAGGTGTTGTCGCTCAAGGAGATGGACTTCGTCGCGCGCGCCCGCGTCGCAGGAGCGTCGGACCTCCGCATCATCTTCCGCCACATCCTCCCCAACGTCCTCAACACCATCATCGTCCTCGCGACGCTCCAGGTGGGGAACGTGGTCCTGCTGGAGGCGTCGCTCAGCTTCCTCGGAGCGGGCATCCCGCCGCCGGACCCCACGTGGGGCGTCATGATCGCGGAGGGGCGCGACTTCATCGTCACGTCGTGGTGGCTTTCAGTCATACCGGGTCTCGCCATCATGCTCACGGTGCTCTCCATGAACCTGCTCGGCGACTGGCTCCGCGACTACCTCGA